>CAYONP010000033.1:29115-42692 GCA_964405335.1 uncultured Fimbriimonadaceae bacterium
CACTGGCGGTCAAGCCGCCAGTGGCACCGAGAGGCGGTCATTGGGCCGAGCATCAACGCCTGTAGGGTCAGACCCCGGAATCCTGCGACGGGTGACGGAATCGGCCTCGTCTGTAACATGCGGTGTGATGTCGGGGTATGACCCCGCTCAGATGACGGCCTCGGCCTGGACGATGAAGGTGTTGTTGGTCGTCTCGTCGATGGTCACCCGAATGTCGTAACGCAGGCCGAGGTCCGGCCAGGTGGACTGGATCAGCTCAATCACCTTGCCGTGGACATACCAGGCGACGTTCTCGACACTTGGCCCGCGGCCGTCGAGGAGCACCACGCCCTCCTGCTCGAACCGTTCCGCGTCGAGCAGCTCGGGGTCGTCGGCGGTGACCAGGATCTTGTGGTCGAGGTCCTTCATGATCCGCTTGAGCAGGCCGAACTCGAGGCTCATGTCGCAGTCATCGCGGGGGAACCGCTCGCAGGCGATGGTGATCTCGCCCCGCCAGGTGTGGCCGTGGAGGTGGCGGCACTTGCCGGGGTAGCCGAGTTGACGGTGCGCGGTGTGAAACTCGGCGCGGACCTGGATCGTCTCCATCGCGGCGGCTCCGGGTGGGTAATGCAGAGTATGGCGCCGCGGGTTCCCGGCGGAACGGGGCTTGTCGCGCGTAATGTCGGGTACTTCCAGGGCGACCGGTGGCAGGGGAGCAGATGGCCGAAGGCGCGGCGGCAGCCGGGATGAGGCGGACGGGCGCGGAGCTGCTGCTGCCCGCGCTGGCGACCGTCTGTGGCCTGCAGGCCTGGCGCGCCGCGGCGACCATGCTGGTCGGCTGGCACGACACCCGGCCGGGCCCGGCCACAGGCGCGGTGATTGCCGCCCTGATCTTCGCCGTGTCGCTGCTCGTGCCCATCGCGGTGATGCTGGCCAAGCGGCTCGGCGCCGGCCGCATCGCGGCGCTGGCGGCGGCGGTGCTGGCCGGCCTGCGGATCACCGCGCAGATCGGCGGCATCGCGGCGTCGGGCTGGTTCGCGCTGCTCGGCGCGGCGGTCTTCGCCGCCTGGTCGACTCTCTGGGCAGCGCTCAGCCCGCGCGGGCGGCTCAGCGGCACGCTGCTCGGGCTCTGTCTGGCGCAGGCCGATCTGGCGCTCTGCGACGGGCTCGACTTCCTCTACCAGCCGGGTCTGCTCGGCTTCGCCGGTGCGTTCCTGTTTGCCGTGCCACTGCTCGTGCTGGCGGTGATCGAGGCGGGCCGGGCCGAGCCCGAGGCGCCGCGGCCGGTACCCGCCGCGCTGGCCATGCCGCTCGCTCTGGTGCTGGCCGCGGCCTGGTTCTGCCACCCGGTGCGCGTGGCCGCGCTGCTTGATTGGAGCCTGCCACGCGCCTCGCTGAGCCTGCTCGGCGCCGGCTTCGCGGCGCTCTGGGCCGGCTATCTGGCGCGGGTGGCGCTGCGCCGCTCGGCCACCGGCCGCGACCGCTGGCTGCGCCAATGGTACCTGGCCGGCTACAGTGTTGCCGCTGTGGCCGTCGCCGCCGGCCTGCTGGTTGGGGGCAAGTGGCTGGAGCCGGCGGTGTTGCTCTGCCCCTCGGCGGTGGCCGTGGCGCTGGCGCCGCTCTATGAGTGCTGGCCGGTGGGTCGCCGGCACCGCGGCTCGGTGACCGTCGCCCAGGCCTCGTGGCTGCTGGCCGCGATGCTGCTCGCCGCCGGCGACCGCTCGCTGCTGCCGGCCGTCGCCGCGCTGGCCGCGCTGTCGGCCTGCGCGCTGGTTTCGCTGCGCCACCTGCCCGACCAGGCGTCGATGCCGGCGGTGCGCCCGCCGCGGCTGGTCTGGCTGCCGCTGCTCGCGATCATCCCGCTGCTCGGCCGCTCGGCGCCGGCGCCGCGAGCTGGCTGGCTGGGTGAGTTGCCCGCCACGCGTGTCATCTCGCTGGGCATCGGCGGTGGGCGCGATGCGCGCGGGCGGCCGGCGCTGGCCCGGCAGGCCGCCGAGCTGCGCGCGCTGCGGCCGCAACTGCTGATTGTCCGCGACACGCGCGAGGGGCGCGGCCTGCAGATGCAGGCGGTCGGCTGGTGGCTGGGCCGCCGGCTGGGCCTGACCGTCACCCGCGTGACGGGCGAGCCGGACATCGCCGTGCTGGCACCCAGCCGTGCCGACGAGGCGTGGGCGCCGGTGGCCAACGTCGTGGCGGCCACCTGGCAGCACGACGGGAGCACTCTCGGTGTCGCCACCGCCGCCGCGCCGCGGCTGCTCAAGGCCGACCTGAAGCGGGCGATCGCCGCGGTGGAGGGCTGCACCTGGCGGGTTCTCGGCGTCGACGGCCGACCGCCGCTGACCGGCCTGGTCGGTCCGCGCGCCTGGCGCGACCTGACCGCCGGCGCGACCGGCGCCGGCGCGCCGCTGCTGCTGGTCGGTGGCGACTGGCGGTCGGTCGAGAGCGCCTACCTCGCGCGCGGCCTGTCACCGGGTCGGCCGGTCACCGCCCTGCTGCTCTTCGGCCGCTGAGCCGTGGCGGTTGTTGACGCTAGGCCGAAGCGGACCCAACCTCACCGCATGAGGGGAGTGTTATGCGTGACGCGCTCACAGCGGAGCAGACTGCGTTCTACCGCGAGAACGGGTTCATCATCATCGAGGATTTCCTCGCCGCCGACGAGCTGGAGACCTGGCGCGAAGTGACCGAGGAGGCCGTCGCCCAGCGGCTGCACACCACCACCGGCAGCGGCGAGCATGCGCTGCGCAACGTCTCGGACGACCCGGAGAGCTACTACGGCCTGGTCTTCACCCAGTGCTTGCGCCTGGCCGATATCAACCCGCGCATGCGCGAGCTGGTCTATGACCCGCGGATCGGCAAGATGGGCGCCGCCCTGGCCGGCGTCGACGGCCTGCGCGTGTGGCACGACCAGGCGCTGTTCAAGCCGCCGCTGGGCAATCCGACAGCCTGGCACCTGGACAACCCCTACTGGTCGTTCTTCAGCCGCGACGCGCTCTCGATCTGGGTCGCGCTCGACGACGCCACGCTCGAGAACGGTGCCCTCTGGTATGTCCCGGGCAGCCACAAGACCGCCGTGCATGAGAAGAACACCGGCATCGGCACGAACATCGCCGAGCTGTTCCGGCTCTATCCCGAGTGGCGCGAGATTGCCCCCGTCTCGGCCGCCTGCCGCGCCGGCGGCGCCGTCTGGCACAACGGCCTGACCGCCCACGGCGCCGGCGCGAACATGACCAACCGCCCGCGGCGGGCGATGACCTGCGCCTACATGCCCGACGGCAGCACCTTCAACGGCCAGAAGAACATCCTCAGCGATGACTACCTGGCTACCCTGACCATCGGCGACTTGCTCGACGATGAGACCCAGAACCCGCTGATCTGGCACAAGGACTGGGAGGCGGTGACCGCGTAACCAGCACCGCGCGGGGAGCGGCGATGCGGGTGGCGTATCTGCTGGGCACCTATCCGAACCGCTCCGAGACGTTCCTCGTGCGCGAGATGAGCGCGCTCGAGAGCCTGGGTGTCGACCTGGCGCGATTCGCCCTCGTGCCCGAAGGCGAGCCGGCCGGCGACTGCCGCTACCGGCCCGGCCTGCTCGTCGCGCTGCCGTCGCTGCTGCACGCGCGGCCGGCCGGGCTGGCGCGCGTGCTGCGGTCGATCTTCGCGGCTCTGCCTCGGCCGCGGGTGGCCGCCGCCTGGCTGCGCAACCTGCCCTTTGCCGCCTGGCTGGCGGTGCGACTGCGGGCCGAGCGTATCGACCTGCTGCACGCCGCCTGGTGCAGCCTACCGCTGCAGATC
Organism: uncultured Fimbriimonadaceae bacterium; assembly: GCA_964405335.1. Lineage (GTDB taxonomy): Bacteria > Armatimonadota > UBA10988 > UBA10988 > UBA10988 > CAYONP01. Next base: position 32,887 of record CAYONP010000033.1, read on the forward strand.
GCCTGGATGTGCCGGCAGTGCGGTGGACCGCGCTACACGGCGGCCGGCCATGCCGCCGACCTCTTTGGGGAACCGGCGGCGGGCGACCAGGCGCTCGACGAGGCGGCGGGCATCGCGGTCTGTAACCGCGCTGCGCTGGCGGCGCTGCTCGCCCGCCGGCCGACGGCACGGGCCGAGTACCTGCCGCACGGCCTGCCGCTCGGCGAGTGGCCGCGCCGGGCGGTGGAACCTTCGGGGCCGCCGCTCGTCCTAGCCGTCGGACGCCTGGTGGCCAAGAAGGGCTTCGTCGATCTGGTCGACGCGGTGGCGCGCCTCGACCCGCCGCCCCGGCTGGTCATCGCCGGCGACGGCCCGTTGCGCGGAGCGCTCGCCGCGCGGGCCCAGGCGGCCGGCGTGCCGCTCGAGCTGCTCGGCTGGCAGTCGTCCGGCGAGGTGCGCGAGTGGCTCGGCCGGGCGACGTTGCTGGCGTTGCCGTCGCGCCGTGAGGGGGGCGATCGCGACGGCCTGGCGAACGTGCTGCTCGAGGCCATGGCCGTCGGCGTGCCGGTGGTGACCACCACCGCCGGCTCCGCCGCCGACGCGGTGAGCGACGGTGAGACGGGCCTGCTCGTCGCCGAGACGGAACCAGCGGCACTGGCCGACTGTATCGATCGCTTGCTGCACGATGCGCCGCTGCGCCGGCGACTGGCCGAGGCGGCGCGGCGGGTGGTCGATGAGCGGTTCGACCTGGCACGCAACGCGGCCCGGATGCGCGACTGGCTGGCCGCCCGAGCGGCTGCCGAGGACGGTCCTGATGTCGGATGATCTAGCCGCCCCACCGGTGGCCTTCGGACCCGAGAGCCAGGCCGTCGAGGACAGCGGCCGTCGCCACATCGGAATGGCGGCGCTGGCGATCATGGCCATCCACTTCCTGGCCAAGATCGGCGGCTACATCCAGAAGCGTTTCCTGTCGCAGTTCTTCGGCACCAGCATGGCCGGCGACGCCTGTGTCGGCATGGAGAAGATCTTCCAACTGATCTTCTTCATTCCCGAAGAGCTGCTCAGCCACTCACTGCTGCCGGTGTTCAGCCGCACCCGCGCCCGCGACGGCGAGGCGGCGGCCTGGCGTCTGGCCTCGCTGACCGGCACGCTGCACGCGCTGATCCTGATCGTCACCACCATCGCCGCGATCGTCTGGGCGCCGGCGCTGGTCCACCTCGTCCTGCAGGGCTTCGCCGAGGAGCCCGAGAAGTTCGAGCTCACCGTCCGTCTCGTGCGCTACAGCCTGCTGGGCCTGTTCTGCACCAGCATCGGCTCACTGACCTATGTGCTGCTCAACGCCTACAAGCGGTTCGTCACCCCGGCGCTGGGCGACATCACCCAGAAGATCGGCATCGTCGCCGGGCTGGTGGTGGTCTTCTATGGCTTCAGTGAGCTGGGCCCGCTCGGTTACGCCATCGGCTTCATCCTCGGCGGCATCTTCAAGCTGGTCACCCACCTGCTGGCGCTCGGCAGCAAGCTGAAGCTGGTCCGGCCGGGCTTCGATTTCCGCTCGCCCGGCCTGCGCGAACTCGGCTGGCTGATGGTCCCGCTGCTCGCCGGCACCATCGTCGCCAAGATCCGCGATGGTTGGGAGCAGCGGCTGGCCTCGCAGGCGGCGGTCGCGGTCACCGGCACCGTCGCCGCGCTCGACTACGCCAAGAAGATTGCCCTCATGCCCGTGCTGGTGGTCCCCTATGCGTTCAGCAAGGCGGTCTTCCCGTTCTTTGCCGACTGGGCCAGCACCGACGACCGCCCGCGGTTGACCCAGTCGTTCCACGAGTGCTGCCGGCTGATGGTCTTCCTCTTCCTGCCGCTTTCGGTGGCCTTCATCATCCTGCAGCGCGAGCTGGTCACCCTGGCCTACAAGGGCGGCGCGTTCGACGATCAGTCGGTCCTGCTCACCGCCGCGCCGTTCGTCATCTACTCGCTCGGGCTGGTCTTCTATGCCCTCGAGATGATTGCCATCCAGGTCTTCTATGCCTACCGCGACGCGAAGACGCCGTTCTACCTCGGACTGATTGCCAGCGCCCTGCAGATCAGCATCGCCTGGGCCGCCGGACTGGCGCTCGGCTACGGCGCCGCCGGCATCGCGCTCGGCTATGCCGTGGCCAAGGCCGTCAAACTGGTCCTTATGTGGTGGCAGTTGCGCCACCGGCTGACCGGCTTTGAGCTCCGCACGCATCTGGTCCTGCTCTCCAAGACCGTCGTCGCCAGCGCTGTCATGGGCGCCTGGCTCTACGCCGGGCACCTGGCCGCGCCGCGTTATCTCGACCTGACCAGCGTCAAGCTGGCCGCCCTCTACCTCGCCGTCACCTGCGCCGTCGGCGGCGGGCTCTTCTTCGCCACCGCCTCGATGCTGCATACCAGCGAGCTGAACCAGGTGGCGGCCATGGTCCGCAAGCGGCTCAAGCGCGGCAAGGCGTGACCCGCCGGACCCGCATCCTGCACCTGCTCGAAGCCACCGAGGGCGGCACGCGGACCCACCTGCGCGACCTCGTCCTGCGCGCCGACCGTGACCGGTTCGCGGTCGACGTCGCCGTCAGCCTGCGCCGCGACCCGACCTTCGCCGACGACCTCGAACGCTTCCGCGCCGCCGGCGCCGGCGTCCACCTGGGCGGCATGCGGCGCGAGCCGCACCCGGCCGACCTGGCCGCGCTGCGCTGGCTGCGCCGGCTGATCCGCGCGGGACGGTACGACATCGTCCACACCCACAGCAGCAAGGCCGGCTTCATCGGCCGGCTCGCCGCGCGGCTCGAGCACGTGCCCGTGCGGCTCTACACGCCGAACGCGTTTCACTTCCTCAACCCCGAAATCGGCCGCCTGGAACGGGCGCTGACCATTCGCCTAGAGCGTCTCGCCGCGGGCTGGGGCACGCACCTGATCGCCGTCAGCGAGGGCGAGCGCGAGGCGGCGGTGCGATTCGGTGTCACGACACTCGACCGCATCACGGTGATCCCGAACGGCATCGACTTGGCCCGCCTCGAGGCCGAGCGCGACGCCGGCGGCCGGGCGGTCATGGGCGTCGGAGCCGATGACTTCGTGGTCCTGACCATCGGCCGGCGCGCGGCGCAGAAGGGCGATCGGTATCTGCTCGAAGCCTGGCCGGCGGTGCTGCGGGCCCGGCCCGGGGCGGTGCTGGTGCTGGTCGGCGACGGGCCGCTGCTGGGCGCGCTGCAGGCTCAGGCGAAGGCCCTCGGCATCGAGCGCTCGCTGCGATGGTTGTCACGACAATCAAATGTCGGGCGGTTGTACCAGGCCGCCGACGCCTACGTGCTGCCGTCGCTCTACGAGGGCTGCCCGTATACGGTGATGGAGGCCATGGCCGGCGACCTGCCGGTGCTCGCCACGCGGGTCGAGGGCAGTCGCGACCTGATCGACGATGGCCGCACCGGTCTGCTCGTGCCGCCGGCCAACAGCGACGCGCTCGCCGCGGCACTGGTCCGCCTGTCCACTGACACGCCACTGCGCGAGCAGCTCGGCACCGCGGCACGCGCGACGGCCCGGCGCGAGTTCGATGTCGCGACCATGGTTGACCGAACCGAGGCGCTGTACGGGCGGCTGCTCGACCGCAGGTCCGGCTGATCCCGGCAGCCCATTCGCGGGAGGGCGGGGGGGGGGGGGGCGCGCGCCCCCGCCGCCCCCCCCCCCCCGCGCGGGGGGGGGGGGGGGCCCGCCCCCCCCCCCCCCCGCCGGTCGCACCCTTGCCAAAGGGAGCTGCCCGGCGGCGCTTTCGGCGAAAGCGCCCTACCACGTTCGCCCTACCACGTACGCCCTACTCGATGCCCGGTGCGACCGCCTCGCCCGACCCGATCAGGGATCGAGCAAGACACAGAACAGCAGCGGCACGAAGGTCTGCGGCGGGGTGTGGATCCGGATCGCCGCGATCGCCCCTTCGTCCACCTGGTCGAACAGAAAGTCGACCGTCCGTGGGTTGCCCACCAGGTTCAGGTTGTTCGGCAGCTCCGAGCACGGGATCGACTGCAGCACGTTACCGTTGCCGTCGAGCGCCTCGATCAGCAGCGGGTTGCTCTCGCTCAGACCCTCGCCGAACAGCGCCGCCAGGCGCAGCGCTACGATTGGGTTCGGCGACGGCGGGTTGAGCCCCGCCACGTCGAAGGTGAGCGACGCCGGCCCCTGCAGCCCGAGGTTGTGCATCGGCTGCTGGTTGGTCTGCGCCGCGCCACCGTCGCCGAGCTGCAGGTCGATGCCCAGCTCACTGACCTCCTGGTCGGTGGTCTGGTCGGTCACCGTGGCGGTGTAGTCGCCCGGCGGCACGGCGCCGTCGGGCAGCGAGGCGAAGCCGAACAGCCAGAGGCTGAAGGCCAGTTGGTCGCCGTCGTCGCCGTCATCGCCGGGATTGGCCGTGGTCGTGCCGGCCGCGCCGGGGTTGGCCGCCGTGCCGCCGGCGCCCTCGGTGGCCGAGGTGTCGCCGGTGCCGCCGGCCGAGCCGGGATCGACCACGCTGTCGCCGCCATTGCCGCCGTCGCCGGCGTTCGCCGTGGCGTCGCCACCCGCGCCGCCGGTGGCGGTCGAGCCGCCGCCGCTCGCGGCGGCGTTGCCGCCCTTGCCGCCGGTGGCCGTGCCCTGGCCGCCCTTGCCGCCGTCGCCGGCCGGGGCCAGCTTGCACGGGCCGCCGTTGCCGCCGGTGCCGCCGTTGCCGGTGCCACTGCCGCCGGCGCCGCCCTGGGCACCGGCCGAGGTGACCGCCAGCCCGCCGACGTTCGACGAGGCCTCGCCGCCGGCGCCGCCGGTGCCCTCGCCCTCGCCGCCCGGCCCGCCGTTGCAGCAGGCCGTGCCGTCGCCGCCGTCGCCGCCGCTGCCGGTGCCGTCACCACCGTCGCCGCCGGCGACCAGCCCGAAGCCGATGCCGGTCACGCCGGCCACGTTGCCGCGGACGAACAGCCGCTTCTTGTTGTCGCCACCCTTGCCGCCGCGGCCGTGGGCCGTGCAGCCGGTGGCGCCGGGACAGCCGCTGGCGCCCTTAACGCCCGTGGCGGTACCGTCGCCGCCCTTGCCGCCGGCGCCCGGGTTGATGTTCAGCGTGCCCTGGATGTCGATCCCGCCGGCGGCGGTCATGCGCAGGTTGCCCGAGCTACCGCCGCTGCCGCCGGTGGCCGTGGCGCAGACCGCGCTGGCATCGGCGCCGTCCTGACCGTCGGCCAGGTTGAGCGTCACCGTGCCGAGAATCCGGATCTGGCCGGTGTTGTTCCAGATGTTCAGATTGGAGCCGTTCTTGCCGTTGGCGCCGTTCGCGTCGTCGCCGTCGTCACCGTCGTTGTTGGCCGCCGGCGCGGGCCGCTGACCGATGTTCAGCTCCCAGTCGGTCAGGTTCAGGTCGGCCGGCGGGCCGAAGATGCGGAAGATCACCCCCGGCGCCGGGCCGACATTCCACTGACCCGTGACGAACCACTGCACCGGCGCCTGACGGCTCGGACCGCCGGACGAGACCGGCGTCACGCCGCGGGTGAACACCGGGTCGTCGGGATCGAGCGGCACCAGCGTCGGCAGGTCGCCGCCGGCCGAGTTGGCCTCGGCGTCTTCCTCGTCAACGGTGCGGGAAAGCTGGGCCTCGTTGTCGGTGATCACCACGCCGCCGTCGGTTTCGACCACCGCGTCGTCGCCGAAGGTGACCTCACCGGCAGCGATGATCACCACGCCGCCGGCGGCGCCGATGGCCGTGTCGCCGTCGGGATCGGCCGGCGCCCCGGCGTTGGCCGTCAGCCGGCCGTTGATGGTCACGTCGCCCTCGACGTCGAGCACCATGCGGCCGCCTGTTGCCGCCTCGAGCATGCCGTCGACGACCACGTCGCCGGCCACGTTGACCCGCTCGGTGGTCAGCGCGCGGGTCTCGCCGGCGGGCACGTTCAGGCTGTCGAGATCGGTGCCGCCGCCACCTCCGCCGCCGCCACCTCCACCGCCGTCGCTGGTGCCGCAACTGGTCGCCGCGACGACGAGCGCGAGACTTGCACAGAGATACATCCAGCGTAGCATACCGGTCCTCCCTCCGAGTTCAGGTACGGCTGGCCCCCGCGCGGCGGGATTATACGACAAATCTGTCCGATTTGCACCCGGGGTGGTTGGCGCCCGAGGTCCTGGTCCTGAGGCTATTGTGCGTCGGCGGTGTCGGGTTCGGTATCCGGGGTGATTGTCGCTTCGCCTGCGGGCTCGATTGGGCAGGTCTCGTCGATCGGCTCGTCCTGGGCGATGACCGCCGAGACGTCGTCGAAGTCGTGGCTGAAGCGGTGGGCGAGGGCGTCCCAGTCGGGCTCGTCGCGCGGGATGCCGCCCTCGCGCGGGTGCTCGCCGCGGATGCTCAGGTAGTAGAGGATCGGCACGGCCATGCGGCTGAGGAACAGGCTGGCCACCTCGCCGGCCATGAGCGCCACGGCGAGGCCCTGGAAGATCGGGTCCATGAGGATAATCGCCGTGCCGACGACCACCGCCATGGCGGTCAGCATCATCGGCCGGAAGCGGACCGCCCCGGCGTCGACCACGGCCTCTTCGAGCGGCATGCCCTGCTCGATGCGGAGGTCGATGAAGTCGACCAGGATGATGCTGTTGCGGACCACGATGCCGGCGCCGGCGATGAAGCCGATCATGCTGGTGGCGGTAAAGAAGACGCCGCCCAGCCAGTGCGCCGGCAAGATGCCGACCAGGCTGAACGGGATGGCCGACATGATCACAATCGGCGTTTTGAAGCTGTGGAACCAGCCGACCACCAGTGCATAGATGATCAGCAACACCGCGGCGAAGGCGATGCCGAGGTCGCGGAAGACCTCGAAGGTGATGTGCCACTCGCCGTCCCACTTCATCGAGTAGGTCGTGGTGTCGAACGGCTGGTGCGTGGTGTACCGTTTCAGCCGCCCGCCGTCGGGCATGACCAGCGCGTCGATGGCGCGGTTGAGCTGGAAGATGGCATAGACCGGGCTCTCGACCACGCCGGCGACGTCGGCCGTGACGTAGATCACCGGCTGCAGGTTCTTGTGGTACCGGGTCGGCTCGACGGTCGAGTTGACCCGCCGCGTGACCTCATCGACGGCGACCACGTGCCCGGCGCCGCTGCGCACGCGAAGCGCGCCGAGGTCGTCCAGGCTCTGGCGGCTGGTGTCGTTCAAGCGCACTTCGATCGGCACATCCTCGGGCGCCTCGTCGTCGTGGGCCAGGCCGGTGACCAGGCCGTCGCTGGCCAGTTGCAGCGTCGCGGCGATGGTCGCCGCGGCGACGTTGTGCTGGCCGGCGCGCTCCTCGTCGAGGCGGTACTCGACCCGCGGCCGCGGGTCCTCGCTGTAGATGTCGGCGTCGACCACGCCGGGCGTCTCGTCGAAGATGCGCAGGATCTGTCGCCCGATCCGGATCAGCTCGTCGTAGTCGGGTCCGTAGACCTCGGCGACCAGGGTCTGCAGCACGGGCGGGCCGGGCGGTACTTCGGCCACCTGGACGCGCGCGCCGAGCCGGTCGGCGATCGGCCGGAGCAGCTCGCGCGCCTCCTTCGCGATGTCGTGCGACTGACGCTGGCGGTGGTGCTTGGCGACCAGGTTGACCTGGATGTCGGCCTCGTGATCGGCGCCGCGGAGGTAGTAGTGGCGGACCAGGCCGTTGAAGTTGTACGGCCCGGCGGTGCCGATGTAGAGCTGCAGGTCGTGCACCTCGGGCAGCTCGTGCAGGGCCGCTGCGAGTTCGTGCGTCGCCTCCGTGGTGCGCTCGAGCGTGGCGCCCTCGGGCAGGTTGACGATCACCTGGAACTCGCTCTTGTTGTCGAACGGCAGCATCTTGACCTTGACCGCCTTGAGCGGCACCAGCGCGACCGCCGCCAGCAGTAGGCCGACGATGCCGATCAGGAAGGTCGCCCGCGCCTTGCCGTTGCTGACCAGTTGCCAGGCGAACTTGCGGTAGAAGCGGGTCGCCTTCGAGTCGGCTTCGTGCCCGTGGCCGCCCTCACGGCCGTGCATCCCGCGCAGGATGCGATAGGCCGCCCACGGCGTGACCACGAAGGCGACGGCCATGCTGAAGAACATCGCCGCGCTGGCGCCGACCGGAATGGGCCGCATGTAGGGCCCCATCAGCCCGCGCACGAAGGCCATCGGCAGAATCGCCGCCATGACCGCGAAGGTGGCCAGGATCAACGGCGAGCGGACCTCGTTGACCGCTTCGATGGTCACGGTCAGGGGGTTGCAGCGCCGGTTCTTCGGCATGCGGAAGTGGCGGACGATGTTCTCGACGTCGACGATTGGGTCGTCGACCAGAATGCCGATGCTGAAGATCAGCGCGAACAGCGTGATCCGGTTCAGCGTGTAGCCGATGAAGTGGAACACGAACAGGGTCAGCGCGAGGGTGACCGGAATGGCCAGCGCGACCACGCCGGACTCGCGCCAGCCGAGGACGAAACCGATCAACAGCGTGACCGAGACGACGGCGATGCCCATGTGGAAGAGCAGCTCGTTGGCCTTCTCGTTGGCCGTCTCGCCATAGTCGCGGGTGACGCTGACCTCGACCTCCGCGGGGATCAGCCCGCCGACCCGCAGCGTGGCCAGTTTGTCCAGCACCTTGCCGACCACCGTGTGCGCGTTGGTCCCCTTGCGCTTCGAGACCGCCAGGGTCACCGCCGGGGCGGTGACCGCGTGCGCGCCATGCTCGGCGCCGTGGCCGCCATAGGCCGGGCCGGTCCGGAACTCGACCAGGTTGGTCAGCTCGCCCGGCCCTTCGTCGACCGTGGCGACGTTGCGCAGGTAGACCGGCCGGCCTTGGTGGCTGCCGAGCACGACGTTGCGCACATCGTCGGCGGTGTGGAGAAACCGGCCGGCTTCGAGCACCAGGCTGCGACCGCCGCTGTCGAGGTCGCCGGCGGTGACGCGCTGGTTCGCCGCGCGGAGCAGGTCGGCCACTTCGAGTGGCGTCAGGTCGTGGGCGAGCAGGCGGTCGGGGTCGAGCCGAACGTTGATCTGCCGCGGTTCGCCGCCGATCAGCGTCGTCTCCGACACGTCGCTGACCTGTTTGAGCTCGTCCTCGACCTCGGCGGCCAGGCGGCGGAGCTGGTCGGAGCCGCGCCCGCCGCCCCAGAAGGTGAGCGAGAGGACCGGCACGTCGTCGATGCTGCGCGGCTTGATCAGCGGGCCGATGGTCCCCGGCGGGATGCGGTCGAAGTTCGACTGCAGCTTGCTCTGCAGCTTGACCAGGCTGTCCTCGACATCCTCGCCGACAAAGAAGCGGACGACGGTGAGCACCTGGCCGGGCATGGCGTTCGAGTAGATGTACTCGACCCCGGGGATTTCCCACAGAAGCTGTTCCATCGGCGCGGCGATGCGCTGCTCGACCTCGCGCGGTGTGGCGCCGGGGAAACTGACCAGCACATCGACCATCGGGACGAGGATCTGCGGTTCTTCCTCGCGCGGGATGCTGATCACCGCCGAGCCGCCGAGCGCCAGCGCGGTGAAGATCACCAGCGGCGTCAGTTTGCTGTCGGCAAAGTAGGCGACCAGCTTGCCGGCCAACCCGCCCGAGGTCCCTTGCATCCACCACCTCCCGCACGTCGCGGTCGCACTAGGACAGCGAACGCAGGCCACCCGCCAAAGGTATCCTGAGTTGGCTGGTTCGTTCGCGGCTAGTTGATGCAATCATCTTGCGAAGCTCCGCCGACGCGTAGGTCGAGCGTCCCGCTCGACATTGTGCCGACCGGGACGGTCGGCCGACGCGTGGGTCGTGCGTCCCGCTCGACATGGTGCCGGCCGGGACGGTCGGCCGACGCGTTGGTCGTGCGTCCCGCTCGACATCGTGCCGACCGGGACGGT
>CAYONP010000033.1:42702-53120 GCA_964405335.1 uncultured Fimbriimonadaceae bacterium
GGTGGGGGGTGCGCCCGGCGCGCCTGGGGGCCGGCGGGGCGGGGGGCCCGCGGGGGTGGGCGTGCGCCCCGCCCGACCTGGGGCCGCCGGGGCGGGTCGCCCGACGCCTCGGCGTAGGGCGCGCTATTGCGCGCGGGTCACCGGCGTCGCGCCGCGGCGCGCCCGACCCGGTGCCGACCGCAACGGTCGGCCGACGCGACGGGGACGCTGGCCATGGGCCGCCACCCGCGCGCAGTAGCGCGCCCTACAGGTGGTGGTCACCGCCGTCGGCACACCACCCGCGCGCAGTAGCGCGCCCGACAGTGATGCCTCGCCGGGCTCCTACCGCTGCCGCGGCTCGTCCAGCCGCAGCGTGGTGCCGACCGCCGCCAGGCCGGCCAGGGCGCCGGCGATGAAGATCAGCTCGTAGGAGTAGCGGCCGGCCAGCCAGCCGGCCAGCGGCGCGGCGATGGCCGTCACCGGTGCGGTGATGGTATTGAGCAGTCCGACATAGAGCGGCACCTCGTCGCGCGGAGCCAGCTCGTAAAGGTAATTCAGCCCGGCCAGGCTGCCGGCCATGACACACATCTGGACCAGCCCGTTGGCGACCAGCAGCCAGTAGAAGGTGACCGGTCCGACGCTGGGGCCGTCGAACCGCTGCATGATCTCGGGCGCGGCGGCGAGCATGGCGATGCTCAGTACCGCCAGACTGGCGCCCAGCCGGATCACGATCCGGTTGCCCACCCGGTCGCTGAGCGCCGCCCAGAGCACGTTGCTCAGCGCCCCGGCGACCACGCCGCTGGAGACCAGTGGGCCGACCACATCGTCGCTGAAGCCGAAGCGGTTCATCATGTACGGGGTGATGAACAGCATCGGGCTCCAGGCGATCGGCGTGAGCAGGCGGTAGCAGGCGAACCGGCGCGCGGCGCGGTCCTCGCGCAGCACACGGGCGGCGTGGGCGACGAACTGCCGGAAGGTCGCCGCCGGCCGGGTCCGCCGCTCGCACGGCGGCTCTTCGATGCGCATGAAACAGAGCTGAGCGGTGATCAGAAAGAGCAGCGAGACGCCGAACAGCAGCGCATAGTTGGCCGGCCAGCCGAGTGGCGAGTGGTCGCTCAAGAGCCACTTGACCAGCAGGCCGAGCACGAACGAGAGCAGGCCGCCGATGGTCAGCCGGACGCCGAACAGGCGCCCGCGACGGTGCGGCTGCACCGTGCGGGTGACGATATCGCCGAAGGCCACCACGCCCAGGCCGACGCCCATGCCCATGACGCCGATCATGGTCAGGAAGAGCACCGCGGTGAGCGTGCGGTAATGGGCCAGGGCGAGCACACCGAAGGTGATCACGCCGAGGGCGATCCAGCGGATCTGCGCGCCGCGAACATAGAGCGGCATGCGCGCCCGGCCGTCGCTGACCAGGTGGCTGGCGTAGAGCTGCGGCAGCATCATCGCCGTGGCCTGGATGCTGTTGGCCAGGCCGACCACCCACTCACGGCCGGTCAGTGTGGTGAGGAACGCGGCGACGACATAGCGCGCATCGAACAGCGCCCAGGAGAGCTGGAACAGGATGCCGTTGAGGGCGATCAACCAGAACGCCCGGTGTTCGCGAGCGAACCAGCGTCGCCACCGCGGGCTGAGACCAGACGGCTCGTCGAGCTCCATCGACACCTTCGTGCGGACGGCCGGATTGTAGCACGCCCGCAAGATTGACAACATCCCTGCAACTTCGTGGCCGGGCGCAGGAGGTCTCGCCGACGCAGCGGATGGAGCGGCGGGGACCAGCATGTCGGCATCGCTCTTCTTGATGGGCTGCCTGGCGGTGCACGCCGCACCCGCGCGCGAGCCCCTGACCTATACCGGCGGCTGCGGCGGCGCCTGGTTCCTGGCCGAGACGGGCGAGCTGGTCGTCGAGGTGTTCAAGCGCGACCGCAACCGCGGCGCGGCGACCGAGCTGCGGGCGCTTCTGCTCGGGCCCGACCGCGAGGTGCTCGACCAGGCAGACATCCCCTTCGCCGGTGGCGAGCGCGGCGCCGGCCTTGGTCCGGTGCAACGCGCGGTGCTCTCGACCCAGGTTACGCGGCCGGGCGTCTATGGCCTCAACATCACGGTCAGTAACGACCGCTACGGCGAGTCGATCGTGTGGGGCATCTGGACCAACTGCCCGAAGTACCTGTTCGAGACCGCCCGCGGCCACCGCGACGCCCGGCACGAGGAGCCGATCATCCTGCTCGGCGAGGCTGCCGGCGACGTCGGTTTCCTGCCCCGCGCCGGCTCTTTTGAGCTCGAGCTCTCCGACCTGCCGGCCGAGGTGCGCGAGGTGGCGGTGTTCGATGAACGCGACCAACGCGTGGCCGGCGTGCCGATCGTCGACGGCCGCGGCAGCCACGCGTTCGCGGCCGACCCGGCGCGCGGGCAGGCGCCGTGGCGCATTCACCTGCCGCGCATGTCCGGGACCATCCAGGCCGACGGCCTGACCCGCTGGGAGTCGACCGACCGCCTGCCCGACCACTGCCTCTGGACCCCCGACGTCGACTCCTGGTTCGCCTGGCACGACAACCGCTGGCTGCTGGCGCCCTATCGGCAGGTCCGCTACGGCCGGCCGGGCGAGGTGGTGCGGGCGACGTTCGAGCTGCACAACAACGCCATGCGGCCACGCACGGTCGACCTGGCGCTGGAGTTCGATGGTCCGCCGTGGCCCGTTGCGTGCCCGGCCTCGGTCGAACTCGCGGCGGGGGAAGCGGCCGAGGTCAACGTCGAAGGCGCCGTGCCGGCCGACGGTGAGCGGACCGTCCGCCTCCGCGCCACGCCGCGCGGCGAGGCCTTCTCGACCTGGTCGACGCTGCGGCTGCTCGCCGGCGACGCACCGGCCTACCAGGCGCTCGAGCTGCCGCTGCGGCTCCAGCCCTATGCGCAGGATCGGGAGCAGCTCGGCTATGCGCCGGACTATCCGCTCGAGCAGCAGCCCTACTTCGACGCGGCCGGCCGTGCAGCCGTGCGCACCTCCGCCGGCGTGGCGCTGCTGCGCGACGGTGTGTGGCTGGAGCGCCGCCTGGCCGAGGCGGTGGTCGAACGCGTACCGGCGTTCGACGAGCCGATCACCGGCGCCGCCTCGCAGAAGGTCTGTTTCGACCGCGACGGCGACATCTATCTGTTGGCAGCAGCCGGCCGCAAGCAGGTGCTGCTTCACTCAGCCGACGACGGCGTGAGCTTCCGGGCCTATGTCATCCCCGGCGACGAGAGCCGCGGCCGGGCGCTCGACATCGAGCAGTTGTCGGGCCACAACGCGCTCGCCGGCCCGCCGCCGATCGCGCGCAACACGGCGGTGCCGACGGAACCCGACCCGAGGCTCTTCTGGCGGCGGGTGAATCAGCTCGACCTGTTCGTGCCGCGCAAGGTCGGCGGTCGGATCGAGCTGGGCGAGCCGATCCGCGTGTCGGAGCAGAGCCTCGGCCTGAGCGGCCATTCGGGCACGCCCAGCGCGCTGGTCTCGCGCGGCGAGAAGGTGCACATCGTCTGGGGCGAGGCGACCGACCCAGCCGAGCAGGTGCCCGGCGTGCCGACCTTCGTCGCCACCTATGACCGGGCCACCGGCACCCTCGGTCCGGCCATGCTGGTCGGTTACGGCGCGCCAGCCAACGACGTCCACAACACGCCGACGATCACGATGGACAGCCGCGGCTATCTGCATGTGCTGACCGGCACGCACGGCCGGCCGTTCGGCTATGCCCGTTCGCTGCTGCCGAACGACAGCGCCGGCGGTTTCACGCCCGCCGAGACGACCGGTGACAACCTGAGCCAGACCTACCTCGGCCTGGTCTGCGGGCCCGACGACACGCTGCACCTGGTCTACCGGCTCAACCGCAGCCGGGTCGAGCCGTACCCATTGGCCTATCACACCGCCCTGGCCTACCAGCGCAAGCGGCCCGATGCGCCGTGGGAGCCGCCGCGGCTGCTGGTCTTGCCGCCGTTCAGCGAGTACAGCATCTATTACCACCGCCTGACCATCGACCCGGCCGGCAGCCTGTTCCTCTCCTACGACTACTGGTCGACCTACTGGCACTACCGCAACGACCGGCGCACGCGGCCGCGCTCGGTGCTCATCTCGCGCGACGCGGGCGACCACTGGTCGTTCTGGTAGGAGCAGGCGGCGGCACGGCCAACCGCCCGGCGGGGATGCCGATGCACCACCCGTCGCGCAGCGTGATGGCCGTCGCCTGGCTCTGCGCGCTCGCCGTCCGCGCGGAGCCCGCCGCCATGACCGACTGGAAGCTACTCCCCTACCCGCAGTCGATCGAACGGCAGGCCGGCGAGGAGCCGCTCGGCCCGGCCGACCTGCAGGGCGAGCTGACGCCGGTCATCGCCGAGTGCCTGCGCCGCGTGCTGCCGGCGACCGGGCCACCGCTGGCCGTGACACTCTCGCTAGCCGACGATCTGGGCGATGACCTGCCCGGTGACGAGGCCTATCGACTGCACATTGCCGCCGGTGGGGTGAGCATCGTCGCGCGCACGCAGGGTGGCCTGCTCCTCGGTGTGCAGACGCTGGTGCAGCTCGCTCGCGAGGCCGGCCGGCGCGGGGTGGGGCTGCCGCACCTGGTCATCCGCGACCATCCCGCGATGCCCTGGCGGTGCCTTTCGCCGACGATGACCTGGTATTCGGGCTGGAACCGCCTCGAGGGTTACGACCTGTGCAACTGGACGCTGGACGAGTGGCGGTGGCTGGTCGACTGGACGCTCGAGCACAAGCTCAACGCCTGGGCGCTCTGCCTTTACGGCTTCTGGCCGTTCACGCTGCCGGGTTACGACGAGGCGACCCTGGCGGTGCCCTCGTTCCGGCTCGATCCGGCCACCGGCGAGAAGGTCGGCTACCAGTTCGTCCACCGCAACATCGAGCGCGAGTTTCTGCCCGAGTTGATCGCCTACGCCCACCAGCGCGGAATCAAGATCCACGCCTACCTCGGCCTCAACTCGTTCAACGGCGGTTACATCATCCGCCACCCCGAGGCGAACGCCGGTGGCGCGGCCGAGGCGCTGCCCTTCGCGCCGGGTGTGGCCGAGTACTGGGACGCCGTTGTGGCGCGGCTGCTGGAGCTCGGTTTCGACGGCTTCGTCTTCGAGGATCCCGAGGCCTACCACGTGCCGAACCAGAACGCCGGCTGCTGGGAGACCTTCTGGCAGCCCTGGGCCGAGACCTATGGCTATCGCACCGTCGACGAGACCAACGCGAACGAGCCGCCGCTCGGCGTCCACGTCGAGTACTATGCCTGGCTCTTCCGCCAGTTCGACGCGAGCATTCAGCGCCATGCCGCGCGGCTCGGGCGCCGGCCTGAGATCCGCCTGATCAGCCACTTTTTGCTCAGCCGCCTGCTGCGCGAGGGGGGCAGCGACGAGGAGGTGGCCCGGTGGTATGCGCTGCTCGACGAGAAGCGCGGCCGAGCGGTCGACTACATCGTCGCCGAGGGCGATGAGCCGCGCGATGTGGCGCTGCTCGGCGGCTCGCGGGTGGCCAGCCTGGGCGGGCGTGGCGGCTCGTGCCTCAGTGCTTGGCGGCGAATGACCGGGGTCAACAACAACGCCCTGCCTGGCCCGATGGGGGCGAGCATCGACTGGGAGCGCGACTGCCAGCGCCGGGCGCACCGCGCCGGCGCCGCGGGCGCGCTGGCCTATGTCTTCGAGTGGCGCAGCAACGAGGTCTACGGCTACCTCGGCGCGCAGCACCTGTGGCGGCCCGAGGGCGTGCCGGGAATCGACAACGAGGACCAGGTCGGTTTCCTCGGTTACGCCTATCGCGTCCACTACGGCGACGAGGCCGGCGCGCTCGCGGCGCGGGCGCTCGACACCAGCGCCTGCGTCAATGACGCGATGGTGCTCGAAGAGGTGCACGGCGCGCAGTACCCCGAGACCGGTCGCGCGCTCCACCGCGACTACCAGCTCCTGGCCACCCAGGCAGCGCAGGCCGAGGCGCTGGCGCGCGCGGCCTATCGCGCCTACACCGGCCGCGAGCCGGACCTGTTGCGGCCGGTCTACGCGCCAGACGACTTCCGCTGGACCGGCGCCGCGGCCGAAGACCGGCGGTTCAAGGCCGAGTCGCTGCGCTGGCTCTGCCTTCAGATGTGCCGCGCGAGCCTGCTCTGCGACGCCGCGCTGGCGCACCGGCGCGCCGCGCGCGAGGCGGCGGCGGGCCTGCCGGCGCGGCTGGTCGCCGGCGAGCTCGACCGCGCCATCGCCGCCGCGGCCGAGAACCAGCGGCTCTATCAGCTCAACCACGATGACGACTACCACGCCAACGAGGGGCTCTGCGTCACGCTGACCGAGCGGCTGCGCGCGCTGCGGCAGGCGGTCGGCGTGGGCGAGGCGCCGGCGCCGGAGAACGCTCGCGAGGGACTGGTGCCGGCCCTGGCCCTGCCGTGGCAGCCGATCGAGGAAGTCCTACCGGCGGCCGACGGGCCCGGGCGGTACCTTGAGTTCGACCTCGGCCGGAGCGAGCTGCGCGACAGCACCTGTCACGCGGTGGTCTTCTGTGTCGAGTTCGATGGCAGGCCCGTCTTCCGCCGCATCCTCGACAAAAACCACCGCGGCTGGGAGACCTGGCGCATCCCGCTCGGCACCGCGGGCCGCGTGCGTCTGCTGACCGATGCCTACACCCGCGCCCAGCGGCGCGAGGCGCTGAACTGGCGCTGGGCGCTGTGGGGCGAGCCGCGCGTGGTGGCCGTCGATGCCGGCGGCAAGGCGAGCCTGGTGAGCAGGTTGGCCGATGCGCGGCCGTTCGTGCGGCTGGACGCCACCGGTCTCGAGGCGGCGCTGGACCCCGCCACGGGCGCGGCCTGGGAGCCGGTCGGCCCGGGCCGCATGGCCGCCCTGCGCGCCGGTGAGCTGGCCGGGCGGCAGTGGGTCGAGGGCTTTGGCGGCGAGGCCGTGGCCGCGCATCAAGGGCCCTACCCGTGCTACCTCGGCGCGCCGCCGTCGTGGTGGGGCTACGCCCGCGAACAGGGCCGAGTCGCCTGGACCAGCGCCGCGCCGCCCGAACGCCGCGACAGCGCCGTGGTCTGGATTGCCGGCACCGACTACACGCTGGGCACCGCCGAGCTGTGGCTCGACGGTGAGCGGCTGCTCGCGTTCGACACCGGCAGCACGACTGACGCGAGCTGGACCGGCGGCGGCGCCGAGCTGCGCTACCTGCATGGCGGCGACACTCGTGATGAGCGGATCCCCTATGGCCTGAGCGGCGCCTTCGTGCTGCTGCTGCCGGCCGAGCGGGTGACCACCGGCCGGCCCCTGCGGCTCGAGGTCCACTTGCTCACCGGCGGCCAGGCCTGGTTCATGCTCCACGGCGTGACCGGCGCCATCGCCGCCGCTGACGGGGTGGCGCAGCCGGCACCGGCGCGGCCGGCGGTCCTGGCCGTGCCACCGCACCGCGGCGGGCATGGCATCGTCGGCGCCGAGTACCTGGTGCCACCGGAGAACTGACCGTGCTCTACCTGACGCTGCTCCTCGCCGCGCCACCGGCGTTCATCGATCGCACCGCCGACCTGGGCCTGACGCTCGACACCGGCCCGGTCTGCTGGCTCGACTTCGACCGCGACGGCCGGCCCGACCTGTGCGGCGGCACCGGCCTGTGGCTCAACCGCGGTGCCGAGGGCTTCGCCAAGCTGGCCGACGTCGGCCCGGTGGTCGCCGCCGACTTCGACAACGACGGCTTCAGCGACCTGTTCGCCTATGGCGCGCGGCGGCTCTACCGCAACGATCAGGGCCGCGGGCTGACCGAGGTGGCGCTGCCCGAGCTCCCACCGACGGTCTGCCTCGGTGCCTGCTGGGCCGACCTTGATGGGGACGGGTTCGTCGACCTCTACCTCGGCGGCTATGAGGACTGGGACAACCAGATCACCTATCCCGACCTGGTGCTGCGCAACGAGGGTGGCACCGGGTTTCGGCTCGAGGCAACGATCGACGGCTTCCGTGCGCGCGGCGTCACCGCCTGCGACTTTGATGAGGACGGCGACGCCGACATCTACGTCTCAAACTACCGCCTGCAGCCGAACCTGCTGTGGCTCAACGACGGCGCCGGCAACCTGGCCGAGTCGGCCGCGGAGTACGGCGTGGTCGCCACCAGCGAGGGTTTCGCCGGCGGCCATTCGATCGGCGCCTGCTGGGGCGACTTCGACGGCGACGGACGGTTCGACCTCTTCGCCGGCAACTTCGCCCACGTCGACAACCGCGGCGACCAGCCGAAGTCGCGCTTCTACCGCAACCTCGGCCCCGGCGGCGAGTGGCGGTTCGAGGATCGCGGCACGGGCGGCGTCCATTACCAGGAGTCGTACGCCACGCCCGCCGCCGGCGACTACGACCGCGACGGCGACCTCGACCTGCTGTTCACCACCGTCTACGGCACCGCTTCGTTCGGCCGGCCGAACCACCCGGTGCTGTACCGCAACGACGGCGACTTCATGTTCGTCGACGTCACCGCCGAGGCGGGCCTGGCCGGGCTGCCGCCGACCTATCAAGCGGCCTGGGCCGACGTCGACCAGGACGGCGACCTGGATCTGGCCTGCGGCGGACGGCTGTTCGTCAACCAGCGTGACGGTGGCAACTGGCTCGCGGTGCGCCTGGAGGGCGACGGCACGCGGGTCAACCGCGACGCGATCGGCGCGCAGGTGCGCGTGCTCCTGGCCGAGCGGGTGGTCGCCCGGCAGGTCGAGGCCGGCACCGGCGAGGGCAACCAGAACGACCTGGCGCTGCACTTCGGCCTGGGCGACCAGGCCGGGCCGTACCGGCTCGAGATCCGCTGGCCGGGCGTGGCCGAGCCGACCATCCTCGACGGCGTCGAGGGCGGCCGGCGGCACGAGCTCCGGTTCGGCGGCTGAGCTCAGTCGCGCAGGCCCGGGTCGGGCAGGTTGATCCACTCGACCACCACGCGGCCGTCGAGCTCCTTGGCCAGCTCGCGCTGCTGGCCGGCCCAGAGCGAGAAGACCGCCCGTTGCTCGAGGCCGGTGTAGCCAGGGCCGTAGGGATCCTCGGCCAGCGGGAAGCCGTCGCCGCCGACGGCCAGGAAGTCGGTCATCACCACGGTATACTCGGCCGCGTCGTCGAGCGGCACGGCGGTCGCCGCGTCGCTGCCGACCAGCGCCTCGACCAGCCGGCCGTCGACATAGCGGATGCGCAGGCCGCTGACCTGCGGGAACCCACCGTCGCCATACTGCTCGGCGCCGTAGGTCAGGATCTCGCGCAGCTTGGCGCCGGTGAGGGTGACCTTGACCAGGAAGTTGTCGAACGGCAGCACGGCGTAGAGGTCGCCGGCGGTCACCTCGCCGGCGGCCAGCGGGGCGCGGAAGTTGCCGCCGTTGAAGATCCCGATGTCTGCCCCCGTCTGCAGCCGCAGCGCGTCGGCGATCAGATTGGCCAGCGCGTTCTCGCGCAGCCGCACGTCGTCGACGCCGAACTCCTGCAGCGAGGTGGCGACGACCTTGCCCATCTCCTGCTGGAACCGCTGGTCGTAGTCGTTGATGAACGCCTTCAGCCCGTCGTCCTCGGGCAGCTCAGGGCTCATCGGCTGGTACTCGTTCTCGTAGCCGGTGAGGCGGAACCGCTCACCCGGGCCGTCGCGGTCGAAGGTCATGCGTAGCACGCCCAGGTAGCGGCCCCAGCCGTTGGTCTGGGTGACCAGCACGTCGCCGACGCGGGCCGGCTCATCGAGCTTGGTGTGCGTGTGGCCGCCGACGATCAGGTCCAGCTCGGGCACCTCGCGGGCCAGCTCGAGGTCGCGGCCGTAGCCCTGGTGCGTCAGGGCAATCACGAGGTCGCAGCCGACGCCGCGCAGGTACTGCGCCAGCCCCTTGACCACCGGGCTGGGAAAGGCGGTGACATACTCCTTGACCTTCGGGTGAGTCTCGCCGGGCAGCGTCTCGGTGGTCACGCCGATCACCCCGATGCGGTACGGCCCGCGGCGGAAGATGGCATAGGGCTCGGCCACCGGCAGGCCGCGCTCGCGGTCGACCACGTTGGCGCAGAGCACCTTGAAGTTGGCGTCGGTCATGCGGCTGCGCAGCAGCTCATAGCCGAAGTCGAACTCGTGGTTGCCGAGCGCCATCGCGTCGTAGCCCATCTGGTTCATGCACTCGAGGTCGAGGAAGCCGCTGAGCAGGTTGCTGATCGGCGTGCCCTGAAACACATCGCCGGCATCGAGCAGCAGCCACTGGTACCGCGTGTCGGCGCGCTGCCGCTGGATGGCCACCCGCCGGCGCGCCACGCCGCCCCAGCCGTCCTGACCTTCATAGCGGAACGGCAGCAGGTGGCCGTGGTGGTCGTTGGTGTGCATCACCCCAAGCCGCAGCGTCTCGGCCCAGGCCGGGGCGGCGAGGGTGAGCAGGAGAACGGCGATCAACCCGGCGCGACGGCGGTGCATGTCCTGACTCCGAGGCTATCGGTACCGGTTCGCCGCGGCGGTC
>CAYONP010000034.1:0-52471 GCA_964405335.1 uncultured Fimbriimonadaceae bacterium
CGCCGACGTGCTGTTGGACAGCACTGGCGGACAAGCCGCCAGTGGCACCGTCCACAGATGTCAGCGACCAACCAACGCCTATGCTCACCCTACCCCACCGGCACCACATACAGGTAGTGATGCGGCACCCCGTCGCCGAGCTCGATGAGCAGCGCGTCGCCCTCGATGCGGCTCGGCACCGGGTTGCCCCGGCTGCCGGGACGCGGTCCCTCGGTGACGACCTCGAGCCGAGCCGGCAGGTCGACCGCCGGCACGCGGACCGCGCCGCGGCCGTGAAGCTGGAGGATCATCACCGCCCCGCCGGCAACCTGTCGCTCCTCGGGCACCGGCGTCCAGAAGGCCGTGCCCATCGGTTGCTCGGCGAACGTCCAGGTGGCGCCGTCGACGGTGATCGACGCCGACTGGTGGCCACAGAAGGCGACCGGCCGGCCGGCGGCGTCGACGCGGAAGCTCACCACGCCCTGGCCGGTGTAGCTCACCGTGTGGCCGTTGACTCGTTGGTCGAGCAGCTCGATCACCGGTGACGGCGGCGGGTTCTGCTCCATGAACCGCGCGTCCTCGTCGGGCTTGCGCCCGAATCCGCCGGGCCACGACTCGACATAGTCGCGCAGGTGCGGCGCGCAGGTGAGCGCCCCGTTCGGGAAGCGGCAGAAGAGGTACCGCCCCGCCTCACGCGAGAGATGCTCGGTGTTGTCGTTGACGCCGGCGAAGCGCCCGGTCGGCGGATAGGCGCCGCAGGCGGTGAGCACGTCGAACCAGGTCCGCGCGTCGTAGCCGAGACTCTGCGCTTGGTCGTCGCGCGGGCGGAAGCCGAGATAGGTCGCCGTGCCGCGCTGCGTGCCGACGATCCGCCGGCCGACCCAGGCCGCGGTGACGGTGCCCTCGCGCGGCGCGACGGGGTAGATGCGGTCGACCGTGAAGTCGGTCAGAATCACCTGCGGCGCGACCGTGGCGAGCGGGCCCTCGAAGGTCACCTGCTGCCCCGGCACGGTCAGCCCGAGTGGGCCGCCGTCGGCCAGGTCGACGCCGAACAGCTCGCACCAGGCGCCGAGCAGCGGCTCGCCCTCGGCACTGATCAGCGGCGGCGGGCCGGACCAGACAACCCGCCCGCCGGCGGCGACCAACTCGGCCATCAACGCGATCAGCCGCGCCGGCGGATGCGGCTCGAACAGGGCCGCCAGCGTGGTGAATCGCCGGCCGGCGATGGCCAGCGCGCCATCCTCGATGCGCCCGAGCTCGAGCACCTTCGCCGCGGTCAGGTAGTTGGCGTAGCCGTACTGGGTCATCCACGAACCGAACCGCTCATCGGCGGCGACCAGGTCGAGGGGATAGAGCATCATCACCTCGACATCGCGGTGCTGCAGACCGGTGACCATCCCATGCGTCGGCGACGAGGCGGTGCCGAAGGCCGACTGCAGCCAGCCGTGGCGCATCGAGACCTCGCGCGGGCTGCCCCAGTGCGCGGCGTAGCTGTAGGGCACCTCGTTGATGATCCCGGTCGAGCAGCCGAGGGCCAGGCCGAAGTAGTCGCGGTCGAGCCAGCCGCCCTCGGAGTGGTCGTTGCCCGTGCCAGTCAGGTACTCGCCCCACTTGAAGTAGTCGTGGCAGGCGCTGGCCGCCTGGTGGACGGTCACCGACCAGACGAAGTTCGGCGTGTACTCGTACTTGGCCGTGTTGCCGTTGACACCGACGGTGTTCCAGCGGTCGACCGTCGGGCTCTCGGCCCAGGTGGCATGGGCGCGGGTGTCGAGCAGGTGGCCCATCCGCCGCTCGGCGTGCCGGCGAGCGGCGACGAACAGCTCGACCACGCCGTCCTGCAGCAGTTGGTAGTAGCGTTGGCGGAACAGCGAAGTGCGGCGGACCTCCTCGGGCGAGGCGCCGAAGACATGCTGCGCGCCAATCTTGGCGTTGAGGTCGTTCCGCGCGTCCTCCTGGCCGAGGCAGAAGTAGATCAAGTACCTGGCGAAGTCGGCGTACTCAGCGCCGTAGACCTCGGCGAAGCGGCGCTGCAGGCCGTCGCTGACGTACCGCAGGGCGAACTCGCCGTGGTCGTGGTGACCGAAGTAGTTCCAGTCCTGCTGGATGTGCATCTCGTCGGAGTAGAGGCCGTTCAGCTCGATCCCGGCGTCGGCGTAGCGGTCGATCAAGCCGGTCAGGAACGGCAATGCCTGGTCGCTGAAGTAGTCCATCTCGGGCGTGGCATACTGCTGCACCACCAGCACGCGGTCGAGCGGGCCGAGGTCGGCCCGACCGCTACCGTGGATGCGCACCCGGCGCGAGCGGTAGTCGCCGCCGCGGTTCTCGAGCCCCTCATAGACCTCGACCTGCGCGGTGTCGCTGATGTCGACCATCTCGGCCGGGTTGACAACCAGGTAGCGCCCGCCCTCGGCCGCCTGCTCACGGAAGGCGAAGACCCGCACGCCGGCATCTTCGATGGCGATGGGCCCCTTGTTGTTGACCCACTGGGTCTGCCGCCACAACTGGACGCTGTAGGCGCCGGTGGCCGGGTCGCGCAGGCCCTTGCGGTAGTGCATCCAGCGTCCCGACTCGCCGGTCGCGCGGCGGTAGCCCGGCCCGATCTCGAGCGGGCTGATCAGGCTCAGCTCGAGCGCCAGGCCGTAGCCCTTGGCGAAGCGGGCAATCTGGCCGATCAGCGCGATGTACTCATCGGTGTCGGGCATCAGCCGGCGCGGCTCATCGGTGCCGGGGCGGTACTGCTTGAAAAAGTGGTCGAACGCGAGCAGCAGCGTCCGTTGCCCGGCGGCCTGCGCGCGCTCGCAGATCTGGCGTAGGCTCTCTTCGCGCTTGTCGAAGGTCAGCGATAGGTCGAGCACCGCGTCGGGGTCGCGGGCGAGGGTCTCGAGCTCCTCGTCGCGGACGATGATGATCCCCGCCCGGCCGATCTGGAACTGCGCGGGACCCGGGTAGCTGAGCAACTCGCCGACGTAGACGTTCTCGGGCACGGTAGCCATGCCAACTCCCTCCGCGGCCGCGACGCCGGTGACCGCCAGCAGGCACCAGGTCAGGCTGTGGCAACACCTCACGACCTCACTCCGTGCCGATCGGTTGCGCACGGGGCCGGGGGCACCTCCCGCAACCAGGCAAGGATCGCTCGCGCGACAGCGAACTCCCCGGCGGATGTCGACCATGCCGCTACCGCTGTTCCTGCTCACCTGCACCATCTCGGCCGAGCCGGCGGCCTGGCTGCGCTTCGACGAGGCCGGACGCGACGAGGGCCGCTTCGGCGGCGGGCTGCGGCTCGACGGCACCGGCGGCCTGACCATCGCCGAGCCACCGATCAGCGCCGAGGGCGGCTTCGCGGTCGACTTCTGGGCCAGGTTCGACGAAGTCGGCGACAACTACAGCCTGGCCGGTTGCGACGGCGAGTGGTTCATCCGCCTCGATCCGCCGAACGAGGGCAACCAGATCTCGCTCTTCGTCAACGTCAACGGCGCCGTCGAGCCGCGCGTCCGCGGCCTGGCGCCGCAGCCCGGCCAGTGGTACCACGTCACCGCCGGCTGGGACGGCAGCCTAGCCGTGCTCTGGATCAACGGCCGGCGGTTCACCCAGCAGCGCATCGGCGCCGTCGCACCGAGCGGCCGGCCGGTGGTCTTCGGCGCGGCGCAGCAGTGGGCCCCGCGCGGCCTGCGCGGCACGCTCGACGAGGTCAAGGTCTACGCCACCGCGCTGACCGACGGCGAGCAACTCGAATCGCAGTTCGGCCTCGGCGACGGCGGCGTCGGCCCGCGCCGGACCGATGCCGAGTTCGAGTTCGCCGCCGACGAGGGCTGGCAGACCCGCCCCGGCGCCTCGCTGAGCGTCGCTGGCGGCCGGCTCACCACGCGGCTCGATGAGCCGGGCGCCGGTCTGGTCCGCCTCGGCCTGGCCGTGCCGCTGGCCGAGCGGCGCTATGTCTGCCTGCGACTGGCCGCCCGCGGCTGCCGGCGCATTCAGGTGCCGTTCCTGACCACCACCGGCGGCGGGATGCTCGAGTTCGACGTGCTCGGCCCCGGCCAGCACTCGTACATCCTCGATGGGCTCGAGCAGCCGGCCTGGTCGGGCGAGCTGACGGCCCTCGGCCTGACCGCCGACCAGGACGGCGCCGAGCTAGAGGTCGACTTCGTCCGGGTCACCGCCGAGCCGCGGGCGCCGGCCGAGCTGACCGTCGCCAGCGTGCTGCCCGAGCCGGTCATTCCGCGCGCCGGCCGGCCGGTTCCGATCATCGCCCAGATCACCAACCGCGGCGGGCCCGTGGCCGGGGTGCGGTGCAGCCTGACCGCCCGCGGCGCCACCGTCGCGGCGCCGGCGGACGTCTCGATCGCCACGCTGCCGCACGGCGAGACCGCCGCGGCCCGCTGGACCATCACCGCCGCCGAGCCGGGCGAGCTGGAGCTGACCGTCACCGTCGCCGGCGAGGGGTTCGACGATCGGCAGGTCACCGCGCGCATGCCCGTCGCGCCTGCGGTCGAGGTCGTTCGGGCCGACTACGTCCCAGCGCCCGAGCCGCCCGACAAGGACATCCTGGTCGGCTGCCACTACTGCCCGTTGTGGAAGCAGGGCTCGCGGGCAGGGGTGTGGGAGCTGATCGAGCCGTTCCCGGCGCGCAAGCCGGCGCTCGGCTTCTATGACGAGGACAACCCCGAGGTGACCGACTGGGAAATCAAGTGGGCCCTCGACCACGGGATCGACTTCTTCATCTACTGCTGGTACCGCGCCAACCAACAGGCGCCGGTCGAGCAGAACCTCGGCCACGCCATCCACGACGGGCTGTTCCACAGCCGGTACGGCGACCGGTTCCGCTGGTGCATCATGTGGGAGAACCAGAGCCGCGGCCGCGCCGGCGTGGCCAGCGAGGCGGACTTCCTCGAAACGCTGCTGCCCTACTGGATCGAAACTTACTTCAAGCGCCCGGACTACCTCAAGATCGACGGCAAGCCGATGCTCTACATCTATCGGCCGGAGTTCCTGGTCGATGACCTGGGCGGCGTCGAGCAGGTGCGCAGCGCGCTCGACAAAGCGCGCGAGATCTGCCGCCAGGCCGGCTTCGATGGGCTCTGGCTGCTCGGCGAGTATCGCGGCGTCGACCCGCGGCCGCTGCGCCTGATGGCCGACCTCGGCCTCGACGCGGCGTTCCAGTACTGCTGGCCGGTCGGTGGCGACCCCGACGACGGCGAGGCCATCGCCACGCAGGAGCAGTTCTGGCGGCAGTGGCGCGAGATGGACATCCTGCCCTACCAGATCACCGCCTCGATGGGCTGGGACTCGACCCCGTGGCACCCGAGCTTCAGCCGCTGGCACCTCACGCCCGACGGCTTCCGCGACCTCTGCGAGCGGGCCCGCGCCGAGGCGATGAGCCTCCCCGAAGGCAGCCTCGGCCGGCGCATGGTGCTGCTCGACAACTGGAACGAGTTCGGCGAAGGGCACTACATCTTCCCCCACCGCGAATACGGCTTCGGCTACCTCGATGCGGTGCGCCAGGCGTTCGCGCCCGACGCGGGGCCGCACCTCGACCTGGTGCCCGAAGACCTCGGCCTCGGGCCGTACGGCTCGCGCTACGACGCCTGGAAGGCCGAGATGGCCGCCGCGCGCCGCGTGGTCACCGCGCCGGGCGGCGATGCGCCCGGCCTGGTCGCCTGGTGGAGCTTCGACGAGGAGGACGACGCAGGCTACGCCTTCGACTACACCGGCGGCGGCACCGGCGGCATGGTGCAGAACGCCGCGCGCGCGGCGGGGCGCGTCGGCCGGGCGCTGGTCTGCGCCGGCGGGTCGGTCACCGTGCCGCGCGAGGCGTTCGAGCTGCCGACCGGCGCGCTGACCGTCGAGGCTTGGATCCACACCGACACGCCCGAGCAGACCGATCGCTGGTTCGCCAACTGCATCTACGGCGACGGCGCATCGGGCTTCCGCTTCGGGGTCAGTGGCGGCAAGCTCTGCTTCGCCGCGCCGTTGACCGCCTGGAGCCACCACTTCACCGCGCCCGAGCCGCTGCCGACCGGTCGCTGGGTCCACGTCGCCGGCGTGGCCGACGGCGCCGAGCTGCGGCTCTACCAGGACGGCGTGCGGGTGGCCACGCTGGCCCGCCGCGGCCGGCTCCGCGCGCCGAACGGTCCGCTCACGCTGGGAAACTCCGCCGTCGGCCACCGGGCGCACTTCCAGGGCCTGCTCGACGAGGTGAAGCTCTGGCGGCGGGCGCTGACCGACGAGGAGATCGCCGCGCACGCGCGGTGAGGGGCGTTCGTCGGCCTGCCTTGACGCCCCACGTCGGGCTGGCTAGACTCGCGCCGCGCGGGAGGCTGCGATGAAGTTCGGCCTGATCAACTACAACGCGCCCGGCGACACGCTCGAGGCGTTCCTCGATTACGCCGCCGAGGCCGGATTCGACGGCGTCGAGCTCCAGATCGGCGATGTCTGGCGCGACGATGCCTCACCCGAAGCGACCGCCGAGCGGGTCCGCGGGATGGTCGAGTCGCGCGGGCTGTTCGTCGGCGCGCTGGCCGCCGGCAACGACTTCGTGGTCACCGAGCCGGCGGTCGTCGCCGCGCAGGTCGCCCGCATGGAGCGCGTCTGTCGGCTGGCGCTGCTGCTGGGCACCAAGATCATCCGCTCCGAAGGCGGACGGTCGAACCCCGGTATCCCCGAGGACCGCTGGGTCGACGCGATGGCCGGCTGCTTCCGCCGCTGCGTGCCGTTCCTCGAGGAGACCGGCGTCTACCTGGGTGTCGACAACCACGGCGTGGTGACCAACGATGCCGAACTCCAGATGAAGCTCCTCGGCATGGTCGGCAGCAAGTTCGTGGGCACCACCATGGACACCATGAACTACCGCTGGATGGGCCACGACCTGGCCACCTGCAACCGTTTCTATGAGCTGAGTAGTCTGCGTTGCGTGCACTTGCACCTGAAGGACGGCACCGGCTCGCGCGGCGACTACCGAGGCTGCGCCCTGGGCGAGGGCGAGATCGACCTGGCCCATGCGGTGCGCTGCCTGAAGGCCGCCGGCTACCAAGGCCTCTGGTGCGCCGAATACGAGGGCCGCGAGCCCGACGGCTACACCAAGTGCCTGGCCTGGATGAAGGCGAACGTGCCGACCATCGCGTAGGCCGACCGTCTCGGTCGGTGTCGGTGCGGTCGCCCGCGTCGGCCTTGCCGCCGCCCCGCCCCGGTGCTACAATCTCGGCTGTCCACGGGGCGTGGCGCAGTTTGGTAGCGCGCTTGACTGGGGGTCAAGAGGTCGCTGGTTCAAGTCCAGTCGCCCCGATCGAGTCTGGGTCGTACGCGAAGACACGGTGTCCGGCGCTGTTGCCGGACACCGTTTCCTTACTAGCTACCGCGCCGAGTCGATCTGCTCGAGCAGCGTCCGCACCGCCGCTTCGAGCTGTGGGTCGCGCCCAGCGGCCTCGTCGGCCGGGCTGATCTCGACCGGCACATCGGCCGGCACCGGCTTCATCTCCAGGTTCGTGCCGTCCATCATATAGGCGCCGGTGCCCGGCACTCGGCAACTGCTGCCGTCGACCATGCCGGCCGAACCGGTGAAGATCACCCCGCCCCAGGTCGGCGTGCCGACCGTCTTGCCCAGGCCGAGGTTCTTGTAGGCCCAACTGAATAGCTCGGCGTCGCTGGCCGAGTGCTGGTTGTGCAGCACCACCGTCGGGTGGCGATAGACCGGCACCGGCTGCAACCAGGCCGGGAAGCCGTGCTCGTCGGTCCCGCGGTCGACCATGTAGGTGTGCGGCCGGAAGGTCAGGGCTTCGAGCAGATACTCGTGCGTATTACCGCCGCCGTTGAACCGCACATCGATCAGCAGGCCCTCCTTGCCCGCGCCGGCGGCGAACAGGTCGCGGTAGAACTCCTGCACCGCGCCCTGGTTCATCCCCGGCACCTGCAGATAGCCCAGCCGGCCGCTGGACCACTCGGCCACCAGCCGGCGGTTGTTGCGCAGCCAGGTCTCGCGCCGCGTACCGGCCACGCCGCCCGCCGAGGTCGCCCGCACGCTGACCGTCCGCCGCCCGCCGTCGGTGCCCTCGATCTCGAGGGTGACCAGCTCGCCCTCCTTGGCCACCAGCAGGGCGAAGTCGTTGACACCCGGGCCGAGCGCCGTGCCGTCGATGCTCAGCACCCGCTCGCCGGCCTTGGGCCCGTTGGGTGTCGTGTCGGCCGGCGTGTCGGGCTCGACCGCCGCGACGACGAAGCCCGGCCCGGTGCGGTCGTCGGTCCAGGCCAGACCCAGCGCCGCCGCCGGCGGGCCGGTCGCCTCGACCCCGCGGCCGGGGATGCCGTACCCCTGGTGCGAGGCCTTCAGCTCGCCGAGCATCTGGTTGACCACCAGCGCGAAGTCCTCGCGGCTCGGCGCCGACAACGCGCGCGGCTTGTAGAACTCGCGCATCGCGTCCCAGTCGACGCCGTGCATGTTGACATCGTAGAAGTTGTCGCGCTGGACCTGCCAGACCTGATCGAAGACGTAGGCCCGCTCGTCCGCGATGCGCCGCTCGACCCGCGCCGAGTGGCTGACCGTCGTCTGCGGTCCGCCCTGCACCGCGACCTGGCTGAGCTGCCCGCCCGAGAGGAAGCGGAGCTGCCGGCCGTCGCGCGAGTACTCGACCCCGCCGACCGAGCCGCTGGCCACCGTCCGCGGCTCGAACTCGTCGAGATCGGCGACCATCAGGCTGCGCGTCCCACCACCGCCGAAGCCGAACCGGCCGCCCGGCCCGCCACCGGTGCCCGGCGCCGCGCCGACGAAGGCGATCTGCTTGCCCGTCGGCGCCGCCACCAGGCTGAACTCGGGTTCGGACGAGCGGGTCAGCGTGACCAGCCGCTCGTGGATGTCCTCGAACTCGATCCGCGCGGGTTCGGGCTCCGGCTCCGGCTGCTCTTCCTCCGACTCACTCGCCTCGCCGCCCGCGGCCGGCGCGGCGCCCTGTGGCTCCTCCTGCTCCGGCGGCTCGGGCTTGTCGTACTCGATGTCTTCCTCGAGGTCGCGGTCGGCCCGCGTCTTGACCCAATCCTCGCGCCGCAACCAGACGTAGTACAGGTCCCATTCGTCACTTCGCCGCGACGAGCGGAAGACCAGGCGACTCATGTCGCCGGCGAAGACCGGGTCGCTGTCGTTGGCCGGGTGCATCGAGATGTTGTGCAGCTCGCCGCCCTCGGCCGAGACGATGAAGATGTCGTTGTTCGAGTCGGCGTCGGCCCGGGTGATCGCCAGCCAGCGGCTGTCGGGCGACCAGGTGAAGTCGGTCCAGCGCTGGCCGTCGACCACCACCTTCTGCTCGCTGAGATCGGGGTTGGCGACCACGATCTGCCCCCGCTCGCGCCGGATGGCCAGCTTCTTGCGGTCGGGCGACCAGACCAGCCCGGTCTCGTTCTCCGGCGTTTCGGTCAGCCGGGTCAGCTTGTGCCGGGCGGCCCGGCGCAGCCGCGGCTCGTTCGGATCGTCGCTGGTGATCGAGTAGATTTCCCCGTTGCCGTCGCGGTCGCTGAGGAAGTAGATGGTCTTGCTGTCCTCCGACCAGAGCGGGTTCTCCTCGCTTTGCGGGGTGTTGGTCAGCCGGGTGGTCGGCCCGCCGTCCGGGAAGCGGCAGACATACAGGTCGCCGCGGACGATGAAAGCCACCTCGCGGCCCGACGGCGCCACGTCATAGGCGCCCATGTTGGCGGTCTCGGTGGAGTAGAACATCTCCGGCTCGAGCACGTCGGTCGGGCCGGTCAGGCTCAGTTCACGGGTCGCGCCGGTGGCCGTCTCACAGAGCTGGATGCCGCCGTCAAGCTCGTAGACGATGAATCGCCCGTCGCGGCTGATGGTCGGCCGGCGCAATGGCTGGTCGTGGCTGGTGACCTGAGTCGCCGCACCGCCCGTGGCGGCGACCTTCCACAGGTTGTAGGCGCCCGAGCGGTCGCTCATGAAGAAGACCGTGGCTCCGTCGGCCGACCACATCGGCGCGTAATCGGGGCCGATGTAGTGGGTGATCTTGGTGTAGCTGTCGGCGGCCTTGTCCCAGATCCAGACGTCCTCGGACAGCCCGCCCTTGTACTCGCGCCAGTCCCAGTCCGAGCGGCTGCGCACAAAGGCGACCTTGCCGCCGTCCGGGCTGGTCGCCACGTCGCCGGCGGCAACCGGCAGGTAGCGGGTCGGCGTGCCGCCGGTCAGCGGTAGGGTGAAGGCATAGCCGAAGCCGCCCATCAGTGGCCCGTTTCGGCGCGACTCGAAGATCACCGAGCCGCCGTCGGGGCTCATTTCCCACAGGCCGTCGGTGCCCGAGTAGTAGGTCAGCCGCTGTGGCTCGCCGCCGCCGACGGGCATGCGGTAGAGGTCCCAGTTGCCCGAGCGATTGGACATGAACACCACCGCCGCGCCGCCCTCGGCAAAGACCGGGCGGGTATCGCTGGCGTGGTGCATGGTCAACGGCGCGGCGACGCCGCTTGCCACGTCGGCGATGAAGATGTCGCGGCACCACTCGAAGACCAGCTTCGAGCCGTCGGCCGAGAGCGCCGGGTAATGGCCGAAGCGGACCGGCGCCTGCGCGGTCGCGGCCGCCGCGGGCAGCAGGCAGGCGATGACGATGAGCCTCATTCGCATGGTCATGATTCCTGATCGCATCCGCAGCCGACGCACCAGTCAGGCCGGCGGCGTCTCGCGCACCGGGACAAACTCCGTGCGCACCGTCGCCGCTTCGCAATGGAACCGGCGGTAGCCCTTGGCCGACGTGCCGTCGAAGTTGTTCCGCGTCGTCGCGCAGCAGGCCGTGGTGGTATAGAGCACGCCGCCGACCAGTTCCTCCTGGTTGCCATGATAGTGCCCGTTGATCACCGCCTTCAGGGTCCAGCCGTCGAACAGGCCGATCACCTGCTGAGCCTCGGCCAACAGATAGGCCTTAGTATGCGGCATCAACGGATGATGGCAGCAGAGGATCAGCGGCGTCTCGCGGTCGATTTCGACCAGTTGGGCGCTCAGCCACTCGCGCTGCGCGGTCGCCATCGGAGTCGCGTCGCCCGGGTTGCTGTCGCAGATCAGGAACTCCCAGCCGCCATACCCGAACCGCTGCATCAACGGGCCGAACTCGTCCTGGTACGCCGTCCCACGCAGGTCGTGGTTGCCGCGGCAGGCGTAGTGCGGGCGGCCTAGGCGCTCCAGGCCGAAGCGGCAGAGCGCCATGGCGTCCGGCGTCGAGTGCTCGGTCATGTCGCCCAGCCAGAGACTGAAGGCGACCGCCGGATCGGCGTTGATCCGGTCCACCGCATCGTTGGCAATCTCGATCGATTTGGTGTCGGTCACGTGCGTGTCGGCCGCCTGAGCGAAGGTGAACGCGGTGATCGGCCCGGCGGTGGACTGCCAGGCCGCCCAGTCGGCGGCCAGCGCCGCCTCGCTCAGTGCCGCCTGATGGAGCTCGACCCGCGACAGGCCGCCCTGGAGCGGTCCATCGCCGGTCGAGTAGGCGCCGAGCACCAGCGGCGTGGCCGGCTCGGTAACCAGCGGCCCGGCCTGCGCCGCGCGCTGCACCACGGCCCCGTCGACCACCAGCGCGAGCGACGCGCCGTCGTAGGTCAAGGCCACCTGGTGCCAGCCGGGAGTCGCCGGCGCTAGCACGCCGACCTGGCCGGCGGCGGTGGTGGCGCGGGCGCCGAACCGTCCGTCGGGGTCGACCAGCAGCGACCAGACATCGCCCGCCGCGCCGCCGGTCCGGTCGCGGCAGACGATGCCCTGCCAGCTTGCCCGCGGCTGCTCGAGGTAGAGGTAGGCGACGACCGTCAGCGCGGTCCAGCCGTCGCCGAGCGGCTCGGCCAGCTCAGCCCGCCCGCCGGCGCCGTAGCGCACCAGGCGGTGACCGAGCAGCTCGTCGGCCGTGCCGGCGGTGACGGTCAGGGCCCGGTCGCCGGCCGAGTCGAGCCACCGCTCGCCGTCGAGGTCGGCCGCGTCCCAGGCGGCGCGGAGCGTCTCACGCGCCGCGCCGCGCAGCAGGCTCGGCGCGGCGACCAGCCCGCCCAGCGCGGCGAGCATCGCGCGGCGGTCGATGCGGCGCTCAGTCGGCGGCCGGTGGATCATTGGTCAACTCGATCCGGTCGAGGCTGATTCTGGTGCCGACCGTTGAGCAGGGGTCGAGGCGGAAGGTCCGGATCATCCCCCGCCAGGTCACCTTCTCGGCCAGCGGCAGCACGTAGGTATGCCACTGCCCGTCGGCGCGGACGTCGACCGAGAAGCTCGTCGCCTCGGTCGTGCCGCGGGTCGAGGTGGTCCAGAAGACCTGCAGCCGGTCGGCGCCGGGCTCGGGCCGTTCCAGCTTCATGCGCACCACGAGGTGGCTGAACGACCGGGCCAGGACGTTCATCGCCGGCCCGGCGAAGGCCGGGTCGCCGCTTGCGGCGACCGCCTGCAGCGCCCCGTCGGCCACGGTCACCTGCCCGAGCCCCATCATCGCGCCCCAGCCCTGGGCGGAGTCGGCGAAGTCCCAGGCGGTGCGCGGCGCCGCGCCGAACTCCCGGAAGTCGTACGGCCCGAGGCCGACGTCGACCGGCGTCACCTCGGGTGGCGGCGCCGGGTCGCGGCCGAACACACGGCGGATGGCCTGCAACATGCCGAAACCGTATTCGAGGCAGGGCTCGAGGTAGCTCCCCTCGCCCCACTCGTTCCACGGGCCGAGGACCAGCAGCTTCTCGTCGTGCTGATCGAGATAGCTCTTTGCCGCCCGGAGCAGGCGCTCGAACTCGTCGACCGTCCGGTCGTGGATGACCAGCGTGTCGTTGCCGTGCCACGGCCGGGCATCCCAGCCGCTGTCGGCGATGGGCAGATAGCGCAGCCCGCCGGCCTCGGCCTCGGCGCGCCACTGGGCCCAGCCGGCGGGGCTCTGGTCGACCACCAGCGAGAACGGGAAGTAGCGCGGATCGTCGGCCGCCTGCGGCGCACCGAACCAGCCGTGGTAGCTGGTCGCCGCCTGGTAGCCCTCGTCGCGGAGCTGGCTGAAGGCCGCCCGGCCCTGGGCGTTCATCGAGACGAAGTAGATGCCCGGCAGGCCCGCCTCGCGCGCCATCTCCTGCGACGTGGCATAGAGCGCCGCCGCCTGCTCGCCGCCGCCGACGTCGCGCCGGATGTTGCTCGGCGCCCAGATGAAGACCGCCGGCTTGCCGTCGATCCGCAGGTAGTCGTCGCGGTGCAGGTAGTGCTCGATCCAGTAGGCGGTCACCGCCCGCCAATCCTCGACCGAGTGGGTATCCGGCGCGTTGTGGTTGGCCCACATGATCGCCCACTCGAACTGGTCGTGGTACCGGCTCTGGAAAAAGGCGTCGTGCAGCCAATGCTCGAGGTGGCGGTTGCCCTGCGACCAGTACCAGTCGACCAGGAAGTAGCTGACGCCGTGCTCGAGCGCCCACTTGATCTGCCAGTCGGCCACCTCGGGCAGCGCCTCGTCATACCAGCCGAGCACCGGCTTGCGGATCGGCGCCACGCGGTCGATCGGCTCCCACCGCGTCGGGTCGCCCCAGCCGGGGAAATAGTAGCTACCGATCCGGTAATCCGTCGCCGCCGGCTCGGGCGGCGGCACCACCTCGGACCGGGGCAGGCCCAGCGCCGGCGTGATCCGCAGCCGCATCCGCGCGCTCTGCTCCGGGCCGCCGTTCAGGCGGTAACGGAAGGTCGCCCAGTCGTCGACCGGCTGCTCGGCCACCACGCGCATGCGCAGGCTGACCGGATACTCGAACTCAAACACCGGCTCGGGCGCGCGCTCCTGACGGATCAGCGTCACGCCGGCGGGCAGCTCGAGCGACCAGTCGAGCCCGCGCGCCGGCTCGGCACCGTGGTTCTGCAGCCGGGCGGTCAGCCAGCAGTCCGAGCCGACCCGGTTGACCGCCTCGGCGTGGCCGAAGTACTGGAGCTCGAGGTCGGCCTCGCCGCCCGGCTCGTCCTGGATGGTGATCGACTCGACCGTCACCTCGGCGCGGGCGACGTTGCTCGGCTGCAGCGCCAGGGCCAGGATGCTGCCCTGCCAGTTCGGCTCGCCGCCGAGGTCGAGGTTGTAGACGTGGCTGCGCCCATCGCTGCGCAGACCGAAGCGCAGCCGCTGCAGGCCGTTCAGCGAGTCGGCCGCCCAGAGCACTTCGGCCTGCGTCGCGCCGCGACTGGCCAGCCGCAGGACCAGCCAATGCTCGGGCTCGGCCTGCAGCGCCAGCGGTGGCGACTGCAGCCGCCCGCGCGGGTGGTCGACTTCGAGGGTCAGGCCCTCGCCCGGCTGCGGCGTCAGGTCGTGCAGCGACCAGCCGCCGGGCAGGCCGGCAAACCGCCAACTCCGCTCGGCAACCGGCTCGGCGGCCGGCGGCTCGACGATGCGGATCGACTCGATCTGGAACTCGGCGTCGGCATAGAGGTCGAGTCGCAGGTGGACGATCCGGCCCTCGGCCTGCCAGAACGGCTCGAGTCGGATGGTCTCCATCCCGCCGCCGTGGACGGTGAACCGCGTCGACTTGCCGCCGCTGAAGCCGCCGTGCTCGCCTTCGAGCGTGCCCGACCAGAAGACCTCGCCCTCGCCCGGCGCGCTGGCGCTCAACCGCAGCTCAATCTGCTGCCACGGCCGGGCGGAGATCTCGAACGGCGCGCTGGTGAAGAACGGGTCCCAGTCGGTGGTGCGGCAGTGTAGCCGGCCGCCGGCCACCGACACGTCGGTCATGTGTCCATTCGGCAGCCAGCCCTGCAGGTCGTCGTCGCGGTCGAACCGCCACTCGTGCACGACGGCCGCCTGGCCGGGTGCCAGCAGGCATCCGAGGGCCATCATTCCCACCGTGATCATGCCCAACTCCGGGTCAGTCCAAGGGTGCTTTCGCCACGCGGAGGCGCCGGCCTTCGGCGTTGACGATTGGTCGCCGATAGGGTATGCTTCGCATCTCCACCGGCCGAGGTGGCGGAATTGGCAGACGCGCTGGATTCAGGATCCAGTGTCTTTAACCGGACGTGCGGGTTCGACTCCCGCCCTCGGCATCCCACCCCTCCGCGACATACTCCGCGGTCACCTGGGTGTGTAGTCCGCCGCGTACATAGAAGTCGCCCCGCACGCGCATCCGCCGCGGCCGCGCCGCCGCCACGAAGTCATCGAGAATCTGGTTGACCACCGCCTCGTGAAACGTCCCCACGTCACGGTAGCTCCACAGATAGAGCTTGATGCTCTTCAGCTCGATGATGCCCTGATCGGGGACGTAGTCGAGGTAGATGGTGGCAAAGTCGGGCTGGCCGGTGCGCGGGCAGACGCAGGTGAACTCGGGGCACTCGATTTCGATCAGGTAGTCGCGCTCGGGCTTCGGGTTCGGCACTACCTCGAGCTCGCGCGAGGGCTGGCTTGGCATGGGCCGAGTCTAGGCGCCGGCCGGCGGGGGGTCAAGCTCCTCCCAGGCCGACTCGAACGCCGGCAGCAGCTCGGCCGCCGACGGGTCGAACGCGTAGCGGTAGGCGTTGGTCAGCATCGTCCGTAGCTCGGACAGCGGCACGGCGGCGGTGTGCAGCCGCAGTAGCTCGTCGGTCAGCGTGGTGCCGAAGAAGGTCGGGTCGTCGGTGTTGACCGTCACCGGCACGCCGGCCTGGTGCAGGGCGAACAGCGGGTGCCGCGCGTAGCTCGGGTAGATCGCCGTGCACAGGTTGCTGGTCGGGCAGATCTCGAGCGGGATGCCGCGCGCGGCCAGCGTCTCGACCAGGGCCGGATCCTCGATCGCCCGCACGCCGTGGCCGATCCGCGCGACACCGAGGATCTCCACCGCGTCGCGCACGCTCTCGGGCCCGAGCGCCTCGCCGGCGTGGGCGGTCAGGCGCAGGCCGGCCCGCCGCGCGGCGGTGAAGACCGGCTCGAACGGCGCCGGCGGACAGGCATGTTCGCTGCCGCCGATGGTGATCCCGACCAGGCTGGCGCAACCGATGTCGGTCACCCGCCCGACTAGCTCGAGCCCAGCCTCGGGCCCGAAATCGCGCACCACGTCCATGATCCAGCGCACCCGAGTAGCCGCTCGCGCGGCGGCCTCGTCGAGCACGGCCAGCAGGTCGGCCAGCGCGATGCCCTGGTTCAGATACTCGCGGACCGAGACGGTGACCTCGGCGTAGACGATGTTCTGCCGCGCCAGGCCCGACAGCACACCGTCGACGAGCTGTCGGAAGTCATCGACCTCGCGGAAGTAGAAGCCGGTCAGCGCGTAGGTCAGAATGAAGCTGGCGAAGTCGTCGAAGCGGAACAGCTCGCGCACCTGTTCGACGGTGCGCGCCCCGGGCCTGAGCCAGGGCGCCAGATGCGCGCGCCCGCGCCACCGCTCGACCAACCCGGGCCGCGCGACCGTGGTCAGGTCGAGCTCGGCGTACTTGGCGGTCAACGCGGCGAAGACTTCGGGCGGCATGGCCCCGCGCAGGTGCACATGCAGCTCGGCCTTCGGCAGCGAGTCGAAGAAGGCCCGCAGGTCGTCAGCCATCGCCGTCCCACGGCCGGGCGAAGCTCGGCCGGCGCGCGTAGCGGCGCACCGTCAGCCTCAGCCGCGCCGCGCC
The DNA here is from genome assembly GCA_964405335.1 of uncultured Fimbriimonadaceae bacterium. Classification (GTDB taxonomy): domain Bacteria; phylum Armatimonadota; class UBA10988; order UBA10988; family UBA10988; genus CAYONP01. Next base: position 16,496 of record CAYONP010000034.1, read on the forward strand.
GCCCGGCGGCAGAACCAGCTCGAGCCACGGCCCGCCGACCGGTACGGCCTCGCCTCCGTCCAGCGCGGCGGCGACGAGCTCATGCTCACCGTAGGCCCCGCCTTGGACCACCAACCGTCGCGGATGGAGCACCTCCAGGTTGGCCAGCCGCAGCTCGACCGTGTCGCCGGTGACGCGTTCGGCCAGCGCCGCGATGCCGGGCGGCAGGCCGGCCCGCCGCGCCTCCGGGTCGAAGTAGCGCACCGCCACGTGGAGCAGCCCGCCGTGGTAAATCGGCGACGGGCCGCCTAGCGTGAGCTGCACCAGCGCCTCGGTGCCGATGGGGTTGAGCTCCTGCCAGTGATGCACGTCCCACGTCTCGGGGTCGCCATCATCGGCCTCGATCCGCCGCTGCCGGCGCTGCATCTCGTCGGCGGCGGCGGCGAGCATGGCGGCGGGATGCTCGGGCGCGGCGCCGGCGTGATAGCCGAGCAGCGGCGCGGCGTGTTCCTGCTCGCCCTTGCCACGCCGGCCGTGGACCGGCCAGCGGTGCCCCGGCGGCGCGAGCGCGGCCAGCGCCGCGCGGTCGGACTCGGCCTGCGACAGGTAGGCCAGCACGGCGTGGTAGCGCGGGTCGAGCCGGCGGAAGTCGTACCAGCCCGCGTCGCCGTGGCGGTGGGGCACGGTCAGCCAGCCCTCGGCATCGCGCCGGCCCTGTTCGCAGACCAGGCGGAGCTGGGTGCGCGGGAGCTCGAGCCAGTCCGGGTCGCCGGTGAGCAGCAGGCAGTTCGCCGCGGCGATCAGGCTCGGCTCGATCAGGTTGAGCAACCCGTGCGGCCAGCGCCAGCCGTAGTAACCGCCGTACCACTTACCGTCCATCGTCTCGCCGACGATGCCGTTCGGGCCGACGTTGTCGGGCAGCAGGCCGCCATCGGCCGCGGCCCGCTCGCGCCAGGCGGCGGTGTAATCGAGCACCCACGCGCGCAGGGCCTCGTCGCCGGAATAGAGATGGGCGCAGGTGACCAGGCTGGTGGCGGTCAGGTTGAGCGGCACGTCGCAGCGCATCATGCGCTCGTTCATGCGCTCGAGCACGGCGGCAAAAACGGTCTCGTCGTTCCAGTCGCAGAGCGGCCCGGTGACGCCGGGAAGGTCTTCGAACGGCGGCGGGTAGAGGGCCAGGATCGGCCGATGGGTGACCCAGTCCTCGGCGCTGTTGACGAACCGCGGCCCGCGGCTGCCCGTGATCGGCGAGCGGATCATCCGCCGCTCCCGGTCGTAGTTCAGCGCCTCCGCGTCGTCGCCGGTGTACATCCGGGCGAAGCGCAACAGCCGCGCGCGGTCGACGGCCACGGTCGGGTCGCACAGGCCGAAGGCGTAGATCAGGTGCGATGATTCGCCGTGGTGCATCCAGTCGTAGTAGGCATCGTACTCGCGGTGGATCTGGCCGTAGCGGGTGAACTGCCGGGTGATCGCCTCCCACTCGAAGCGGGCGAGGCGGTGGACAGCCTCGTCGCCGCCGAGCGCGTGGAACAGAGCGAAGTTGCCGAAGCTCTCGTAGGCATCGTCGGAGCCGTCCATGCCGGGCCAGGCATCGCGCCAGACCAGGCTGCCGTCGGCGCGGGTGTAGCGGTCGACGAACGCCACCCCGGCTTCGGCCATGCGGGCGAGCAGGTGGCGCTCGGCCAGGGCCCAGTCGGCCGGTGGCGCGGTGCGAGTGGCGATCAGTCGGCGCATGTCGGTCTCGCCGCGGGAGGTTGGCCGCCGCCGGGGTCCAACCTTCGCGCCTTGGGTCGTCGAGAAGCCGATGTCGTCCGCCGCGCAGATCAGTGGCTGGGTCGCCTTTGTGGTGACCGTCGTCTACATGGCCCTCGGGCTGCCGAGCCAGATTGCCCGCAATCGGCGGCGCCGCTCGGTCGAGGGCCAGTCGCTGCTCATGTTCGCGCTGATGAACCTGACCGGGGTGAGCTGGGTGGTCTATGCGGCGCTGCAGCAGCCGGTGGACTGGTACATCGCCGCCTCGAACACCACCGGCGTGGCGTTCAGTTCGATCATCCTCTACCAGTTCTGGGCGTTCCGCGGCCGGCGGGCCGAGGATTGACCGCCCATGGGCGTTCGTTCTTCGTAGACATCACCGAATGGTGCCACTGGCGGCTTGTCCGCCAGTGCTGTCCAGCAGCTCGTCGGCGGCACTGGCGGGCAAGCCGCCAGTGGCACCGAGCGGGCGTCTTGGGGCTCAACGTGAACGCCGATGGACTGACCGCCGTCACCCCGGCCGGATCCGGATGTCGTACGGCTCCGGCGCATCGAGCGGCAGCCTGCCGCCGTCGATCAGTTGCCGCAGCGGGCTGGCCAGGTTGGTCAGCGGCAGGGCGACCAGGCCGCGGAGGCGGACCGACTCGTAGATCGCCAGCAGCGCTTCCATCGTCCGGCGGGTGGTCTCGGCGCGGTTGCGGTGGACCGCCTCGCCGCGCAGGTCGGCCAGCAGCTCGCTGAACTGGTCGGTCGTCTCGTCGTGCGGCACCGGCTGCCAGCCGTCGGCGCCGAGGCGGAGGAGCTGCTTCCAGCCGTCGACGCGCAGGGCGCCCTCGCTGCCCCACAGGTAAGCCGGCTCGAGCTGCGCGGCGGGCGGCGTGTCGACCTCGAGGATCAGCCGCGCCCCACTCCCGAAGCCGATCACTCCGGCGACACGGTCCTCGCACGGCTCGGCCCGCTCATGACGATTCGTCCGCCGCTCGACCTGCCCGAGCACCCAGGCCACCGGCGCGTCGCCGAGCTGGTAGATCGCGCGGTCGAGCGCGTGCGAGCCGTTGTTGGCCAGGCCGCCCTCGACGCGGCAGAGCAGCAGGGTCGGCTCGCCGATCGCGCCTTCGGCGATGAGCCGTCGCGCGGTGACGTTGCAGGCTTCGAACCGGTGGTGGTGGCCGATCGTCAGTCTCGCCTGGTGCGCGGCGCAGGCGTCGATCATGGCGTCGACCTCGCCGAGCGAGCAGGCCATCGGCTTTTCGCACAGGATTGCCCGCGCGCCGGCTTCGGCCGCGCGTACGGTCATCGAGGCGTGGCTGCCCGGCCAGGTGCAGATGCTAACGAGGTCGAGCCGCTCGCGTTCGAGCATCCAGTCGACATTGTCGTACCGCGACGGGATGTTCATCTCGGCGGCGAGCCGATCGGCGGCGGCGAGCTCGAAGTCGGCGCAGGCGACCAGCGTGCAGTCGTCGAGCGCCCGCCAGCCGCGGGCGTGCGTCCGGGCGATGCCGCCGCAGCCGATGATGCCGACGCGGTAAGCCATGTGCAGCTCCGGCGGCGGCATAGGCCGCGGTCGAGCGATGTCCTGCCGTGCAGGAGCCGCCACCGCGACCGCGAAGTGAACCGACCCACCGAGGAGAGGACCTTGCGAACCATGCGATGCTGGGCAGTGCTGCTGCTGCCGTTGGTCCTGGCCGCTTGTGGCAAGAAGACCGAGGAGCCACCGCCACCGCCGCCACCACAGGCCGGCGGTCCCATTCCGCTGGTGCCCGAGCCGACCAACCCCGAGCCCGAGGTGCAGCCGGCGGCGGTGCCGGCGCCGCTCGAGTCAATCGAGGGCCGCACGTTCCTGATCATCACCAACGCCAGTTCAGACTTCTGGAACGCCGTCGACAAGGGCATGACCGACGCCGCCGCCGAACTCGGCGTGGCGGTGCGCATGGAGCGCAACGACGGCACGGTCGAAGGGCAGATCCGGCTGCTCGAGCAGGCGCTGTCGCAGAAGGACGAGTTGGCCGGCGTGGCCATCTCGTTGTTCCAGGCCGACGCGCCGTCGGTGGCCGACAAGATGAAGGAGCTCATCGCCGCCGGCATCCCGCTGATCACGGTCGATTCCGACGGTCCGCGCGACTCACGCTGCGCCTTCGTCGGGACCAACAATGTCGAGGCGGGCAAGGAGCTGGGGCGCAAGGCGATTGAGCTGGCGCCGTTCGGCTGGCCCTTCTGCACCTTCGTCGGCACACTCTCGGCGCAGAACGCGCGCGAGCGGACCGAGGGCTTCCAGGAAGGCGCCGGAGACAACTTCGACCTGGTCGAGGAGTACCAGGACGAGGTCGACTTCGCCAAGGCACGCGAGAACGTGGCCACGGCGCTGGCCAGCCACCCCGAGGCGAAGCTGCTCGTTGGCCTCTGGTCCTACAACGGCCCGCTGATTGCCGAAGTGGTCGCCGAGCAGGGCAAGTCGGACGAGGTCACCGTGATCTGCTTCGACGCCGCCGAGGGACTGCTGCCGCTGATCGAGTCGGGACAGGTCAAGGCCAGCGCGGTGCAGAATCCGTACATGATGGGCTTCCAGAGCATCAAGCTGCTGAAGGCCTACGCCACCGGCGACTCGTCGGCGGTCGGCGAGCTGCTCGGCGAGTCGGATGTCCACGACACCGGCATCACCATCGTCACGCCCGACAACTTCGCCGAGTTCAAGGCGTTCATGGACGAGAAGGGGTTGACCTCGTCGTGACCCGCGCGGCGCGAACCAGTCACGGCGACGGGGCGGGCGATGCCTGAGTCGCCCGCCCCGTCCCGTCGCCGCGAGTTCCGCGAACTCGGCCTGCTCCTGGCGGTCGCCGCGGTGATCGGGCTGATCACCGTCCTCGGCCAGGGGCCGCAGTTCTTCAACTACCAGCACAACATCACCCGCCTGCTGCGCATGATCGGCCTGCTCGGCGTCTTTGCCGTCGGCGAGGCGGTAGTCATCATCGCCGGCGGCATCGACCTCTCGGTCGGCTCGGTGATCGGCATCACCGGCATGTTGGCGGCTATGATCGTCAGCCGCTTGGCCCAGCAAGGCACCGAAATCACGCTGCCCCTGGTGCTGCTGGTCACCCTCGCCATGATGCTCCTCGGCGTGGTCATCGGCGCTTTCCACGCGCTGCTGATCACCCGTTTCCGCCTGCCGCCGTTCATCGCCACGCTGAGCACCCTGGCCGGGCTGCGCAGCGCCGCGCAACTGGTCACCCGCTCGGCGCCGGTGCCGGTGCCCCAGGCGGCCTTCCGCTCGCTCGGCGCGGGGCTCAATCCGCTCTGGATCTTCCTCGCGGTGGCTATCTTGGTCGGGCTGATCATGACCCGCACGCGGCTGGGCCGGAGCATCCTCGCCCTCGGCGGGAACGAAGAGGCGGCGCGGCTGAGCGGCATTTCGACCAACCGGGTGAAGGCGGTCTGCTACTGCCTCTCGGGCGGGCTGGCCGGCCTGGCGGGTGTGCTCTGGGCCTCGTTCATCGGCCAGGGCGTGCCGACCACCGGCAACGCCTACGAGCTGCAGGCCATCGCCGCCTGCGTCGTCGGCGGCTGCTCGCTCACCGGCGGTGTCGGCACCGTCGTCGGGACCTGCCTCGGCGTGGTGTTGCTGCAGACCACGCTCAACGGTATCGGCCTGGTGGTCAAGCAGAACTCGACCCTCTGGCAGGGCATCGTGGTCGGCGTGGTGGTCATCCTCGCGGTGGCACTAAACACCCAGCGGCAACGACGCGCCGACCGCCTGGAGCGGTTCTGATGCGGCTCCGGTTCCACCACGAGGCCGTCGCCTTCGCCGCCGCCGCCGAGCCCTGGCTGGCCCGCCACGAGGCCGAGCACAACCTCCCGCTCGGTCTGGTCCGCTCGCTCGCCGGGCGCATCCTGCTCGGCGAGGCGCCGCTCATGGCCACCGTCGAGGAGGACGACCGGCTGGTCGCCGTGCTGGTCCGCACACCGCCGCACAACCTGGTGCTCAGCCGCGGCACCGAGCCGATCGCCGACTGGCTGGTGGCCGAGCTGCGCGCCGCGCGCGAGCCGCTGCCCGGCGTGGTCGGCCCGGCCGACGGCGCCACTCGCTTCGCCGCCGCCTGGAGCGCCGCCAGTGGGCAGATGGTCCGGCTCAAGATGCGCATGACCATCCACGAGCTGACCCGCGTCATCGAGCCGATCGTGCCCGGCGCCGCGCGGCTCGGCACCCAGGCCGACCTGGCCCTGGCCGTGCGCTGGTTCGGCGCCTTCAGCGAAGAGGCTACCGGCGAAGGACCACCCGCCAGCGCCCACGTCGCTCGGGCGCTGAACGAAGGGCGGATCGTGCTCTGGTGCGACCCGGAGCCGGTCTCGCTGGCCGGTCAGACGCGTGAAACACCGCGCGGCGCGACCATCGCCCCGGTCTACACGCCACCGGAGCTGCGCGGTCGCGGCTACGCCAGCGGCGCGGTGGCGGCGCTCTGTGCGCGGGTGCTGGCCGGCGGCAAGGAGCGCTGCTTCCTGTTCGCCGACCAGGCCAACCCAACCGCCAACCACCTGTACCAACGGCTCGGCTTCCGGCCGGTGGCCACCGCGGCGCACTGGACCTTCGGCAGCCGGGGGGACCCGTAGTGGCCGGCGTCACCGCCCACGGCCTGAGCAAGCGCTTCGGCGACCAGGTTGCCGTCGACGCCATCGACCTGGCCATCCAGCCGGGTGAGTTCTATAGCCTGCTCGGCCCCAGCGGCTGCGGCAAGACCACCACGCTGCGCATGATAGCCGGCCTCGAGCTGCCCACCGCCGGCACGCTGCGCATCGGCGAGCGCGACGTCACCCGCGTGCCGGCGCACCGCCGCGGCATCGGCATGGTGTTTCAGAACTACGCCCTGTTTCCGCACCTCTCGGTCGCCGGCAACGTGGCCTATGGCCTGAAGGCGCGCGGCGTGCCACGCGGCGACATCGCCTCGCGGGTCGAGCGGGCGCTCGAGCGGGTCGACCTGGCCGGTTTTGGTCCGCGGCGGGTCAACGCCATGTCCGGCGGGCAGCAGCAGCGCGTGGCGCTGGCCCGGGCCATCGTGCTCGAGCCCAGTCTGCTGCTGCTGGACGAGCCGCTGAGCAACCTCGACGCCCGGCTGCGGCAGGAGACCCGCGAGGCACTGCGCGAGCTGCAACGCGAACTGGGCATCACCACCGTTTATGTCACCCACGACCAAGAAGAGGCGCTGACGTTAAGCGACCGCATCGCGGTGATGCGGCACGGCCGGCTGCAACAGGTCGGCACGCCGCTCGAGCTCTATGCCGAGCCGGCCAACCGCTTCGTCGCCGAGTTCATCGGCCGGGCCAACCTGGCGCCGGTCGAGCTGCTGGCCGAGGCCGACGGCTTCGCCACCGTCCGGCTGCCCGGCGGGCACACGGTCCTGGCCGTCTGCCCCGCCGCGATGGCCGGCTCAGGCAGCGCCACGCTCTGTGTTCGGCCCGAGTCCATCGGCTTCGGCGGCGCGATGCCGGCGACGGTGGTGGGTGTGGTCTTCAACGGCGCCTGGTTCGAGTATCAGGTCGCCCTCGCCGACGGTACCAGGTGGCGCATCACCGAGCCGAACCGCGGCCGGCCGGCGGCCACCGAGGGCGAGCCGGTGCGGCTCGAGCTCCCGCCCGAGGCGTGCCGGTTGGTGGCCGATTGAGACAATAGGGACGGACCCAATTCCTTGAGGAATTGGGTCCGTCCCTTTTTTGAGTCGGTCGGCTACGAAGGCCGGCTACCCGCGACGGTGCTGGGGGTGGTTTTCAACGTCGCCTGATTCGAGTGTCAGGTCGCCCTCGCCGAAGGTACCAGGTGGCGCATCACCGAGCCGAGCCGCGGCCGGCGGTGAGCCGCCGAGGGCGAGCCGGTGCGGCTCGAGATCCCGCCCGAGGCGTGCCGGTTGGTGGCGGATTGAGTCACCGCCGATCCGTACAATGCCAAACATCTGGCACCGCATTTGCAGCTTGAGATTGCGACGCCTGCGGCCGTCGCGCAGGAGCGTGCGCGGTCGTGGGGGGAGTTTGGACCATGCACTGCCTCACCATCCGGTGCTGCCGGCTGGTCGCGCTCGCGCTGCTGATTGCGGCGCCGCGGCCCGGCCTGGCGGCCCCGGTCTTCTCGGACAGCCTGACCACCATCAATGTCGACGGCTCAGCGCTGCTCGGCGGCCAGGCGGCCAGCTTCGCCTATGAAGCCGGCACCTACCACATGTGGTACCGGCCGACCACCGCCGGCCCGATCTCGGGAATGCGGCACGCCACCTCGGCCGACGGGATCAACTTCGCCGACCAGGGGGCGCTGAGCTTCGCCGTCGATCCCTTCGTCGGCGGCACGCCGCCCTATCTGTTCTACGAGAACGTCAACAAAGTCGGCTCGGACTACCTGGTCCAGCACTGGACCTACTTCGGTGGCCAGGGTAGTTTCCCGGCCTACAGCTATAACCTGAGCATCTCCAACCTCGGCGCCGACCCGAACAACCTGGTCGCCGATCACGAGGGCGCACTGAGCCGGCTGGGCGACGACACCGTTGGCTCGGCCGGCATCGTCGATGACCGCATGTACGGCCCGACCGGCGCGCGCTGGCTGGCCGGCGGGGCGTTCACCGGCACCGGCTATGACTTCGACAGGCTGCGCGACTTCACGCCGGAGTTCACCGCCGCCGGCGCGCCGACGGGCTACATCAGCAACCACGGCGACGTGGTGCCGGTGGGCGATGACCTGGGCTTCTTCTTCGCCATGCGCTACAGCAGCGGCGCGCGGCTGGACAGCCAGGTCTACTACTCCGACTCACTCGACGGCGGGCTGACCTGGAGCGGTGCGACCGGTCTGTTCGTCTCGCCGCTGCTCGACGGCGTGTCCCCGCTGTTCCCCTTCTCGCATCCCGACGTGATCGACGTGGGGGGCAAGCTGGTGCTGTACCTCAACACACAGGACGCGGACGGCAACTTCGTCTTCGCCACGACCAGCACGGCCGCGGCGGTTCCCGAGCCCAGCACCATGCTGTTGCTCGGTGCCGGTGGCATGCTCCTGCGGCGCCGACGTCGCTGATAATAGGGACGGACCCAATTCCTCAAGGAATTGGGTCCGTCCCTTTTTTCATGGCTCGTAGGCGCAGGCCGGGTCGGGGGCGAAGAGGTTGCCCGTGACGCCGTAGGCCCGGGCGCGCGAGCCGCCGCAGACGACCTTGTACTCGCACCGACCGCACTTGCCCTCCAGCCGGTCGGGGTCGCGCAGCGAGCGGAACAGGTCGCTCTCGCGGTAGATCTCGGGCAGGGGCGTCTCGCGGATGTTGCCGGCGGTCACCGGCAGGAAGCCGCTTGGGTAGACCTCGCCGATGTGCGAGATGAAGACGAAACCCTTGCCGTCGTTGACCCCTTGCATCGGCCGGTCGAGCCCGTCCTGGTAGCGGAACCCCGCGCCGGCGAAGGTCACCGGCCCGCCGGCCGACGCAGCGCGCTTGCGCTCGATGGCCACCCGCCGGTAGAACGGCGCGGCGGTGCCCTTAATGTCGAACGGCGCCGTCTCGCTCAGCGCCGCCAGCCAGTGCATGACCCGTTCGTGCTCGTCGGCGCTGATCATGTGCTCGAGCTGCGCACGGCCGGTCGGCACCAGGAAGAAGACGCTCCACTGCACCGCGCCCGAGGCGGCGACCTGTGCGGCCATCTCGTCCAAAGTGTCGAGGTTCAGCGTGGCCACCGTGGTGTTGAGCTGGAACGGCAGATCGATCGCGCGCAGGTCGGCGAGGATCTGCATCGTCCGGTCGTACGAGCCGGGGAAGCCGCGAAACGAGTCGTGGACCTCGGCGTTCGGGCCGTCGAGGCTGATGGCGATACGACGGCAGCCGGCGGCCTGGACCGCTTCGAGCCGCTCCCGGGTGACCTTCGCCGTCGCGCTCGGGGTCAGGCTGGTGCGCAGGCCGAGCCCTTCGGCATACTCGATCTGCTCGACCAGATCGTCGCGCAGCATCGGGTCGCCGCCGGTGAGCACCAGGATGGGGTTACCGAACGACTTGACCTGCCGCAGCAGCGCGAAGCCCTCCTCGGTGGTCAGCTCCTTCGGATGCCGCATCCGTTGCGCCACGGCACGGCAGTGCAGGCAGCGCAGGTGGCAGGCGCGAGTAACCTCCCAGACGACGGTGAACGGCGACTGGTTGAAGTCGATGCGCATCATCCGCGCGTCGTGGCCGGCGCGCTCGGCGGCGGCGGGGTGAGTCAGGTGAGGCTCAGGCATGGGCCACCTCCGGTTCCTCCAGCCGCGGCAGCGGCAGCGCCGGGTCGATCTCCGCGTCGGTCAGGTAACAGGCCGGGTCGGCCGCGGTCCAGCTCCCGGTCGCCTTCTGCGCGCGCACGCGCAGGTTGCCGTTGCAGATGCTGAAGAACCGGCAGTTCGCGCAGCGGCCCTCGATCCGCCCGGCGCGGTCCTTCATCAGGTCCATCAGCGGGTGGCTGCGGTCGCGCCAGATCTCGCTGAACGGCCGCTCGCGCACGTTGCCCAGGTCGACCTCCCACGAAAACTGGTCGGGGTGGACGTGGCCCAGATTGTCGACGCAGCCGATGGCGATGCCCGACTGGTTGCCGCCGTTCCAGCCCAACATGCGGTAAACCTGCGCCGCGCGCTCGGGATCGTCGCGCTCGATGCGCAGGTAGAGATAGGCATTGTCGGCGTGGTTGTCGACGGTCAGGATGTCCTTCTCGCGGCCGGCGGCGTGGAACTCGGCGGTGCGGTCGAACACGTAGTCGACCGCGGCGCGCGTCTCTTCGGGCGTCAGATCGTAACGGCTGAGCTTGTTGCCGCGCCCCGAGTAGGCCAGGTGGTAGAAGCAGCAGCGCGGGATGTCCTCCTCATCGAGCAGGTCGAAGATGCCGGGCAGGTCGGGCAGGTTGATCTTGTGGACCGTGTAGCGCAGGCCGACGCGGATGCCGCGCTCGCGGCAGTTGCGGATGCCCTGCACCGCCTCGTCGAACGAGCCCCGCTTGCCGCGCACCTTGTCATGCACCTCGCGCAGGCCGTCGAGGCTGATGCCCACGTAACTGAACCCAACCTGCTTGATTCGATCGGCCGTCGGCCCGTCGATCAGGCAGCCGTTGGTCGACAGCACGGCGCGCAGTCCGCGCGCAATGGCGTACTCGGCCAGCTCGAAGATGTCTCGGCGCATCAGCGGCTCGCCGCCGCTGAACAGCACGGCCGGGACGCCGAAGTCGGCCAGGTCGTCGAGCAGCGCCTTGCCCTCGTCGTGGGTCAGCTCGCCGGGAAACTCGCGGTCCTCGGCATCGGCATAGCAGTGAACGCATTTCAGATTGCAGCGACGGGTGCAGTTCCAGACCACGATCGGCTTCTTGTCTTCGGCGAAGTGAAGCAGACCGGCCGGGAGCTTGGACGTGTGGCGCCCATAGCGCAAGGCATCGCCCGGCGTGGCCGTGGCGCACAGCAGTCGCGTGACACTCAGCATGGCAACCCTCCAGCAAAACCCGTTGCAACGAGTTTGCCAGCAGCGGCGCCCAATCCGCCTCTGAGGGCCCTGCCGCGGCCGGGACGTTCGGCCTACTCGGCGTGCCGGCGCAAGAACTCGGCCAGCTCGGCGAGGTCGCCGGTGAGCGACCACCAGCCGTTCTTGAAGGTCGCGTAATCAGGCCCGGCCATGGCCACGCCGAGCCGGATCGAGTTGGCATGGAACAGCCAGCTCTCGACCCAGGTGCGCTCAATCGTCTCATCGAACGGGTTGGCCGGGTCGGCCAGCCCGGCGTCCCAGATCTGCTGCATCATTGCGGTCGCCGCGCGGGTCATGGCGTTGGTCTCGGTCACGCTACGGTCGATCTTGGCAAAGTGGTCGTCGGCCCAGCGCCGGCTGTGGCAGGCGACGCAGACGTTGCGCATCCGCTCGCGCCGCTCGGCCTGCTGCTCGGCACTGAGCAGGCCCTCGGCCGCCGGTTCGCCGGCGAAGGTGGTCGGCAGCGGCTGGCCGTCGGCGTTGCGGAGCTCGAACGTGCGGCCATGCACCGGCTGCGGATGCGCGTAGGGCAGGCCGAACAGCCGGACCCACAGCCGTGCACCGAAGTCGTGCGAGCGCTCGGCGATGACCCGGCCGTCGCGCGTGGCCAGCAGCGAGTTGTGACACGTCGCGCAGGTTGGCGCGCGGAAGTCGCGGCCGGGCACCCAGGGCACGGCCTCCATGTCGTAGCCCTGCCCCTCGGCGAAGAAGATGTTCCCGTGCTTGCTCTCGCGGTAGACCTCGAACGCCGGCACGTCGGGCTCCAGGTGGCACTGCGCGCAGGTGTTGGGGTTGCGGGCCACAGCCAGCGAGAAGCCGTGCCGCGGGTGACACGAGGTGCAGGCGCCGCGCGAGCCGTCGGGGTTGTGGCGCCCGACGCCCTGGTTCGGCCAGCCGGTCAGCTCGGGCACCGTCACCTCGCCGAACTCCGACTCGATCACCCGCTCGCCGATCACCCGCACCTCGGTGCCGTGGCAGGCATAGCAGGCGTCGTTGCGCGTCTCGACGGCCGATGCGCCGGCCACCACCTGCCCGTCAACCACGCCATGCGAGCGCGTTGCCGTCTGCACCAGCAGGTCGAACACACTGTTCTCGCGCAGGATATCGAGCGCCCAGGCCTTCTTGCTGTCGGCATACTGCTCCGCCTCATCGGCGTGGCAGACAGCGCAGTCGTCCGGCGTGACGACGACGTTCACCTCGTAGCCGAAGTGCTCGAACGAATCGCTGTGCTGCTCGGTGCGCAGGCCGTGGCACTCGTAGCAGCCGACCGAGACGTTGAGCAGATTGTCCGGCACGGCCTCGGCCGACATGCGACGCTCGAGCGCCGGCTTGGCCAGCGCCTGTGCCGGAGTCGTCCGCGCATGCCGCGAAGCCTCCCAGTCGCCGACCATGCCGGGGTGCACGTCGAGGTGGCATGAGACGCACAATTCGCTTTCGGGGCTCAACGGCGCCGGCGGCGCGGCGGTCAGCAGGGCGAGCGACAGAAGCGGGAGCATGGCACGGCCTCCGCCGCTAGTGTGATCGAAGCCGGGCTGGCGGTCGAGTCCGACGGGCCGACGGGCGTGTATCGGGGCGGGTGGAGCCACGGGTTGAAACCCTTGGCTGCTGAAACGAAACCCGCCCTTCGGGCGGGTTTGGCGTAGCTAGACCCGCATTACAATGCGGGCCGTGGGCGCGGCCGCCGCCCCTAACGCAAACCCGTGCCCCAATCCCACCGCGGGGGGCCGGCCGGCCCGCCGCGGTGGATTGTTCAGGGGATGTGCGCTACTGGATGACCACCGTCCGCACCGCCCGGGCGGTGTCGCCCGTGCCGTCCAGCGCGGTGATCTCGATCTGGTAGGTGCCGCTCGGCACCGGCCGGCCGGCATCGTCGCGGCCGTCCCAGTCGAGGCTGTTGGTGCCCAGGTTGCCAAAGACCTCGAAGCGCCGGACGATCCGGCCGCCCGAGCCCTTGACCTGCGCCACCAGCCGCGCCGGCGCGGTGATGGTCACCGACATGCCCATGCCCCGACCGCGCCCGCGCGAGACGCCCGGGTTGAAGTCGGTGATGTTGAGCAGCTTCTCACCGCGCGGGTCGAGCTCGAGCACGAACTGCCGAGTCCCGCGGCTGGCCACATAGGTGTAGGCCTGGCGCGAGTTCATCAGCACCCGCTGTTCGGTCTGCGGGTCGACCAGATAGAGCCGATGGCCCTCGGGCAGTGCCCGCGCCAAGCCCTTCCAGCTCAGCGTCACCTCGCCCTCGGCCTGGCTGGTCACGTCGACCGTCCAGCGCTGCTGCGAGGTGACCGGGCCCTGCCGCACGTCGGTCGCCGAGCGGCCCTGGGTGTCGCGGAACTCGATCGCCAGCGAGGCGGGCTGCGGCGATTGCGGCGGCAGCTCGGCCCGCAGCCGGCTGCTCGACGCGCCGAACAGCGCCTGCGCCGAGCCGGTCGCGCTGGTCGCCTCGAGCGAGGCCAGCCAGCTACCCGGCGTGGCCGCCGCCCGGGCCCGCGTCCGCGCCGCCGCCGAAGCGCGCAGCCGCACGCTGACCCCGTTGCCGCGGCACAGCCAGAACCAGGCCCGACCCGAGCTGACCTGCCCGACCACCGTCCCGGCCGCGGCCGTGTCGGGATCGAGCACCAGCAGGTACTGCAGCACCGGATCCCAGCGCCAGGCGTAGGGTGCCACCAGCGCCTGCGCCGCCGCGCTGTCCAGCGTGCCGACCCGGGCGCCGTTCTGGAACACCTCGATCGCTTCGAGATCGAAGTTGAACGGGCTGGTGAACGGGTTCGCCACCTGGTTCCAGCCGTTCCGGAGCGGCACGTCGAAGGTCGCCGCGGCGGTCGGATCGCCCGGCACGGTCAGGGTGATGGTCCGATCGAGCAGCAGCCAGAACCCGGCCCCGGCGGTCATATTGAACGCCCCGGCCTGCCGCGCGTTGGCGAACACGTCGTAGCTCTCGGTCACCGGATTCCAGCGCGCCAGGTTGATGTCCGGCACCAGCGGCGCCAGCACGCCCGGCGGCGAGGGATCGACCGGCACACCGCTGATCCCCATCATGTGCAGGCCCGGCCCGTAGCTCTGGGTGAAGAACCCCTGGAAGGTCGCGTCGGCGGTGTCCGCCAGCGTGACCGACGGGTTGTTCGCCGGATTGCCGTCGCCATCCTCACGCACCACCGTCACGGCGATGCTCACCGGCCCGCCCTGGTTGCTGGTGAAGCTGAACGTCGTCTCGCCGTTCGAGTCGGTGGCGTTCAGCGGACCGGTCAGCCCGATCGCGCCGGCAATCGCCGCCGGGCTGATGGCCAGATCGAACTCGTCCGGCTGCACCGCCTCAATCGGCTCGCCAGCGTCATCGAGCAGGCGGATGGTAACGTTGACCGTCGCCACCCCGTTGGCCAGCAGCGGGTCGTCGGCGACCACCGTCAGGCTCGACGCATCGGGGTCGGGCAGGTTCGGGCCGAAGGCCACCGCCGTGGTGATCGGCACGCTGCTGAAGTCGACCGCCGACACACCGTTGAGCCGGAAGCCGATGCTGTACTGACCGGCGTTGACCGTGTGAATGCGCGCGAACGCCTTGCCCTCGGCGTCGGTGACCCCGCCGGGAGTGACCTCATTGGGCTGCACCAGGTCCGACTCAGTCAGCCGGTTGTCCAGCTCGTAGATCTCCAGATCGTCGAAGCTGATTCCCGGCACCGGGCAGGGCACGCCGAGATCGGGATCGGAGTTGTCCATGATCGTGATCTCGACGATCGCCTCGTCGCGCCCGTTGGCAATCGGGTCCGGCGGGCTCGCCGCGGCCACCTCGATGGTGCTCAGGCCGGCCTGCGCCGCGCCCGTGGTGAAGGTCAACGGCGCCGAGTCGTTGACCGGTACGCCATTCACCGTCGCACTGAAGGTCACCTGGTCGGGGCAGTTCTCATGCGCCCGCGCCAGGGCGGTCGCCGTGACCTGACCGTTGGCGTCGGTCACCTGCTCGGTCCCGACCGGCGGCGTCACCTCGACCACCGACGGCAACGGCACCGGGTCGGTGGCGATGATTGCCACCCCGCCGAAGCCCGGCACCGGCGTGCCGATGATGTCGACCACGGTCACCGTGATGGTCGCCACACCCGGCGTCTGGGCATCGACCTGCACCGCCGACGGGCTGACGTCGACGCCCGAGTTGTTCGTGTCGAGCACGCCCGCGTTGCGCGCGAACTCCGAGGTGTTGCCGTTCGCATCGATGGCCAGCGCCGTGGCCAGCGGCCGCGCCGGCTTGCTGATGTCACCCGAGGCGGTGGTGTGCTCGAACGACCCGTCGGGATCGGGTACCACCTCGGCCAGCAGCCGCCGCACCTCGCCACGATGGTCGGGGTTGCGCAGCACCTGATCAACGTCCGGGCTGGTGTCGCGCGGATTGTCGTCAAGCGCCTCGTAGAGCTGCACCACCGCCGCGCCCGGCGCCACGCCGCGGATGGTGTAGATGCCGCCGCCGCCGTCGGTCAACGGCTCTAGGACCGGGTGGTTGAGCAGCGTGTTCGGCCCCGCGTCGACATCGTTGAGGTCGTTCGGCGTCACTCCGCCGGCGTCGTCCCCGGCGTCGACCAGGTCGATCGGCAGGCCGGCGTTGAGGCGGAAGACGTTGCCCGAGATGAGGTTGCGGATGCCGCTCGACACGGTCACTCCGTGCCGGCCCTGCTCACTGATCGTGTTGCGCAGCGAGCTGGTCAGGAACGGCGCGCCCGCGTTGAGTCCGATCTGTGCGTCGGTGGCGGCGATGAACACGCCGTCGAGCGCGTTGCGCAGAATCTCGCAGCGCGTGACCACGTAGGCGCCCGTGCCGTTGAGCACGATGCCCGCCGACTCCAGGTCGGTGGTGCCCGCGGCGCCGTTGTCGGTCACCTCGCACTCATTCACCGTGTTGGCGCCGATGCCGGTCAGCACGATGCCCGAGAAGCCGTTGCCGGTCACCAGGCAGTCGTCGATGGTCACCGTCGCCGCACTGCTCGAGACGTTGATCCCCGTGCCGACGCTGTCACTCACCGTCGTGCCGGTGAGGTTCACCTCGGCCGCCGCGCCGGCGACCGCGACGCCGGTGTTGGCCCCACCCGACTCGAGCACGACGTTGTCGATGATGTCGATCGTCACCGCCGGGCCGCCGCCACTGATGTCGATCCCGCCCAGAGCGTTGCCGCCGCCGGCCGGGAAGGCGTCCAGCCCGGGCTCCCGCGCGCCGAGCAGGTTGTTCTGGATCAGGACATCGCCAGTGCTACTGCTGTCGATCCCGAACGCCCCACTGCCGGCGATCACGTTGCGCACATCGTCCGACCCGCCGCCGATGGTCAGCGGGCCGCTGAAGCCGGCATCGACCTGCACGCCGTTGCCGGCGTTGCCCAGCGACGCCCCGCCCTGTTGCGCCGCCGTGCCGTCGGGACTGGTGCCGATGAAGTTGCCGACGATCGTCGCCGCGCTGGCGTCGGCCACGCGCACGCCCGGCCCGCCGTTGCCCGAGATCACGTTCGCCGGCGCGCCGCCGACCCGACCGACCGTCGCGCCGTCGACGCCGAGGCTGACCGGCAGCAGGTCACCGGTGTTCAAGAACAGCCCGCCGCCGCCGTTGCCCAGCCCGGACAGGCCACCGGCGTTGGTCCCGATGAGGTTGTTGTAGATCACCGGCTGGTTGTTCTCGCCCAGCGTCGAGTAGGCGCTCGACTCATACCGCACACCCCACCCCGAGTTGCCCGAGATGAGGTTGCCCTCGCCCGCCGCGGCGCCGCCGACGTGCACCTTGCCCTCGACGCCGGCCTCGACATGAACCCCGTGCGAGGTGTTCGGATTCGGCCCGGCCACCCCGTTGCCCAGCGACGTCGTGCCGTTCGAGCCGAGGCCGATCAGGTTGCCCTGGAGGCGGATGTCGTCAGCCTCGCCGACAGCGTTGCCGCCGCCCTGGACCACCCGCACGCCGGTGCCCAGGTTGCCGCTGATGGTGCTGTCAAGGATGCGCATGCCCTGGCGCAGGCCGGGCAGCGTGGTGTCGTTGATCTCGACCCCGTCGCCCCCGTTGCCCAGCGCCGTGTTACCGGTCACGGTGGTCCCGATGCGGTTGTTCTGCAGCAGGATCTGGCCGCTGCGCAACTGTACGCCGTCATCGGTGTTGCCCGAGATGGTCGAGTTGGTGACGTTCGTCGTCGCCCCGGCGGCAGTGCGCAGGAACAGCCCGTGGCGCGCATTGGGGAACGCCGTCGTGCCCGCCGGCCCGGTGCCGATCAGGTTGTTCGTCAGCGTGTTGGTGATCCCGCCTTCAAGGTGGACCCCATCACCCTCGTCCCCGTTCGGCGCCTGGCCGTCGCCGTCGCCGTTGCCGGCAATCACGTTGGCGTTGGCCGCCCCGGCCGCGCCGAGGAGCAGCGAACCGGTGCCGCCCGGCGGGATATAGACCCCGTGCCGGCCGTTGGCCAGCGCCAGCGTGCCGTCACGCGAGAGGCCGATCCGGTTGCCGCGCGCCTCGACCACGCCGCTGCCGAAGAAGTAGAGACCGCTGTTGACGTTGCCCGCGATCACGTTGGAGATCACGTCGACGAACGCCGTGCTGGTGATCGCCAGCCCGTTGCTCGCCCCCGGCGTGGTCTCGTCGGTCCCGTTGGGCACCGCCGAGTTGCCGGCCAGGCCGGTGCCGATCAGGTTGCCCTGAATCAGGTTGACCGTCGAGTCGGCCTTGGTCGAGGTCGGACCCATCGCCCCGCCCGGCACGCTGATCCCGTTGTCGGCGTTGCCCGAAACGACGTTGGCCAGCGTCAGATCGATCGCGCCGGCGTTGAGCCGCCCGACGGTGTTGCTGCCCGAGCCGCTGAGCAGGATGCCCTCATCCGCGTTGGGCATCGCCGTGGAGACACCGGTCGAGTCGGGCGCCACGCCGATCCGGTTGCCGATCATCTCGGCGGTGCCGCTGCCGGCCACCTCGATGCCGGCCTTGCCGTTGTTGACCACGTAGTTGGCATGCACCCCGATGTTGCCGCCGCCGAGGTCGGCAAAGCCGATGGTCACATCACCGCTGGCCGAGGCGTCGATCAGGATCCCCGCCCCGCCGTTGGCGAATTGCGCCGCACCGGTCAGGCGGATCGGCTGCGGGAAGGTCGCCAGATCGGTCGGTGCCGCACCGATGATGTTGCCCAGCACCCGGTGATTGCCCGAGCCGGCCAACTCGATCCCGTCGGCCGAGTCGTTGTCCGGATCGTTGCCGGCAATGGTATTGCCCTCGCCCAGATCCTCACCACCGATGGTCTGCTGCGCCACCGAGTCGACCCCGATGCCGCCGGCCAGGTTGCCCAGCGCCGCGGTCGCATCAATCGAGATGCCGATGAAGTTGCCGGCAATCGTGTTGGCCGACGAGTTCGGGCTGTTCCCCTCCACGCTGATCCCGAAGGCGTTGTTGCCCGAGATCACGTTGCGTTGGCCGGGGGCCGAGCCGCCGACGATGTTGTCGCCCGTCGCGTTGGACGAGATGGCCACGCCGTGGCGGCGGTTGGCCAGCCGGGCGTTCCCGGGGGCGTTGAGCCCGATGACGTTGCCGAAGAGGGTGTTGTTGCCGCTCCCGCTGATGGTCACGCCGTCGGTCGAGTTGCCCGAGATGAGGCTGCTGTTGATCAGGTTGGCGCCGCTCGCCGCGGCCTCGATGATCACCCCGTTGACGCCGTTCGAGCTGTACAGCGCGTTGGTTCGCTCATCGTCCGGCGGGCGGTTGCCGGTGAACGGGTTGGGCACCTCGGCGACGTCGTTGTAGATCAGCGTCTCGCGGCCCTCGGGCACGCCCAGGCCGTTGGGCAGCGTGCCGATGTAGTTGGTCTGGACCTCGTTGTTGCCGCCGCCCGAAACTCGGATGCCGTTGAGCACGTTGCCGGCGATCACGTTGCGGCTCGAGACGGCCAGCCCGCCGATCCGGTTGTTGCCGTCGCCGACCACGTTCACGCCGTGGGTCAGGTTGCCGTCGGTCGGCCCGCCGTTGACCTGCCCGTCGGCATCGAGGCCGATCAGGTTGTTCTCGATCACGTGCGTGGCGTTGCCGTTGATCTCGATGCCCGACTTGCTCTCCGACGAGCGCAGCCGGCCGTTGCCATAGATGATGTTCTGCGCCGCCGCCGCCGGGCCGCCGATCTGCACCGTCGCACCGGCCGGCGCGTCGCTGAAGATGCCCGAGCCGCCGTTGCCGTCCTCGTCGACCTCGTCCTGCGTCGTGCCGCCGCACGAGCCGGCACCCGGGTCGAACCGATCGACATTCGAGTCGGCGAAGTCGAAGTCGGCGCACGGGTTGCCCTGGTCCTCGTCGTTGCACTCGCAGCTCAGATTGACCCAACCGGTCGAGGTGCTCGAGTCATCGGTGCCGATCTGGTTGCCCTGGATGGTGGTCGTGCCGGTCGCCGACGGGGCGATGTAGATGCCGGCGTGGAAGAAGTTGCCGGTGCAGGCGCCGCAGCGGCGGATGGTGTTGCCGGCCAGCGCGGTCGAGCCGCCGATCAGGTTGTTCCCCGGCCCGGTGACACGAATGCCCGACGACGGGTACTGCACGATGGTATTCTGCTGAATCGTGTTGTCGCCGGTGCCCTCGATATTGATCGCGTGCCGCGAGCCGTTGTTCGTGAAGGTCGTCGCCGAGTGGCTGTACTGCGTGCCGGTGAAGCTGTTCGACGCGCCGGCGACGGTGCCGCCAATCGTGTTCTGCCCGCTGCCGACGATCGAGATGGTGGCGTTGAGCCCGATCACCGCGTCGAGGTCGGCCTGCGCCTGGGTCGAGTTCGGCGCCGCCATCGGCGAGGTGAAGCTGCCGTTCTGCACCGTCGTGGTCGACGCCGCGCCGACGTTGTCGAGGATGATCGCCGCCAAGGTGTGCGAGGCGAAGTTGTTGTCCGACCCGGGCGAGACGCTGCCGATGAAGCACCGCCCGCCGGCGAGGTTGGTCAGAATGCCGATATGGTTGCCGGTGATATCGCAGTTGACCACCCGGTTCTGGTCGCCGCCGCGAACCCAGATCGCCGGGGCGTAGCGCGGGCCGTTGAGGATGGTCAGACCCTCGATGGTCACGTCGTCGACGTTGTTGATCTCGATCCCGGCCCGGTCGACATCGACCCGGATGCTGCCCGCCCCGGCGCCGACCCCGTTACCCGTGCCGATCCCGGCCAGGTTGAGGCGCACATCGGCGATGCCGTTGTCGTCGACCTCGCCGTCGACCGTGGTGTTCCCCCGCGCGATCGCCGGCAGCGCCGAGCCGAGCACGATGGTCGTGCCCTGGTTGGGCAGAAAGACCGTGCCGTTGAAGGCGATGGTCACCCGCCCGTCGCCGGCCGGCGCCAGGTTGGCGATCTGGATGGCCTCACGCAGTGAGATGCCCGTTCCGGCCGGTGCGCCGGGCGGCGGGTAGGTGATGTCTCCCGCGTTGTTCTCGTCGGCCGTGGTGTTGACCGTGATGGTCACCTGGGCGAGCGCCGGCGACGCGACGAGGAGGGACAGGAGACCGAGGGCCAGGGCACGCAGAACCGCCGGCAGGCGGCGCGAATCACACCCCATGACTGCATTCCTTTCGCGCAACCTGGACAGCGGAGCTGTCCATCGGCGACGAGCCTAGATCGCCGGCGTGTCCGGCGGCGGCTCGACCCCGCCACCGGTGGTCGAGACCGGCTGCAGGCGTACGTCAATCGTGCTCTGGTTGGCCGACAGCGTCAGACGACGCTCAAGGAAATCGCGAGCGGTGATGGTCACGGCCTGGTCGTCGAGCGGCAGGCCGCCGAGGGTGAACTCCCCCCGCGCGTTGGTGCTCGCCGACAGGCCGCCGACCTGCACCGTCGCACTGGGAATCCCGCGGCCGGTCGAGGCATTGCCGACGAACCCGCTCACCGAACGGGTCCGCGCGATGCCCGGCAGGAACTGCTCCTCACCGTCGCCGCAGCCCCATGCCGCTACACCGAGGACCAGCGCGGCAGCCAACTGGGCCGCCCTGCGGGCTATCCGAAGGCGCATTGACCGTCACCTCCCACGCCGAGACAACGTCCCAGCCCGATCAGCATAGAGTACGCATTGGCCGAAAGGTTTGTCAAGTTGACCCGCGCCCCTTCGGCACTCCGCGACACCCTCCTCCTCGCTCTTCGAGACGGTTCGGACGTACGTCGGCGCACCAGGGACGGAACAGGGGAATCGAACGATCACGGGGAACGCACCGCTCCGGATACGACCGGAACCACCGCGCGGGCTGGGGCATGCCCGGGGAGCGCCCGCCACGGTCCAGTATGACATTCCCGACCGGCGAGGGCAATAAACCTCGGCTCACGATTCCTGCCCGGCCGCCACCGCCGCCCTCAGACACCACTCCACCGCCGCCGCCCGTGCACCTTCCGGCACCGCCCCGCTCACCGCCCCGAGCGAGCGGGCCAGGGCGCGCGAGCCCTGCTCCAGCGCCGCCGCGGCGGTCGGCGCCGCGGCCGACGCGCCGGCTGTCAGGCTCAGCGATTGGTCGAGCCAGGCGGCCGCCGCCCGCAGCAGCTCGCCGGTGCCGCGTTCGAGGGCTTCGTCGCGCGCGCCGCGCGGCGCCTCGGCTGCGGCCTGGTCGGCCGCCTGAAACGCCGCCGCCAGCGCCCGCTGCGCCTCCTCGCTCGCGGCGCAGGCGTGGCGTGCCGCGGTCAGCGCCAGAAGCAGCGCCGAACGAGACGGCCCGTGGCTCGCCCCGGCCAGGTCGCGGATCAGCCGGCCGCAGGTCTCCAGCGCCGTCGCGTCGGGCGCCAAGGCGCAGGCGAGCAGGCCGATCGCGGCGGTCAGCGCGTGGCGGTCCGTGCTCTCTGGGTCGTCGGCCACCGCCCGGGCGGCGAGCCAATCGGCGCGCAGCCGCTCGGCCGCCCGGCCGACCACTAGAACTGCATCCCGCCGAAGATCTCGAGCAGCACCGGCACGTCGGCCTCGGGGTCGGCGGTGAGCAACAACAGCCCGTGAGCCTGCCCGCCGGCGAGGATGCCAATCGAGACGATGGTCGCCGGACCGACCGCGTAGTTGCCGTGCGCGACCATCAGATGCGCTTCGAGCGGCGGTCCCTCGCGCTGCAGCGGTTCGTCGCGCAGCACCTCGGCCGGCCCCGCGCTGGCGCGCAGGTTGGCC
Source organism: uncultured Fimbriimonadaceae bacterium (assembly GCA_964405335.1). GTDB lineage: Bacteria > Armatimonadota > UBA10988 > UBA10988 > UBA10988 > CAYONP01. The sequence continues at coordinate 38,800 of CAYONP010000034.1, forward strand.
AGCACGTCCTCGACCACCGCGCGGGCCGACGGGTAGTCGCCGCCGGTGCTGTAGCCGATCATCGGCAGCGTGCCGTCCTGGCCGATGCGGGCCATGACCACCAGACCGGTCGCCGGGTCGAACATCCCTTCCCAGCCGGCCGGCACGGGCAGCCGGGCGCCCGAGACCGGGTGCTGGAAGACCGGTGTGCCGCCGGCCGGAATGTCGGGCGGCGCGCCGCCGCCCAGGCCGGCAACCTGGCCCAGCCCGCCGACCACCTGCACACCGGCGCCGCTGGCCTCGAGCTCGCCGCCGGGGTTCCACGGGTCGTGGCGCATGGCCAGGTTGTCGGCGCCGACCATCGCCGCGGCCATGCTCAGCCGCGTCTCACCGAATGGATGAGTCGACATGTATTCGGGCATCTGCTGCGCGCCGGTGGCCTGCTTCATCACGTTGTCGATGGTGGCGAAGAGCCCGAAGCAGTGGATGATGCCGCCCTCCCAAAACTCGCTCGACTCGTCGGCCACGTGCTGCAGATGCCGCACCGCCGCCGCGTCGGCAGCCACCTCACGCTGCTGGATGCTGTGCGGGTCGGGGGTCTGCCCGCTCTCACTGTGGCGCATGTAGTAGTGAGCCATCTCGTGCGCCATGACCGTGCCGATCATGCTGTTGAACACCTTCACGAAGCGGTTGACCTGCTCCTGGTCGGCCCAGTCGATCGACTCCGGTTCGGGCAACGGCTCGCCGGCCAGAATGGCCACCGCCAGCTCGCTGGTGTAGTCGGTCAACCGCCCGCTCAACTCGCCGGCGGGCAGGCCCTGCTCGCGCAGGGCGCAGTAATGCTCGGCGGCGCGGGCGAACGGGTCGCACATGCCGGCGAAGAAGGCGACGAACCCCGGGCCGAGGTCGTTGCGGCCGAGCGCGAAGGCGTTGAAGTCCTGGCCCGGGATGCAGTAGATCTCGGCCTGCCCAATCCGCTCCTGCTCGCGCTCCGAGAGGTACGGCACGAGGAAGCTCTTGAGCGAGCGGAGCAACGGCTGGAACATGCCGCAGCGGCCGAGCAGGGCAAGGTCCATCTGACCGTTGTCGTCAAGCTCGGTAAGCAGCGACTTGAGGTCATCGCCGCCGCTGCCGTAGAGCTCCTCGACCGCCTGTGCCTGGGCCTGCGCCGCCGCGGGATCGGCGCCGACCGCGCGGACCGGGAAGGCCTCGTACGTACCGGCGACGAGCAGCGGCACCAGCTCGTCGAGCTGCAGGCGGCGGGCGGTCACCGCCTCGGCGTAGCCGAACCCGAGGGTGCCGGTCTGGCGGCCGATCACCGCCATCACCGAGCCGCTGCAGACAAAGCCGTTGAGCCGGAAGCGGACCTTCGCCAGCCGCACCCTCGGGCGCTCGTCGGGGGCGCTGACCTCGAGCACCTCGAAATCGGGCAGCTCGCCGGCCCAGCGGTCGAGCGCCGTGTGGATGAAGGTGTCGGGCGACGGCGCCGTCTCGTAGCGGAAGAACTCGAGGCTGGCCGCGCCGAACAGCGTGGTTTGCGGATCGCGCTGCATCCGCAGGCCGGTCTCGGTGGGCGCCAACTGCCAGTCGCGCGGCACGCTGATGGTCCGCTCGCCAGCGGCCGTCGGCAGCGTGTGGTCGGTCAGCGCGGGCAGCAGCGCGCGGCCGGGCAGGCCACAGCAGAGCAACGCGGCGAGCGCCAGGCAGCGCCGGCGGAAGGCAGCCATCGATCCCTCTCCCAGCCGTGTCAGCGGCTGTCCCCCGGTACGATTCGGCCGTCGCGGGCATTCCCTCCACGGCTCACGAGAAGCGCTCGCGCACCTCCTCGTCGTTGAGCACACTGAGGGTGTACAGCGGCATGCCTAAGGTGAGCAGCGCGCCGAGCGGGCTGAGATGGCCGGTGAGCAGGCGATAGACGGCATTGAGGACATCGAACCCGCAGAGCTGAACCGCCCGCTGCCGGCCCCACTCGAAGCCGCGGAAGAGCCCATAGGCGGCGTAGAAGTGGCCGACCGAGAGACTGAGGATGAGCAATTGGATCAGGAACAGACTCGACTCGAACGCCTGAAAGACCCAGATCAGCCCCCACAGCACCTGAAACGCGGCGGCATAGACCACGGCCGGCGAAAGCTCCTGCTTGCGACTCAACGCGTTCTCCCGCGGACGATCGCACCATCATGCCATCGCCCACCCGCGGTGTCCGGTTCCCACCATCGCAGATCCCGGGGTCAGACCCCGAAATCTTCTGGTTGGTTACCATCCAGCCCCAATCCATAACAACACAGAAGATCTCGGGGTCAGACCCCGAGATTCTGCCGCGGGTTACCATCGCGGGCAGTGGCGCAACATGTCAGATGATGGTGGGATCTGACCCCGTGCTTTGGAGGTGGAGGATTGGGCTGGGTCGGTTCGAAAGGACCGGCGAGGAGCGCGGCCTGATGTCATCGCGCGGCTGTGGCGCCGGCTGTCTGACGGCGACCGGTCTGTTCTTTGCCTTCGTCGCCTTCAGCAGCGCCGAGGGCTTGAGCATGATGCTCTTCTTTCTCGGCCTGACCGGCGTGATGTGGGCGCTGGCCGGGCTCAACATCCGGGCCATGCTGGCCGACAAGCAGGCCGCGCGCGAGCGCCTGCGCGAGCTGCAGGAGCGCAGCATCCTCGAAATCGCGGCCCGGCACGACGGGCTCATCTCGCCGGCGCAGGTGGCCATGGAGACCCGCGGCCTGACCGTCAAAGCGGCGCGCGCGCTGCTCGACGAACTCGCCCGCGAGGGCTTCTGCACCCTCGACAGCGACGACCAGGGCCGGCCGTTCTACCAGTTCGACGTCGGCCAGTCGCGCGAGACCGGCGAGGAGCTGAGCGCCGACGAGTGGGTCGAGCGGATGAGCGGCCAGCGGCGGATGTCGAGCGGCCGCGACGTCGAGCTCGACCTGTAACGACGCCGCGACGCACTACCGCCGCGGGTCGGCTTCGCCCAGCCTGGCCAGCACCGCCTGCACCTCGTGCGCGCGGTCGGCGCGGGCGATCAGCAGCGCGTCGGGCGTGTCGACCACGACCAGGTCCTCGAGTCCGATCAGGGCGACCAGCCGGTCGCCCGCATAGACCAGGCAACCCGCGCTGTCGATGGTCACCACCTCGCCACGAGTGACGTTGGCCTCGCCCGGCACGCGCCGGATGTCGCGCAGCGCCTGCCACGAGCCGACGTCGTCCCAGTCCAGCTCGGCCGGGATGACCAGCACGCGCCCGGCCCGACTCTCCGGCTCGAAGATCAGAGTGTCGATCGGCGCCGGGTTGAAGCCTGCGTACTCGGCCTCGAGGCTGGCCGGATCGGAAACGATGCGGCACAGCCCGGCGTGCAGCGCCGGCGCATACTGCTCGATGCGGCGCAGCATGTTGGACGCGCGGAAGACGAAGTAGCCGGCGTTCCAGAAGTAGTCGCCCGACCGGAAGTAAGCCTCGGCCACCTCGGCGCTGGGCTTCTCCTCGAACCGCTCGACGGCCCGCACCGCTCCGTCGCCCGCGGCCTTGATGTAGCCGAAGCCGGGGTTGCCCCAGCTCGGCTGGAGGCCGATGGTCATCAGTCGGTCGGGCTGCGCGGCAATCGTCTCGGCGGCCCGCCGCAGGGCCTCGGCAAACGCCTCGGGCCGGCCGATGACGTGGTCGGAGTGGACGGTGGCCACCGTCGCCTCGGGGTCACGCTGCGCCAGCACCGCGGCGGCGTAGCCGATGGCCGGCCCGGTGTTGCGGCCCACCGGCTCGATCAAGATCTGGTCGCGAGGCAGCGCCGGGAGCTGGTCGACCACCTGGTCGACCAGCGGCCGGGTGGTGGCGACGTAGATTCGCTCGGCCACCGGCAGCACGCGCTGCCAGGTCTCCTGCAACAGGCTCTGCTCGCTGACCAGCGCTTGGAACTGCTTCGGCCGGGCACGCCGCGACATCGGCCAGAGCCGAGTGCCGCTGCCGCCGGCCATGATCACGACGTGCATCGGCGACTCCGGCGTGTGGGCCGGCATTGGCGAGTGACGCGTCCGGCCGACCGGCCGCGGTAGGGGCGGCCCTTGTGGTCGCCCGTGCAGGGCGCCTCGATCGCGCGGTTGGGGCGGCCCTTGTGGTCGCCCGTGCAGGGCGCCGGCGCACGGGCCGCCGAGCGGGCGGGGACGCCCGCGCTCCGTGGCGTGCCACGGCACGGCTCGCCGGTGCTCACGGCTCCTCCGGCGGCGTCGGGCCGGGCGGCTGGGCGGGTGCCGACTCGACCGGCTCTCCGCCGGTCAACGGCGGCGGCTCGGTGGCCGGCGGCGGCAGCTCGTCCTCGTCGAGGTTGATCACCAGTTGCTGCACGTTGTGCATGTGCGCCTCGTCGAGATCGACGTAGAGCCGGCACAACTCGGCCTTGAACATCTGCCCCTTGTCGTCCTCGGCGACGACGTTGCCGTGCAGGTCGAGCACGTCGCCGGTCTCGGACTGGCCCTCCTCGAAATCGTAGAACTTCGCCAGACCGGCGGTGCCGCGTCGCGTCGCCTGCTCGAACCGGATCCGCGTGTTGGGCAGCCGTGGCTGCAGCACCGCCTTGCGGTCGCCCTTGCGGTACCAGTAGTTGAGCAGATCGCAATAGACGGTGGTCACGTCGTGCCGCGCCTGGGTCACCTCGTCGGCGTCGGGCGGCGCCGGCTCGAGCGGCCGGTGGACGACAATCACGTTGCCGTCGACGGCGATCCGCTTCTCCTTGGTGAACACGTAAGCGAACTCGCCGGTGAGCACGTTCTCGGGTTCGGCGATGCTGTAGATCCCGTTCTCGTCGCGGCTCAGCGCGCCGGTCTCGACGCGCAGATCGCCGGTCAGCGTCGCCTCGCCGGTCTCGTGGCCGGCGTAGTCGACCGCATTGCAGTAGAGAATCACCTCGTCGTCGGGAATGACCATCTGCAGGCGACCGCGGGCGATGGTCTTGTTGTCTTCGCCCCAGGTGCGAACGAACGTGTTCGGCTCGAGCGCGTTGATGAACGCCTGCCGGCGCTCCGGCGGCGGCAGCGGGGGGACGATGTCGTCGGGCCGCGGCGGCACCTCGCCGGCGCCCGCGGCATCGATGGGGTCGACGCCCGGCTCGTCACCGGGGCCGATGGTCGTCGTGTCGTTCGCCGCCGGCGCATCGCCCGGGGGATCGTCGGGCGGGTCGTCGGGTGGCGGCTCGGCGCGCAGGACCGACAGCCCGACGACGAGCCCGACCAGCGTCCACCAGCGCACCTGTCTGCGCATCGTCTTCTCCGCTACGGCTCGAGCTCGATGAACACCGACGCCCGCTCAGCCTGCTCGACGACCAGCTCGCGCGCGCCGATATCATACCGCGCCCGGCCCGCGCGCGCCGTCTCGCGGTTTTTGCCGTGAAACCGCACGTTGCCCTCGAGCAGCAGCACCTCGGCATCGTGGTCGAAGACCAGCCGGTCGGCCTGCGCGTCGCCCTCGCTGGTCTGCAGGCGCAGGCTACCGGTCGCCGTCGACTCGCGCCCGGCGGCCCCGAAAGCATGCCTCAACCGCCGGCAGGTGACCAGCACCGGCAACGGCTCGCCGTCCGGCGCCACGGCGTTGTGGCTCAACCGCACCTTGCCGGTCAGCAGCGCCACCTTCGCCTCGAGGTCGATCGAGGCCGACGGCGCGCGCACCGTCGTCTCGCCGGTGACGACGGTCACGCCGCCGCTTGCCTCGGCCCGGGTGCGGCCGGTCTCGTAGTAGTAAACGAGCCGTCCAGCGGTGATGTTCGAGCCGTCCAACCGCAGCTCGACCGGCCCCGGCATGATCATCCGCTGCCGCTGCGTCTCGATGGTCGCCCGCCGCCCGCTGACCGTGCCGTCGGCCGTCTCGATCGTGACCCCGCCGCTGAGTTCGGCGACGCCCCGCTCCGGCCCGTCGTAGACGGCCTTGGCACAGCGCACGGTGAGCCGGTCGGCAGGGATGGCGATGGTCGCGCCACCCTCGACCAACAGGCTCCCGGCGCGGACGTTGTAGGCAATCGCGCCGCCCTCTTCGACCCGGCCCTGCAGGCGCTTCTGCAGCGGCTTGGCACCGGGCTGATCGGTCAGTGCCAAGTAGGCGTCGACGGCGGCCGGACCCTCGAGCCGCAGGCGACTGGTCTCGAGCATCACGCTCGCGCCGGCGGCCTTGAAGGTGTCCTGCCCGTGCTTGCCGGCCAGCTCGTCGGGGAACAGCAGCCGGCCCTCGCGCGGCCAGAAGAAGATGCGTGGCGTGACCACGCTGACCGGCGTCGCGGCGGGGTTCTCCGGCTCGCGCCATTCGAGCAGCTCAAGGTCGGGGACGACCAGCCGGCCTTCGGTCTCGAACCAGTAGACGCTCTCGGCGCGGAGCTGCACGCCGCGCTCGCTGAGCAGCGCGATGTGGCCGCGCGCGTGGATGTTGCCGGTGCGATGATCGCGCTGGGCGAGGTCGGCTCGCAGGTGGACCTCGGGCTGGCCCTGGTTGAAGAACTGGCCGTGGGTCAGGCCGCGAGCGAGTTCGTCGCCGCTGGCGAGGAGTTCGACCTGGTCGGCCTCGATCTGCCAGGTGACCCGCCCCTGACGGTCGCGGAAGCGTTCGATATGGTGCGAGAAGAGCAGCGCCGGCGGCTGCTCTTCGGCGTGCAGCGGCTCCTCGGCGCCGGCTCGCGAACGGAGCACCTCGAACCAGACGGCGGCCAGAACGAGCGGACCGAGGCTACCGACCAGGGTAAGCAGAAGGCGCCGCCGCATGGTGCAATCACGTCGGGCCGCGGCGACCCGCGGCCCGTTGCCCAACCGAACCGGTGCGGCTCAGCGCGCGCCTCAGTCGAAGACCGGCGGCGGCGGTGGCTGAGAGACGTCGAACCCGCCGCTGGACGGCACCAGGGCGAAATCCTGTGCGGTCTGCGAGGCGCTGGCGATGTCGACCGCGGAGGTGTCGAACCCGGCGGCGCTGGCCGACAGCGTCAGCGTGCCGGTGTCGGGCAGGCCGGTGAGCGTGTAGTTGCCGCTGGCGTCGGTGGTCGCCGAGCGGCCGTGGCCCGAGACGGTCGCCCCGGCAATCGCATTGCCGGTCGAAGCGTTGGTGACCCGACCGCTGATCGAGCGGTTGGCGCCGACGATGGTGTTGCCGCCGCTGCTGCAGCCAGCCAGCAGGCCGGCCGCGAGGGTCATGCCGATGAGCAGCAGGCGCCGCGCGGGCGCTCCGGAATCAGGGCGCATGTTACCGTTGTCCTTCTGGGCGTGTCCGCTCTGTCGTTCCCGACGGCCCGCCGACGGGACCAGCAGGCATCTTACCATGTCCGACATGTCCGTGCCAATCCCCGTTTCGCGCCTCACGGCGCCAGCTCCAGATCGGCCCGCACCCGCACATCCTGCGCCGGCAGGGTCACGTTGCGGTCGGCCGTCCCAGCCGCCGCCGTCGCCTCGATGCGGTAGTTCCCCGCCGGCAGGAAAAAGCCGAACCGGCCCGTTGCATCGGCCGCTACCGAGTCGACCTCGACCTCGTCGGCCAGCCGCGTGGCAGTCACCGTCGCGCCGGCCACCGGCGCATCAGCCGCGTCGGTGACCTGGCCGAAGACATTGCCCGGCAGGTCGCCCGGCGGCGTGATCAGGTCGACGATGCGCACCGGCACACTGACCGACTCGCCCTGTGCCGTGGCCCGGATCTGACCTTCCTGCCCGCTCGCTCCGGCGGTGAACTGGCCGTCGGCATCAATGGTGCCGAGCCCCGCCGGCGTGACCGACCAGTCCGCCTCGACCTCGGTCTGGTTGCCCGACCCGTCGCTGACAATCGCACGGAACTGGCGGGTCGTGCCGGTCTCAATCTCGACCGGATTGCCCAACGGCACGATCGACAGCCCGGTGACCGTCCCGACCACGGTCACCTCGACGCGGGCCACCGGCGCCAGGCCGACGCGCGCCGCGACCATGCCCTCACCGGCACTGGTGCCGCGGAAGGCGCCCGCCTTGTCGATGGTGCCGACGCCGCCCTCGACCCGCCAGTCGACCAGCACGCCGCCGATCTGCTCGTCGGCGAAGTCAAACGCCGTGGCCCGGAAGGTGACCGTCTGGCCGGCGAGCAGCGAGGCGCTGTCGGGCTCGATCACCACCGTCCGCACCGGCCGGACAATCACTAGCGCGACATCGGTGCGCGCGCCGGTCGTCTGCTCCTGCACGCGGACCGAGCCACGCGCGCCCTCGGTCGCGTCGACGCCGGCAACAAACAAACCGTCGCTGTCGACCGAGCCGAACAACCGGGCCACCTCGTCGGCCTGGCGCGTCTGCAGACCGGCCGGGGGAATGACCGTGAACTGGAAGCGTGGATTGCTGACGCCGGCGATCGACGGCGCGAGCTGCACCTCCTGCTCGGGCTCGGCCGAGAACTGGTTCGGCACCACGACGACCTCGTCGTCGTCGCCGCCGTTGTTGTTGCCGCCCCCACCGCCTCCGCCGCTGGAGCTGCAGCCGCCGAGCAGCAGGGCGCCGCCGAGCATCACGCCAAAGAGCCAGATCGTCCGCCTCGTCATCGTCACCGCTCCACCCGCACCACGCGGCTCGTCCGCTGCTGTTGCCCATCTTCGCCGACGGCGATCATCTCCAAGCGGTAGATGCCGCGCGGCAGCGGCCGACCCGTCGCGTCGACCGCGCGGAACGGCACCTCGTTCTGACCCGTCCCGCTCGCCCGGCCGCGGACCAGCTCGCCCAGCCGGCGGCCGCTCTGGCTGGCCAGATAGATGGTCACCTCGGCCGGCGCGCTGAGTTGGTAGAAGACCGACCCGCCCGCACGCGTGGTCACCCCGCGCAGGTCGAGCACCTGCAACCGGCCGGCGCGCATCGGCTCGGCGGTGATGCGCAGCCGGCGCCGGCCCGCCGTCGCCTCGACCGGGAAGCGGTAGCCGCCGGTGCTGCGCATGAACCGCTTGGCGCCGCTGTCCAGGTCCTCGAGCACCAGACTGACGCCACTCGGCACCTCGGCCAGGTTCGGCCAGCTCAGGCTCACCTCGCGCTCGGGCAGGTTGGTCTCGACGGCCAGGTCCCACGACTTGGCCGCGCCGTTGGCCTCGCGCAGATCGACCGCATAGCGACCGCTGGCGGCGCCCCACTGGGTGTGCGGGAAGCTGACCTGCACGTATGGCCCGAACGGCGGCGGCTTCAGGCTGTCGAGGCTGCTGAACTGCTCGCCGGCACCCGGCGCCACGCCGAACCGCGTGGCGTGATCGGCGGCGCCGTCGCCGGTGGCGACCAGTTGCACCTCCCATCGGCCGCCCTCGCCCGATCGCCCGCGGTTGGCCACGCCGCGCGACCCGGCGCCGACGGTGTTGGGGTAGATGATGGTCGCCCCACGGCTGTCGAGGATGTTGATCCAGAAGCCCTCGAACGGCGTCAGCACGTCGTTCGGCCCAAGCAGCGCGTAGCCGCCGGTGGTACGGTTGTAGCGGAACACGCCGCTGGAAACCAGGCCACGGGTCTGCGCCTCGGCCAGCGACATCTCGTCGCTGCCGTCGGGCGACTGCAGCCGCAGCGCACCGAGCCGGATGTTCAAGTCGCTGAACGGGTTGCCGAACTGCTGCCAGCCCGGCGGGTAGTGCTGCCGGAACGGCTGGTCTCGCCGCGCCGGCACGCCGTCGAACTGAAGCGTCAGCGCGCCGAGGGCCTTGACCCAGTAGGCGAAGCCCGGCCGGAACGCCGGCACGTTGGGAAACAGACGATAGATGCTGCCCAGCCGGTACGGCTCGGCTGTGGCCACCGCGCCGTCGGCGCGGGCCATCAGCAGCTCGCCGATGCCGACGCCGAGGATCTCCGATTCGTTCTGCCGCCGCGCGAAGGCCGGCACGGTGATCATCCCCAGCCCCGCCGGCACGGCCTGCTGCAGCGCCGTGAACTGCTCCGGCGGCGTGTCGACAATCAGAATGGCGTCGCCGTTCTCGACGTCGATGCCGCTGCCGATCGGGCCGAGGAACATGACGTTGCGCTGCTGCTCCTCGAGCTGCGACCCACCCGAGCCGTCGGGCTCCCAGCTCAGGGTCGCTCGCGCGGGCACCGGCAGCGAGCCGGGCAGCCGCGCGCGGAAGGCGCCCTGGATGACGTCCGCTTCAATCGGGTCCTTGCCCTCGATGTTGATGGTCAGCCTGCCCTGGAAGCCGTTGGTGACCAGGCCGTAGAGCTGGTTCCGAGCCCGGTTGTCGTCGGCGGCGACGTCGTTGGGGAAGTAGACCAGCCGGTCGACGCCGTTAACCTGGACATGGACCTCGATCCGCTGCTGCTGCACCTGCTGGTCGCCGGCTATGTTGAAGAACAGCGGCACGGCGCTGGCGATGCCGGCCGGATTGCCCGCGGCGCCGAGCTCGGCCTCGATCCCGGCGGTGCCGCTGGCGCCCTGCACCGCGCCGGTCAGGTCAAACTCGTCATAGGCGAAATAGCGAAAGGTCACCCGGCCGGTCAGCGGCACCTGCTGGCCGGTGACCGTGGTGGCGAAGTGGTAGACGTTCATCGGCAGCGAGTTGGTCGGCTCGCCGGTGATGAAGTCTTTCTGCGGGATGTTGAACACGAACAGCTTGGCGCCCGGCACCAGGCTGGTGTCGAGCACGTGCTGCCGGCGGTACCAGTCGCCGAACTCGAGCCCCTCGACCTGCGGCGCCAGCCCGCGCACGATGGCCTTCAGCCGCGGGACGTCGGCGGCCAGGGCGCTGTTGCCCGCCAGCGCGGCGTAATAGGCGTCGTTGAACTCGCGGAACAGGGAGTTGTTCTCGGCATAGACCTTGAGCCAGGCGGCCTGCGCCAGGTAGGCGCGCACGATGCCCAGCGCCTCGCGCAGGATCACCGCGTCGCTGCCGCTGTCGGCGCCGAGGAAGGTCGGGTTGCCCAGCCCCGGCTGGTTGAGCACGTCGTAGGCGGTGAAGAGCAGATTGAAGTCGCGGGCAAGGAAGCCGAAGTCGGGCTCGGCCAAGCTGATGGCCAGCAACTGCGCCGCGCGGGCCATGCCGTCTTCCCAGGCATCGTGGAACAGCGCCGCCTCGTCGCGGTAGGCGTACAGGGTGACCAGGGTCAGGACATAGAGATCGAACTCGTCGATCGGCGTGGCGGCCGGCTGATGGTCGACGTCGTTGAGCAGCTCGATCCGGATCTCGTTGTTGCTGGCGTCGTAGATCGCCATGTTCAGTTCGTTGAGCGCCGGATCGTGGACCACGCGCACGGTGTTGGCGAAGGCCGGTGGGCCGTAGACCAGCAGCAGGCTGGCCTCGAGTTCGGTCAGGAAGTCGCTGATCTGCTGCTGCTGTTGCGCGCTCCAGGCCACGCCGTTGGGATCGCCGGCGGCCGGGCCGAAGGTGAAGCTGAGCCGGTTCGCGTCGTCGCCCAGGCCGCCCGCCTGCCGGCTGCGGGTCAGGTCGGGCAGGTTCAGGCGACCGTTGGTCCGCGTGGCGACCAGCCGCGGCATCGCCGGCAGGGGCTGATTGCGCGGCAGCAAGCCGCGCTCCTGCAACAGCTTGAACCAGGGCGGAGCCTCGCGTCGGCCGAAGCCGCGGTGCGACTCGCCGCGCAGGCGGGTGACTCGCTCGGCCACGTCGCCGGGTCGGTCGACATCGATCACCGACCAGCCCAGCGGTCCGTCGGCGACGGTGGCGTGGGGGGCGTTGACCACGTTGCGGTAGCCGTTTTCGGCGGCCGCCGGCAGCACCAGGGCCAGGCCGCACAGCAGCGATACGAACCTCATCGGCACTCTGCTCCCACTGCGGGCGTGGAGCGGTGGGCCGCTCCCCGGCTCCAACGTGCCGGCCCGCGCGGTTCTTCAATCGCCTGCCGACCAATGCTGGAACCGCGGCTCATGGTACCACCGTTTGCTGGTGCATGAACCGACCGGAGCCGACGGACGCAACGGACCGCGATGCGGCGGCCGGCGACGCCCCCACCCCCGACCCCTCCCCCGCGCGACGCGGGAGAGGGGAGTCAGATCAACGCGCACCGACGTCTGGACCGGCGGCACCGCTGCCGGTAGCCGCGCAGACCAGTGGCGTCGGGAACGGGGGCCGACCCGCCCTCATCCTGGCCGCCCATGGCAGCCACCAGAGCGCGACCAGCGGCGACTCGGCCCGCGCGCACCTCGCCGCGCTGCGCCGGAGCGGCCGGTTTGCCCAGGTCGAAGCCGTGTTCTGGAAGGAGTCGCCCTCGCTCCGCGACGCCCGATACCTGGTCGACGCCGAGACCGTCGTCATCGTCCCGCTGTTCATGGCCGAGGGCTACTTCTCCGACCGCGTTGTCCCGCGCGAACTGGAGCTCGACGGGCCGGTCACCCGGCGAGACGGGCAGACCATCCACTACACCGCGCCGGTCGGCTGCGACGAGCGGATGATCGACGTGATCCACCAGCGCGCCGGCCGCGCCGTCGCCGGCGAGCGACCGCTGGACGCGCTGACGCTGCTGGTCGTCGGCCACGGCACGGTGCAGAACCGCAACTCGGAGCGGGTGTTGCTCGAGCACGTCGAGCGACTCCGCACCGCCGGCTGGTTCGCCGCGGTCGAGCCGGCGTTCATCGACTCACAGCCCGACCTGGCCGAGGTCGCCGCGGGCGTGGCCGGCGACCTGGTCGCCGTGCCGCTGTTCGTCTCCGACGGCTATCACACGCTCGAGGATATCCCCGCCGCGCTCGGCCTGCCGCGGCACGGCTGGACCAGCCCGGCGCGGGTCGGCGGGCGCACCGTCTGGTACACTTCGGCGGTGGGCGGCGACCCGGTGATGGTCGAGGTGATCGAACACCTGGCCGACGGCGCGCTGGCCCGGACCACCGCTGGATGACCGCAACCTGGGCAACCGCATTCCTCACCTGGCTCGGCGACCAACCGCTGCCGCTCTGTCTCGGCCAGCTCCGCATCGACCAGGGCTGGCGGCTCTCACATGCCGACGATGACCCGCCCGGCGAGTGCCCTCCAGGCGATCTGTTCAACCTCGCCCGGTTCGACGCCGAGGGCGAGTACCGGCCACTGGCCACCGCCCGCGACCTGGTCGCCGGCTGGCGGCTCGAGGATCTCGACGACGCGGCGCTGGTGGCCGCGATCGAAGCAATCTACCCCGCCGCGCTGGCGCTCTGGCACGCGGCGCAGACCGGCCGGCTGCGGGTGCTCTCGTGGCGTGAGGTGCAGCGCCGGCAGACCGGGCAGTACGGTCTGGTCAAGCGGCTCGACGACACCGACGCGGCGGCCGCGACCGAGGTCCTCTGCGGCGACTGTGTCCGCCGGCGGCTGTGGGCGATCGACTCGATCCTGCCGGTCGAGACGGTCCAGGATCGCCCCGAGATTCCATGCTACGAGCCGTGCAGCGTGTTCGTCTCGCTTGCGCGCGAGATGGTCGGCTGGCGGCGGGGCGAGCAGGAGCCGGAGAGCCGCTGGATGCGGGTCCTGGCGGAGCGGGAGGCCGAGACGTAGTCCACGCCGATCCGGCCGCCGAGCGGCAGGCGACCGCCTGGCCGTTTCGCCGGCCGCATCGTAGCGCCGGTTGGCAACCGGCGGTGACGCGAAGCGGCACACTGCCCGACCGCGCGCCGGGGCAGCTCGCGCACTTGAGCGAGTTGTCAGCCGGCGTTACGGGCGTGTTGACTATCGTGGCAGGGACAGGTCTCAGACCTGCCCGCCAGTGAGTCGATCCGCTCTGGAAGCGGGCTCGTCGGCATTCGGGCGGGTCTGAGACCCGCCCTGTACAATCTCCACCGTTCGCGACCC
>CAYONP010000035.1:0-51541 GCA_964405335.1 uncultured Fimbriimonadaceae bacterium
GGCCTTCAACGAGGCCGACAACCTGCCACGCCTGCTCGACCGGCTCGCCTCGACGCTGGCGGAGCTGGGTGAGAGCTACGAGATCCTGATTGTCGACGACGGCAGCAGCGACGAGACGCCCGCGCTGATGCGCCGCCGCGTGGCCGCCGACGGCCGGCTGCGCTACCTCCGGCTGAGCCGCAACTTCGGTCATCAGGTCGCGCTCACCGCCGGGCTCGATCATGCGCGTGGCGACGCGGTGATCACCCTCGACGCCGATCTGCAGCACCCGCCCGAGCAGATCGGCGAGCTGGTCGCCCGCTGGCGCGCCGGCGCGGCCATCGTCTACACCAAGCGCACCGACGCGCCGCGGCTGGGGCTGCTCAAGCGCCTCACCTCGGCGTTGTTCTACCGCCTGATGAACCGGCTGTCGCAGACTCCCGTGCCGCCCGGCGCGGCGGACTTTCGGTTGCTCGACCGCCAGGTGGTCGACTGCCTGCGCCAGATGCCCGAGCGGGCGCGGTTCCTGCGCGGCCTGATCTCCTGGGTCGGATTCGATCAGGCGGTGGTCGAGTACCAGGCCGGCGAGCGGGCCGCCGGCGAGTCGAAGTACTCGCTCGGCCGGATGATCCGCTTCGCCGTCGACGGCATCACCGGTTTCTCGTCGGTGCCGCTGCAGATGGCCAGCGTCACCGGCGTGCTGGTCGCCTTGAGCGGGTTCCTCTATGCCCTGCTGATTGTCTACCACAAGCTGTTCACCAACCGCAACGTGCCGGGCTGGACCACGCTGGTGGTGCTGATTCTCTTCCTCGGCGGCCTGCAGCTCGTCTTCCTCGGCATCCTCGGCGAGTATGTGGCGCGGATTTATGAGGAGGTCAAGGCGCGACCGCGCTACCTCGTCCGCGAGGCGCTCGGCTTCGAGGAGCCGGCGTGAGCGAGACCATCCGGCCGCTGCGCGACGACGACTCGGCCGCCGCCGCGACCATGCACTGGACCCAGCTCCACGGCCTGCTGACCGAGCTCGGCCCCGCCGCCGTGTCCGCCTTCTACCACGCCGCGTCACGGCTCGAAGAGACCGTCGGTCTGGTCGTCGAGGCAGACGACCGGGTCGCCGGCGTGGTGCTCGGCACCACCGAGGTCGACGGCTACTACCGCCGCGTGGCGCGGAGCGACCCGATGTGTGGGCTGATCACCGCGTTCGCGCTGCTGCGTCGGCCGCGGTTGTGGCGGCATCTGCGCGGCGCGCCGGCCAGCGGCGCCGAGCTGATCTACTTGGCCGTGCGGCCGGACCACCACCGGCAGGGCCTCGGCCGACGGCTGGTCGAGGCGTTCGACGCGGCGATGCGCGAGCGCGGCGTCTCCGGCTACGAGCTGTCGGTCAACGCCGACAACCCGGCGGTCGGCTTCTACCGCGGGCTGGGGTTCGTCGAGCTGGCTCGGTTCACCGAGTTCGGCCTCGATCGCCTCCGGTTCGGGCGGACACTCGGGCCGTGAACGTCCGCCTCGAGAAGCTCGCCACGCTGGACTGCGCCCGCTACGACGCCTACGTCGCGCGCCACCCACGCGGCAGCTTCGCGCAGTTCAGCGGCCATCTGGCGGCACTCGAAGCCGGCACCGGGTACCGCGTGCGGGTGGCCCTCGCCGACGACCTGCGCGGCCTGCTGCCCTACGTGGTCACCCGCGGCGGCCGGCGGCTCTCACTGCCGTTCTACGAGCCGGGCGGGCCGCTGCTGACCGACGACGGCGATACCGAGTGCCTCGACGCGCTGCTCGCCGCCGCCGGCCGGCCCGAGCTGCGGCTGGTCGACTGGACGCCGCCCGGCCAACCGGCTGAGCCGATCGCCGACTATGCCGTGCTCGACCTCGACGGCGAGGTCGAACGGCGCTTCGACCGCCAAGTACACAAGGCGCTGCGCAAGGCCGCGCGCGAGGGCGTGCGGGTGGTGCGGGTGACCGCGCCCGAGACGCTGGTTCGGCTGTTCGTGCCGGACTATCTCGATTGGATGCACCGGCGGCACGGCACTCCGGCCCTCTCTCGGCGCTACTGGTCGGCCGTGGCGACCGGCTTGGCCGGCCGTTGGCAGCTTTTCGTTGCCTGGTGGCGGGGCCGCCCGGTGGCGCAGTTGCTGGGCTTTGCCGTGGGTCAGTCGGTCTGCCTCACGCAGATCGTCAGCGACCCGACGGCGTGGGAGCTGCGCGCTGTCGACGCGGTCCACGCGGCGTTCATCGCCTGGGCGGCCGCCGCCGGCCTGCGGCGGTTCGAGTTCGGCACCATGCGCTACGCCGGCCAGCGGCAATACAAGCTGAAGTGGGGCTGCCGCCGGGTCACCTGGGCGCGGGTCGGCGGCGGCCCGCCGCCGGCGCCGGAGAGCGCCGCCGCGCTGCTCGTCCGCGCGGCCTGGCGACGGCTGCCCGGCCCGGTCTGTGAGCGGCTCGGGCCAGTGGTGCGGGAGTGGCTGACGTGGTGAAGTCGGTGATCGTCAACGCCGACGACTTCGGGCTCTGCCGCGAGGTCAACCAGGCGGTCGCCAAGGCGCACCGCGACGGGGTGGTCAGCAGCGCCTCGCTGCTGCTCACCGGCCGGGCGCTCGACCAGGCCGTGCGGCTCGCCATGGAGCTGCCCAACCTGGGCGTCGGCCTGCACCTGGCGCTGAGCGAGCTGCCCTCGCTGACCGGCCTGCCGCATCCTGCCCGGCACCGCGATGCCTTCTGGCGGATGCTGACTGGCCGCGTGGATCCGCTCGCGCTGCGCGCCGAGATCGAGGCGCAGCTCGACGCCGCGTTCGACACCGGCCTGGCCATCGACCATGTCGACGGGCATGGCCACCTGCACATCGTTCCGGCGGTGATGCGCTGGCTGGCGCCGGCCTGCCTGGCGCGGGGCATCACCGCTATCCGCTGGCCGGTCGATCCCTCCTTCGGACCCAAGTGCCGGCTGCTGGCGGCCTTGGCGCGCCGGGCCGAACCGCTCGCCGCCGGTCTGGCGCGGCCGGTGGCGTGCCACGGCATCGCCGGCGCCGGCCGGATGACCTGGAGCCGGCTACTGACCATCGCCGAGCGCCTGTCGGAGGGGATCAGTGAAGTCTCGGTCCATCCCGCGACGCGCGACGGCGCGGCCTATCGCGGCTACCGCGGCGCGGCCGAGTTGGCCGCCTTATGCGACGAGGCGCTACCCGTGATGCTGCCCGCGCGGGTGACCTTCGCGGCGCTCAGTCGGCCGGCGGCCGAAGGGTGAACAGGCGGACCCTGCCCGAGTTGCGTTCGCACAGGATCAGCTCGGGCACGGCGTTGCGGTCGAGGTCGGCCACCAGCGGCGGCATCGACCGCCCATTGCCACGCCCGCGCTCGAGCGGCAGCGTCCAGGCCACGCGATAGCCCCGGCCGGTCCAGCGGAGCAGGCTCAGCGCCGCCTGCTCCGAACCCGGCTGGCGACCGCCGACGGTGACCAGCTCGCTGTTCGAATCGCCGTCGCAGTCGAAGGCCCGCACCACCTCGCCGTCGATCACGTGGCGGACGCGCTCGCCGGTGTCGAGCAGGCGGGTGACCGTCGGCCCGCCGTCGAGGCGGTGGACCAGCCGGGCGGTGAGTTGCTCGCCGTCGAGCCGGATGCCGCTGTCGCTCGTGTCGCCGAACCAGACCGGCAGTTGTCGGCCGACGGCGGCCAGGCGGTAGCCCGACACGCGGTCGACCAGCAGGATGCACGGCCAGCGCGGGTTGTGCCCGACACCCGGCTCGTCATACAGCGAGGGCGGGTAGAGCACGCAGAGGTCGAGCCGGCCATCGTGGCTGAGGTCGGCGAAGCTGACCTCGCCGCGGTTCGGACGCTCGCCCAGGTCGGGCAGCTCGACTCGCTGATGCGCGAAGCCCGACCCCTGGCCGGCGATCACGTGGACGGCGCGGTCGACGGTGAGCACGGCCAATCGGTCGCCGCGGCGGTCGGCGCCGGCGGCGGCGTCGACGATGGACGCGCCGAGGTCGAACCGCGCCAGCTCGATCAGCAGGCCGTCGTCGCCGCGTCGCGGCGTGACCGCGAACAGGCCGACGCCGAGCAGCGGGATCAGGATCACGCTCCAGGCGAGCCAGAGCGTGATCCTGATCCCCTCACGCGGTGCCGCGGTTGGCCGCGCCGGGGGCATGACCGGTCCTTACTCCGCGCCGAGGGCGATCTGGTCGAACGCAAACGGCTCGGTGGCGACCTCGTCGCCAAAGTCGAGCAGCGAGACGTAGAGCAGCGCCGGGTCGAGCAGCTCCTCGGCGGGGAAGAAGACGCGGTAGGTCTGGACCAGCCGTTCGTCGCCCTGCGGCTCGGCGTTCACCGCGATCACGGTGCCCGCCCGCCGCACGCCGATCGGCGTCTCATAGGTCGCCAGCGGCTGCGTCGCGTTCCAGCCGGTGCCGGCGCCGACGAACTGACGGGCGAAGTTCGCCCCGGCCTCCATCGCCTGGCGGAACCGCTGATCGATGTTGGCGGGCATCTGCCCGCGCCACTGGGGCAGAAGCGGTTGGGCCGGTGCGGCCAACGCACCGGGCACTTGCGGCGCCATCGGCGCCTCGACCGCGGGCGCACCAGCACCACCGGCGGGCGGCGGGCCGACCTGCATTTCCTGCACCTCGACCTGCTCCTGCCCGTCCTGCTGCCGGCGGATGATCACCCGCCGGCGACCGCCCGCGGCGTCAGCCTGGATGTTGAGCTCGACCTGCCCGCCGCCGCCCGGCATGACGAACAGGCCCTGGTTCATCGCGGCCAGTCCGTCGAAGCCGGGCATCGCGCCGGCGATCTGCGGCATCCAGCCCATCATCCCGTCGGCACCGAAGAAGTCGACCAGCGCGCCGTTCGGCCCCAGGGCGAGCACCTGCTGCGGCAGGTTCATCGTCGCGCCGGTGGTCATCATCTCGCGCAGCGCCGGCGTCAGCGGCCGCGAGACGACCAGCTCGGCGAGGTAGCCGGGACCCATGTTGCCGCCCCGGGTGAACCGAACGCCGGCGACGTTCATGGCGATGTCGACCGGATCCTGACCCTCGGCCGGGCCCTCGGTGTGGGTCCAGCTCTTCAGCGTCACGTCGATCTCGCCCTCGGTCAGCATCTGGTCGGGGGTCTCGAGGTCCTGGTAACGAAACAGGTGTTCGGTCACCTCGCGCCGCACCTGCAGCCCGCCGGAGAGGTCGAGGTGGCGACCGTCCTGTTCGGGAAGCTGGTAGGTCACGTGGTAACGTGTCGGCGCCAGGCCGGCCTCGGGCTGGCCGGGCCGCGCGGCCCCGTCACCGCCGGCCACCAGGGTCAGCGGCTGGTCGTCCATCTGCGCCGCGACACCGCCGTCAATACCGCGCAGCGCAATCTGAGCCAGATTGGTGCGGCAGGCCACGTCGACCATCGCCTCGAGCGTGCTGCGCCGGCCGCCCGCTTCGCCGCCACCCCAATAGCGCTCGTTCACCCGTTCGGTGCGCACGCCGCGCAGCGAGATTGAGTAGTCGCCGACGGCCGTCTGCGGCATCGCCTCGTCGGGCACCCCGCGCGGCTGCGCCGGCATCACCTGGTAGGCACTCAGCCCGAGCGGCTGAAAGCGCACCGGTGCGGTCTCTTCCAGTCCCGCCAGCACCGCGCGCAAGGGCTCGTCGGTGGCCTCGATCGAGACGTTCGGGTTCAGCTCGCCGCCGCCCGCGCCGAAGTCGCCCGGCCGGTCCGGCATGAACGCGCCGGCCTGGAACGCACGCCCGCCGAGGGCGTGGAAAGAGACCCCGGTCTGGTCGGTCACCTCCTGCAGCACCGTCTGCAGCGGCTCGTCGGTGACCGTCAGGGTCACCTTCGGGTCGACCAGGCTGTCCAGCTCCTGCGCCCCCGCCGCGCCGACCAGAACGAGCATCAGCCATCCGGCTGTACGCCTCATGACAAGTTCCTCCCGGGCGCTGTCACGGCCCGTTGTTACAACCCGGCAATGGCCGCGCAAGTTCGCCTGACCTGGAGACGACACCACCGCGGCGCCGGTTTCCTCTACCCCGAGAGCGCGGCGCGCAGCTCGTCGGCCGTCGCCACCGGCGCGAGACAGGCAAACCCGTGGCACACGAAGGCCGCCGGCCCGGCCGCGTCACGGCCGCGCAGCAGCGCCGGCAGCCGCTCCTCGGCCACGTCCGCGCGGCGGCGGCAGACCAGCAGGTTCGGGTCGGGCCAGGCCGCCGCCGCCTGCAGCAGCGCCTGGGCCGCCTCGCCCTCGCCGGCGACACAGACCGAGCGTGGTGGGGCGAGGGACTCATCGAGCGCCGCGAGCAGGCCCGCCGCGCCCCAGACCGAGCCGCGCAGGCTGCCTTCATGGTGGTGCAAGACCTGCTCGGCCGCCGCGCGCGCCGACTCGTCGCCAGTCAGGTGCCACCAGCGCAGCAGCGCCCGCACCGCCAGTGTGGTGCCGCTCGGCGTGACGTTGTCGTGCTGATCGACCGGCCGCACCACCAGCGGCTCGGCGTCGGCGGCGGTCATGTAGAACCGGCCGTCGGCGCAGAACTCGTCGAGCACCGTGCCGAGTAGCCGTTCGGCCGGCGGCAGCCAACCTGGATCGCCCGTGGCGCCGAACAGCTCGAGCAGCGCCAGGGCCAGGCCGGCGTAATCCTCCAGGAACGCCGGCTGCTTCGCCCGGCCGTCGCACCAGACGCGGAGTAGCCGCCCGTTGGGGTACAGGGTCTCGAGCAAGAATCGGCCGCAGTCGACCGCCGCCTGGAGGAACCGCGGCTCGGCCAGCGCCAGCCCCGCGCGGCAGAGGGCGATGATGGTCAAGGCGTTCCAGCCGCACAGGATCTTCTCGTCGCGCAGCGGCGGCACCCGCTCGGCCCGGGCGGCAAGCAACCTGGCCCGGGCCTCCGACAACATGGTCTCGACCTCGGCGGCGGTCACGCCGCGGCCGGCGGCCAGCTCCTCGGGCGAGCGGACCAGGCTGAGCACGGTGGCGCCATGCTCGAAGTTGCCGCGCCGCGTGATCCCGTACCGCTCGCCGACCAGTGCCGCGGCGGCTGGGTCGAGCACCTGCGCCACCTGCTCGGGCGTCCAGACGAAGTAGCGGCCCTCCTCGCCCTCGCTGTCGGCGTCGGTGGCGCTGAAGAAGCCGCCGTCGGGGTGGCGCATGTCGCGCAGCAGGTAGTCGAGCGTCTCGCGGGCGCAGTCGGCGAACTCCGCCTGGCCCGTCATCTGCCAGGTGGCGAGGTAGACCGGCGGCAGCAGGGCATTGTCGTAGAGCATCTTCTCGAAGTGCGGGACGAGCCACTCGCCGTCGACGCTGTAACGGTGGAAGCCGCCGCCGAGCTGGTCGTAGATGCCGCCCGCGCGCATCGCCCGGCAGGTGGTGACGACCAGCTCGAGCGGCTCGCGTTCGCCGCTGCGGGCGTGCTCGCGGAGCAGCAGTTCGAGGTTGAGCGGGTTGGGGAACTTGGGCGCGTCGCCGAACCCGCCGCGGCGGCGGTCGACCTGCAGCATGAGCAGCCGGGCGGCCTGGTCCAAGAGCTCAGGGCCGGGCTCGCCCGGCTGGTCGGGCGCCTGCAGCCGTTCGACCTCGGCGACCAACTGCTGAGCCTGCTGGGCGACCTGCTCGCGCTGGTCACGGTAGGCGTTGGCCAGGGCGGTGAGCACCTTGGCGAAGCCCGGCCGGCCGTAGCGATCGTCGGGCGGGAAGTAGGTACCGGCAAAGAACGGTTCGCCGGCCGGGGTGAGAAAGACGGTCAACGGCCAACCGCCCTGGCGGGTGAGCAGTTGGCAGACGAGTTGGTACAGGTGATCGAGGTCGGGCCGCTCCTCGCGATCGACCTTGATGTTGACGAACTTGCTGTTCATCACCGCGGCGATGTGCGGATCGGCGAAGCTTTCGTGGGCCATGACGTGGCACCAGTGGCAGGCGCTGTAGCCGACCGAGAGCAGGATCGGCCGGTCCAGCGCGCGCGCCGCGGCAAGCGCCTCCTCGCCCCAGGGGTACCAGTCGACCGGATTCTCGGCGTGCTGGCGCAGGTACGGGCTGGTCTCGTGGCTCAGGCGATTGGGGGGCATACGGTGCTCGCTGGCGGTAATATGCCGCACCCACGCCACACCGTTCGGTAATAGGGACGGACCCAATTCCTCTGCCGCGGGCGGGGGGCGACGCCCGCGCTCCGTGAGAATTGGGTCCGTCCCTATTGTACGGGGCGGCTTGACACCTGCCTTGCCGGCGGATAACGTCGCCGTGGAGCGGGCCATGCCGGTGTTTGCCTGCGGTGCCTGTGGGGCCGAGAATGAGCCGACCGACGAGGCCCTCGTGCGCGGCCTCTACCGCTGCCACGCCTGCGGCGCGACCAACCAGGTGCCGGCCGAGTGGCGACGGCCCGCCGAGACGCCGGTCACCCATGACGAGCCGGCGCAGCGTGAGCCGAGCTTCACGCCCTCGGCGCACAACACGCCCGAGGCGATGCAGCGCGCCGAGCGCGAGGCGAGCCGGCTGGGCTGTCTGGTGGCGCTGCTCTGGCGTTGAGCGGAGAAACCGCCGCGCCGCCGGTGTTTTCACCCTCGACCGAGGAGGACGCGGATGCTCCCCCTGAGCGCGATGGCGGGTTGGACCGACCTGCCCCGCTGGGCCCGGCGCCTGATCATCGTCGGTACCAGCGCCGTGGTCGGCCTGTGGCTGGTCGGGCGGCGGCAGCGGCAGCTCGAGCGTGAGTCGGGCGAGGCCGAACTCAAGGCGGCGGCGCCGAAGCGGCAGCCTGGCCAGCGGTTCGTCACCCTCGCCGGCCGCGGCGGCGTGGGCAAGAGCGCGGTCGGCAACGCGTTGCTCGGCACCGACCTGTTCGGCCCCGGGGCCGCGCCCGCCGAGACGGGTCAGTGGCAGGGCAACTGGTTCGTGCGCGAGCTGCCCGCCGGCGCGCTGCTGGTCCGCGACGTAGCGCTCTTGCGCCAGCAGGTCGGCGCCGACGATATCCTGGTCCTGGTGGTTGACGAGCAGCTCTTCCGCGCCGAGCGGCAGTTCCTCGACCTGGTGGCCAACGAGCTGCCCGAGGTGCGCCGATTGGTCTACATCAACAAGAGCGACCTACTCGCCGCCGAGTACACCGCCGACGAGGCCGAGACCATCCGCGCGGCGGTGCGCGCCTCGGCCACCGATTACGTCGACTCGCCAGACGATATCGTCTGGGGCAGCGCCGCGCCCGACGCGCCGGCGCTCGACGCCCTGCGCGGCCGACTGGC
Source organism: uncultured Fimbriimonadaceae bacterium (assembly GCA_964405335.1). Classification (GTDB taxonomy): domain Bacteria; phylum Armatimonadota; class UBA10988; order UBA10988; family UBA10988; genus CAYONP01. The sequence continues at coordinate 9,167 of CAYONP010000035.1, forward strand.
CGATCTGGCCGGTGGCTGACGCCGACTCCGGCTCTCCGCACCACAATAGCAGCGGGGCCGACTGTAACCCACGCGACAGAATCGGCCCGCCGCCGGCGTCGTCCATCAGAACGCCGTGAGGAGTCGTTCATGGCCCGCATCGTGGCCGCTCTGGCCTGCTGCCTATCGCTGACCGCCGCCGGCGCCGCCGAGACCTACCTCGTCGCCGCCGGGGTGGCCGACTACGACGACACCGGCATCTCCGACCTGCGCTATGCCGTCGACGATGTCGCCGCCGTGGCCGAGGCCTATCGCGCCGCCGGTGTGCCCGACCAGAACCTGCTTGTGCTGCGCAGCGACGCGGTCGACTTCCAACTGCGGCCGACTCGGATCAACATCCTGCGCGCCCTGCAGCGGGTGCGCGAGCGCGCCGTCGGCGACGACACGCTGGTCTTCTACTTCTCCGGCCACGGCATGGAAACCAACGGCGAGTCGTACTTGCTCACCGTCGACTCGAGCCGCGAGCTGCTGGCCGACACGGCGCTGCCGATGCGCTTGGTGCAGAGCGTGATGCAGGGCTTCCAGGCCAAGCACGTGCTGTTCATCATCGATGCCTGCCGCAACGACCCCGACGCCGGCAAGTCCGACGGCGACGCGGAGCTGGACGAGAGCTTCGCCAAGGGGCTGCGCCCGCGGCTCGATGAAGCGGTGGCGGCCGGCGCCAGCCGCGCGCTGTTGCTCGCCTGCGACGTCGGCGAGCGGGCCTGGGAGATGCCGCAGGAGGGGCTGAGCGCGTTCACCTACTATCTGCTCCGTGGCATCGCCGGCGAGGCACGCGAGCCCGACGGCTCGGTCAAGCTGCAGCCACTGACGGCCTACCTGCAGCGCGAAGTGCCGCTCTGGTGCCAGCGCGCCGGCCGGCCCGCGCAGCACCCGACGCTCGAGCTGCTCGACGAGCGCGACCTGCTGCTGCTCCCGGCCCCGCCGGCACGCCTCGGCCGCGCGCTGGTGGCGACGCAGCCGGACGGGGCGAGGATCCTGCTCGACGGCCGTGAGCTGGGCGTCACGCCGGCGACCATCGAGCTACCGGCCGGCCGCCACAGGCTGCGCCTGGAGCGCACCGGCCACGAGCCGCAGGAGCTGACCGTCGACATCACCGCCGGCGGGCTCGAGCGACCGCGGCCGGCGATTCTCGAGCCCTTCGGCGAGCCGGTCACGCCGCCGACCACCGGCTTCCTGGCGGTCTCGAGCGAGCCGGACGGCGCCGACGTCTGGATCGACGGCAAGCCGACCGGCGAGCGCACGCCGTGCACCATCGAGCTGCCGGCGGGTGAAGTGACGGTCGAGCTGCGCCTGGCCGGCCACGAGATCGTCGAGACCAGCGAACTCATTCGCGCCGGCGAAGAGACGGCGCTGCCGTTCGGTGAGCTGGCCATTGTCGCAGTCGAGCGGCCGCTTGGCTGGCCGGCGCACATCCCGGTGCCCGTGCTGCCTGGCAATGAAGACGGCTTCTACATCGACGACAGCGACCAGATGCCGCTGGTCAAGATCCGCGGCGGCACGTTCACCATGGGCAGCGGCGAGCGCGACATCCGCGCCGCGCTGCTCGGCCTGCGCGAGATCGAGCCGGCGCAGGAGTCGTGGTTCCTCGACGAGCTTCCGCCGCGCGAGATCACCCTCTCCGACTTCTGGATGGATCTGCACGAAGTAACCGTCGAGCAGTTTTGCACCTTCGCCAACGAGCGCCGGCTGAGCGAAACCTCGATCCGCGCTTACTGCCGCGTCGCCGGCGACGACGTCGGCGCGGCGAAGCTACCACCGCAGATCGTTCGCCGCGGCGACCAGTTCGTGCCGCGGCCGGGCACTGAGCACGAGCCGATGGTCTGGGTCACCCACCGCGGCGCCATGGCCTACGCCTCCTGGGCCGGCCGGTCCCTGCCGTCGGATGCGCAGTTTGAGTATGTCCTGCGCGGCGGCGACAGCGCGACCTATCCGTGGGGCGAGGATCCGCGCGCTCCGGGCCGGATCGGCAATCTGTGCGACATTTCCGCCGCCGGCGCCGACCCGAGCCTACGCCAGCCGTACCGCACCTTCGGCATCAACGACGGCTTTGCCCAGTTGGCGCCGGTGGCCTCGTTCGAGGTCAGCGCCTGGGGGTTGTACGACCTGGTCGGCAACGCCCGCGAGTGGGTGCGCGACACCCACGACGACCACTTCTTGCAGAACCTGCGCGACTTCACCGACCCGCTGAGCAGCCGCGGCGAGGGGCAGGTGATTCGGGGCTGCTCGTGGTACGACGCGCCGGCCTATGCGCGCAGCGCCGAGAAGCGCTCGGGCGAGGCGATGCACGCCGACGAGTTCACCGGCTTCCGCTGCATCATGGTCCGCCCGCGCGGCGGCACCGAGGTGCGCCGGCCGGTCGACCCGCCGGTCCGCCGGCGGCACTTCGGCCGCTGATCAGCGCGCCGGTCGGCGCTCGAGCCGCCCATCGCCGCGCATGGCGAGGGTGAAGCCGCCGTCGTCGAGCCACTCGCGTGCACTCGCGTCGCCGCGCAGCGTGGCGTCGAGAAAGGCCACGCTGGCCATCTCGATCAGATCATGAAACCGCTCGTCGCGCGAGCCGTCGCCGAAGCCGCCGCGCCAGCCGGCAAAGATGAAGTGGTCGCCGCCGCGGAAGGTGATCAGCCGCCGGTCGCCGCTCCCCGACTCGAACGGCACGCGCCGCCGCGCCGGCGTGGTCTCGCCCAGCGGGCTGACATCACCGGTGCAGGTCAAGTAGAGCGCCGGCACGGTGATGCTGCCGAACTGCCGCTCCGGCTCGACCGGGCCCTCGGGCACCGGCGGGCTCAGAACCACTGCCGCGCGGACCCGCGGGTCGCCCAGCCGCAGCTCGTCGGTCGGCGTGACCACCGTCATGCCCGCCGCGCTCATCGCCGCATAGCCGCCGAACGAGTGCCCGGCGACCGCCAGCCGGTCGAGGTTGAGTCGGCCACGCAGCGGACCGGCGTTGTTCGCCTGCTCGAGCACGTCGAGCACGAACCGCATGTCGAGAGGGCGCTCGAGCAACAGGTCCGGCCGCTCGCCGACGCGGCGCATCGCCTCGGCCGGGTCGAGCCCGTCGGCAAAGATGGCGTTGTCAGTGCCGGGATGCTGGACGATGACCACCAGGTAGCCGTGGCCGGCCCAGTGGCGCGCCAGGTAGTCGTACCCGTCGCGCGTGGCGCCCAGGCCGGTGGAGAAGACCACCGCGCCGAACGGCTTGTCGGCGCGGCTGGGAAAGAGCACCTTGACGGGCAGCGTGCGCTCACGCGAGGCGTCGTGCCAGTCGGCCAGATGCGCTTCGATGCGGTAGGGGCCCGGGTCGGCCATCCAGGCGGTCAGCAGGCCCAGCTCATCGGTGCTCAGCGCCGCGGCCCCGGCGGCGAGCAGGGCCAGCGCCATGGTTCCCGACCGCATCGGCGTTGACCTTGGGCCCAAGGACCGCCTCACGGTGCCGCTGGACCGCCTCTCGGTGCCTCCCGAGCGCCTCTCGGTGCCACTGGCGGCTTGCCCGCCAGTGCCGCCGGCGAGCTGCTGGACAGCACTGGCGGACCAGCCGCCAGTGGCACCAATCGCCGATGGCGCCGCTCCCCGCGCGCCCCCCGGGGCCCCTGGGGGGGGGGCCGCCCGGGCCCCGGCGGGGGGGGGTGCCCCCGCTGGGGGGCCATCGCCGCCGGTGGCACCAGCCACCGATGTCGACGATCGACCATCGCCGCCGGTGGCACCAGCCACCGATGTCGATGATCGACCATCGCCTGCGGCGCCCCACCGGCTCATGCCGCGACCCGACCGCCGGTCACAGCTTCCACTTGAAGCACCACAGCTCGGCCAGCTTGAGCAGGCCGAGGAGCAGCAACATGCCGATCACGACGGCGAAGATCAGGCCCGCCACCTCGAGCCCGGCGACCTCCTGCAGCTCCTCGATGCTGACCGTCACCTCGCGGAAGGCGAGCCGCTGCCAGCTCCGGGCGAGGAACAACTGGAATTCCATCCAGCCCGGCTTGAGCAGCCGCTCATAGGCGAGGAAGGTGAGCACGATGGCGAGCACGTGCATTAACGGCGAGAGGACGTCGAACTTGAGCTTCTCATGTTCGAGGTAGATGAAGCAGCGGTGGCACGGCGGCTTCTTGCTGCGGTAGCTGAGCACCCCGGTGCGGGCGTCGATCTCGGCCCGCATGTAGCCCTCTTCGCGCCCGCGCTCGCGGCGGGCCAGGCCGCGCATCATGCTCTCAATCATGCGCTGGTCGCAGAAGCAGCCGCCGCCGAACTTCCAGCAGCGCCGCTTGGCCTTGAACGCGGGACAGACATCGAGCAGATAGTCGCGGCAGTAGGGCAGGTGCCAGCACGGGCTGAACAGGTTCGGCCGGCCCCTGGGCTTGGCCGAGTCGGCGCCACCACGGCCAAGTTTGGAGGCCTTCTCGTAGGCGTCGCTCTCGCGCTTGAGCGGCTTCATCGTCACCGAGCGCCAGAGGTAGGCCATCATCGGGATGAGCATCACCGCCGAGATGAGCTGCCCCGCCCGCGCCGACGAGGCGGCCAGCACCTCGAGCGCCTCGCGCGGCGCCGAGCCGACGGTCATGAACCGGATGGCGAACGGCGCGCCGAACCAAAGCGACAGGCCGACCAGGGTGATGAACCCATACAGCTCCTGCGTCTCGGACTTCTGCCGCAGGACCAGCACCAGCGCGCAGATGAACCCGCAGGCCTGCATCCAGGCGCCGGCCACCTGCAGGTTCTCGATCGCCTTGGCCACATTGGCATCGCCCACGCCGGGCGCCCAGGTGAGCAGGTTGTAGCCGAGATAACAGAGATAGCCCAAACAGAGCACGAAGGCGATCAGAGTGATCGTGCTGAGAAACCCCGCGAACGTGTCGATCAGGTTCTGGACTTTGAGCCAGACCTCGCTGTCACGGTCGCTGTGCGGCATGGGGCACTCCGGCGCGGCTGAGTGCGGCGACTCGGATACTATTATGCGCTGCCCCGCGCACGCCTGTCAACGCGCCAGAAATTGGGTCCGTCCCTTTTTCGGGGGTTACTCGACCACGATTTCGACGTTGGCGCGGGGGACGGTGACTTGCCGGCCGTCGTCGAGTTTGGCGCGCAACACGCGCGTCATCGCGCCGCTGCCGATCTCGACCAGTTCGGCCGGCAGCAGCTCGACGGTGCCCAGGTCGCCGAAGTAGGGCTCGCGGATCAAGCGCACCCGCGTGCCCGCCTCGAGCGCCTGCTGCGCCGCCGCCTCGACCGCCTCGACCTGCTCGGCGGTCAGACTCAGGTCGGGCACGATGATCTCCGGCCGGATCACGCCGGCGCGGATCTGGGTTGCGCCGCACAGGCTCGCCTCGCGGCCGGCGAGGCTCTGCAGCAGGGCGAACGTGCGCGCCGCCATCGGCACCTCGCCGAAACCCTCGGTGACCACAAGACTGGCGGCGACCTCTTCCTCGCCGGTGATGGCCACGCCGATTTCGCGGTCGAGGATGAGGCGCAGGTCGGCATCGAGCACCGAACCGGCGACCACGCCGACGGCACCCGCCGCGCCGGCCACCTGGTAGAGCTCGGCCGAGGCGCGACCGCGGACGACGAGGATGCTGCCCGAGAGGTCGCCCAGTCGGTCGAGGTCGGGCGATTCGATCACTCGCAGCGGGCCGAAGCGCTCGCCGCCGATGCCGAAGATGCCCTGGACAAACGCGCCGTAGGTCTCGATCACGGCGCCGTCGCCGGGCATCACCTCGGCGACGCGGCCGGACAGATAGGCGTTCAGCACCACCGGGCGCGGCGGCCGGCGAATGGCCAGGTTGCCGGTGCGCTCGGTGACCGTCTCGATGGTGCCGTTGACCGGTGCTTCGAGCCGCGACTTGAAGAACCGGCCGAACAGGCCCTTGGTCTCGGCCAGGAGCTGGCCTTCTTCGATGGCGTCGCCGATGCCGACACGGAGGAGTTCGAGCAGCTCGGCGCCGGTCACCCCGAGCCGGTCGCCCGCGCGGAGGAGGGTGATGTCGCCGGGCAGCTCGGTCTTCGCGATGGCGGTGTCGGGCCGAACCTCATCGCCCTCGGCGACGAGCACCTCGCCCTTCAGCGGCAGGCGCCGCACCTTGCGCACACAGGCGCGACCGCTGACCGTCAGGCCCGGCGTGTAGGCAGTCCCCACAAAGGCTCTCCAACGCGGCGCGAACAGTGGATCATGAAGCCTGGGCGAGCCCCTTGTCAACCGTTCAGACCTCGCGGGCCGCCATCGGAGCCGCCGGCTAGTCCGGCCGGATCATCACCGCGAAGTGGGTCGTCGGGCCCCAGTTGCCGGCCCCGTCGAGCGCGCGGATGTGGAACCAGCTCGTGCCCGGCGGCGCGTCCTGGTGGTCGTAGCCGGTCTCGGTCGTCTGCACCGCGTCGGGCGGAACGGTGTCGGAGTTCTGGTCGAACAGATAGCTGTAGCCCTGCACACCGGTGATGTCGAGCGCCGTCCACTGCAACCGAACCACCTTCGACGGCGGCTCGCGCAGCAGGGCCAGGTTGTCGAGCCCGACCGCCAGACCGGCCGGCGTCGCCGCCGGACCGAGGTCGCCCAGGCCGACCGCCGAGATGCGGCGAGGGATGGGGAACTGGTCGGCCTTGAGCATGGTGTCGATGTCGATCACCGCGCTGTGCCACTGACCATCGGCGACGACGTTCGGCACCTCACCGATCCGTTTGACGTCGGTCGCCGTGTCGGTCATGCGCACCGCCCGCAGGTGCGGATTGGCCTGCCGGTCGAGCGCGGTGACCAGCAGGTCGACCTGCGCGCCGGGCGGGATGCGATAGTCGAAGCGCAACATGCCGAACCGATAGGTCGCCCCTTCGGCGGGCAGCGTGAGCCAGCCGAGGAACGGCTGGCCGCCGGCCGCCGGGGTGATCCAGACCGCCTGGCCGATGTCGCGCTGGTCGGGTCCGACGGCCACCGTGGCGCTGCCGTCGGGCTCGGCGCGGAGCAGGCACTCCGGCTCGACCTCGAACGTCTCCTGCCAGTGCGCCGGGTGAGTGCGCGAGGTGACCAGCACCGTCGGGCCGGTCTCGTCGCGGCCGTAGTCGACGGTGAAGCTCCATGACGGCAGCCGGTCGGGGCGGTTGCCCGCATGGTCGCGCGCCTCGGCCAGGCGCACGGCCACGGTCTGGCCGTTCGCGAAGGTGATCGGCTCGCGACCGACCCGGCCGTCCCAGACGAGTCGACCGTTGACCGGCTCGTAGCGCAGCACCCGGCCGTCGATCGGGTAATCGCGCCCGTCGACCGAGAGGACGATGCTGCTCAGGTCGAGCCCGGCGCCCTCGTCGTCGACCAGCTCGAGGCCGAGGTTGTTCGGCGCCACGCGGCTTCCGTCGGCCGGCCAAACGGCGCCGACGCGGGGCTTGCCGGCATCGACCAGGAAGCGGGTGACCAGCGGTGCCGAGAGATTGCCCGCCGGGTCGTACAGCCGGGCCCAGAGGTAGACCAGACCCTGCTTGACCTGGTCGAGGGCCATGCCGCCACCATCGATCCGCCGGCCGGCACCGGCGGCGTCGGGCGCCGGCAGCTCGGCCGGCGTGGTCGCCGCGACCACCTCGGCGCCGGCGATGCCGACGGTGTCGTCGGCCGCCCACTCGAGCCGCGTGTCGGCACCGAGCATCGGCACCAGGTGGAAGTTGTCGAGGAAGTACTCGGTCCCCGCATAGTTGCCGGGGAAGCGCCGCGACGAGGGGCCGAACGGCCCGCCGGTGAGCAGCAGCAGGGCCACGTTGAAGTCGGTCCGGTTGGGATACCGGCCGCGCAGCAGCTCATACAGCGGCAGCTCCAGGTGGTGCCACTCGTTGTCGGCAATCGGTTCGGGCACGCCCTGGATGATCGTCGCCTCGTCGTTGTCGCGGTCGGTGAAGCGGATGAAGCAGGTCTCGGCATCCTGGAACCGGACCACCCAGTCGACGCGCAGGCGGGGCGGGATCTTGTAGTCGAAACTGAGCACCCGGAACCGTCCCGCATCGAAGTTGCTCCGCCGCGCGATGACGGTGAAGTCCGAGGCGTTCTCCGTGCACTTGAGGCGCAGGCTGTAGTTCCCGCCGGCGGCGGTCTGGTCGGTCCGCTCGGCAATCACGCCGGTGGCGCCGAAGGCCGCCCATTCGTCGAGTCCCTGCTCGAACGTCCCGTCGCCGGGCAGCGGCTTGGCCTCGTCGTCGCCGGGCAGACGGAGCAGCAGGCGCGGGTGCAGCGGCGCCGAGCGGTCGGCCGCCGGATCGAGGCGGAACGACGAACGATGCGGCTCGAGCGCCAGGCCGTTCTCGTCGGTGGCCTTGAGCGCGACGCCGATGGTCGCCCCGGCGGTCAGCGGTTGCTCGAGCCGGCCCAGGTGGAGCGCCAGCTCGCCGGTCACCGGGTCGTATTCGAGCGCTTCGTTCTGGATGGTGTACTCGCTGATCCCGGTCGCCTCGCCCTCGACCTCGTCGCGGAAGCGCGGCGCGCCCTGGCTGACGGCAACGACGATGCTCGCCGGCGCGACGCCGACGCCCTCATCGGTGAGCAGGCAGCGCCACGCCTCGGGGCAGGCGGCGCTGCCGGCGGCGGGGCTGACCCGGCTGACCGCGGGCGGCTCGACGTCGACCTCGAAGCGGTAATGGACGACCGGCCCCCAGCCGCCGTCTTCGGCTTTGGCGCGGGCGTGGAGGTACCAGGTCCCGGCGGTCAGGCCGCGCGCGGTGTAGACCTTCTCGCGGATGGTGATCCGCTCGGGCGGCGTGGTGTTCGGCTCGCGGTCGAGCACCACGCTGAACCCCTCGGCCTTGGTCGCGCGCGGGGTGGCCAGGGCAAAATCGCCGGTCGCCGGGCCGGGGCGATAGAGCGCGAAGTTGTCGATCAGCATCGACGCGCCGAGCGGGTTGCCACCGAAGCCGGCGAGCAGGTAGTCGCCGGCGTGGAGGTTCTCCAGTGAGATCAACTGCGGCTTGGGCGCCCGCGAAGTAGGCTTGATTCGCCGCACGTAGCGCAGCAGCGGCAGCTCGTAGAGGTGCCACGCGCCGTCGGCGGCGGTCTCGCAGGGATGGCCCATCCAGCGGACAGCGCCGTTGTCGGCCGGCGGGCCGCAGAGGCCGAACTCGAGGTCCAGGTACTCGACCCGCGCGCTGAGGTTCACCTTCAGGTTCGGGTCGGCGGCATACTCGAAGCGGAGGTGGCTGTAGACCGGCGTGGCCCGGCTGCCCTTGAGGATCTGGCTGGCCACGAACCCGCCGGTGACGGCGTTACGGATGCGCAGCACCTGCCCGCGACCCTCGACGCTGACCAGCTCGTGCTCGACACCGGCCGGCTCGTCCTCCTGCGGCTTCGGCAGCCACGGCTCGGCGTCCTGCTCGAAGTGATTGACCAGCGTCGGCGGATGGGTCTCGCTGGTGATGATGGTGGTGATGCCGCCCGGCGCGGCGGCGGCCAGCGAGAGGGGCAGCAGGAGACAGAACCAACGCATCTCAGCCCTCCCGGAGCGAGTGTTCGATCAGACACTTGCCATCGACCCAGACGAGGATGAACCGGCCACGCAGCTCGAACAGCACCTCGACCTCGTCGCCGGCGCCGGGCAGCGTCTCGCGGGCCAGCACCTGGTTGCCGCGCGAGAGCGCGAAGGTCAGCTTCGGCTCCGCTGTGGCCAACTGCACGCTCAGCCGATAGGCCTGCTCGTCGGCGGTGTCGGCAGCGCCCATGACCAGCGTGACCACGCCCTCCTGCTGCCCGACGCCGGGCACCTGGAAGCGGATCTGGCGGTCGCCGTAAAAGAAGCCCTTGTGCCACCGCACCGGCGAGCCCTCGACCTGCACCCAGGCCGAGCCCGGGCCGGCCCAGTCGGTCATGTACTGGTCGCTCTCGAACTCCGCCGGCAGCGTCGGCGGGGCGCGCCAGAAGGCCGGCCGGAAACTGACCTGCAGGTTGTCCACGGCGCCCTGTGCGCCGTCGGCCAGCAGCGCGATGCCGCCGCCAGGCAGCTCTAGGTCGAACGCCTCGAGCAGCGGCTCGCCGTCGAGCGTGGCGCGAATCAGGCCCCGATCGCGACTGAGGCTGACCCGCGCCCAGGTGTCCGCCGGCATGCCGTGGTCGGCGCTGTCGAGCACCTCGTGCGCCGCGCCGTGCTTGACCAGCTCGGCCGACTGGGCGCCGAGCCGCAGCTCGTAGCCGGCGCCCGCATCGGTGGCGCAGATGGCCAGGCCAAGGCTGCCGCGGGCCAGCTTGAGGTCGGCGGCGGCGGTGCAGTCGCCCCAGCTCGGGTCGCCGCCGAGCAGGCGGCCACTGCCGCGCGCGACGGCCGCGCCGTCGGCGCCGGAGCCGAGCTGCCAGTCGCCGTCGGCCTGCCAGCGGCCGACGCTCGGGCGGGTGAAGTCATCGCAGAAGAGCGGGTAGCTGCGCACCACCACGTCATCGAACAGCGCGCCGCGGGTACGTGCGTTCTCGTCCTCGCCCGGCTCGGTCCAGAGCCCGACGCGGCCCTCGCCGGTGCCCAGCACGGCGACGTCGAACAGCGGCCGGTCGTCGATCCAGCCGTAGACGCGGCCGGCGGCAAAGGCGAGTTGCAGCTTGTACCAGACGCCCGCCTCAAACCCGCCGGGCAGCGGCGGCGTGAGGTCGGTCACCTGCCCGCCGAAAACCCGCTGCAGGCGCATCGTCCCGCCGTCGGCGTGACGCCGGCTGGTCCAGCGCAGGCGGTAGTAGTGCTCGGCGTCGGCCACCCCGACGGCGAGGCCGACGGCGCCGGTGCCGTCGCTGCGCACCGCCGCCTGGGCGACATACTCGGACCAGAACGGGTAACCGATTACCGCCAGCGACTCCTTGCCGCCGTCACTGAGGAATGAGAAGGCGTTGGCGCTGCGACTGACCTTGCTGCCCTGCTGGTTGTTGCGCCACTCGCCGGTCAGCGCCTCCCACCCGCCGAGGGCACGGTCGACGCGCATGAAGTCGTCGGAGAGCCAGATCTCGTCGGTCGGCTGCAGCTCCAGCTCGCCGACGGACAGCCCGGCGCCGGCGGTCTCGAACCCGACCTGACCCTCCACCAAACCGCCATACTCGGCGGTGGCGATGAGGACGTTGTTCAGGCTCAGGGCGAGCTGCCAGTCGCGTCGCTGGAGCGAGAAGCGGAGCTGTTCGCCCGCGGCGCCGCGGTAGATGGTGCCGGCGACGCCGAGCGGCTCGCTGCGGCCGTCGACGGTGCGAAAGAACTGCGCCCGCTCGCGGCCGATGCTGACCCCGAGATGGTCGTCAGGGCCGCGCCAGCCGAACAGCAGCTTGACCTCGCCGCGCTCGAGCGCGGCCGGTGGCACGGTCATCGTGCCGCTCAGGCGGAAGCTCTCCCCGGCCGGCTGGTCGAGCAGTTGCGGAGCCGCCAGGGCGGCGTGGGCGAGCAGACAGGGGAGCAGCGCGAGCCACGAACGAAGGCTGTTCATCAATCCTGCGTCCTCGAGCGCCAACCACCTCGCGAGCCGCGCTACTCTGACGACCGGCGCGGCCAGGGTGTTCGCCATTGGCCAACACCGCTCCGCCGTCCGCTGTTCCCGCGGCGAACGGGGAGGAAACGCGCGCCGGCGGCCAAACCGAAGGTCGTGTCCAACCGCCGTGCCGATCTCGCGGCCCACGCCGTCCTCGCCGTCGTCGCGGCTGCGGCGGTGGCACCGCTGGTCGCCGGCCAGGTGCTCTACTACGGCGACATCACGCTCCAGTTCGTGCCCTGGCGGCACTATGCCGCGCAGCAGCTCACCGCCGGCCGGCTGCCGCTCTGGGTCCAGGGCGTCTATGGCGGCCTGCCGTTTCTGGCCAACGACCAGAGCGCGGTGCTCTACCCGCTCTGGTGGCTGCTGCTGCCGCTCGCCCCGGCCCGGCAAGTGGCCCTCGGCTGCCTGGTCCATCTCTACCTCGGCGCCGCCGGGATGTTTACCTTCGCTCGCCTGCTCGGCCACCGCCGCGCCGCCGCGCTGATTGCCGGGTTGGCCTTCGGCGCTGGCGGGTTCGTGCTCAGCAAGCAGCAGTTTCCCTCGCTCTCGTCGACGCTGGCCTGGCTCCCCTGGCTGTTCTGGGGCGCCGAACGGCTGTGCCGCGAGCCGGGCCCGCGCCGCGCCGCCGCGCTGGCGCTGCTGATCGGGGTGCAGTGGCTGGCCGGCCATGCGCAGGCCTCGCTGCTGGCGCTCGGTCTGCTGCTGGCCTGGCTGGCGCTCGGGCGCGAGCGGCGGCCGGGGCGTTGGCCGTGGCTGGCCGGCGCGCTGGCGCTCGGCACGGCGGTCGGACTGGTCCAGCTCCTGCCGACGTACGAGCTGCTGCTCGGCGCCGGTCGCGGCGAGCTCGATTACCAGGCCGGCGCGCGCTTCTGCCAGCCGCCGTGGCAGTGGCCGATGTGGCTCTGGCCCCAGCTCTACGGCGCGCCGCAGAGCCGGCTGAGCTGGCTCGGGGTCGGCCCCTACTGGGAGCAGCTCGCCTATGTTGGCCTGACCACGCTGCCGCTGGCCGTGGCCGGCTGCCGCGGGCAGCGGTTCTGGGGCTGGGCGATCGTCGTCTCGCTGCTGCTCGCGGCGGGCCGTTACCTGCCGCTCTACGGCTGGCTCTGGCACGCCCTGCCGCCGCTGCGGCAGTTTCACGATCCATCGCGGTTCCAGCTCTTCGCCGTCGTCGCGCTGGCCCTGCTGGCGGCCCGCGGCGCCGAGGCCGAGCCGGCGCCGGCGCTGCGGACGATCGCCTGGCTGTCCGCCGCCAGCGGGGTGATGCTGCTCCTGACGCTGGCGCCGCTCGGCGCGTGGGAGCGGGCGGCGCGGTGGGTGCTCGATCAGTCGCCGACCAAAACGGTCGCCGACCTGGCCGCGCTGGCGACCCTCTGGCGCGCCGAGGTGGCCCGGCAGATGCTGGTCGCGCTGCTGCTGCTCGGCGCCGAGTGGTGGCTGCTGCGCCGGCCGACCAGACGGCTCGGGCTGTGCGGTCTGGTCGCGCTCGATCTGCTGATCTACGGTTTCGGGCTCAACCCGACCACGCAGGCTGCCGCCTTCGCCGGCGACCCGCGGCCGGCGGAGCTGCACGGTGCCCGCCGGGTGTGGATCCCCTCGGGCGAGCTCGAGCGGCTGACGCTGACACACTTCAACCTGGCCCGTTACGGCCCGCCACGGGTGGCCGAGGTGCGGCGCGGGCTGGTCGCCAACACGGCGCTGGGCTGGCCGCTCGAGCAGCTTGGCGGATATGATCCGCTCCGCCCGCGGCGGGTGGCTGATTGGCTCGAGTCGCTCGAGACGCTGCCGCTCGCCGAGGCAGACCGCCGGTTGGCCGAGCTGGGTCTGGATGGTCGCTGGTCCAGCGGGCGGTGGCACGCTTACCGCGTCGGCCGGCAGGATGCCGGCGCGCGCGTTATAATGGAACGTCGGTCGCCGCAGCGATGGACGGCGGCCGTGACTGGGGCGGATGAGATTCGGCTCTGGCAGGCACCCATTGGCGGGTGGCGGGTGTCCATAGGTCGGCTCATTCCGGGTGGTACGCCGCTGGAGACGATTTGGCGGCCGGATGCGCAAGGGAGCATCGGACGTTGCTGGTATGCGCCGTTGGCACTGCGCCTGGGTGGGTTCGTGGCCTTGCTCGGCCTGGCGGCGGTCGCCGGGCTGTTGGCGCTCCGTCACAAGAACTTCACCGATTGGTTGGCCGCCGATTCGTCCGCGAGTATGGTATAAGCCCCCGCAGAGCGGGTGGCAGGCGGCTGGAACGCCCCGCACAAGTTTGACTCTCAACCAGAAAGGAGGTGATGCGAAACATGATCAAGCGGCTGTTCCACGATGAGGAGGGCCAGACCCTGATTGAGTACGGTCTCCTGACGGCTCTCATCTCGGTGGTCGCGATTGCGATCCTGACCGTGCTTGGTCGCAAGACCAAGGACGTCTACGTGACGGTCAACGACAGCATGACCACCCAGGCGAGCTAGCTTCAGGGACCGGCACCCGCGGTCAGGCCGCTGCGGCGGTGCACCCGCGGGCCAAGGTCCCCGCTCCTCGCGAGGAACATCGATCTGCCGGGCCGCCTCGCGCGGCCCGGCGACGACCTTGTCGTACCAGAGGGACCGCCCACCCGGGCGGTCTTTTTGGTTTCCACGCGCCTCTAACCCTCCGGAGGCTGTCCGACCGTGAGCAGGGCCGCGCGCTGTTACCTTCCCCTCGGCCTCGGCGCCGCCGCGTCCCTGCTCTACCTCGCCACCGCCGCGACCACCGTCAGCTTCGGCGGCGACTGCGGCGAACTCGCCGCCGCCGCCTGGTGCCTCGGCATCGCGCACCCCACCGGCTACCCGCTCTACCTGCTGCTGGCCAAGCTGTTCACCTTGCTGCCGGTCGGTGAAGTGGCCTTCCGCCTGACCATCCTCTCCGCGCTGTGCGGCGGCGCCACCGTCGGGCTGCTCTGCCGGCTGGTCGTCGACCAGACCGACGACCCCGCCGCCGGCATCCTCGCCGGCGCAGCGCTGGCGGTCAGCTTCGCCCTTTGGTCGCAGGCGGTCATCGCCGAGGTCTACGCGCTCGAGACGGCGCTGCTCGCCGGCCTGCTGGTCACCCTCGCGGCCTGGCGGCGCGACGGCGGCCGCGGACGCTTGCGCCTGGCCGGTGTGCTACTCGGCCTTGGCCTGGCCCACCACCTGCTCACCCTCTTGGCGCTGCCGGCGGTGGCGTTGCTCCTCCGCGGCGCGACGCCCGAGCAGCCCGGCCACCGGCGGCCCTGGCTGGTGGTCGTCGGCTGGGCGCTGCCGTGGCTGGCGCTCTATGCCTATCTGCCGCTCCGCGCCGCGGCCGACCCGCCGCTGGCCTGGGCACAGCTCGACGGCCTGGGCGACGTGCTCGGGCACATCACCGGCCGGGCCTACCGCGGCAACCTGCTCGAGCTCGAGCCGGGCACCCTTGGCCGCATCGCCCTGGTCCATCTCCGTTGGCTGGCCTACGACCTGCGCTGGGCAGCCGCCGTCGCGCTGGCCGGCCTCGTCCTCGCCCGGCGGCAGCCGCTCTACGCCCCGCTGCTGGGCCTGGCGTTGCTCAGCTTCGCCTTCGGCGTGGTCTATCGCGTCGGCGACCGGACCAACTACCTGCTGCCGGCCTACCTGTCCGCCTGCGCGCTGGCCGGCCTCGGCGCGGCCGAGCTGCGCCGGCGCTGGCCCGGCGGCGCGGCGCGGCAGTTCGCCTGGAGCGCGTTGTTGGTGCTGCTGCCGCTGCTGCCCGCGCCGCCCGACGGCTCGGCCGCCGCGCGCGCCGGCTACGACCGCGCCTCGATGCGCGGCAACGATCGCGCCGCGCGGCTGGCCCAGGCGGTGCTCGCCGAGGCGCCGCCCGAGGCGCTGCTGTTCAGCCTCAGCGATGAGCTGACCTATGCACTGTGGTATCTTCAGATTGTCGAGGGGCTGCGCGGCGACCTGTCCATCGAGGCCGTAGCGCGGCTCGAGACCGATGAGCAGCGCGCTCTGGTCGAGCGCGGGATGGAGCAGGCGACGCCGAGCCGGCCGGTCTGCCTGGCGTTCGACGACCAGGCGCTGCTCGCCGGCCGGCGCTACGCCGTCGGGCGGGCGACGATCCGGCTGCTCGACGACCAGACGCCGGTCTCGGTCAGCCTGACTCGGCGGCAAGAGCCTGGCCGCGAGCTGCCCGGCTGCGCCACCTGGCGGCTGGTCGAAGCGACGGCCGACTCGCCGGTCGCGGTCGAGACGCTGTTCGCCGGCGAGTGGTCGCCGCTGCCGGCGGTCAAGGCGCAGACCACGGCGCGGCTGCGCGCGGTGTGGCGGCGTGAGCCGGGCGACGAGGCCGAGTGGGAGGTGCTGCTGGCCGGCTTCCACGAGACGCTGGCGGGGCAGCTCGAGGCCGGCGCGACGGTGCGCGGGCCGGCGGTGCTGAATGAGGCCACGGGCGCGGCGGCGGTCTTCTGGACGCGGCGGCTGCCGTTCGCGCCGACGGCCGATCGGTTCGAGGTCGAGCCGGGCCTGACGGTGGCCGACGCCTATCCGCTGGCGGTGCCCGACTGGTATGCCACGGGCGCGCAGCGGATCCGGCTTGGGCTGGTGCGCCGCGGCGCGGCGGTGGCCGATGAGCCGGCGGCGGCCTGGGCGGCGACGGTGCCGGCGGCGGTGATCGGGACGTACCGGCGGTGAGCGTGTAACCAACCGGGCCGGCGTGCCTCTGAAGAGTCTTAAGCGAGCGCGCCGACTGGCCGATTCTGGTCATGGAGCGGTTTGACGCGAGGGAGGCCGCGGCGGTAGAATGCCGAGGCGGTGTCCGGGAGGCGACGGGGCCCAGCGTGGAGAGCATGACGGTCACTCCGGCGGCGGCGGCGCTGCTGCTGGTCGCCGGGGTCAGCCTGACAGTCACCGACCTGCGTTCGGGACGAATCCCGAACGCGGTCACGCTGCCGATGATGGTGATCGGCCTGGTTCTGCACGCGCTGCCGGCCGGCTGGGGCCTGGGCAGTGGCGATCCGATGGTCGCCGTGGTGGGCTGGGCGGTCGGGCTGGGCATCCTGATCATCCCGTTCGCGCTCAACCTGATCAAGGCCGGCGATGTCAAGTACCTGGCCGCGATTGGCGCGGTCGGCGGGGCGCCGGTGGCCTTGTTTGCGTTTCTGTACGGCTCGCTGGCGCACGGGCTGCTCTGCTGGCTCGTGCTGCGCCGCCGGGGCGAGGTCGACGCGGCCTTCGAGAACATCGGTTTCTGGCTGCGCAACTCGCTCCTGGCGCGGCGGGCGGTCGATTTCACGGCGCGCAGTCAGGGCACCGTGCCCTACGCGCTGGGACTCGCGCTCGGCTGTGTCGCGGTGCTGGTGAGCCTGTCGGCCTGCGGCAGCGTGTTCTGGCTCTGGACGTGAGGGACGCTCGATGAGACTCGCACTGGTCGTGATCCTCGGCGTGGTGGTCCTCGGGCTCGCCGGTACGGCGATCTACCGGGCGGTGGTCAAGGGCCGCGTGCCCGACGAACCGCCCGCGCCGGTGGCCATGATTGAATTCCCGGTGGCCAACCAAGCCATTCTGCCCGGCGAGACCATCCGCAGCGAAGATCTGCGCATGGAGGCGATCCCCGAGCCGGATGTGGCCAGCCGCGTGCCGGCCGATGCCGCGCGCAAGGACGATCCGGTCGCCGGTGGGACCGCCACCACGGCTATTGCCGAGGGCGCCTTCTTTGTCCGCGGCAGCTTCACGCCGCCACCCGAGAGCCTGTCGCACAAGGTCGAGCCGGGTTATGTCGCGCTGACCATCCAGGTGCCGCCGACACCGAGCCTGTACGATCTCAAGTTCCTCCAGCCCGACGACCGGGTCGACGTGTTTGGGGTCAAGAAGGGCGAAAACGAGACCCAGACGACGACCGTGCTGCTGGCCCCCAACGTGCGCCTGCTGGCGGTCGACGACATTTACGACAAGTACAAGCGCGAGCAGGAGGTGGCGGCGGCCAAGGCCGAGATTGCGCGGCTGCAGCAGGAGAAGGCCAACGCGCAGGCGGGCGGCCTGGCGACGACCGACCAGTTGACCGCCTTCGACGAGCAGATTGCGGCCCAGCAGGCGATCATCGACCATGTGGTCGAGAATCCGAGCATCACCGTTGAGCTGACGCCCGAGCAGTCGACCTACGTGGCGTTGTGGCGCAACGAGGGCGACCTCGAGGTGGCGCTGCACCGGACCGAGGACGCGGCGAGCATCCTCTTTGCCGACAACGCCGCGCTGGCCACGCCGTCGGCGATGGCGGCGGCGGCGACCCCCGGCCCGACTCCGGTGCTGACCTTGGAGGACGTGGTGCCGCTGCGGCTGCGCTCGGTCAAGGACCATGCCGAGCGGCTGCAGACCGAAGAGGAGATCCTGACCATGCCGAGCGAGCGGCAAGTCAACGTGCTCGAAAACGACGTGGCCGCCGAGCGGCTGCGCGTCGAGCTCGAGAACCTGCGCCGCTACGGCACCTCGACGCCGCCGGTGGAGATCGGCGTGCCGACCTTCCCGGTCGTGCCGACCGGCGGGGGCGGCGACCTGGGCGAGGTCAAGGAACTGCTCGGTCAGATGCGTGAGGACATCAACGTATTGAGAGGCGGGACGACGCCCGCGCCGCACCGTCACCGGGTGCAGGTGATCCGCGGCACCGACGTCGAAGTGGTGGAATCGTAGCGGTGGTGGTGGTGGTGGTGGACCGATCTCGCGAGTGACGAGAGACCGCCGGAGCTGGTACCGGACGGCCGAGGGACACCATGAGACAGACAAGAGCGTGGCGAGCGGCGGCCCGGACCGCCGCGGTGGCGTTGATCGTCGGCAGCGCGGCAGTCGCCGCGCCGCGTGAGTTGGCCATGCTGGTCGGGGGCAAGCTCGCGCTGCAGACCGACGGCCGCGCCGCCGTGCGGCTGGACGGTGAGCGGCTGCTCGACCTCGAGGTGACCGCCGGGACCGTCCAGATCCGGGGCCTCGCCGCCGGCTCGACGCGCCTGGTGGTGACCGAGCCGGCCGGCCGGGTGACCGTCTACGACATCACCGTGGTGTCGCGCGCCGGGGGCGCCAACGGAGTCGAGGGGACCAGCATCCGGCCCGCCGCCGGGCCGCTGGCCGACGAACCGAAACGAACCGAGCCGGCGCAGCTCGGGCCCGAGCCGGCGCGCCGGCCGGTCGCCGCGGGACTGCGGCGCATCGCCGCCGAGCCGCTCTCGTTGCCCGAGCTGCTGGTGACCGGCAGCTATGTGATGGCCTCGGCGCCGATCGATTCGGTCCCTGGTTTCGGCCTGCTGCCGCTCGAACAGCGGCGCGGCGCCGCCGCGCCGGCGCTGGTCGAGGAGCTGCCCGAGCCGGCGGTGGCAGCCGCCGCGCCGGTGGTCGCGCCGGCCGAGGTGGCCGTGCCGCCGTTGGCGCCGCCGACCGCTCCGTCCGGGCCGGTGGTGCGCGAAGTCACCGCCTCGGGCGTGGTCACCGTCACGCCGATTGCCGCCGCGCCGGGCCCGCAGCCGCCGCCGCTGCCCGGCCTGCCCGAGTTGGGGGTGACCATCGACGAGGCGGTCGAGCGGCGGGTGATCGAGACGACGGTCAACAAGGGCCTGGTGATCACCGTGCCGACGCAGGTCGAGCAGGTCTACACGGCCAGCCCCGAGATTGCCGACGTGCTGCCGATGCCGCCGCGCGAGGTGCTCCTGACGGCCAAGTCGGCGGGCGAGACTACCGTCATCGTCTGGTACGCCGGGCCGGACCGGTTTCTGCAGGAGACCGAGGTCGTCATCTTTGACGTCACCGTGCTGGGGCCGGCCGATCCGAGCGCGCAGCCGGGCGACATGCCGCAGGTCGACGAGGTCAGCCGGGTGCTCGAGCTGCTCGGCATCGACGGCGTCGAGGTGATGACCAGCGGGCGGGGCGAGAGCCCGAGCGTGATTGTCGCCGGCGAGGTGGACAGCGAGGAGGCCCGCTCGCGGGCCGAGCAGGCGATTGCCGCGCTGTTCCCCAACAGCGCGCGGGTGACCAACTTCATCCGTGTGCGGACTACCCCGGCGATGAGCCCCGAGCAGCTCGAGACGCGGCAGGCCGAACTCGAGACGGTGCTCGCCGAGGCGCTGCCGAACGCGGCGGTGCGGGCGCGGCTGAAGGTCGATTCCGACGGCCGCGCGCGGGTCTATCTGTCGGGCAACGCGGCCACGCCGGCCGATCGGCTGCGGGCCGAGGAGTTGGTTCGGTTCGAGCTCGGGCCGGACGTCGAGATCACCAACGACATCACCACGCCGCTGCCGCCGCCGCCGGCCGATCTGCTCGGCGGGCCGGCGCCGGGTGACGTGCCGCTGCCGCCGGTGGGTGAGGCGATCGCCGCGGCGCTGCAGGTCTCCGGCGTGCCGTACGACCGCGTGCGGGTGACCGTCAGCGACGAGCTGCGGCGGGTCGACGTGCGCGGCACGGTGCGCAACGAGCAGGACCGCGGCGAGCTGCTCGACGCGCTCGACGAGGCGCTGGCCCGCTATCCCGAGGGCTATCTGGTGCGCGACCAGCACCTGGTGATCAAGGTCCCGCGGGTGATCACCGAGGTCCAGATCCTCGAGATGTCGGCGCTGGATGAGCAGCAGTTTGGGGTCAGTTGGGGCACGCCCCTGCAGCAGCAGGGCGCCACCACGACCGGTTCGACGCAGCTCGACTCGTCGTCGCTGGCGGTCTATGGCGAGGCCTTCGTCGGCGCGCCGTTCGAGCGGCTCGACCCGATCGCCGCCCGCGTGCGGGCGCTGGTCAACAACAACAAGGCGCGCGTGCTGCAGCAGCCCTACATCACCTCGGACGACGGCGAGGAGGGCACCGCCGAGGTGGTCACCGAGATCCCGTTGCCGTCGACCACCACGGGCACCGGTGGCGTGACCGGGACGCAGGTCGAGTTCCGGCCGGTCGGCATCCGGTTGCTGGTCACCCCGCAGATTCTGTGGGGCGAGCCGGAGGCGCAGATCCAGTTGGACCTAGAGACCGAGGTCTCGGCGGTCGATTTCGGATTGTCGATCAACATCGGCGGGTCGCAGATCCCGGCGATCACGAATCGGCGGGCGCAGTCGATTGTCACCGTGTCCGATGGTTCGACGCTGGTGCTCGGCGGTCTGACCACCGAGACGGAGCGGAAGAACGTGAGTCGCATCCCGCTGATTGGCGATGTGTTCGACAAGGTGCCGATCATCGGCGCACTGTTCCGGTATACCGAGCGGCGGACCGAGCAGGTCACCGTGGTGGTGGTCATGACGCCACGGATTCTGCTCTAGGAGGGCGAGTTGGCACGCATCCTGATCGCCGATCCGTCGAGTGACTCGCGGCGCATCCTGCGCGAGGCGCTCGATTTCGACCACGACTTCGAGGTGGTCGACGATGTCGAGGACGGCTCGGAGATCGCGCAGTTGATCGGGCCGCTGTCGATCGACGCGGTGCTGATCGACGTCGAGCTCGATGACGGCAAGGCGATGGAGCTGGTCGAGCGGCTGCGCTCGCGGCACCGCCAGGTCGGCATCGTCATGACCGGCGCCTCGACCACCGTCGAGACGGTCAAGCGGGCGATGCGCGCCGGGGCCGACGACTACATCGACAAGCCGTTCGATCCGCATCAGGTCACCGACACGGTCGGCGCGCTGATCCGCCGGGTCGAGGAGCGGCGGGTGGTCGGCGGCGGGATGGACACCTCGGGCGGGCCGGTGGTCTCGAAGGTGGTCAGCGTCTACAGCCCGCAGGGCGGGGTGGGCAAGAGTATGTTGGCGGCCAACCTGGCGGTGGTGATCGCCCGCGAGTCGGCCCGGCCGACGGCGCTGGTCGACCTCAACCTGCAGTTCGGCGACATCGACCTGATGCTCAACATCACGCCCGAGCGGACCATCGCGGCGATGATCCAGCGCATGAACCAGCTCGACGCCGACCTGATGGAGAGCTTCCTGACTCTCCACAAGGAGAGCGGCCTGAAGGTGCTGGCGGCGCCGAACCGGCCGGAGTATGCCGACACGATCACCGTCTTCGTGGTCGAGAAGGTGCTCCAGGTGCTGCGCGAGCGGTACACCTACGTGATCATCGACACGCCCTCGTTCTTGCAGGACACGACCCTGACGGCGCTCGATCACAGCGACGAGATCCTGCTCCTCACCGCGCTCGACCTGCTGGCCTTGCACAACACCAAGACGGCCCTGGCGATGATGCAGAAGTTGCGCTACGGGCCGGAGAAGGTCAAACTGATCCTCAACCGTTCCGACTCCGATGTGGGGATCAGCCCTGATGATGTCGAGCAGACGCTCGACTATGAGATCAGTGCCTACATTCCGTCGGACGGCCGGGTGGCGGTGACCAGCGTCAACGAGGGCGACCCGTTCGTGCTCAGCCAGCAGCGGACGCAGATCACGCAGGCGGTGCGGCGGATTGCCTATCAGGTGATGGACCGCGAGGACGAGTTCTCGCAGGAGAGCGGCGAGTTCCGCCGCAGCGAACGCCGGCGTGGCGGGTTCGTCGACTGGTTGATGGGCCGCTGAGCAGGTGACCGAAATCGATGACCGGTGCCACTGGCGGCTTGTCCGCCAGTGCGAACACGAGCCCGTGGTCGGCACTGGCGGGCAAGCCGCCAGTGGCACCGTTGGTTACCGGGCACTGACTTCGGGAAGTTGCTTGGCAGTGCTCGAGCACGGCGGCAGCGCGGCGCGCGCCGCCGGGAGGTGCGCGCATGTCTTCGCTGCTTGACCGTCTCAACCAACTCACCGGCGATGACGAGCCGGAAGTCCTGCCGGAATCCCAGGTCGATACCGCGCCTCGCGCCGACGGCAGCCCGGCCAGCCTGCTCTATGCGCTGAAGTACCGGGTCTTCGACCAGGTGATCGACGGCGTCGACGACCGGGCGGTGACCAGTCGCGATGAGGACCGGCTGCGGCTCCAGGTCGATGAGCTGCTGGGCGGCCTGACTATGCCCGACGGCTCGACCATCGACCGGCAGCTCAAGACCCAGTTGGCCCAGGAGTTTGTCGCCGAGCTGATCGGCTACGGGCCGATCGACGTCTTCCTCAACGATCCCACGGTCTCGCGGATCAACGTCATGGCCGCCGACGACATCTACGTCGAGCGGCTCAATCGCCTGGACAAGGTCGACGCGCGGTTCCGCGACGACGAGCACATCATGGAGCTCGGCCGGCGCATCGCGGCGCAGCTTAACGCCAAGCTCGACGACGGCACGCCGATGCTGGACCGCAAACTGGGCAGCGACGGCCGGGTGCGGATCGTGTTTCCGCCGCTGGCCCGGCGCGGGCCGCAGATCACGGTTCACAAGGGGCTGAAGAACCCGTTCGAGGTCGAGGAAGAGGAGAAGAAGGCCCGCGCGATGGAGCGCGAGGACCCGTTCACTCGGCTCAAGCTGCAGATCATGGAGCGGGTCGTCCGGGACATCGACACCGACATCGCCACGGGCACCGACTTCGAGCAGTTGCGCAACCAGATCGAGAACCAGATCGACGCGCTGCTGGCCGAATACGGCGCGGTCGTCTCGCGCTCGGAGCGGACCCAGCTCGTGCAGGAAATCCTGAACGAGATGAAGGGCCTCGGGCCGATCGAGCCGCTACTGGCCGACCCGACGGTGACCGAAATCATGGTCAACGGCTCGGGCATGGTGTTCGTCGAGCGGAACGGGCGGATCGAGCTGACCGACACCAAGTTCCGCGACGACCGGCACGTGCTGCAGACCATCGAGAAGATCGTCGCGCCGCTCGGCCGGCGGATCGACGAGGCCAGCCCGATGGTCGACGCGCGACTGAAAGAGGGTCCGGCCTCCGGCTCGCGCGTCAACGCCATCATTCCGCCGCTGTCGCTCAAGGGCCCGGCGCTGACCATCCGGAAGTTCAGTCAGGACCCGTTCACGGTCAACGACCTGGTCAGCTTCGGCACGCTCACGCCCGAGTCGGCGCAGTTCCTCGACGCGGCGGTGAAGAGCCGGCTGAACATCGTGGTCAGCGGCGGCACCGGTTCGGGTAAGACGACTCTGCTCAACGTGCTCAGCTCGTTCATCCCCAACGACCAGCGGATTGTGACCATCGAGGACGCGGCCGAGCTGCAGTTGCGGCAGCAGCATGTGGTCACGCTGGAGAGCCGGCCGCCGAACGTTGAGGGCAAGGGTCGGGTGACCATCCGCGACCTGGTGATCAACAGCCTGCGCATGCGGCCCGACCGGATTGTGGTCGGCGAGTGCCGCGGCGCCGAGGCGCTGGACATGCTGCAGGCGATGAACACCGGTCACGACGGCTCGCTGACCACCGCCCACGCGAACAACCCGCGCGAGCTGCTCAGCCGGATCGAGACGATGGTGCTGATGGCCGGCATGGACCTGCCGCTGCGGGCGATCCGCGAGCAGATCGCCAGCGCGATCGACATCATCGTGCACCAGAGCCGGTTCAAGGACGGCAGCCGCAAGATCGAGTGGGTCACCGAGGTGGTCGGCATGGAGGGGGACATCATCACCCTGCAGAACATCTTCGAGTTCGGCCACGAGGGGGTCACCGACGACGGACGCATCTTGGGCAAGCTGAAGCCGACCGGGATTCGGCCGCGGTCTTACGACCGGATCGTGCAGACCGGCATTCGCCTGCCGATGGATCTATTCCGCGGCGATGATCAATTCGGCGAGTCGCGGCGCGAGAGGTAAGCGCCATGTCGTCCGTGTGGCTCTATCTGCTGCTGCCGGGGGCACTCAGGCTCGAGCAGGCCGAGTGGATGATGCTCATCGGCGCGGCGTTCTGCGCCTTCATGCTGGTGCTCACCCTCAAGACCACCTTCGAAGCGCCTATCTCGCGGCAGGCGCTGGTCCGCCTCGAGACCTTCGGCAAGCGCGACGAGAACGTCTCGCCGCTCGAGCGCATTGTCCACCGGCCCGAGGACGAGCAGCGGCAGCGCCGGCGACGCTCGCGTTCGGCCGACATGCTGCCGACCGTGACGCGGTTCATTCAGAAGTCACGCGGCGGCGTGCTGGCGCAACTCAACGCCGATCTGGCGCGGATCAACTCGAACTGGCGCGCGTCGGAAATCGTCTACGTCGGCGCACTCGCCGGCGCGCTGGTTTTCCTGGTCGTCTGCGTGGTCATGCGCAAGTGGCCGGTCGGCCTGCTGCTGACCGGCCTGGCCTTCATGAGCCCCATCTGGCTGGTTCGGTTCGTGGCCAAGCGGTGGATGCGCTCGTTCGAGAGCCAGTTGGCCGACACGTTGCTGCTCATGTCGAATGCCACGCAGGCCGGCTACGGGTTTCAGCAGGCGATGGAGATGGTCGCCCGCGAGGGCATGCCGCCGATGGCCACCGAGTTCCTGAAGATGAACCAGGAGGTGCAGCTCGGCGTGCCGATTGCCGAGGCGATGAACCACATGTGCGACCGGGTGCAGAATACCGACCTGAACCTGGCCGTGGTGGCGATCCAGATCTCGATGGAGGTCGGCGGCGCCATCAGCGAGATTCTGCGCACCATTTCGGAGACCATCCGCGAACGGGTGCGGATCCGCGGCGAGATCCAGACGCTGACCGCACAGGGCAAACTGACTGGCGCGATCCTGAGCCTGCTGCCCATCGGCATGTTCTTCCTGCTCAACGTGGCCACGGGCATCGGCGGCAACGAGCCCTATTCGGTGCCGCTGACCCAGTGGGACGTCTACCCTTGGGCGCCCTATCTGGTCTACTACGCGGTGTTCAGCCAGTTCATCGGGTACATGATCATCATGCGGATCATCAACATCGAGGTCTAGGAGCCGTTCATGCCGCGCAAGGTCAATCCGCTGACCCGCCTGGAGGCCCGCGAGACGGCGACCACCGCGAGCGGGGTCGCCTGGGTCACACGCGACCAGCAACTGGCCGGCGAGAACTTCTACAGCCGCGTGGTGCGCGGGCTGATGGACCGGCTCTCGCGCTTCGGCTCGCGGGTCGGCTCGGGCAAGAGCCGCAACGACATGCAGGCGCTGCTCGTCCAGGCCGGCAACCCCGGCGGGCTGACCGCGCGGCACATCCCCGGACTGCGGCTCCTGATGGGCCTGCTGTTCGCCTGCTTCGGGTTCATCTTCCAGTTCCTCGCCACGCGGCTGATCGGCTTCCTTGGCGACTACGCCTCGAGCGAGTTCCTGATCCTCGGCCTGCTGGTCTACTTCATGCTCGGGATCATCCTGCTGCCGTTCGTCCTGCGCATCCTGATCCGCAAGCGTCAGCGGAAGATCCAGCGCACGCTGCCCGACGTGCTCGACCTGCTGACCATCGCGGTCGAGGCCGGCCTCGGCTTCGATATGGCGATGAACCGGGTCGGCGAGCGGTACCGCGGCACCATGGGCGACGAGCTGGTGCGCACCAACTACGAGATCCGCATGGGCCGGCCGTGGAACGAGGCGATGCGCGACATGGCCGACCGGACCGGCGTGGTCGAGGTGCATGGTCTGGTGGTGGCGCTGATTCAGGCCAAGGAGCTGGGCGTCAACCTGGGCAACGTGCTCCGCGCCCAGAGCCTACGGCTGCGTGAGGAGCGGGCGCGGCAGGCGCGCGAGCAGGCGCAAAAAGCGCCGACCAAGATGATCTTCCCGCTCGTCCTGTTCATCTTCCCCGCGCTGTTTGTGGTGCTCATGGGCCCGGCCGTGCTGCGCGCCCGCGAAGAGCTGAAGGGCGCGGCCATTCCGGGCCTCACCGGCGCGCAGTGATTGTTCGCAACCTGACCCGCGAGACCACGCTGGCCCACCGCGCGGCCCGCGGCGACGGTTGGTGGCTGCGGCTCCGCGGGCTCATGCTGCGCCGCGACTTCGGGACCTGGGACGGGCTCTGGCTGGCCCGCAACAACGCCGTCCACATGTGGTTGGTCTTCTTCGCCATCGACCTGGTCTGGCTCGACCGCGAGCGCGCCGTGGTCGGCCTGGTGCCCGGCCTGCGGCCCTGGCGCCTGGCCTGGCAGCGGGGCGCCGACTCGTGCCTCGAACTGCCGGTCGGGGCGATCGAGCGTTCGGGTACGGAGGCGGGCGACCGGCTCGAGTTCGCGGCGGGGTGCCCGTAGGACGAGGCTGTGGGCAGCCGCTGAGTGCGCCAAGGGACCGGAGCCGCGGTCACGGCCGTTGGCACGAGCGGCCAGACCACGCTACCTCTGTAGGGGCGACCCTTGTGGTCGCCCGCTCCTGGTCCAGTGAGGTCGGCCGGGCAGCCACGAGGGCTGCCCCTACCGGCCTTTCCGCCACGGGCCGATCGCGCCAGGTGGTCGAGCCACGTCTTGGTTCGCTGACCGGAACCCGCTCTCGCCGCTATTGACCCGCTCCCCGGCCGGTGCTACTCTCTGCCTGCCATGCACCGCACGCCCGTGGTCGCCATCGTCGGGCGGCCCAATGTGGGTAAGTCCACTCTGTTCAATCGCCTCACCGGATCTCGACGCGCCGTGGTCGACGACACACCCGGCGTCACGCGGGATCGCCTCTATGGCGAGGGCGAGGCGTTCGGCCGCCCGTTCCGGGTGGTCGACACCAGCGGCCTGGACAGCGCCTTCGGCGATGACATCTCGGCCCTGGCGCAGACGCAGGCGCAGATCGCCATCGACGAGGCCGACGTCGTCCTGTTCATGCTCGACGGTCAGGAAGGTGTGACCAAGGTCGACCACGAGATTGCCGACCTGCTGCGCCGCGGCGGGCGGCCCATCGTGCTGGTGGCCAACAAGCTCGAGAGCCTGCAGCGTGGTCAGCTCGACGGCGTCTGGGACCTGCGCCTGGGCGAGGCGCTACCGATCAGCGCGCTCCACGGCACCCAGGTCGGCGACTTGATCGAGCAGCTCCACAACCTGCTGCCCGAGCCGATCGAGCCGAGCGAAGAGCCGGACGAGGACGGGATTGTCAAGGTCGCCGTGGTCGGCCGGCCGAACGTCGGCAAGTCGAGCCTGATCAACGCCATGCTCGGTGAGGAGCGGGTGATTGTCTCGGCGATCGCCGGCACCACCCGCGACGCCATCGACACGCCGTTCGAGCGCGCCGGCCAGCCGTTCGTGCTGATCGACACCGCCGGCATTCGGCGCAAGGCGAAGGTCACGGCGGCGCTCGAGTATTACTGCAACCTCCGCGCGATGGACGCGATCGCCCGCTGCGACGTGGCCATCTGCACGCTGGCGGCTCTGGACGGGCCGACCCACCAGGACAAGCGGATCATCGGCATGGCCCACGAGGCCGGCCGCGGGGTCATCCTGGCGGTCAACCAGTGGGACCTGCTGCAGGTCTGGCTGGCCGATCGCGAGAACTCGCCCCACGAGATCAGCCCCGAACTCGACCAGCGGCTGTTCCGCAGCACCGCCAAGACCGTCCTGCGCGACTACGCGAAGGTGCTCCGCGACGCGCTGCCGTTTTGCGCCTATGCGCCGATCATCATGACCACCGCCATTCGCGGCGTCGGGGTCGGCAAGCTGCTCGACGAGGCGCAACTGATTGCCGAGCACCATGCCTTCCGGGTCGCCACCGGCGACTTGAACCGGGTCATCCGCGAGGTGCTCGATCAGCGCCCGCCGCAGACGCGCCACGGCAAGCGGCTGAAACTGCTCTACGCCACGCAGGTGCGGGCCAAGCCGCCGACCTTCGTGCTGTTCGTCAACGATGCGGAGCTGGTCCATTTCTCTTTCGAGCGTTTCCTTGAAAACCAGTTGCGGGAGCGGTACAACTTTGAGGGCACGCCGGTTCGCCTGCTCTGGCGGACCCGGCGCGAGGACGAGGTGCGGCGCGCACGCGGATGAGTGGGCGGAGAATGACTCCATGGCGAGAGTGCTGGCGATCACAACGGTTCTGCTGCTCGGCGGTGCGCTGGTGCTGAGTGCCTGCGCGCGCCGGCCCGCCGACGCCGCGGCCCAGGCGCCGGTCGCCGGCGGCGCGACGGTCGCGCTGGACGACCTACCGCACGGCGACTACTGGTACGGCGCCTTCCTGCAGGGGCAACGGATCGGCTATCTGCACTTCGAGATGCGGCCGACCGAGCGCGACGGCGAGGCGTTGATCGAGGTCCGTGGCACCGACCACGTGACGCTCGAGCTGCTCGGCCAGAAGATGGAGCAGATCGTCCAGATGGTGACCTTCTGCCGGCCCGACTGGCGGCCGGTCTCGGCCAGCATCACCATCTCGTCGGGCGGGCGCGACACGGCCATCACCGCGACCTATTTCGACGACCGGATCGAATGCCAGCGGACCAGCGCCGAGGGCACGCAGGATTCCACCGTGCCGATCCCCGAGGGCGTGCGGCTGGTGGCCGACGTCCGTGCCGCGCTGACCGACGGCAACCTCGACGTCGGCGAGGTGGTCGAGCTGTATGAGTTCAACCCAATCACCATGGCGCTCGACAAGAGCACCGTGACCGCTTTGCGCAATGAGGAGCTCGAGCTCGGCGGCGAGCGCTACCAGGCGCTGGTCACCCAGACCCAGAGCAGCATGGCCACGGTGCTCACCTGGCTCGACGCCGAGCACCGTATGCTCCAGATGGAAATGGACATCATGGCGGCCAAGCTGCAGTTCAGGCTGGAGGACGAGGAGACCGTCCTGGCCGAGCTCGGCGCGCCGGCGCGGGTCGACCTGGTCACCGCCACCGCGCTGCGGCCCGATCAGCCAATCGAGCGGCCGCGGACGACGCGCCGGCTGGTGCTGCGCGTTCACGGTCTGGACAAACTGGCCAACGTGCCGAACGACGAGTTCATCGCCACCGAAAAGGAAGCCGACGGCTGGTACCGAGTGACCATCACCTCGCCCGAGGCGAGCGAGGCGGCCGGCGCGCCGGTGCCGTTCGACGAGCCGGAGCTGCAGGAGTATCTCAAGCCGTCGACCTACATCGAGTCGGACCACGAGAAGATGATCGCCACGGCGAACGAGATCCTGGGCGAGGAGCCGCCCAGCGGCTCGCTCGCGCGGGCCCGGCTGGTCCACGGCTGGGTCCACCGGCGGATCGCCTGGCAGGCGAACATTGGGCTGCTCCGCTCGGCGCTCGAGATTCTCAACGACCCGGCCGGGGTCTGTCGCGACGCGGCGGCGCTCTACACCGCCCTGGCCCGCGCCGCGGGCGTGCCGACACGGGTCTGCGCGGGCCTGCTCTACATGACC
This sequence comes from uncultured Fimbriimonadaceae bacterium, assembly GCA_964405335.1. Lineage (GTDB taxonomy): Bacteria > Armatimonadota > UBA10988 > UBA10988 > UBA10988 > CAYONP01. The sequence continues at coordinate 38,686 of CAYONP010000035.1, forward strand.
GACTCGTTTGCCGGCCACGCCTGGGCCGAAAGCTGGGACGGCGAGCGCTGGGTGCCGTTCGACCCGACCGTGCCGACCACCTTCGTCGACGCGACGCACCTCAAGCTGGCCCAGGGAGCGGCCTACACCTGCATGTTCGACATGATGCCGGCGCTGGGCGGCATGAAGATTGAGGTGCTCGAGCAGTCGCACTGACGGCGCGGAGTGACCATGGGCTACTGGATGGTGCCGTTGGCCTATCTGCTCGGCGGCGTGCCGTTCGGGCTGCTCATCGCCCGCCGCTACGGCGTCGACATCCAGCAGGCGGGTAGCGGCAACATCGGCGCGACCAACGTCTGGCGCTGCTGCGGACCGAAGGCCGGCGCGCCGGCGCTGCTCCTCGACATCGCCAAAGGGCTGGTGCCCACCGCGCTGGCCGTCCGCTTCTTCCCCGGCCAACCCACTTTGCACGTCGCCGTGGCCGGCGGCGCGGTGCTCGGCCACACCTTCAGCCCCTTCCTGCGCTTCACCGGCGGCAAGGCGGTGGCGACCAGTCTGGGCGCCTGCGTCGCCTTCGCGCCGGTCGCCGCCGGCTGCGCGCTGGCCGTCTTCGCGCTTACCCTCGCCGTCTCGCGTTACGTCTCGCTGGCCAGCCTGCTCGGCGGGCTCGGGGCGGTGATCGGCACCTGGGCGGTGGCCGATCCGTGGGTCTATAGCCTGGTCATCACCGTCGGCGTGGCGCTGATCTGGCTGCGCCACGGGGCGAACCTGCGACGCCTGCTGCGCGGCGAGGAGAGCCGCTTCAGCCTGGGCGGACGCCAGCCGAACGAGGCGGCCGAGGAGGCGAGCGGGTGACCGCCGCGCCGAAACTCGACCTGCTCGCCTTCGGCGCCCACCCCGACGACGTCGAGCTCGGCTGCGGCGGGCTGCTGGCGCTCTGCGCCGCGCGCGGACAGGCCGCCGGGGTGATCGACCTGACCCGCGGCGAGGGCGCCAGCCGCGGAACGGTCGACGAACGCGCGGCCGAGGCGGCGCGCGCAGCCGAGCTCCTCGGCCTGGCGGTGCGCGAGAACCTGGGCCTGCCCGACCTGCACCTGACCGACAACCTCGACCACCGGCGGCTGGTCGCCGACCTGATCCGCCGTTACCGCGCCGAGCTGATCCTCGCCCCGCTGCCGGGCGACCGGCACCCCGACCATGCCGCGGCCAGCGCCTTCGTCACCGCCGGCGCGTTCTGGGCGCGGCTGCCGCGGATCGTCACCGACCATCCGCCGCACGCGCCACGCGGCCTGCTCTATTACCTGATCCATGAGAACCCCACGCCGTCGTTCATCGTTGACATCACGGACGTGTGGGAGACCAAGCGCGCCGCCGTGGCGGCTTACGCTTCGCAGTTCGATGGCGCCATGCCGGCGGGCTACCGGTTCGTCGGCACGGCCGATTATCACGCCGCGACGCTCGCCCGGGCCGGCTTCTGGGGCGCGCAGATCCAGCGGCCGTTCGGCGAGGCCTATGTCGCCGCGGCGCCTTTGCGGGTCGATGACCCGCTCGCCCTGTTCCGCGCGGAGTCGTCACGGTGAAGATCGGCATCTCCTGCTTCCCCGGTCACGGCGGCAGCGGCGTGGTCGCCGCCGAGCTGGGCAAGGCGCTGGCCGCGCGCGGACACGAGGTCCACTTCATCACCCGCGAGCAGCCGTTTCGGATCGAGGAGCTGACCGAGAATCTCTACTTCCATCCCGTCGCGCCGATGCCCTACCCGGTCTTCACCGCCGCGCCCTACACCCTGGCGCTGGCGACCAAGATGGCGGAGATCGCCGAGGCCCACTCGCTCGATCTGATCCACGCGCACTATGCCATCCCGCACTCGACCGCCGCCTGGCTGGCGCGCCACATCTGCGCCCGCGACCTGCGCGTGATCACCACCCTGCACGGCACCGACACGCGCCTGGTCGGCCTTGACCCGAGCTACTGGCGGATTGTCCGCTACTCGATCGAGCAGTCGCACGGCGTGACCGCCGTGTCGCGCCACCTGGCCGACACCAGCGTGGCCGACTTCCAGCTCACCCGGCCGGTCGAGGTGATCCACAACTTCATCGACACGCACCACTTCCGGCCCGGCATGTGCCCGCAGCTGCGGCAGATGATCGCCGCGGTCGACGAGCCGCTGGTCGTCCATGTCTCAAACCTGCGGCCGGTCAAGCGGGTGGCCGACATCATCCGCGCGCACGCCATCATCACCGCCGCTACGGGCGCGCGGCTGGTGATTGTCGGCCACGGGCCCGAGCGCGACGACGCCGAGCGGCTGGCCGGCGAGCTGGGCATCGCCGGCAAGGTGCTGTTCGTCGGCACGCGCGACAACGTGGCGCCCTACCTGGCCGCGGCCGACCTGTTCATGATGGCCAGCGAACAGGAGAGCTTCGGCGTCGCCGCGCTCGAGGCGATGAGCTGCGGCGTGCCCGTCGTCGCGCCGCATGTCGGCGGCCTGCCCGAGCTGGTGGTCGACGGCGTGACCGGCTGCCTGACCTCGCCGGGCGACGTCGAGGCGCTGGCCGAGGCGGCGATCGACCTGCTCGGCGACGAACCCCGGCGGCGGGCGTTCGGCGCGGCGGCGCGCGAGCGGGCGGTGCGCGAGTTCGCCATCGACGCTATCGTGCCGCGGTACGTGGCGCACTATGAGCGGGTGCTCGGCGCGGAGACCGTATGATCGCCAACATCGTGGTCGAGAAGTTCGATGCCAACATGGAGGAGGTCACCATCGGCGGCTGGCACGTCGCCGTGGGTGACCGAATCGAGGCGGGCGACAAGCTGGTCGAGCTGATCACCGACAAGGCCACGTTCGACTACGAGACGCCGGCGGGCGGCACGGTCCGCCGCCTGATCGCCGCGCCGGGCAGCGTGGTGCCGGTCGGCTATGTGCTGGCCCAGGTCGGCGACGCCGCCGAGCCGCTGCCCGACGTCGCGGCGGCCAACGCCGAGCTGCTCGCCGCCTATCGCCGGCGGCAGGAGGTGACCATCGACACCACTGCCGCGGCGGCCCGGCCCGAGCGCGGCGGCCGCGTGCGCGCCACTCCGGCCGCCCGGCGGCTGGCCCGCGAACATGGCCTCGACCTGGCCGAGCTGCCCGTGGCCGAGAGCGGCGGCATCGTTGGCGAAGACGATGTACGAGCCTGGTTGGCGCGCGGGGACTTGGGTTGAGGGTGCTGGTGATCGGTGGCGCGGGCCACGTCGGGCGCATCCTGCGGCCGGCGCTCGAGGCGCGGCACGAGGTCGCCTACCTCGACCTGGCGCCGATCGACGGGGCGACCTGTTTCGTCGGCAGCCTGAACGACCCGGCGCTGCTGGCCGCGGCCTGCGCCGGTCGCGAGGCGGTCATCCAACTGGCCATGGCGCCGCCGCGGGCCGAGCGCGACGAGAAGGTCGACGCCAGTTACGACGTGCACGTCAAGGGCATGCACCGCATCCTCGAAGCCGCCGACGCCGCCGGCGCGCGACGGGTGGTCTACGCTTCGAGCCTGAGCGTCTACGACCGCTGGGGTGGACGCAGCGAAATCCAGCCGACCCACGAAGACCTGCCGCCCGATGCGGCCGACCTGTATGGCCTGACCAAGCGACTGGGCGAGGAGGTCTGCCAGGCGCTCTGCCGCCGCCGGCCCGAGCTGTGCGTGGTCGCGCTGCGGCTGGTCCGCCCGGTCTCGGTCGAGCAGTTGGCCGGTGACCTGGACCGCGTGCGGCCGTGCTGGACCGGCCCCGAGGACCTGGGTCGGGGCTTCTGTGCCGCGCTGGAGGCCGACCTGCCGCCGGGCTTCTGGCCGATCAACCTGGCCAGCGACCCGGACGAGCGGTTCGTCACCCTCGGTCGGGCGCGCGAGCTGCTCGGCTGGCGCCCGGCGATGCGCTGACGCCAAGCGCTTACCTGCCCGAAAACGTGCCGAAATGTAGGTCGGTCACCATGCCGCGCGTGCCGCGATTGCCGGCACCAGCGTTCGCCGGGCTCGGTGCTTGGGGAGAGGCACCGGGCCCGTGCGATTCGGGCGCACGGCCGGGCCGCACTCGCCCCAACAGCATCAACCGTCGGCGCTGGTGGCGCCGACGGTTGGGCTAGTCTGTGGGCTGATGAGCCGGTGTCTCAGTGGCGAGGTCGGTGTCCGGCGATTACTCGCCGCCGCCGCCGCCGCCGCCGCCCTCCGCGCCGGGGGTCCAACCCGGCGGTGGAGGCATTTCCTCCGAGCCGCTCTCGGGCGCTCCAGCCGAGACACCCCGTTCGTCCGGTTGCCCGGCCGTCGGGTTGGTGTTGGTGGCGGCCTCATCCTCTGGCTTCGACTTCTTGCAGCCGACGGCCAGCATAGCGGCCAGCATCAGCGCCGCGATCAGGCTTCGCTTGAGCCACGTGCTCATATGCCCGTTCCCTTTCCTGAGGGGCGGGCGGTCGACCGCCCGCCCCGGTCCGAACGTCTACGTCACTCGCCGTGCAGCATGAACGGGCTGGCCGGGTAGCCGGCATAGACGCCACCGGTCCGACCGGACATGTTGCGGTGGAAGTCACGGCCGCCGACGTACTTGGCGTGCCCGTCGCAGTAGGCGACGTTGTGGCCCTCCTGGTGGCGCATGAACGCCGGCCAGTAAGGATCGGTGTGATACGGCTGGAAGCCGGTGGTGGCCGCCGAGCCGAAGTCCGTGCCCGTCGCCGGGCTGTAGGTGATCATGTAGCCTTCGATCAGGAAGGCCGCCTGCGAGGGATGCTTCGAGAACTCGATGTTGGCCGCGTAGTCCCACGGGTTGACCGGCGCCACCTGGGCACCGACGGGGAAGCCGGCGAACATGATCGTCCCGAACCAGTCGTAGTAGGTCCAGCGGATCCAGCCCGGCCAGACATACATCGAGGCGACCCGGTTGGCCGCGCCGGTGTAGCCGTACGCCCGCGGGTTCTCAGGGCCCGACGGGCAGAGGTAGATCTGCGTGTTCTTGACGTACGACTTCTGCTGCTCCATCCAGGTGTGCCACACGCCCGTCGATCCGTTGAACATCCACAGGTAGTGGTGCCACTTCTCGTCGTAGTCGGACGTGTACTGCTTCGCCCCGAGGGCGATCTGCTTGACGTTGCTCAGGCAGCTCGCGGTCCGAGCCTTTTCCCGGGCTTGCGCGAAGACCGGGAACAGGATCGCCGCGAGAATGGCAATGATGGCGATCACCACGAGCAGCTCGATCAACGTGAAGGCACGTCGTTTCATGCTCTCCTCTCCCACGGCAGGTGTCACGCCTCGTGGCGCGCCCCGCCTCGTTAGCCTGACGGACCGCGGCTTCGACAGCCGCGTCTCGTACCCTCCCTGGCCCTTGCTCAACCACCGGACTGCGCCGGTTACGGGCCTGTGAACGCACGGTGCGGGCCAGGGTCCCTCACCGCGCCATAGCCCATACGGTTCAATTCTGGTGCGTCCGCCACACCGATGTGCCAAACGATTCCGGTCTCCGCCTTACATTTTGATAAGGCTCGGGCCGGAATCCTACGGACTCCGGCCCCGATCAGCCCACAGACTCGATGCCCCGATCGTGGACCTCGCGGGTCATCGCCCATTGTACGCCGCAACCGGCGCCGTGCGCCATCGGAATCCGAAGCTTTACCAGCCGGAAACCAGCCCGCGGCCGAGCCGCCGGACGGCTCGCCACCTGCGAACATGATGCTCAAGCTCGGCTCGCCATTGCCCCAGGATAACTCCGCTCCAGAAGCCGAACCATCCGATGCTTGATAGCCATCATCGCAGCAAATGTTGCGCGGATGTTGCGATGCGGCTTGACACTCGGGAGACTCTGTGGCATGACATGCGTTCGATCGACGGTGAGCAGAGGAGTGAGCGATGGCGAAGGTTCTGGGGATCGACCTGGGCACGACCAACTCGTGCATGGCGGTGATTGAAGGCGGCGAGCCGGTGGTCATCCCGAATGCCGAAGGCAACCGCACCACCCCCTCGGTGGTCGCCTTCCGCAAGGATGGCGAGCGACTCGTCGGCGAGGTGGCCAAGCGGCAGGCGATCATGAACCCCGATCGCACGATCCAGTCGGTCAAGCGCAAGGTCGGCACCCGGCACCGCTACGACATCGACGGCCGCGAGTATGCGCCCGAGGAGATCTCGGCCTTCATCCTGCAGAAGCTCAAGGCCGATGCCGAGGCCTATCTCGGCGATCAGGTCAAGCAGGCGGTGATCACCGTCCCGGCCTATTTCGATGACAGCCAGCGCACGGCGACCAAGAACGCCGGCGAGATTGCCGGGCTCGAGGTGCTGCGGATCATCAACGAGCCGACCGCCGCCAGCCTGGCCTATGGCTTGGACAAGCAGGCCGACGAGACCATCCTGGTCTACGACCTGGGCGGCGGCACCTTCGATGTCAGTCTGCTCGAGGTCGGCGACGGCGTGTTCGAGGTCAAGGCGACCAGCGGCGACACGCACCTGGGTGGCGACGACTTCGACCAAGCCGTGGTCGACTGGCTGGTCGAGGAGTTTCGCAAGGAGACCGGGCTCGACCTGAAGGGCGACCGCGCGGCGCTGCAGCGGCTCCGCGACGCGGCGGAGAAGGCCAAGAAGGAGCTCTCGAGCCAGCAGGTGACCGAGATCAACCAGCCGTTCATCAGCGGCACGCCCGATGGGCCGGTGCACCTGGTCAAGGAGCTGACCCGGGCCAAGTTCGAGGAGCTGGTGGCCCACCTGGTCGAGCGCACCCGCGGGCCGTTCGAGCAGGCGGTGCGCGACTCGGGGATCGACCTGGCCAAGGTCGACGAGGTGGTCATGGTCGGCGGCTCGACCCGCATGCCGTGCATCCAGGAGCTGGTCCGCCGGCTGACCGGCCGCGAGCCGCACCGGGGGGTCAACCCCGACGAGGTGGTCGCCGTCGGCGCGGCGATCCAGGCCGGCGTGCTGGCCGGCGACGTGGCCGACGTGGTGCTGCTCGACGTCACGCCGCTGAGCCTCGGGATCGAGACTCTCGGCGGGGTGTTCGACAAGATCATCGAGCGCAACACGACCATTCCGACCGAGCGCAAGCGGGTCTACTCGACGGCCGAGGACAGCCAGACGGCGGTCGACATCATGGTCTTCCAGGGCGAGCGCAGCCAGGCGCGGTTGAACAAGCTGCTCGGCCAGTTCCGGCTCGACGGCATTCCACCCGCGCCGCGCGGCATGCCGCAGGTCGAGGTGGCCTTCGACATCGACGCCAACGGCATTCTCAACGTCTCGGCGCGGGACAAGGCGACCGGGCGCGAGCAGAAGGTGACCATCCAGCAGACCGGCGCGCTGGCGAGCGACGAGATCGAGCGGATGGTCCGCGACGCCGATCGCTACGCCGACGAGGACCGCCGGTTCCGCGAGCGGCAGGAGGCGAAGAACGAGCTCGACCACCTGATCCTGTCGATGGAGAAGCTGCTGCGCGAGAACGGCGACAAGCTGCAGCCGGGCGAGCGCGAGCCGGTCGAGCAGGCGATTGCCAGCGCCCGTGAGGCGTTCGGTCGCGAGGGCGCGACGGCCGAGGACTTGAAGGCGGCGAAAGAGGCGCTGCAGCAAGCCAGCTACGCGGTGGCCGAGCGGCTTTATCAGCAGCCCGGCGCCGACGCGCCGCCGCCCGAGGCGGGGGGCGAGGCGCCGGTCGACGACGATGTGATCGAGGCGGAGTTCAGTTCGGACGAGAAGTGAGGCCGGGCGGGTCCCGGCCCGACTTGCAAGGAGGAAGAGCATGTACCACGTGCAGCGGTTCGATCCGTTCCGGAGCGCGGCTCGCGCCTTCGGCCAGCCTTGGCTGCAGTTTGGCGAGCCGGCCCAGAGCGGTGGCTGGAGCCCGGCGATGGACGTGACCGAATCGGCCACGGCTTACGAGGTCACGGTCGAGCTGCCGGGCGTGGCGCGCGAAGCGGTCGAGGTGACCTACGAGAACGGTCTGCTGCGGATCACCGGCGAGAAGAGCGCGGTGCGCGAGCAGAGCGAGCCGCGGCTGCGGCGGGTCGAGCGCAGCTACGGCAGTTTCGAGCGCTCGCTGCGGGTGCGCGGGCCGGTCGATGCCGAGCGGATCACCGCCCAGTTCGCCGACGGAGTGATGACCGTCACGCTGCCCAAGGCGCCCGAGGCGGTGGCCAAGCAGATCGCGGTGAGCGGATAGGAGGCAACCATGAACACTCGCGGGGAGCTGTTTCCGCCGGAGATGGCCCGCTGGTTCGAGGACATGGACCGCCTGTTCGGGGCGGGCTGGCGCGGCAACGGCGGCCTGCCGCCGGTGGACATCGAGGAGACCGACGGCGCGGTGGTGCTGACCGTCGAACTGCCCGGCGTGACGCGTGAGAAGATCGGCATCGAGGTCGACGGCCGGCAGTTGATTCTGCGCGCCGACAAGTCGGCGCCGGAGCCGGCCGACGAGGTCACCTGCGTGCATGTCGAGCGCAGCTACGGCGAGTTCGAGCGCTCGTTCGTGCTCGGCGGCGAGATCGACCGCGAGCAGGTGGCGGCCGACTACCGCGACGGCGTGCTGACCGTCCGCCTGCCGTTGCGCGAGGCGGCGCGGCCGCGGCGGATTGAGGTCACCGGGTAGGGGCGACCCTGGTGGTCGCCCGGTCAACCCGGGCCCGGCACGGGCAGCCACAAGGGCTGCCCCTACCACGGATGCCGGCGGCGCTGGCCAGCCGGCCGGTAGGGGCGACCCTTGTGGTCGCCCGGTCAACCCGGGACCGGCACGGGCAGGCACGGGGGCCTGCCCCGACGATCCGAGGCCCGGGCGGCGCGGAAGCGAACGCGGAGGACGAGGCGGCCATGGCGAGCGACTACTACCAGGTACTGGGCGTCGCGCGCGGCGCCTCGGAGAAGGACATCAAGCGCGCCTACCGCCGGTTGGCGCGCCAGTACCACCCCGATGTGAACCGCCACGACGAGGCGGCCGAGGAGCGCTTCAAGGAGGTCCAGGAGGCCTACCGCGTGCTCACCGACCCGAAGCTGCGCGAGCAGTACGATCGGTTCGGCAGCATCGCCGACCCCGCCGGTGGCGGCCCTGGCTTCGAGGGCTTCCCGTTCGGCAACGGCGGCCGCGGCTTCCGCTTCACCACCAACGACATCGAGCTGGGCGAGGGCGGGCTGGGCGACCTGTTCGGGGGCCTGTTCGGCGGCCGGCGCCGGGCGGCCGCGCGGCGCGGGCGCGATGTCGAGGCGACCGTTTCGGTCACCCTCGAGGAGGTCGATCGCGGCGCCGACCGCGACCTGACCGTGACCATCGAGGATCTCTGCCCCACCTGCGGCGGCAGCGGCCAGGCCGCCGATGGTCCCTGTCGCGGCTGCGGCGGCGTCGGCGTGCGGCGGCATACCGAGCCAGTGCGCGGCCTCAAGATCCCGCCGGGCGTGGTCCACGGCGAGGTCATCCGCGCGCGGGGCAAGGGCGGCGCGGGCGCCGGCGGCGGGGCCGCGGGCGACCTGCTGGTCACCGTCCAGGTGCGGCCCCACGCCTATTTCGAGCGCGCCGGCGCCGATCTGATTGCCGAGGTGCCGATCACCCTCGCCGAGGCGGCGCTCGGTGGCCAGGTGCAGGTGCCGACGCTGTGGGAGACCAAGCCGTTGCGCCTGCCGCCGGGCACCCAGGGTGGGCAGCGCTTCCGCATCAAGGGCTTTGGCCTGCCCGACCGCAAGACCGGCCAGCGCGGTAGCCTAGTGGTGCGGGTCAAGGTGGTGGTGCCGAGCGACCTGAAGCCCGACGAGCGGCGGATGATCGAAGCGCTGAGCGCCCGCGCCGGCGATCCGCGGGCCGAGCTGTGGCGGCCGCGGAGCGGAGCATGAGCGACACCGTGCGGCGCGAGCCGCGTTACACCGTCAGCGCCGCCGCCGAGCTGTGCGCCAGCCACCCGCAGACGCTGCGGCAATACGAGCGCACGGGCCTGCTCTGCCCGCGTCGCTCGGCCAGCGGCGTCCGGCTCTACAGCGACGAGGACATTGCGATCATTCGGCGGATCCAGAGTTACACCGCGATGGGGGTCAATCTCGCCGGCGTGGAGCTGATCTTTCGCCTGGTCGAGCAGGTCGAGCGGCTCGAGGCGCGGCTGGCCGAACACGAGTCGTCGACCCGGCCCGAGCGGGAGTGGGAACAGACCGAGGAGCTGCGGCGTCGTCTGCGGCGCGGAAGGGGCATCTGATGAGCCGAATGTCAAACCTCCTGCTGGCCGGCCTCCTCGCGCTGTCGGCGGTCCGCGCCGAGGCTCCGGCCGATCCACTCGAGGCGGCCGGGGCGCAGCTCGAGCAGGCCGCCACGCTGCTCGGCGAAGGGCAACTCGACGAGGCGCTGGAGCTGCTGGCCGCCTTGCGCGGCGGTCCGGCCGGCGAGGCACCGTCGATCCAGATTGAGTGCTGGCTGCTCGAATCGCAGGCCCACGCGGCGCGGCAGGACTGGGACGAGACCGTCACCGCGCTGCTTCAGATCACCGAGAAGTACCCCACCGCGCCGCAGTCGCCCGATGCCCTGCGCCTGCAGGCGGCGGCGCGGCAACGGCAGGGACGGCCGATCGAGGCGCGCCGGCTGTATGACAAGACGATTGCCGATTACCCCGACAGCTTTGCCCGGCTCGATGCCGAGCGCGGCCTGTTCGGGCTCGACTTGAACGAGGGCAAGCTGGCCCCGGCGGCGGAGCGGCTGGCCGACTACTTGGGTCGCCAGCCGTGGGCCGACGACGGCCCGTGGCTGCTCGGCCAGCTCGGCTCGGCGCAGCTCGAGCAGGGCAACCACGCCGAGGCGGCGGCGACCTACGAGCGGATCCGGTCCGACTATGCCGGCACGCAGGCGGCCTATGAGGCGCGCCGCGGGCTGGTCGAGGCGTACCGCGCCACCGAGCGCTGGGACGACGCGTTGGAAGTGCTCGACGAGGCGGCCGCGGCCGACCCGGAGATGTTCACCATCGCCGAGATCGAGTCGCTGCGGGTCGATGTGCTCGAGCAGAAGGGCGACACCGCCGCCGCGGTGGCCCGGCTCGACGCGCTGGCCGAGCGCTATCCGGCGACGTTTGTGGCGGCCCAGGCACTGCTGCGCAAGGGGCAGATGCTGCTGGCCGCCGAGGACAACGCCGGCGCGGCGGCCGCCTGCCAGGCGCTGCTCGACCGCTTCGACAGTCCCTACTGGCGGGTCCAGACATTGCGCGTGCTGATGGGCCTGTACCACGACAGCGAGCAGTACGACCAGGCCGAGGACGCGGCGGCGGCGCTGCTCGAGCTGACCGCCGGCACGCCGCAGGGCGCCGAGGCGTTGTTTCAGATGGCCATGTCGCAGCGCGCGGCCGAGCGCCAACGGGCGGCGCGGCTGAGCCTCGAGCGGCTGATGCAGACCTACAAGGGACCGCCCTACGCCGTCTGGGCCGAGCAACTGCTGGCCCAGTGGGACGCCGAGGCCACCGGGCGGTAAGGAGACGATCATGCGCAGGCTGGTGCTGGTCTGGCTGGCCGCCGGCGCGGCGCTGGCGCAGCAGCCGAACCCGCAACTGCTCGAGCAGGCACAACAGCGCCTGCAGCAGGCTCAAGAGGCGATTGCCCGACAAGATTCCGACCAGGCGCTGAAGCTGCTCGACGAGGCGCTGGCCCTGGCCGAGCAGGCGGCGATGCCGATGCCCGAGCCGCGCCAGGGGATCGAACGCCAGGTGATGGTCACTCGCGGCGCGGTGCTGCTGGCCGCCGGCCGGCTCGATGAGGCCGAGACCACCTTCGAGGCCTATCTCGAGCAGCACGCCGACGAGCCGGAGCTGCCGGCGGCGCTGGCCGGTCTGGCCCGCATCGCCGAGAAGCGCGACGATGCGGCCACCGCCGAGTCGTGGCGGGCGCGCCTGATCGACGAGTGTCCCCAGAGCATGGAGCGCTATCAATACGAGTCCGAGCGCTTCATGGCCGCGCTGCAGGCCGGCCAGACCGACGCGGCGCAGGCGATCGCCGAGTCGCTCGTGGCCGACTGGCCGGCCAACCCCGAGGCCTTGTGGATGCTCGCTGGCGTGGCCGAGCAGCGCCGCGGGCAGGGCGATCAGGCCGCCGCGGTGGCGCTCTACGAGCGCCTGCAGGCCGACTGGCCGCAGACCCGCCACGCGCGGATGATGCGCCGCCCGCTGGCCGACGGCCTGGTCGCGCTCGGGCGGCTCGACGAGGCGAAGACCCTGATCGCCGAGATCCGCGCCGACGCGCCGGAACTCGAGGTGGTCGCCGAGCTGGCCCGGATCGAGGCCGACCTGCTCCGTCGCGAACAGGACTGGCGCGGCGCGGCCGACGTCTACGACCGCCTTGCCGCCGACTACCCCGGCACCTATGCGGCCTATGAGGCGATGCTGCGCCAGGCCGACTTGTTCCTCGAGGCGGGCGACGTCCGCGCCGCCGGCGAGGTGGCCGAGCAGATGGTCGCCGAGTTCGAGCCGGTCTACTTCCGCGCCCCGGCGCTGGCCATGCTGATCCGCGCCAACCTCGATCCGCGTGGCAACCTGGCGGTCGCGCAACAGGCGGCCGGTGAACTGCTCGAGCTCTCGCCCGGCGACGTCAACGGCGGCTGGCCGCTGCTGCAGTGCTGCTACAGGCTCTTTGAGCAGGGCGAGCAGACCGCGGCGAAGGAGCTGGCCGGCCGCATCGCCGAGGCCTACACCGGCCCACCCATCGGCCTCAGCGCTCAGCGGCTGCTGGAGCAGTGGGAGCAGGCCGAAGGGCGCTGATCAACGGGCAGTCCGCGTGGCGTGGTAGCGCGCGTTCGCCGAGCGCGCCGGCCGCCCAGGTAGCGCGCGCTCGCCGAGCGCGCCGGCCGCCCAGGTAGCGCGTGTTCGCCGAACGCGCCGGCCGCCCGGGTAGCGCGCGCTCGCCGAGCGCGCCGGCCGCCCAGGTAGCGCGCGCTCGCCGAGCGCGCCGGCCGC
>CAYONP010000036.1:0-50559 GCA_964405335.1 uncultured Fimbriimonadaceae bacterium
GGTAGGGCCCGTTCGCCGACCGGGCCGGCCGCCTCGGCGAGGCGGCCCTACCTCGCCGGCGTGTCGCGCACGGCGCGACCTACCGTTTCCGGCGCGTCGCGCACGGCGCGACCTACGCCTGAGCTCCGAGCAGCGCGCGCACACGCTCCAGGTCGGCCGGCGTGTCGACGCCGACAGCGGGGTAGGGCGAGAGGGGGGCCTTGATGCGGTAGCCGTGCTCCAGGACGCGGAGCTGCTCGAGCCCCTCGACCCGCTCGAGCACCGTTGGCCGCCACGAGGTGTAGTGCAGCAGAAACTCACGGCGATAGGCATAGAGCCCGATGTGCCGCCACCAGATCGCCTCGCCGACCTCGTTGCGCCGGTAGGGGATGGCGTGCCGGCTGAAGTAGAGCGCGTGATCGGCCTGGTCGACGACTACCTTGACGTTGTTCGGGTCGTCGATCTCGTCCTGGTCGGTGAGCGCCTCGCGAAGCGTGCTCATCGGCAGCTCGGGCTCGGCCAGGAGCGGCGCCAGGGCGATGCCGAGGCTCTCGGGTGCAATCATCGGCTCGTCGCCCTGGACGTTGATCACGATGTCGCAGGTGAGCCCGGCCGCGACCTCGGCCAGCCGGTCGGTGCCGCTGGCGTGGTCGGTGCGAGTCATCGCCACCTCGCCGCCGAAACCGCGCACCGCGGCGGCGATTCGGTCATCGTCGGTGGCGACCAGCACGCGGTCGAGCCCCTCGGCTCGGCTGACCCGCTCGTAGACGTGCTCGATCATCGGCCGGCCGGCGATGTCGAGCAGCACCTTGCCGGGCAGTCGGCTGGCCTGATAGCGCGCCGGGATGATGGCGACCACGCTGGGCATGGGCAGGCTCAGTACCGGCGCTTGCCGCCCTTCTTCTTGGCGGTGGTCCGCTTCTTCGCCGCGCCGGGCTTCGGTTCGTCGCCGTTGACCTGCGCCGGCTCGGTCCCGGCGGGGCGTGGGGCGGCGGCCGGCTTGGGTGCCTCGGCGCGGCGCGGCGCGGGCGCCGCCGCCTGTGGCCGCGGCCGCGGCGCCGGCCGGGCCGGCTGGTCGGCGGCCTGCTTGGCGTGGGCGCGGCGGAGCAGGAAGAGCACCAGCGGGCTGGCGGTGAAGATCGAGCTGTAGGCGCCGCACAGGATGCCGATGGTCAGCGCAAAGGCGAACGCCTTGATGGTCACGCCGCCGAAGAAGAGCAGCATCAGCAGCGGCATCAGCGTGGTGCCGACGGTCATCAACGAGCGCACCATGGTCTGCCACAGGCTGGTTTCCATGGCCGCTTCGACGGCATCCAGGTTGCGCCGCTGCGGCGTGTCGAGATTGCGTAGATTCTCGCGGATGCGGTCGAAGATGATCACCGTGTCGTTGACCGAGTAGCCGACGATGGTCAGCACCGCGGCGATGAAGCTGCTGTTGATCTCGATGCCGGCCAGCGCCACGGCGGTGATCATGATGAACACGTCGTGGACCAGGGCGACCACCGCGCAGGCGCCGAACAGCCACCGCCCGCCGACTCCGCTGATGTTGTACCGAATGGCGATGTAGAACAGGATCAGCGCGCAGCCAAGCACCAGCGCGATGCTGCCCTGCCGGCGCAGATACTCGCCGATCACCGGCCCGACCAGCTCGCTGCCGACCAGCTCGACGTTGCCATACTCGGCGCGGAGTGCCTGGAGTATGGCGTCGGCCTCGCTCGAGGCGGCCTGCTGCGCCATCGAGGTCTCGGCCTCGGTCGAGCCGGTCAGGGTGCGCACCTGGACCTCGAAGCCGGCGGGAAACTCCTGGATCGACGGCCGCTCGATGCCGACCTGGTCACACACGGCGCGGACCTTGCCGATCACCTCGGCGGCCGAGTCGCCGATCCGCTCGGGGAACTTGTAGACGTAGGCCGCGCCGCCCTTGAAGTCGATGCCGTAGTTCAGCGCCTCGCCGGTCTGGGCGTTGTTGATCGCCAGCTTGGCGATGCCGATGGCGGTGATCGACAACGAGATGCCGAACCAGACCAGTGACCGCCTGAGGATCTGGAACGGATGGGTCTTCACTTGCGACATGGGCACAACTCTCCGCGGCGGGCTGCGGCGCTAGCCTCGATAGAGCCGCCGGTTGGCGCCGAGCCGGCTGGCGGCGAACAGGTTCTGGAACCGCCGGGTGACCACCAGGGCGGTGAACAGCGAGCAGCAGATGCCGATGGTCAGCATCACCGCGAAGCCCTTGATTGGACCGGTGCCGAACATCATCAGCACGAAGGCAATCAGCAGCGTGGTGATGTTGCCGTCCCAGATCGCCGTCGCAGCCCGCTCATACGACAGGCGGATGCACTGCGGCAACGGCCGCGTGCTGGTCTCGCGCAGCTCTTCTTTCAGCCGCTCGAAGATGATCACGTTGGCGTCGACGGCCATGCCGATGCTGAGGATCAGGCCCATGATGCCCGGCAGCGTCAGCGCCGCGCCGATCATGCTCAGCACCGCCAGGACGAGCATGATGTAGCCCATCAGCGCCACATCGGCGAGCAGGCCGGGCACGCGGTAGAGCCCGCCCATGACCAGGATAATCAGCGCCAGCCCGACCATGCCCGCACGCAGGCTCTGATTGACCGAGTCGGCGCCGAGCGTGGCGCTGACCGAGCGCTGCTCGACCACATCCACCGGCACCGGCAGTGCGCCGGCGTCGAGCAGGGTCTTGAGCTGCGTGGCCTCCTGCACGTCGCGGAACCCGCCCGAGATCTGCACGCTCCCGCCGAAGTGCGTCGAGTTCATCACCGGCGCGCTGATCACCTCGCGGTCGAGGTAGATGGCGAGGAACTTCTGGTAGTTCTCCGAGGCGAACTCGTCGAACCGCTTGCTCCCGTCCGAGCCGAGCATGAGCGAGACCGCCGGCTGCACGCCGTCGAAGGTGACCTGGATCGAACCGGCCTTCAGGTCGCTGCCGGTCATGATGTTCTTGTCGGCCCGCTGCGGATCGGTGGTGACGAACTCGGGCGCCTCGTAGTAGACGATGTCGGTGTCGACCTTTTCGCCCGTGCCGGCGACCACGAACGAGGTGACCTTCCGGCCGTCCACCTCGTCGACCCGCGGCTCGTAGCTCTCGGGCACCTTGCGGAACTCGAGCCGCGCGGTGGTGCCGACCATCTGCACCGCCTCGTCCGGGTCGCGCAGGCCGGGGAGCTGGACCACCACCCGGTCGCGGCCGTGGGTCGAGACCTCGGCCTCGGCCACGCCCAGCCCGTCGACGCGGCGGCTGATCACGTTCTTGACCTGCTCGACCGCGTTGGCCGGAATCTCGAGCTGCTGCGGCTCACCCTTCTGAGCCGCGGCAGGGAAGATCTTGCGCAGCTCGGCGAGGATTACCCGCGCATGCGTCGCCCGCTGCTCGGCCGCGTCGGCCGCCCCCGCATCAACTTGGGTGCGGAAGATGGCGATGGTCGACCCGACCGTCTCGCCATGCACGTCGCCGACCTGCTCGCCGTAGTTCGTGGTCAGGTCGACCACCAGCCGCGCGATGCGGTTGGCCACCCGGTCACGGAGCGCCTCGTCGGCCAGCAGCTCGGCCTCGTCGGCGGTTACCTCGGACTCGTCGGTCGCCGGCTCTTCGTCGCCCGCCGGTTCTTCTGCCGGCGGCTCTTCGGCGGCGGGCTCCTCAGCCTCTGCCGGCGGTTCGTCCCCGGCCTCGACGGGCGGCACCTCGCCGCCGGCGTCGACGTCGAGCGCGGCTTTCAACTCGGCGGCGCTGGTGCCCAGCTCAAACTCGAGCTGCACATTCTGCGTCCGCGCCTGGAGCACCAGATGCACGCCGCCCTGCAGGTCGAGCCCGCGGCGGAGATGCAGCGCCGGCCGGTAAAGGCCGAAGCCGGCGACAGTGGCCAACGGCGGATCGCCGAACTCGGAGGTGTCGGCTTTGGACTCGAGCAACTTGCCGAAGCGGTCGGGTACGACCTCCTCGACCAGCTTCTCGAACCGCACGCCGAGGGCCTCGGCCTCGCTCTTGGTCTCGAGCGGCACGCGGAGCTTGATCTCGGTGGTGGTCGGGAAGCTGATCCGCGCCAGCGGCACGTCGATGTCGACCAGCTTTTCCTGCAAGTCGCGCTCGAGTTGCTCTTTGACCTGGTCGCCGGGGCCGAACGGCTGCTCGTAGCGATAGGTGAAATAGACGTCGGTGAAGGCCGCGCCGGAGAGCTTGCGCACCGGCTTGAAGACCTGCAGGAAGGCGAGCACGAAGAGCAGCAGGATGAGCCAGGTGTAGGTTTTCTCACGCCGCAGTTCGGCGCGACGGGCGCTGCTTTCAGCCATGAGGAGGCGCTCCACGGACCGGCGCCAGAGCCCACTCCACAGGCCGCGGGGCGGGACCCGGGCCAAGCCCGCAAGTCCGCTCTGTGAGCCGCCTCCGACGCGCGACGAGGGTCTATGATACAGCCTCGCACGCGCTATCGTCAAGCCGAGCGCGCGACCGGGCGAGTTGGTCGCCGGCGGCCGACCCGTCCACCTGCGCCGCGTGCTGCATCAGCCGCCCTGCCTTCAGCCGCTCTCGCCCTGCCGCGTGGCCACGCGTCAGCCTTGGCCCGAGCTGTCCTCGGACAATGGTGCGGTCCCTCGCTGGCGATACTGCCGGACGTTCAGCGCCTTCCACCTCAGCCCCGGCTGGAGTCAAATGCGCTCCGCCAGCTCCGCGTCCGAGGTCAGCCACTCGGGCTCGATTTCGCCCTGCTCAAGCAGCCGATCCAGGAAGGCGCTCTCGACGTCCGTGAACGGCAGCACCGCCGCCAGGCGCGTCCGGCGCTCGGCCACCAGGTGCCGCGGCCAGTCGGGATCGGCCAGGAACGCCTCGCGGGTGGTTTGGCGCAGCACGGGCAGCAAGCTGTCCTTGAGTTTTCCGGGCTCATAGTCCACCTGCTCGGCGGCCATGGTGCGGCAGTCAACGCGCGAGGCCCCCGCGTAGACGACGAACGCCAATCGCAGGCGCGTGGGGTCGAGCTGCTCGTCGACGAGCAGGCCGTGAGCGTCGAACAGGTCGCGTGCGGCCCGGCGTGCGAGCAGGGCCACGAGCTTGCCGGCCACCAGCTCGTGCAGATCAAGGACGGGAATAGCCGTCGCCTCGACCAGGGAGCCCAGCCGCGCATCGCGCAACGCGACGGGCCACAGGGGCACCCGCAGAAGGAAGTTGAGGTCCAGCTCGAGATTGCCCGCGCCCGATAGCACGCTCACGTATCTCAGTCGCCACTTGCCGCCTGCGTGGTCGCTGGGCATGCGCTGCAGCGTGAGCCCTTCGCGCCGGCAGGCCTGCTCGACGGCACGCTCCACCTCGGGCCGCTCGGCGAGCATGGTCTCTCGGTCGGGCGCGCCGATGAAGTTCAGGTCGATGTCGACCGACAGCCGGGGCACGTCCAGGCAGAACAGGTTCAACGCGGTGCCACCCTTGAGCGCCCACCGCTCGCGCAGATAGGGGTGGTCGCGCAGGTGACCCAGGAGCGAAGCCAGCCGAACCACATTCTCCAGTATGTCGGGCTGGACGCCGAGTTGGCTCGCTTCGGCAAGCAGTGTCTCGCGGATTGGCACTCAACCCACCTCCTGCCACGTGCGGTCGGCGATGGCCTCGGGCACGACCAGGTGCCAGTCCCGCAGCCAGCGTCCGCTGCGCTGATGCCGGTCGAGATAGGACCAGCTCCGCGGCCGTCGCTCTCGCAGCGACTGCAAGTGGGACTCCTCGACCCAGAACGAAGCCTGGTGCTGCTCCAGGAAGTAGCCGACGCGTGCGCACGTGGCCGGACTATCGAGCAGCAGTGCGTAGGCGATGACCTGCTCCAGGTCGACATACTCCAGCCCCTCCAGCGAGCGCCACGCTTCCTCGGCGCCGCCGGCGAGTTCGGGCCGGTCGAGCACGTCGACCAGGGTCCGCTCCCGGCCCGTCACAGGCACCGACTGCCCGTCGCGCGGAAGAGTCACCACTCCGAAGCGGTCCTGATCGGCCTCACGCAGGCGACGCGGGACCGTCACGGCCTGGTACTCCACCCCGCGCCAGGCGAGCCGGGTGGCCGCACGGCGGGCGAGATAGGAGACCGTGGTGGAGGTGGAATAGGCCAACGCATGGGCCGCCAGAGCGGTGTGATAGGCCACGACGGCGTCAGGCGCGAGCCGGCTGGCCAGCAGCAAGGAATCGACGGTCCAGGTGTCGGCGTCGGCTCCCACCGGCACACTGGCGTACAGCCCCCGGCGCACGCGCAGGACATGGCCTTGGGCCTCGTGGTAACGGAGCAGGTCGTGGGCTGAGCGGCGTCGTGTGGCGCCGCGTTCGGCGACGAACTCGACGAACTCGTCAATGGTGAACACCGGGTGCTTGGCTAGGAACTCGGTCGTCTTGGGCATGGCTGTGATCTTGGCCTGGATCATGGCAACACGGTAGATTATACCGTATTCTGACGGTCATGGGCAAGATGCATTCGGATGCGGCGTGGTGATGGCTGCATCGCCCCATCCCGGCGTGGTTGACACCCGGCCGCTCGCCGCTACCATTGCTGGTCCCGGGCCGACGCCCGAGGAGGCGGCGATGAACGCGTTCGACGTGTTGCAGAGCCGCGGCTTTGTCTACCAGTGTACCGACGAGGCCGCGCTGCGCGCCATGCTCGAGCGGCCGACCGTCTACTACACCGGCTTCGACCCGACCGCCGACAGCCTCACCGCCGGCCACCTGGTGCCGATCATGCAGATGGCCTGGCTGCAGCGTTGCGGCCACGTGCCCATCGTCCTCTGCGGCGGCGGCACCGCGCTGGTCGGCGACCCGACCGGCAAGACCGAATCGCGGCCGATCATGACCCGCGAGACCATCACGGCCAACGTCGAAGCGCAGCGGCGGCAGTTGACCTCGTTCCTGCGCTTCGGCGACGGCGTCGGTTACGTGGTCGACAACGCCGACTGGCTCTGCGAGCTGAACTACGTCGAGTTCCTGCGCGACTATGGGATGCACTTCAGCGTCAACCAGATGCTCACCGCCGAGATCTACCGCACCCGGCTCGAGTCGGGGCAGCACCTGAGCTTCCTCGAGTTCAACTACCAGTTGCTGCAGGCCTATGACTTCCTGCACCTGCACCGCAAGTTCGGCTGTACCTTGCAGTGTTCGGGCAGCGACCAGTGGGCCAACTGCCTGGCCGGGCGCGAGCTGATCCGACGCCTAGAGGGCGCCGACGTCCAGGTCTCCTGCGCGCCACTGCTGACCACTGCCTCGGGCGCGAAGATGGGCAAGTCCGAAGCCGGCGCGGTCTGGCTCGACGCGGCGCGAACCAGCCCGTACGATTTCTACCAGTACTGGATCAACTGCGAGGACGGCGACATCGCCGCCTGGCTCAGGCTGTTCACGTTCCTCGACCTCGACGAGATCGAGGCGCTCTGTGCGGTCACCGGCGCTGAGCTGCGCGGGGCCAAGCGCCGGCTGGCCCACGAGGTGACCGCGCTGGTGCACGGCGAGGAGGCTGCCGCCGCGGCGGCCGAGGCGGCGGCGGCGCTGTTCGGTGGCGACGGGTCGGCCGAGGGTGTGCCGACCACCACGATCCCCGTCGCGCGCCTGGAGCTCGGGCTCCGGGTGGTCGACCTGCTCGTCGAAACAGGCCTCTGCGCCAGCCTGGGCGAGGCCAAACGGCTGCTCCGCGGCGGCGGTGCCTACGTCAACGACGTGGCGGTCGAGTCGGTCGAGCAGGAGCTCGGCCCAGACCACCTGAGCGATGGGGCGCTGCTGCTGCGCGCTGGCAAGAAGCGCTACCACCGCGTGCTGGTGGGCTGACCGGCCATGCCGACGGTTCGGTCGGCATGGCCGGTTGAATCGACCGCCCTACGCGCGCCGGCGCCGGCGCCGCAGAGCGAGGCCGCCCAGTCCGAGCAGAGCCAGGGTCGACGGCTCGGGGATGACCGAAGCGCCGACGAAGGCGAGGCCGCCGCCGTTCCCGATGCCCGTGTCGCCGATCGGCGTGGCCACTCCGGTGACCGGATTGATGCTGTACAGGAAGCTGTCCTGCGAGCCCTTGGCGTAGAGCACGTTCAGGCCGGCGTCGTAGGCCAAGCCGGGCAGGTTGAAGTCCACGCCGGTGTGGGCGATGAAGGTCCAGCTGTCCAGCCCCGGGTTGTACGAGTACAGGTTGCCCCGGGGACCGGAGAACCCGGCCAGCCCGTAGACCAGCCCGTTGCCGAAGGCCAGGCCTTCGATGTCGGCGCCAGGCGCGGCCAGGTTGGTCGCGACCGCGCCGGTGGCGGTGCTGATGGTGAAGAAGGCGCCGTTGATGGCGCCGTAGAGCGTGCCGGTGCCGCCGTCGAAGGCCATGCCCTCGGCGTCGGCGCCACCCAGCACCGCCGCCCCGCTGCCATCGGCCTGAATCTCGAGGATGTTGAACCACTGCGAGCCGTAGAGCAGCGTGTCGAGCGCGCTCGGAGACAGGCCGACGGTGCTGCTGGTCACGCCCGACGCACCGATGTTGGTCGGCGCGCCGGTGGTCGTGCTGAGGGTGTAGAGAACCCCCGAGTTATCCTCACTGAAGTAGAGTGTGCCGGCCGTGGCCGGAAGCTGAAGCGCCGCTGCGAACAGAGCGCACGCGATGAACCGAGTGATCGTCATGTTTCTCCCCCGGGTTGGTGCGACCCTCGCCAAGCCGACGACGACAGGCTGCTCCACCCATACTGCTATCAGTGTGCATTGCGAGCGCGGCGGTGTCAAGCCGGATCCGGCGACCACCGAGGTTTGACACCCGACCGCCGGTTTGCTAGACTGACCGACGCGGGACGGCTTGCCGAGCCGCGTTGTGCGTAGGATCCATCCGTGACTTCCCTGTGGCGACGGCTGCGCTGGTGGTTGCTCGGCGGGCTGTTGCTCCTCCTGTTCCTCAGCCGCGCCGCCTGGTGGTGGACCGATTACCTCTGGTACCAGTCGCTCGGGCAGACCATCGTTTTCAGCCGCTTGCTGGCGGCCAAGTGCGGTCTGCTGGTGCTCTTCGCCGGCGCGGCGGCGTTGCTCTGGGTGGTGCCGTTCCGCCAGTCGCTGCGGCGCGACGAGCCGCCGGCCTGGGCCGATGGCGACGGCCTGACCTGGAACGTGCTGCTCTGGCGCCTGCTGCCCGTCGCGATTCCCGTCGCCTGCCTGTTCGTCGGCATTGGCGCCACCGCGCTCTGGCCGGTGTTGCTGCTCAAGCTCAATGCCGTGCCGGCCGGCACGCTGGACCCGTTGTTCGGCCGTGATGTCGCCTGGTACATGACCGACCTGCCGTTCTGGCTGGCGCTCCAGCGGAAGCTGTTCGGCCTCGCGGTGATCGGCTGGATCGCGCTCTACTTGCGCTATGTCGAGCTGCCACAGGCGACCAAGGAGCTGACCCTGCGCGCGCCGCGCGCCGTCGCCGCGCCGGCCCGGGCGCACCTCGCCGGCTATGGCGTGGTGGTCTTCCTGCTCTGGGCCTGGGGCTTCTGGCTCGGCCGGTTTGCGCTGCTGGTCACCGCGCGCACCGGCGTGCTGCACGGCGTGGCCTATACCGACGAGCGGATCCGGCTGCCGATGCTCGCGCTGATGACCATCGCCGCGCTGGCCGCCGCGGTCGGATGCGGCGTCGCCGCGCGCCGCACCAGCCTGCGCACCGTCGGCTGGACCGTCGGGCTGTTCGCCGGCCTGCTGCTGCTTTCGGGCCTGGTGCCGGCGGTGGTGCAGCGGCTGGTGGTGGCGCCGAACGAGAGTGAGCGCGAGGCGCCCTACATCGCGCGGTGCATCGCGGCGACGCGGCAGGCGCTCGGCCTCGAGTCGGCGGAGGTGCGTGGTTACGACGTCGCCGGTCGGCTCGACCCGGCCGAACTGACCGGCTACGACGAGGTCCTCTCGACCGTGCCGCTCTGGTCGCCGCCGGAGATGTCCGAGCAGATCGTCAGTACCGAGACGCTGCGCAGCTACTACAACTTTGGTGTAATCGACTACGACCGGTACCGGCTCGGCGGGCGGACCGAGCAGGTCGCCCTGATGCTCCGCGAGATGCAATCGGACCGGCTCGACGCCCGGGCGCGCACGTGGGTCAACCGGCACCTCGTCTACACCCACGGCTACGGCTTGGTGATGGCCTCGGCCCATGCCATCGAAGAGGCCGGTCGGCCGTCGATCCTGGTTGGCGACATCCCGCCGGTGCCGCCGCCAGACCTGCCGCTCGACCGGCCCGAGGTCTATTACGGCGAGCTGCCGAGCGACTACATCCTCACCGGTCTGCCGCCCGAGGCAACCACGCGGGAGTTCGACTACCCCGCCGGCGACCAGAACGTCACCTGCGCCTATGCCGGCACCGGCGGCGTGCCGGTCGGCGGGCTGTTCCGCCGGCTTGCCTTCGCCTGGCGCTTCCGCAGCTTCAACCTGCTGGTCAGTGATCTGCTCGGGCGCGAGAGCCGCGTCCATTGGCGCCGTGACCTGATGTCTCGCGTGCAGGCTCTGGCGCCGTTCCTGGCCTTCGATTCCGATCCCTATCCGGCGGTGGTCGACGGCCGCATCGTCTGGATTGCCGACGCCTACACGCTGAGCGCGACCTACCCCTATTCGCGGCCGCACCCACTGATGCCGGCGGCGGCGCTGGCCGATCCGCAGGGCGAGCGCCTGCGCCAGGGCGACGCAGCCTATGCCCGGAACAGCGTCAAGGTCGTGGTCGACGCGTACGACGGCACGGTCACGCTCTACCGGGTCGATCAGGACTGCCCGCTGGCGGCCGCGTGGGCGGCGGCGTTTCCCGGGCTGTTCACCGACTCGGCGCCGCCGCCGGCGCTGGCGGCGCACTTCCGCTACCCGCCCGACCTGTTCACCCTCCAGGCGCGGGCTTATGCACGCTTTCACATGACCGAGCCGGACGTCTTCTACAACGCCGAAGACCTGTGGGACCTGGCCCGCGAGGAGACGACGGTCCGCACCGTGCGGCCCGACGGCAGCTACGAGTTCACCAGCGCGCGCGAGCGGATGGTGCCCTATTACGTGCTGCTCAAGCTGCCCGGCGAGGAGCAGGCGCGGTTCCGGCTGATCGTGCCGTTCACCCCCGCCGGCGGCAGCGCCGAGGTGACCGGCCGCGACAACATGATCGGCTGGATGGCCGCCGATTGCGACCCGGCTGGCTACGGCCGGCTGACCGTCTTCCACTTCCCCAAGTCGAAGCTGATCTGGGGCCCGCTGCTGGTCGAGGCGCAGATTGACCAGGATCCCGACATCAGCCAGCAGATCACGCTGTGGGGCGAGCAGGGCTCGCGGGTCTTGCGCGGGCGGCTGCTGGTCGTGCCACTGGGCGACAGCCTGCTGTTCGTCGAGCCCCTGTTCATCACCGCCGAGCGGCGCGGCGCGCTGCCCGAGCTCAAGCGCGTCGTGGTCGTCTATGATGGCGTGGTGCGCATGGCCGAGACGCTCGACCAGGCGCTGACCGCGGTGCTGACCGGCCGGCGCAGCTCGACCGGCGCGGCCGAGCTGCTGCGGCTGCGGCAGGCGGCACAGGCGGCGCGCAACGCCTGGCGACAGGCCGAGGAGCGCCGCCGAGCGGGCGACCTGGCCGGCTATGGCGAGTCACTGAGTGAGCTGAGCCGCCTGCTCGAAACAATGGGCCAGGGCGCGGCGGCCGACTGAGCCGAACCCGCTGTCGGCCGGTGTCGTCGGCGGAGGAATGCGAGTGCGCCGCGTCACCCTCAGCCTCCGGGCCAGGATCGTCATCCTGGTGGTCGGCCTGGTGGTGGTCACCATGACCGCCTCCACGCTGACCAGCGTGCGCGGCGAGGCCGACCTGCGGCGCCGCTCGGCGGAAGCGCAGCTCGCCCACTGCGCCATGCTGATCGCGCTGGACAGCCCGCTGATCTCCGGCGCCGAGGGTGACCAGGCCTGGCTCCGCTTCCAGGAGACGCTCCAGCGCGCGCAGCGGATCCGGCTCAGCGCCCGCGGGACCGTGTTTGAGGTGGCTTACAGCGTCGGCTTCGACGCGTCGGGTAAGGTCCGCGCCAAGTCGCTCAATCCCCTCGTGCTCGACCTCCGCCTGCCCGGCGGCGAGCCGGCACCGGCGCTGACGCGCACGTTGCTCGACCATCTGGTGGCTACCCTCGAGCGCGACCCGCGCGGGCTGTTGATCGTCCGCGTCGAGCGGAGCGCCGGGCCGGTGCTCGAAATCGGTTACTCCCGCACCCAGCTCTCGGCGGCGATTCGCGAGATGTGGCTGCGCGCCGCCTGGCTGACCGCACTGTTTGCCCTGCTCGGCGCGCTGCTGGCCAACCTGCTCGCCGCCACGCTGGCGCGGCCGATCGAGCTGCTGGCGCGTTCGATGCGGCGGGTGGCCGACGGTGACCTCACCGCCGGCGTGGCCATCCGGCGCCACGACGAGGTCGGCGTGCTGGCCGACTCGTTCAACGCCATGCTCGACGGTTTGCGCGAGCGGGAGCGCATCCGCGATCGGTTCGGTCGCTACGTCTCGCCCGATGTGGTGGCCAAAATCCTGAGCGACCCCGAGCGGCTGACCATCGCCGGTGAACGGCGCCGCGTGGCGGTGTTGTTCGTCGACATCCGGGGCTTCACCAGCCTGGCCGAGAGCCTGCCGCCCGACGACGTGGTCGAGCTGGTCAACGGGGTCTTCGGCGCGGTCTGGCGGCCGGTCTCCGTGCACGGCGGCACGATCGACAAGTTCCTCGGCGACGGGGTGATGGTGCTGTTCAACGCGCCGCTCGACCAGGACGGCTTCGCCCTCGCGGCTGCGGCGGCCGCCTTGGAGATACAACATGCCGTTCACGAACTGTCAACCCACCGGCGGCGTCATGATCAGGCAGGGATTGGCGTCGGTATCGGCCTCAACATCGCCGAGGTGGTGGCCGGCAGCTTTGGCACCGCCGAGCGGATGGAGTATACCGTGGTCGGCGACGGCGTGAACATCGCCGCCCGGCTCGAGGACCAGGCCGCCGCGGGCGAGACCCTGCTCAGCGCCGAGGCGCGTGCAGCGCTCGGCGACGCGGCAGTCTGCGAACCGGCCGGCCGGCGGGCGTTGAAGGGCCGGGTCGAGCCGGTCGAGGTCTATCGACTGGTCGGCTTGCGAGTCGTGGGAGAGGGCGAGTGAGCAGACGGCGAGCCGGCTGTCTCGCGGTTGGGGTGATCGCGGCCCTCGGCGGCTGCGCGCGGCCGAACGCGCAGACCGAGCGGATCACGGTGACCATCGAGGACTACGACGTCGGCCAGGATCCTGAGCTGGCCCGGCAGCGCGAGCTGGAGCAGAAGATCGCCGAGCTCGACGCCAAGCTGATCAAGCTCGAGGAGCTGGGTGACGCGTTTGAGCGTATGATGCCGGCCGAATCCGCCGGGGAGATCTACTTTCCCGAGGTGGCCGGCAACGGGGGCGGATCATGAAGCCCAGAGCGTCTACTTGGATCTACTGCCTGGCCCTGCTCTGCGGCGCCGCCGCGGTGCGGGCCGATGACCGGACCGACGCAGAGAAGCGCGCCGATGCCTGCATCGCCCAGGCGATCGATCGCCTGAAGCAGATGGCCGACGCCCCGCCCGAGGGCAAGGAGCGGCTGTTCCGCCAGGCCTGCGACCTGGTCGCGCGGGCCATCAGCCACGATGATGCGTGCGACGCGCGCCTGTTTGCCCACATGCCCGACCCCGAGACGCGGGTCGAGAAGTTCCTCCGTGCCGAGATCCACGGCCTGTTCGCCCGCGGCTTCACCGCCCACAAACTGTGGGAACAGGCGCTCGGCAACGTCGACTCGGCCATCGAGCTGCACACCGCACGCGAGCAGTTCTACCGCAACCTGCGTGCCGAGATCCTGCGCCGCAAGCGCGACGCCGAAGGCTGACCCCGTTACCGGCCGTGGGCCAGCGGGAGCAGCCCGTCCGCCTCGCCGCGGAAGTGGAGCAGCCAGGCGATCAACCCGTGCTCGGGGTGGTAGAGCAAGCGGTGCAAGGCCCGAGCGCTGCGGCTCGGCTGGCGGCCGTCGAACAGCCGGTCGGGCAGTTGAAACAGCGTGTGCATCTGGAAGCTCGTGCAGCCGAGCAGCGCGTACTCGACCGCCGTCCGGCCGGTCAGGATATTGCCCGTGGCCGAGATCGGCGGTAGCCGCAATCCCGCCGCTCGCGCGGCGGCCAGGACCGCCAAGTTGCGGTGCGAGAGATCGGGCCCGCCGTAGGCCACGCCGCGCTTGCCCTCGAACTCGCGCTCGGGGTCGAAGAGCCGATTGGCATAGATCAGGTAGTCGGCACCCGAGTCGGCCGTCGCGGCGAGCATCTCGACCTGGAAGTCGTCGTCGGACAGGCAGTTCATCACCTTCACGCCGAGCTTGACCGGCCCGTCGGCGCCGGCGCGGATCTGGCCCGGCACGTGGCGCAGCCAGGCGAGGATCTGCTCGCGCTGAGCGCTCCGGTCGTCGCCGGCGAGGGTCGGGCTGAAGTCCTTCTCCAGCAGCAGCGGCTCCGGCCGATGGCGGCGCCAGGCCTCCTGCAGCCGGCGCGTGGTGTAGCGGTACTCGGCGGCCCGGTACGGCTCGCCGCCGACCGGCAGGTGGTACTTGACCGAGGCCGCCACCGGCATGGCGCCGACGACCTCTGAGCCGAGGCAGGCATCGAGCAGCGCCAGATACTCATCGAAGCTGCCCGACCAGCCGCGGCCCTTCCAGGTCACCGTCCAGCCCGCTTCGCCGCTGCGCCGGCCGGCAATCGGCTCAACGCGCATTCGGGTCTCGTCGATGGCCCACTCGGCCATGCTCTGCGCACCCGCCTCGTCCTGCGCGATGACCGTCTTGAGCACCACGAAGCCGAGCCCCGCGGCCGCGTCCTGCTCGACCTGCCGGAGGTTCAACGAGAGCTGACCGCTGGCCTTGCCGAACGGAACGTCGAGCGGGTAGCCGGCATACTCACCGGCGATGTCGATGCCGTAGCGACCGAGGATCTGCTCGCGCGGCCGCGCCGGAAGCTGGTCGGCGAAGCGCTGGTAGTCGTCGGCCAGGTGGCCCGCGTCGGCGGCGGTCAGGCTCGGCAGCTCAGGCAACATCGCACAACTCGCGCGCCGCCCGGACCACGGCTTCGCGCTCGGCCGGGTCGAGCGGCGGGCCGAACGGGTCGCAGGCCGCGGCCTCGGGCACCACGCCCTGGTCGGCCAGGCACCAGAGCAGGCGCTGGATGTAGCCCTCCATCGGCGCACGGAAGGTGGCGCGGCTGAAGCGATCGACCGCCGCCGAGAGGCGCACGAAGGTGGGCAGGTCGGGCTCGCGCCAGGCGCGCAGCAGGGCGGCCTGCGCGCCGCAGCAGACCGCGCCCATGCCGACCAGCGCCGCGCCGGCGCCGCACATCAGCGAGTAGCCGAGGAAGCGGTCTTCGCCGCTGATCAGCACCACGCGCGGCGCCTCGGCGGCGAGCTGGGCGGCGACATCCTGGTAGGTCATGACCGAATCGAGCGTGGCCATCTTGATGCCGACCGCGCCGGGCAGGGCGAGCAGCCGCCGCAGCAGGTCGGGCGAGTAGGCGATGCCACCGGCCGCTTCGTAGAGGTAGAACAGGACCACCGGCGCGCCCAGCGCGCAGACCGCGGCGGCATGATCGAGCACGCGCGCATCCTGGTCGTCGGCGCCGCGGAAGAGCACCGGCGGGTAGAGCATCAGCGCGTCGGCGCCGAGGTCGATCGCCTCGGCGGCCAGTTCGAGCGTCTCGCTACGGTGGCGCGCCGGTTCGCCCGCCCGCGAGCCGACGCCGGCGATGACCAGCCGGTTGTCCTTGCCCTCGGCCCAGTGCGAGAGTACCGCCCGGCGTGTCGCCTGGTCTAGCCACAGCCCGCGGCCGGTGTGCGCCCAGACGGCCACGCCGCCGACCGGCTGGGTGGCCATCCAGGCGACGTAATCGCGGTGCGCGGCGGCGTCGAGCGATCCATCGGCGCGGAGCGTGGCGGGCACGGCGGGGAAGAAGCCGCCGTCGAGCCGGGCCCGCACCGTCTCAAGCCGCTGATCCATGCCCCGCGCTTCGGTTGCCGGCGGTCCGATCCTCCGGAGGAGTGGCCACATGGTTGGAGTAAGCCGCGCGGGGCAGGGGCCCAGGAGACGGACGATGGCGATTCCCGTGGCGCTGCAGATGTACACCGTGAGGGACAAGACGACCGAGGACTTCGCCGGCACCTTTCGCGCCGTGGCCGACATCGGTTACGACGCGGTCGAGCTGGCCGGTGACGGCGGCCTGAGCGCCGAGGCGATGCGCACGCTGCTCGACGAGTGCGGGCTCGGCATCGTCGGCAGCCACGTCGGGATCGAGCGGCTGGAGAGCGACCTGCCGGCGGTAGCCGACTACAACCTGACCATCGGCAACCCGCACATCGTGGTGCCCTGGCTGCCCGAGAGCCTGCGCGGCGACTGCGCCGCCTGGCGGGCGATGGGTCAGCGGCTGGAGGCCATCGGCGTGACCCTGTCCGAGTCGGGCCTGACGCTCTGCTATCACAACCACGCCTTCGAGTTCGAGACCAAAGAGGACGGGCTGTACGGGCTCGATTGGCTCTACGAGGCCAGTGATCCGGGCTACCTGCAGGCCGAGATCGACACCTACTGGGTCCAGGCCGGCGGCGAAGACCCGGCCGTCTACGTCGCCAAACTGCGCGACCGGGCGCCGCTGATCCACCTCAAGGACATGACTCCGGGCGACCAGCCGACCTTTTGCGAGGTGGGAACGGGTATCCTCGACTTTGAGTCGATCTTCAAGGCGGCCGAGGGTGGACCGGTGGCGGCCTGGATTGTCGAGCAGGACGTCTGCCGGCGGCCCAGCCTCGAGAGCGCCAAGATCAGCCACGACAACCTGCGCCGGATGCTCGCCGGCTAGGTCAAGGAGCGGTCGATGAGTTACGCGGCCTGGTTGCTGCTCTCGGTGCTACCGCTGCTCGCCGCCCCGCCTCCACCGACCAGCGGCGTCTGGAGTTGGGACCAGCGCACCGGCGCGACGCGGTTCGTCGGCGCGGTCATGCGGCCGACCATCGACCCGGCCAACCGCCGGCTCTATGCCGTCGATGCCCAGGGCAGGATCGTCCGCTGGTCGCTCGACGCGCTCGACCAGCCACCCGCGGTCTTCGCGGTGCCGGGCGAGGGCACGGTCTACGACTGGCCACTCGCCGCGGCGACGGGCGGGCAGGTCGCCGCCTTCCGCGCCTTCTCACTCAACGACGGCAGCTTCCGCATCTGCCTCGACATCCTGACCCCCGAGGGCCAACACCTGCGCGGGCCCCTGCCGCTGATCGTCACGCGCCAGGCCTGGAACGGCACGCACTTGGCCGCCTGGCATCCCAACGGCGAGCAGATTGCCTTCGGCCTGACCGAGGGCGAGCCGCGCAACGGGCTCTACGTGTTCGAGCCGGCGACGCGCAACTGGGTGGCGGCGGAGTTCTACAGCGACCAGTACGCCGGCCCGATGCCGAGCATCCGTTTTGCGCCGAACGGCCGGACGATGAGCCTGATCCACAACGACACGCTCTACTTCCGCGCCGGCGCCGACTGGGGCGCCTACCGCACGATTCCGGTCCGCGGGCGGCTCCACGCCTGGCTCAACGACGAGATCGTCGCGGTCGCCGACCGGTTCGAGGGTCTGACGCTGTATGACATCGGCGGCCAGCGCGTCGGGCGGCTCGATGACTGGACCACCGGCACCGACGACCTGTCGGCCAGCCTGCCGGCGTCGAGCCCGCACGGCCTGGCCTGGGTCCGCCCGGCCGGGGAGCGGCAACTCGAGCTGGCGGTGCGCCCGCTCAACCACGGTCCGACCGTCGCCGCGATGAAGTTCGGCGGCGCGTCGAAGGGCTACGGGCTGATCGGCGGCCCGCCCGTCTGGCACCCGAGCGAGCCGGTGGTCTTCTTCTGGGTGCCGTGAGGCCTACATCGGCGCCAGGCCCTTGACCTTCAGCCGCACGCGATAGACCGAGGTGCGGGCGGTGAGGTAGAGGCTCTGCCGGTCGTCGTCGCCCCAGGCGCAGTTGGCCGGCACCTCCGGCAAGACGAGCAGGCCGAGCTGCCGGCCGTCGGGCTCGTAGACGTAGCAGCCGCCTGGGCCGGTGCAGTAGACCCGGCCGCCGGCATCGAGCTTCATCCCGTCCGCGGCGCCGTTGCGGGTGCCGTCCATCTCGGCGAAGACCCGGCCGCCGCGGAGCGTGCCATCATCGCCGATGGTGAAGGCGCGGATGTGGTGACGAGCCGTGTCGTCGACGTAGAGCGTCGACTCATCGGGCGAAAACGCCAGCCCGTTCGGCCGCTGAAAGTCGCCGGCGAGCAGTGTGACCTCGCCGCCGGGCTCGACGCGGTAGACGCCGAACTGGTCGAGCTCGGCTGGATTGCCGCCGTAGGGCGGGTCGGTGAAGTAGATCGCGCCCGAGCTATGTTCGACCAGGTCGTTCGGGCTGTGCAGCCGGCCGCCGCGGTATCGCTCGGCCACCGCCTCGACGGTGCCGTCGGCCAGCGTCCGCGAGACCCGCCGGCCGGCATGCTCGGCGGCCAGCAGCCGGCCTTGACGGTCGAAGGTCAGGCCGTTCGACTGCCCGCTCGGCTCGCGCCAGACCGAGACCCCGTCGGCTTCGTTCCAGCGCATGATGCGGTTGGCCGGGATGTCGCTGAACAGCAGATAGCCGTCGCGGTGCCAGACCGGCCCCTCGGTGAACTGGAAGCCGGTCGCCACGCGGACGGCGCCGTCGGTCTCCAGCAGCGCCGACAGACCGGCGTCGAGCTCGACGATGGGCACGCCTCACCCCTCAGTTCTGCCACGCCTCGTAGCCCAGGCCGCGGATCTTGGCCAGCGCGGCGTTCGCGTCGCGGCGGTTCGAATAGACCCGCGTGTGGACGATCCAGAAGTCGAGCCCGTCGGTGGTCTTGTACTTGCTGCCCTCGATGCCCGCCTCGCGCAACTGCCCCAGCGCGCGGTCGGCCGCGGCCTGCGACGGGAACGAGGCAAGCCGGATGCGGATCGCCACCGGCCCGTCCTCGGCCGGCTGCGCGGGTCGAGCTGGTGGCTCGGGCCCTTCGTCGCTCCCCGCTAGCACCACCCGCGTCGGCGGCTTGGGCGGTTCCGGCTCGGGCCGCCGTACGTCGGGCGGCGGTGGACCGAGGGGCTGCGGGCTCGCCGACGGGCGAATCGGCGGCGGTTCGGCCGCGTTGGCCGCCGACCGCGGCGGCGCCAGCACCACGCTGCCGTCGCCGGGCACCAGATCGGGGTTGAACTCCGGCTCTGGCACGCCGCGGAGCACCTCCGCCGGCGCCCGTCGGATCTGCGTCGGCGCCGTCTCGGCGCGTACCACCGGCAGCGACGGCGGCCGGCCCGGTGCCGTCGGCGGCGCCTGGGCGATCACCCGTGAACCGGCCGGCGCCGTGCCGCCCGTGTCGTCGGCGACGCGAAACTCGGGTTCCAGCCCCTGCATGACCAGCGCCAGCCGCAGCTTGGCGATGAACTCGGCCATCGCCGCCTCGTCGCGGAATAGCTCCGGATCGACCCGGATGTCGAGCCGGCGCGGGCTCGCGGCGTAGACCGACGCGCCATCGATGGACCACGAACCGCTCGAGGCGAGCGGCGGCAGATCGCCCAGCTCCGGCGGCAGCACCAGATCGCTGCTGCCGAGGAAGCGGCTCGGCCGCTCGCTGTCCCACCAACTGATGCCCAGCCGCCGGCCGCCGGTTTCGGCCTCGCGCTCGGCCCGCTGCTCCAGTCGGCGTTGGTGCAGCGCCTTCTCGCGGAACTCGTCGACGGCGTCGGTGACCCGGCCGACCAGCGCCATCAGTCCGCGGCGCTCGCGCTGCGTGCGGAAGTCGGTGTCGAACTGCTCGCCGAAATCGTTCAGCAGCAACGGCACATGGCTGCCGCCGGTCTGTTCGGGATCGACGGCGTCGAGGCGGGCAAAGGGATCCTCGTCGGCGGTCCGCCAGCTCTCGTCCTGGCGCTCGGTCCGCGGCGCCGGCTGGTCGTCGCCATAGCTGCGGTTGGCCTGAATGACCAGCGCCACGGCGGCGACGTAGCTGACCGTGAACAACGCGGCGGGCCAGTACTGTGCAATCGGAAACCGCTTCATGAAGCTCTTTCCGGCCGGCGGGACGCGACGAGTCTAGCCCGCCCCGGCCGCTGCGTCAACGACGCCGAGCCGCCGGCCACCTGGATCAACGCGCCTGGTCCGAGCGTTGTTCGCATCGAATCCCGGCCCTTGCCCGAGGCAGTGCCTCGATCAGATCGCCGGCCAGCAGACCGGCATCGGCCCCGCCGGCGGCCAGCTCCCCGGCCCGTCCGTGCAACCAGGCTGCCGCGCAGGCCGCCTCGAACGGCGCCAGGCCCTGGCCGACCAGCGCGGCGAGCAGGCCGCTCAGCGCATCGCCCATGCCGCCCGAGGCCATCGCCGGTGTGCCCGTCGGATTGATGCGGATCCGGCCGCCCGGTTCCGCGATCACCGTCCGCGCGCCTTTGAGCAGCACCACCGCGCGGTACCGTTCGACCAGCGCGGCGGCGGCGCCGAGGCGATCGTGCTCGATCGAATCGATACCCACCTCGAGCAGCCGCGACGCCTCGCCAGGGTGGGGGGTCAGGATCCACTCCCCACGCCGGTCGGCGACCAGGGCCGGATGGGTGGCCAGCAGGTTCAGCCCGTCGGCGTCGACCACCAGCGGGCACTCGACCGACCGCAGCAGCTCGGCCAGCAGCTCGGCCGCCGGCTCGCCGCGGCCCAGGCCCGGGCCGACCGCCACGGCGTCGGCGCGGCGGACCAGGTCGGCCAGGTCGCCGAACACGCCCGCGGCGACGTGGCCGTCGGCCGTGTCGCGCAGCGGGCGACTCATCACCTCGAGGTTGGCCATCTCCATCGCGTCGGCCAGGCAATCGGGCACCGCGACGGTGACCAGTCCCGCGCCACCGCGCATCGCCGCGCGGCCGGCCAGCGCCACCGCGCCGCCCAGGCCGATGCTGCCGCCGACGATCACCACGCGGCCGGCATCGCCCTTGTGCGCCGTCGCCGGCCGCGGCGGAATCATCGCCGCGATGTCGCTTCGCTCCAGCAGGCCGGGTAGCGGCCCGAGGCCGTCGATCAGCGCCTTCGGAAGGCCGATGTCGACGCGCACGACCTCGCCCGCGGCGCCGGCGCCGGGATGGACCGCCAGACCGCGCTTCCAGGCGCCGAAGGTGACCGTCCGCACCGCGCGGAGATGCGGCTCGTAGACCGCGCCGGTGTCGGCATCGACGCCGCTCGGCAGATCGGCGCTGACGATCGGCACCCCGCTGGCCAGGATGGCCCGGATGACGGTCGCCACGGGCTCGCGCGGCGCGCCGGTGACGCCGGTGCCGAGCAGGCAGTCGAGGCACAGCGCGGCGCGGCGCAGGCTGCCGGCGAGGAGCACCATGCCGGCCGGGTCGACCAGCGGCTCGACCGCCCGACCGAGCTTGCGGTAGAGGTCGTAGTTGGTCCGCGCCTCACCCCGCAGCTCGTCGGCCTCGCCGGCGAGAAAGACCTCGGGCACACATCCGCGACGGGCCAGCCAGCGCGCGGCAACGAAACCGTCGCCGCCGTTGTTGCCCTTGCCGCAGACCACCGTGACATGCCGCGAGCCGCCGTCGAGCAGCGCGCCGGCCGCCTCGGCCAACCCCTTGCCGGCCAGCTCCATCAGCACTGCGCCGGCAAGCCCGTACTCGCCGATGGTCGCGGCATCGAGCGCACGCATCTGCTCGCCGGTCACGAGTGGGATCATGCGCGCGATGATGCTGCCGCACCCACCCGCTGTCAACCCCGGGGTCAGGTCTCAAAATGCGGTGGAGTGTTACGATTCCAGGGCGAAACCGTCACCGACTACATGATTTCGAGACCTGACCCCGATGGCTGGCTTGGGCCCCGGGCGAGGCGTTGGGCGAAGCGGCGGAGGACCAGGGCGGCGGCCTCGAAGATGATCCGCTTGGAGATCTTCGACTTGCCTCGCCGCCGGTCTTCGAACACGATCGGCACCTGGCCGAACCGCCAGCCGGCCTGCTGGCAGAGGTAAGTCATCTCGATCAGGTACGAGTAGCCGTCGACGGTGACCTGCGCGAAGTCGAAGCCCTCGAGCACTTCGCGGCGGTAGCACCGGAAGCCCGAGGTGCAGTCGTCGACGGTCAGCCGAAGCAGTCGCCGGGCAACCAGGTTGGCCGTTTTCGAGAGCAAGATGCGCGACAGGCCCCAGTTCTTGGTCCCGCCGCCGGCGACGTAGCGCGAGCCGACCACGACGTCGGCCTCGCCCCGCGCGGCCATGGCCAGCAGCGGCGGCAGGTAGTCGGGGTCGTGCGAAAAGTCGGCGTCCATGTGGACCAGCAGCTCGGCGCCCTGCTCCAGGCCATAGCGCAGGCCGGCGATCTCGGCCGAGGCGAGGCCCAGCTTGCCCGGCCGGGCGATCAGGTGCAGCCGCGGCTCGGCCGCCATCCGCTCGCGCACCCGCTGCCCCGTGCCGTCCGGAGAGTTGTCGTCGACGATGACCAGGTGGATATCGGGCGCCTGAGCCAGCACGGCGTCGATCAGCGGATCGACATTCTCGATTTCGTTGTAGGTCGGCACGGTGATATAGGCCGTCATCTAGATCTGCCTCCCGCTGGTGGCCAGGAGCACGACCAGTGCCCAGAGCGCCAGGTTGATCAGCATCCCGCGGTCGGTCAGCAGCCGCTCGGGGCTCTGGCCGATGTCCTTCTTGGTCACCAGGTACATGTACCTCAGCACGCCGTAGACCACGAACGGGATGCTGAACATCAGGCCGGTCTGCTCGCCGACGGGCACCGCCTGGCCGGTCGGCTGCGCCGCCTGCTGCATCACGATCTCGGTCGGCCGGACAAAGGTGTACATCGCGTAGGTCATGATGGTCGAGGTGGCGGCGATGTTGATCCAGCCGTCGAGCAGGCTGGCCGGCGGGCCGTCGGCGGCCTGGTACTTGCGCAGCACCTTGCGCGTGGCGCCGCCTGAGTCGATCTGCGCGGTCAGCTCGCCGCGCCGCTTGCAGAGCGCGATGAACAGCGCGCCGAACAGCGTGCAGACGATGATCCACGGGCTCGGCGGCTCGGGAATGACATAGCATCCGCCCACCGCGCGGAGGACGAACAGGATCCCGATGGTCAGCACGTCGATGATCACCAGGTGTTTTAGGAAGAACGAGTAGGCGACGGTGGTGACCGCATAGGCGGCGGCGGTGAGGACGAAGTACTGCGTGTCACCGCCGCGGCGTGAGAGCAGCCAGGCGACGACGAGCGCGCCGATGAAGAGCAGGCCGGCGACCCACTTGGCCAGCTCGAGCGAGACCTCGCCGGCGGCGATCGGGCGGTGCTGCTTCTCGGGATGCGCGCGGTCGGCCTCGACGTCGCAGACGTCGTTGACCAGGTAGCCGGCCGACGAGATGGCACAGTAGACGGCGAAGGCGGTCACCGCGAGCAGGATGTCGGGCCAGGAGAGCAGGCCGCCGGCGCCGGCGCCGCTGGTCGCCTCGTGCCAGCGGCCGGTGAAGGCCAGACCGCCGAAGACCAGGACGTTCTTGATCCACTGCTTCGGCCGCATCGCGGCCAGCAGCGCGGCGGGCAGTCTGCGGCGGGTCATGCGCGACTCCTAGCGCGGCAGCCGCTGGATGACCACCCCTCTCTCGCGCGCGGCGTCCCAGGCCAGCGGCGTGATGATCGCCGCGGCCGGAACGATGATCGGACCTTCGGCTGCTGCGACATCGGCCTCCGTGACTAAGACACGATCCTCGGCACCGGCGTTACGCCAGCCGACCGCCAGCGCGGCGCGCAGCGCCGGTCCCAGCTCGACCGCCGGCACCACCTCGGCGCCGAACGACTCGAGCGTGGCCAGCGGCGCGGCCAGTGCGGCACGCAACTGCGGCGCGGCCGCCGGCGCGGTGACATCTGCACTATCGCGCGAGACGAGCACCGGTTTACCCAGCAGCAGGCCCTCGAGCAGCCATTTCGGCCCAAAGCCCTCGGGAATCGTGACCACCGTGCGGACCAACGTCGCGCGATCGAGCGCCGCCACGACCAGCGCCTCGGCCGCCGCCGCGTGCGCGCGCGGGCAGCCGGCCTGTGAGGCGACCGTCACCGCCGCGCTCGGCAGCAGCTCGCGCACGTGGTCGGCCGTGGTCGGCTGGTCGTCGGTGTCGAGCAGGACCGCCTCGAACCGACAGTCGTCGAGCAGGGCGAGGGAGGCGAGGGCCTGGTCGAGCCCGGCGGTCACCGATCCGATCAGCACGCGGACCAGCGGCCCGGCCGGCGCCGCGGCGCCGCGCAGCTCGCGCAGGACGGCCTGCACGGCGACCGTCACCAGGCGGGCAATCTGCTCCTCGCTCACCGGATCATCCTCGCCGTGACGCCCTGGGTCACGTCGGCGGCGTTGGCCTCGTCGGTGTCGATGTGCATTTCGAGCAGCTCGCCCGGGTTGACCCGCACGATGACATGGTGCAGCACCGCGCCGCGCGGGCCGTCGACCTCGACACTGATCTCTTGCTTGTTGACCACGCCCATGCGGGCGGCGCACTCGGGCCCCATGTGGACATGGCGCGCGGCGATGATCAAGCCCCGGTCGAGCTGCGCCGACCCGGCCGGCCCGACCAGCGTGATTCCCGGCGTGCCGTCGATGTCGCCGGAGAGCCGCACCGGCGGGTTCACGCCAAGCGGCACGGCATCGGAGCGGGCGAGTTCGACCTGGCTATAGGCGCGGAGCGGGAAGAGGATGCGCACGTTGTGCAGCGCCCGCTTGGGCGTCGCCAGGGTGACGCACTCGTTGGCCGCATAGAAGCCCGGCTGGTACAGCTCGTTGCGCACGGTGAGCTCGTAGCCGGTTCCGAAGAGGACGTCGAGATGCTCGCGGGTCAGGTGCACATGACGCACGCTGACGCCGATGGGGATCGGCTCGGGCGCGCCGCGTAGTTCGGCGATGACCTCGGCCGCGACGCGCCGGATGGCGGCCTCGTCCAGACGCATGAGACGCCCCTTGCGAGCGACGAATCAGCCCCCGGCCCACGGCACGGCCGCGGGCCGGGCGGTCACGGTCGGGCTCATCCCGGCAGGATCTTGGCCAGTTCTTCGTGCGGCCGCGGGATGACGTGTACGCTGAGCAACTCGCCGACCTTGCGGGCCGCCGCCGCGCCGGCATCGGTCGCGGCCTTGACCGCGCCCACGTCGCCGCGCACCATCACCGTCACCAGGCCGCCGCCGACCTGTTCCTTGCCGATCAGGTCGACGTTCGCCGCCTTGACCATCGCATCGGCCGCCTCGATCGCCCCGACCAAGCCGCGGGTTTCGATCATGCCCAGCGCTTCACCAGCCATGCTAGCCTCCCGAATCACTTGTCTCGCCGGCGCTCTTCGCGTTCCGGCGCGTCCGCCGTGCCGGCTTGCTCTGCTTCGCCGCCGTCACCGTCTCGAGCCCGTCGGCCGGCCGCGGGATGACGTGCACCGAGACCACCGTGCCGACCCGCCGGCCCTCGGCCGCGCCGGCCTCGACCGCCGCCTGCACCGCGGCCACTTCGCCCTCGATCAGAATGGTCACCAGACCGCGGCCCGGGTGGTGACGCCGAATCACCTCCACCGCCGCCGCCTTGGCCGCCGCGTCGGCGGCCGCCAGGCCGGTCACCAGGCCCTGTGTCTCGATCATGCCCAAGGCTTGCTGTGCCACCGCGGTCCTTCCCTTAGCTCGTGCGCAGCTCGCGCATCAGCCGCTCGGCCACTTTGGCCACCAGCGCCTCAACCGTCGCCTCGTCCATCGACTGACCCGCCGCCAGCGGCGTGCTGCTCCCCGGCGGGAAGGTCAGGCACTCGCGCGGCAGGTCGAGCCCGAGCTTCGAGCGCATCGCCCGCAGGTGCGGCAACTCCTCCGCGGGAATCTCCCGCTCACCGCCCAGGCAGCGGGCGAGATAGGTGATGTGCGCCAGATGCTCGAGCGTCTCGGTGCGGTAATAGGCCTCGAAGATGTCGCGCCCGATCGACGTCACGCCGTGGTTCGAGAGCATGAACACGTCGTAATCGTGGATGTAGGGCATGACCGTCTTCGACAGCTCGGGCGTGCCCGGCGCGCCGTAGTCGGCCAGCGGCACACCCGACAGGGCGACCACCGCCTCGGGCAGCGTCGGCCGGTTCAGCTCCTCGCCAATCACCGCGAACGCCGTCGCGTGGGGTGGGTGGCTATGCACCACGGCCCCGATGTCGCACCGCTCGCGGTAGAGCGTGAGGTGCATCTGGATTTCCGACGACATGCGCAGGTGGCCGCCGATCTGGTTGCCCTCAAGGTCGACCAGAACCAGCATATCGGGCTTGAGAAAGCCCTTGCTCACCCCCGTCGGCGTGGCCAGCACGGTGTTGGCGTCGAGCCGGATGGAGAGGTTGCCGTCGTTGTAGGCGACGTAGCCGCGCTGCCACACCCGCCGGCCGACCTCGCAGATGTCCGCGCGCAACTCGGTCTGTGACTTCTCGTACATCACCGCTCCGCGACTAGAGTGGCAACTCGACCGGCTGGCCCGTCCGCGCGCTCTCGTTCATCGCCAGCGAGACCTCGAGGCTGCGCACCGCCTCGGCATAGGGCGCGCGGATCAGCGCCGGGTCGCCGGTGCCCTCGACCGCGTCGACAAAAAACTGGTCCTCGCGCACCGTCGGGTTCACCGCCGGGTCGCGCGTGACCGCCTCGGCATACTTGCCGCCCTGCACCGTGACCTTGCCGGTGATCCAGGCCCGCGCGCCGCCGAAGTGCAGCTCCAGCCCGACCTGCCCATAGCCCTGCAGCGCGCAGGTGGTGCTGATCTGCGCAATCGCCCCCGAGGCGAAGGTCAGCGTCGCACAGCCGGCGTCGGGCACGTCGAGCCCCTCCAGCTCGTGGTTCATGCGATACAGGTTGTACTGCGCGTAGACCGTCTTGACCTCACCGAGGAAGTAGCGCGCCAGGTCGATGATGTGCGTGCACTGTTCAACCATCTGGCCGCCCGAGGTCTCCATCTTGCGCCACCACCAGACGCCCGGCGTGCCGCCGTTCCAGTAGCCCAGGGAGAAGCCGATCGGCTCGTCGCCGATCTCGGACTTGAGCCAGTCGACCGTGTCGTAATGCCGCCAGTGATAGCCGGCGCCGGTGATCAGCCCCTTCGCCTCAATCGCGGCGAGCGTCGCCCGGGCGCGGTTAAGGTCGACGTCGACCGGCTTTTCGATGAAGAACGGCAGCCCGCGTTCGATCACCGCCGCCTCGAACTCGCCGTGGAAGCAGGGCGGCAGGCAGAGATAGACGGCGTCGAGCTCGGCCTGGTCGAGCATCTGGCGGTAGTCGGTGTAGGCGGTGCCGCCATGCTCGGTGGCGGCGGCGTTCGCCCGCGACTCGTCAGTGTCGCAGAAGGCGACCATCTTGGCGTTGGCAATCTGCGCCAGCGCCTTGCGATGCGCGCCGGCGATGCCGCCGGTGCCGATGAACCCAATCCGTACGGCCATCCTGGTGGATCCCTTCCGCCCGGCCCGCGCGCCGCGCCGGCAGCGGGCAGTATAGCACAGGCCGATCTTGGCCACCAAGTCCGGTGGACCTCCCCGCGGCCGACCTATGCGCGGGCTCCGGTCAGCCGATGAGTCTGCGGAACCGCGTCGGCGGCGTTGACACCAGCCCTCGACGCGGCTATGATCCGCCCGCCGCCAGGCCGCTTGTCGAGCGGGTTCGTCGCGGTCGCCGGTGGGTCGGGAGGAGGCGTACCATGTGCGGAATCGTGGGCTACATCGGACCGCGCTCGGCGGTGCCGGTGATCATCGACGAACTGCGGCGGCTCGAGTATCGCGGCTACGATTCGGCGGGCGTCGCCGTCCTCCGCGACGGCGCCTGCGAGGTGGTCAAGACCGTCGGCAAGATCAACGATCTGGCCGCGCTGCTCGAGACCCGGCCGCTCGAGGTCGAGCTGGGCATCGGCCACACCCGCTGGGCCACGCACGGCCAGCCGTCGACCCCGAATGCTCACCCGCACACCGGCAACACCGGCACGCTGGCGGTGGTCCACAACGGCATCATCGAGAACTACGTCGAGCTGCGCGAGCGGTTGCAGGCCGCTGGGCACCGCTTCGCCAGCGAGACCGACACCGAGGTGATCGCCCACCTGCTCGAGGAGAAGCTGGCCGACGGCGCCGGCGGCGACATCGAGCGCGCGCTGCGCGAGGCGGCCGCCGAGATGGAGGGCGCCTACGCGGTGGCCGTGGTCGCCGAGGTCGCGCCCGACCGGCTGCACGTGGTGCGCAAGGACTCACCGCTGGTGCTCGGGCTGGGCGAGGGCGAGAATTTCATCGCCTCGGACATCACCGCCGTGCTGCCCTACACCCGGCGGGTGATGATCCTCGAGGACGGCGATGTCGGGGTGATCACCCGTGACCAGATCGTGCTGCACGACCTGACCGGCGCGCCGATCGACCGGCCGGTGATGCTGGTCGACTGGGACGTCGACGCCGCCGAGAAGGGCGGCTACGACCACTACATGATCAAGGAGATCCACGAGATCCCGCAGGCGGTGCGCAACACGCTGCGCGGCCGGGTCAGCGCCGACGGCCGGCTGGACGTGCACGAGCTGCCGCTGAGCGACGAGGCCATCCGGGGCATCGAGCGGATCTACCTGGTCGCCTGTGGCACCAGCTACTACGCCGGGGCAGTGGGCAAGCTGCTGTTCGAGCGCCTGCTGCGCGTGCCGGTCGAGCTCGAGATCGCGTCGGAGTTTCGCTACCGCGACCCGATCTACGCGCCCGGGTCGCTGTTCATCGTCATTTCGCAGAGCGGCGAGACGGCCGACACGCTGGCCGCCCTGCGCGATGCGAAGGCCCACGGCGTGCCGACCATGGGCATCGTCAACGTGGTTGGTTCGAGCATCTATCGCGAAGCCGACTACGTCTTCCCCACCTGGGCCGGACCCGAGATCTGCGTCGCCTCGACCAAGGCCTATGTCACCCAGCTCGTCTGTGAGTACCTGCTCTGTTTGCACTTCGCCCGGGTGCGGGGAGTGCTGAGCGAGGCGCGGATTGCCGAGCTGGTCGCCGGCCTGCTCGCGGTGCCGGCGCTGCAGCAGCGCATCCTCGACGCCGAGCCGGAGTATCTCGAGCTGGCCCAGGAGTTCCTCGCCGCGCGCGACTTCTTCTTCCTCGGCCGCGGGCTCGACGCGGCGGTCAGCCTCGAGGGCTCGCTCAAGCTGAAGGAGATCAGCTACATCCACGCCGAGGCCTATCCCGCCGGCGAGCTGAAGCACGGGCCGCTGGCGCTGATGGAGCCCGACGTGCCGGTTTGGGTCACCGCCTGCCAGACCGACCTGTACGAAAAGACGCTGTCCAACATCAAGGAGGTCAAGGCGCGCCGCGCCGACGTGCTGGCGCTGGTACGCGAGTCGAACACCGACATCGACCAACATGTCGACTGGGTGCTCCGCGTGCCGGACGCCGACAACCTGCTGATGCCGTTCCTGACCATCCTACCGCCTTACCTGCTGACCTACTGGCTGTCGGCCGCGCTGGACCGCGAGATCGACCAGCCGCGCAACCTGGCCAAGTCGGTGACGGTCGAATAGCCTGTGCGCCCGCCGCGCGAGCCGCCGCACGGGCCGCTCGCGACCGCTCGCCTGCTCGCGCGGGAGAACCGGTACCGCGCGCGGGTCGAGCTCGACGGCCGCGTAATCGCCGCGCACGTGCCGAACCCGGGCCGCATGGCCGAGCTGATGCTCCCGGGCGTGCGGCTGCAGCTCGTGGCGGTCGCCGGCGAGCATCGCGTCACCGGGCACGATGTCGTCGCCGTCGAGTACGGCGGTCGCTGGGTCTGCATCGACAATCGGCTCGGCGGGCGGCTGACGCGACGGGCGCTCGAGGGGCGGGCCATGCCCGAACTGCTGCCGTACGAGACGGTCGATCGCGAGGTGCGCTGCGGTGACAGCCGCCTCGACTTCCGCCTCCGCGGCGCCGGCCGCACCTGCTGGCTCGAGCTCAAATCCTGCACCCTGGTGATCGACCGCTGCGGCCGATTCCCCGACGCCCCGACCGCCCGCGGCAGGCGGCACCTCGACGAGCTGATCCGCTGCCGCCAAGCGGGCGACGAGGCCGCGGTGCTGTTCCTCGTGCAGCGGCCCGACGCCGTTGCCATCGGTGCGAACCAGGCCACCGACCCGGCCTTTGCCGCCGTCCTGGCCGAGGCGGTGGCGGCCGGTGTGCGGGCGATTGCCTACACCTCGAGCTGGAGCGCGGCCGGTCTGACCCTCGGCCACGCGATTCCGGTGCGACTGGACTGAACCATGCCGTCGCTCGGTCGCCTGTTTCTAGTCGTCGTCGCCGCCACCCTGGCCTGGCGCGTGCGCCTACAGGCGTCGTGGCCGCTGGCGGCGGTGATCCTGGTCGTGCTCGGCGCGCTGGTCGAGGTCCGTCTCGTCGGTCGGCTGGCGCGGACGGGGCTCGAGCCGCCGCCCGAGCCGCCGCTGGCCACCGCGCGGCCCTGCCGCCTCCATGCCGTCTGGTTCGGCGGCGCGGCGCTGCTGCTCTGGCTCCTCTCGCGGCCCGCCTGGCTGGGTGCCTTCATCCGCCTCGACGCGGTCTTCTGCCTGCTCGCCGTCGCCTGGCCTTCGTCCTGGTGCGCCGTCCAGCGGCTGGTCTGGCCCGAAGCGGCGGCCGCCGTCTCGCGGGCCTGGCGAACACGCGTCGCACCGAGCCTGGTCGCCCGGCTCGCCGGCGCCGGCACGCTGGCCGTGGCCAAGTGCGCTCTGACCGAGGGACGGCCGCGGTTTGCCGGCCTGCACCCGCTGCGCCCGGGGGGAGACGAGCCGCGCCTGCTCACGATTGCAGCGGCGCTGCTCCGCGACGACCTGTCGCCGGCGGCGCGCGCGGTGCTCGAGGCGGCGGCGCCGGCCGAGCTGGAGGAGTACGAGCCGCTCCCCGGCCTCGGTGCGCGCGGGCGGGTCGACGGCGCCGACTGGTTCCTCGGCTCGCGCCCGCTGGCGGCGCAGCTCGGCCACCCGATCGACGCCTCGCCGGCCCTGCTTGCCGCGCAGGTCTCGGGTGGGTCGGTCTGGGTGCTGCTCGACGAGCAGGGCCCGGCAGCCTGGCTCGAGGTGGCCGATCCGCTCC
Source organism: uncultured Fimbriimonadaceae bacterium (assembly GCA_964405335.1). Taxonomy (GTDB): domain Bacteria; phylum Armatimonadota; class UBA10988; order UBA10988; family UBA10988; genus CAYONP01. The sequence continues at coordinate 31,012 of CAYONP010000036.1, forward strand.
GCGCCGACCTCGCCACGCTGCTCGACGGCCTGCGCTCGGCCGGCCCGCCGCGGCTGGTGCTGCTCAGTCAGGACGAGCCCGAGGCGGCCGAGCGGCTGCGGCGCGAACTCGGGTTTGACGAGGCGGTCGCCCGCTGCGCACCGGAGCGGCTGTGCGAGCGGATCGAGGCCTGGCGCGCCGACGGCCCCGTCGCCGTGGCGGCCGGCGCCGGCTGGGCCGATGCGCTCGACGCGGCCGACCTCGCCATTCCGAGCGACCGCGCGCGGCGCCTGTCGGCGCCGTTCCTGGCCGCCGGCGCAGCGCAGCGCCGAGCCAGGCGACTGGCCCGCCGGCTGCTGCCGCTGTCGATCATGCTCGGGTTGGTTGCGCTCGCCGGACCGCCCATCGTGGTCATGGTGCTGCTCGACGAGCTGCTCCTGCTCTCGGTGCTGGCCGGTTTCGCACGGCGATCGGCCGGCGGGTGACGGAGGATCCCGTCGACGCGAGGGCAAATCGTTGCACGCCGCGGCGGGTGGCCGGGTGAATTCGGCCCGGCGGCAGGAGCAGCCGATGCCAGGTCCAGGTTACGACGACACACCGCTCATTCCCGGCAGCACCTGGAAGGTGCACGACAACACGCGGCCGCAGCCGCGGGTGATCACCCCGCCGACCGACGGCGCGCCGCCGTCCGACGCGGTGGTGCTGTTCGACGGCGGCGATCTCGCGGGCTGGACCGGCTCGGGCGGCGGCCCGGCCGGCTGGAAGGTCGAGGGCGGCTACATGGAGGTGGTGCCCCGGACCGGGAACATCCAGTCGAAGGCCGAGTTCGGCGACTGCCAGCTCCACCTCGAGTTCGCCTGCCCCGCCGAGGTCAAGGGCGAGAGCCAGGGCCGCGGCAACTCGGGCGTGTTCATGATGGGCCGCTACGAGATCCAGGTGCTCGACTGCTACGACAATCCGACCTATGCCGACGGGACGACGGCGGCGATCTACGGCGAGTATCCGCCGCTGGTCAACGCGGCGCGCCCGCCGGGGGTGTGGCAGACTTACGACATCATCTGGAAGGCCCCGCGGTTCGACGGCGATCGGCTCGTCCGGCCGGCGAAGGCGACCGTGCTGTGGAACGGCATCGTCGTCCACCATGCGGTGAAGCTGACCGGCCCGACCACCCACCGCGCCGTGCTCGACTACACTCCCCACGGCCCCGGCCCGCTGCTGCTGCAGGATCACGGCGACCTGGTCCGGTTCCGGAACATCTGGTACCGCGAGCTGAAGGCGTACGACGAGTAGGGACGGCCCTGGTGGCCGCCCGCGGCGGCCCTGGTGGCCGCCCGGTGCCGACACGTGTCCGGTCGCCGGCGGGCAGGCACGAGGCCTGCCCGTGCCGCGTGCGGCTGTTGCCGTTACGCCGCCGCCGTGCTATCCTCCGGCATGGGTGCGAAGTCGGGTCCGCAGAGTACGGAGAGCCCTCCTCCGGCGGACGGGCCGCTGGCTCGGTTGCTCCTGACCCCGCCGCCGCTGAGCGGTGAGGACGAGGTCAACGCCGCCGCGGCCAGCCTCCGGTCCGCCGGACTCGACGCCCTGCCCGTCCTTCTCGACGGCCGTCCGACCGGGATGGTCACCGCCCGCGAGCTGCTCGGCCCGCTATCGCAAGCCGGCGCCAACGGGCCGGTCCGCTGCGCCGACATCGCCCGCCCGTTCACCCCGGTGCCGGTCACCATGCCCGCCGACGAGGCGCTCTGGATGCTTCAGCGCGACGGCATCGATCCACTCATCGTGGTCGACGAGGCTGGCGGCTATCTCGGCCTGCTCACCCGTTCACGGTTGCTCGAGGCGCTCTGCGACGCGCGGCGGCCGCGGCTGATCGGCGGCCTGGCCACGCCGTTCGGCGTCCACCTCTGCAGCCCGCATCAGCGCGGCGGCGTCAACGACCTGGCCATCGTCGCCACCGGCCTGATGATCGGTCTGCTGGCCGTCGCCGCGCAGGTCATCGTCGCCCTGGCGTTGGCCCTGCTCAGCCCCGATGCGCACCAGGCGGCGCTCGGCGCGCTGTCGTACCGGCTGGTCGAGCTGGGCGCGGTGCCCGACGCGCTCGGCGGCATCGGTGGCCAGCTCGCCGTGGCGCTCTGCTTCCTGCTGCTCTTGCGCCTCAGTCCGCTGGCCGGCTTCCATGCCGCCGAACATCAGGCCGTGCACGCGGTCGAGCGGGGCATCGCCTTGACGCCGGAGCAGTTGTCACACCTGCCCCGGCCGCATCCGCGGTGTGGCACCAATCTGGTCGTCCTGCTCGCGCTGCTGCTCGTCGGCTACGCGGCCTGGCGCGCGCCCTGGCCGCAGAACCTGTGGCTCGGCCCGGCGCTGCTGGGGCTGCTCGCCTGGCGGCGGCTCGGCCGGTGGGTGCAGCAGCAGTTCACCACCAAGCCGGCCTCGCGGCGGCAGCTCGAGGCCGGCCTCGCCGCGGCGCGGCTGCTGCTCGCCCGGCACCAGCGCGCGCCGGAGCTGCGGGCGGGGCTGGTCCGGCGGGTGTGGAACCGAGGGCTGGTGCAGGTGCTGTTCGGTCTGCTTCTGTCGTGGCAGGTGGTAGAGTGGCTCTCCCGCCTCGGCGGCTGGTTGGTGACCTAAGGCGAAGCTATGCGAGACGTTCTGGACCAGGCGATCGGCGAAGCGCTGCGGGCTCTGCGGGCCGACCATCCGGCCCTGGACCCCGAGTCGGTCGACTACACGGTCCAGCCGCCGAAGCAGACCGGGCACGGCGACTGGGCCAGCAACGTGGCCCTGGTGGCCGCCGGGCAGCTCGAACTCCGCGACCGACGGGCCCTGGCCGAGCAGATCGTGGCCCGCATGAGCCTGCCGGGAGGCATCGAGAGAGTCGAGATTGCCGGTCCCGGTTTCCTGAACTTCTTTGTCGACCAGAGCTGGTACCAAAGACTGGTGTCGGAGGTGGTGGAGCAGGACCAGCAGTATGGCCGCCTGACGATTGGTCTCGGGCAGATCGCACAGGTCGAGTTCGTTTCCGCCAATCCGACCGGTCCACTAACCGTCGGTCATGGACGCAATGCGATTCTGGGCGACACCATCGCCAGGCTCTATGAACAGGCTGGTTATCAGGTCGTACGCGAGTACTACTTCAACAATGGCGGTCGACAGATGCGGCTGCTGGCGGAGAGTGTCCGGGCACGGTACTTAGAGGCCAGAGGTGAGCCGGTCGAGTTTCCGGAGGATGGCTACCAGGGCGACTACATCCGCGACATCGCCGCATCGCTAGGCGACGTGGCCGACTTCAAGGAGGCGGCCGAGGCGGCCATGTTCAGCCAGATCCGGGCCACTTGTGAGCGGCTGGGGATCCACTTCGACAGCTACTTCAATGAACTCGACCTGTACGAGAGCGGGGCCATCGACCGGGTGGTCGAGGCTCTGCGCGAGCGAGACCTGGCCTATGACCAGGAGGGAGCGGTCTGGCTGCGGGGTACGTCGCTGGGCTTGCCCAAGGACCCGGCCATCATCAAGTCGACCGGCGAGCCGACCTATCGGCTGCCCGACATGGCCTACCACATCGACAAGCTGAGCCGTGGCTATGCTCATGTGATCGACATCTTCGGGGCCGACCATATCGACACGGCAAGAGAAGTGCTGGCCGCCGTCGAGGCGCTGGGCCATGATACGAGCCGGGTGGTGACCGTCATCTACCAGTTCGTGACGCTGTTGCGTGGTGGCGAGCAGGTCAAAATGTCGACCCGCAAAGCTGACTTCGTCACCCTCGATGAGCTAATCGATGAGGTCGGGGCCGATGCCGTCCGCTACTTCTTTGCGATGAGGTCGCCTAACAGTCACATGGAATTCGACCTCGACCTGGCCAAAAAGCAGGCGGCCGATAATCCCATGTACTATGTGCAGTACGGCCATGCACGCATCGGCAGTATTTTGAGGCGGGAAGAGGCATCAGCGTTGGCCGAGGTAGCGCTCGACCTGTCGCTGCTGGAACACGAGGCCGAGCGGTCGCTGATTGCCTCGCTGGCCATGTTTCCCGAGGTGGTCAGCCGGGCTCTGGCCGAGCATGAGCCGCACCGGCTGACGACCTATGCTGCCGAGGTGGCCACGGCGTTTCACGGTTTCTACGACCGTTGCCCGGTGCTCTCGGCCGAGACGACGGAGCTGGCCCGGGCCAGGCTGGAGCTGTGCCGGGCGGCTCGCATCGTGCTCCGCAACGTGCTGAGTGTGGTTGGGGTGAGTGCGCCGGAGAGCATGTAAGGAGGGGCCGGATGTTACAGATCGCGCCGTCGATCATCTGCGCGGATTTCAGTCGGCTGGGCGAGGACATCGAGGCCCTCGAGGCGGCCGGCGCCGACCTGTTCCATTTCGATGTGATGGACGGCCAGTTCGTGCCCAACATCACCCTCGGCGCGCTAGTGATTGAGGCCGTGCGACCATTCAGTGAGCTGCTCTACGAGACGCATCTGATGGTCCTGGAGCCCGACGAGTTGATTGAGCGATTCGTACTTTCGGGCAGCCAGCGGATGATTGTCCATGTCGAAGCCTGCCGTCACCTGCTGCGCACGCTGAACCTCATCCGCAGTTTCGATTCGTGTCAGACCGGCGTGGCAATCAACCCCGGCACGCCGGCGGTGGCGGTCGAGCCGGCGCTCGACTACCTCGATCTGCTGACCGTCATGACGGTCAATCCCGGCTTTGCCGGGCAGGCGTTCCTGACGCCGATGCTGCGCAAGATCGAGCAGTTGCGGCGGATGGTCGACGCCCGCGGGCTGCGCTGCGTGATTGAAGTCGACGGCGGGCTCAGCCCCGAGAACATCCGCTCGATTGCCGACGCCGGCGCGGATCTGGTGGTCGGCGGTAACTCGAGCATCTTCCTCGCCAATCAGCCATACGACGAGACGATTGCGGCTCTGCGGAGGGCACTGACATGAGCATCGGACTGCGCTGGGCCGACGAGCAGCACGCCGCCGCGCTTGAAGAGGCGTGGATGCAGCGGTTCCTGCTCGAAGGCCTGAGCTTCGACGACGTGCTGCTCGTCCCCGGCTTTGCCGAGGTGCTGCCCGATCAGGTCGAGGTCTCGACCCGGCTGACGCGGCGGATCAAGCTCGGCATCCCCATCCTCAGCGCGGCGATGGACACGGTTACCGAGGCGCGGCTGGCCATCGCGCTGGCGCAGGAGGGCGGGCTGGGGGTGATCCACCGCAACATGCCGGTCGAGCGGCAGGTCGAGGAGGTCGACAAGGTCAAGCGGTCGGAGAGCGGGATGATCGTCGATCCGATCACCCTGCCGCCCGACGCGCCGGTGCAGCGCGCGCTCGACCTGATGGCGCGCTTCCGCATCTCCGGGGTGCCCATCACGCTGCCCGACGGCACGCTGGTCGGCATTTTGACCAACCGCGACCTGCGGTTCGTCAGCGACGCCACGTTACCCGTCTCGGACTACATGACCGCCGAGAACCTGGTCACCGTGCCCGAGCACATCGGGCTCGAGGCGGCGACGGAGCATCTGCATCGCCACCGGATCGAGAAGCTGCTGGTGGTCGACGACGACTTTCGGCTCCGCGGCCTGATCACCGTCAAGGACATCCAGAAGGTGATCGACTTCCCCTCGGCCTGCAAAGACGAGCTCGGCCGGCTGCGGGTCGGCGCGGCGATCGGCACAGGCGACGCCGGCATGGAGCGTGCCGAGGCGCTGCTGGTGGCCAAGGTCGACGCGCTGTTCATCGACACCGCCCACGGGTTCAGCAAGCCGGTGGTCGAGATGCTCGACCGCCTGCGCCGCGAGTTCGGCAACGACATCCAGGTGGTCGCCGGCAACGTCGGCACGGCCGACGGGGCGAAGGCGCTGATCGACCACGGCGCCGACGCGATCAAGGTCGGCATGGGTCCGGGCAGCATCTGCACCACGCGGGTCATCTCGGGCGCCGGCATGGCGCAGATCACGGCGGTGGCGACCTGCTCCGAGGTGGCCGCGGACTTCGGCGTGCCGGTGATTGCCGACGGCGGGATCAAGTACTCGGGCGACTGCACCAAGGCGATCGCCGCCGGCGCCGACTCGGTCATGCTCGGCAGCCTGTTTGCCGGCTGCGAGGAGAGTCCCGGCGAGACGGTGCTGTTCGAGGGGCGGACGTATAAGGAGTACCGCGGCATGGGCAGCCTGGCCGCGCTGCGGGCGGGGAGCGACCGCTACCCGAAGCAATCGGGCGACGGCCACGTGCCCGAGGGGATTGAGGGCCGCGTGCCGTACAAGGGGCACCTGGCGACGCTCATCTTCCACCTGGTTGGCGGCATCCGGGCGGGCATGGGCTACTGCGGCGTGAGCACGATCGAGTCGCTCCGGACCGAGACCCGCTTCGCCCGGATCAGCCCGGCGGGCCTACGCGAGAGCCACCCGCATGACGTGATCATCACCAAGGAGGCGCCGAATTATCAGTTGCGGTGAGCGGCGGGTGGGGTGAAAGACACTCGCGAGGCGCTCAAGGAGCTGGCCGGAACGATCAAGAACCCGGTCACTTTCTTCGTGGTAGCGGTGTTCGGAATGGCCAGGGGCCTGACCGCGCTCGCTGGTCAGCTCTCGGCCATCGTGGCCGGCTGGCTGGCGGTGGCCCTCACGCTCGGCATCCTCGCGTCTTGCGGGTTTGTCGGCCTGATGACGGTTCGCGCACCCGAGAACCTTGTCCGAGAGCACGATCCGGCTCAGCAGGCGGATCTGTTGTTCCCGGTGAGTGGGATCGTCGAGGACATGGTCCTCGAAGTGCTGGACAAGCACGACGCGCTCCAGCCGCGGCTCGATGATTCCACTCGCGGCGAGGAGGTGGTCGATGCGGAATGAAGAGGTGCGGCGAGTCATCTATGATCAGTTGCGGAACGAGGCAGGCGATCCGGTTTGGCGGCTGCCGTTCGGCATCGCCTTCAAGACCGGCCTGGACCCTGAAGTAGTGGTTCAGTTCCTTCAGTCCGACCCGAACATCATGGTCTCCAATCTGAGCTTCGCTGGCCGGACTGCCTACACGCTGAAGCCCGAGGCTCCCGCCCGCCTGTGACGACATGACCCGCTCCAAGGAGGCGCCGAACCACCCGCTGCGGTGAGAGGAGGGTGGGGTGAAAGAGCTGCAGGAGGCCGTCGGAACCGCGCGGAACTCGGTCACGTTCTGCGGGGTAACCGTCGTCGCGCTGGCCTGGATGTTCAGCGCGCTGCGCGACGTGCCGGGGCCAACGTGGCTGGTCAGCGTGCTGGCCTGCGGGTTGGTGATCGGCGTGTTGGCGGCGACGGCCTATGTGGCGTGGATCACCTGGCATGCGCCGGCCAAGCTCTACGAGCAGGTCCTGAGGCAGGAACAGAGCCTGACGGCGGGGCCAACCGTGCGTGACATCGTGCTCGAGGAACTGGACCGGCACGGCGTGCTGAAGCCCCGGCTGGCCGCTCCTGAGTCTGACGAGGAGAGCGTCGATGCAAGCTGAGACCGCCGACACCTTGCGGATTGTCTACCAACAGCTCATCGATGAGAACGGCCTTCCCGTGTGGCGCCTCCCGTTCGGCATCGCCTATGACACCGGGCTCGACTTGGCCGTCGTTCAGGAGATTCTGCAGAACGACTCGAACATCCTCGCCTCCCATCTGACCGTCGTCGGTAAGCGCGCCTACACGCTGCGGCCAGATGCCATCGCGCTAGCCTGAGTGCCGCGCCGCGCAGGATCACACCGCGCGCCAGCCAACCCGCCATCGCGACCCGGCTCACCCGGCCGGCAGGGAGTTGGCGGTCATGATCGCCAGCGGCGGTATGTTGCTCATGGCCCTCTCCATCGGCGCCGGCGAGACGCCGATCACCGTGGCCAAGCTCAACGGACTCGAGCTCGGTTTCGACCCGAGCAGCGGTGCAATCCGCTCGCTCGCCTTCCCGGGGCCCGGCCTGTTGCTCGAGGCCGAGCCGGGCGAGGCGGGCCTGGTCGACGTGGCCTATCCGGTCGACGGTTTCGAGGCGCTGCGGCTGGCCGCGCGTCACTCGACCGGAGCGCGGATCGACGCCGGCGATGACCGGGTGACCATCCACCTCGAGCGACTTGGCCCGAGCCGGCCCGGGTTGGCCAGTGACGGCGCCGTGTCGGCCACCATCGAGCTCCGCGCCGACGCCGACGGGCGGTCGGTGATTGCCACCTGCGAGCTGCGCAATGGCAGCAGCCGGCCGCTGCGGCAGGTTGCCTTTCCCGAACTGCGCGGCCTGCTGCCGGTGGCCGGGCCCGACCAGACCATTCTGAAGACCTGCGGTTTCGGCTCGGCGCCGTTCCGAGAGCTGGTCGTGCCCGAGGTCGACCAGTGGTATGCCCAGAACAGCTCGACGGCCGAGTACACCGCCGGCGGCATGTTCTCCAGCATGTGGGGCCGCTGGGCCGACCTGGGCGGGCTCAACGGCGGCCTCAGCCTCTTCCCCCGCCGCTGGGGCTGGGATCCGCAGGTCTCGCTCTATGCCCAGCTCCGGCAAGCCACCCAACGGTTGCGGCTGCTCTGGGTCCATCCCGTCACTGTCGCCCCGGGCGAAACCTGGTCGAGTGGCGAGTGGGTCATCACCCCGCACGCCGCCGGCTGGGCCAAGGGCATCGAGCCCTATCGCGAGTGGGTCCGGCAGCACGTCCGGCGGCGGTACCCGCTGCCCGGCCACATCCGCGACGGCCTGGGCTTCCGCACGCTCTGGATGTGCCAGAACCAGCCGGCCGACCCGGCCGACGCGGTCTGGCGGTTCACCGACCTGCCCGAGTTGGCGCGCGAGGCCCGCGACCACGGCCTGGTCGAGATGGTGCTGTGGAGCGTCATGCCGGGCTTCGACGCCTCGCTGCCGGGCGTCTTTCCGCACCTCGGCAGCGAGCAGGAGTTGGTCACCGCGGCGGAGCAGTGCCGCGCGATGGGCATCCGGCTGGCGCCCTTCACCAGCGTGCTGCAGGCCGGCCCGACAACGGCCGCGCGCTACGGCCTGACCGTGCCCGACAACAACGGCTGGACCTACCACACCGAGATGCTGCCGCGCTGGAACCCGCCCTATGCCACCGGTTACTCGTGCGTCCAGGTCGGGCCGGCGCACCAGGCCTGGCAGGACGAGGTGGTCGCGGCGCTGCGGCGCTGGGCCGACCAGGGCCTTGCCTCGGTCAGTTGGGACCAGTACTGGACCGGCCAGGCCGAGCCGACGATGCAGGCCTTGACCGAGCGCATCCGTGATTACGCGCGGACGGTCGATCCCGAGGCGACCTTCAGCGGCGAGGAGCTGTGGAGCGTTGAGGTCGATAGCGAGTACCTCGACTACACCTGGAACTGGGGCGGCTACCGCGACTGCCAGGCCTTCACCAACGCCTTCCCCGCGCCGCGGCGCAACGCCAACATCAACCGCTCGCTGGCCGAGGCGAAGTTCGCCTTCATGGACAACCTGTTCCTCAACGTCTGGCCGAGCCGGCCCGACGGCATCAACGGCTCGGAGCGGATTGGCAACGTGCCCGCGCTGTCGCGCGCGCTCCGCGAGTGCGCGGCGATGCGTCGTCGGTTCCTGCCCTACTTCACCGATGGCGTGCTGATTGGCAACTGCCTGCTGACCGAGCCGTCGCCCGCCGCGCGGGTGGCCGCCTACGCGCTGCCCGATCGGCTGCTCGCGCTGGTGCTCAACCAGGGCGCCGACGGACCGGTCTCGTTCCGCTATGACCTGACGCCGTGGGTCGCGCCCGCCGGTGAGTGGACCCTCGCCCGGCACGACGAGTCGGGCGTGCCGCTGGAATCGTCCACGGCGCCGGCGGCCGGCGAGATTGTGACGCCGCCGCTGGCGCACCTAGAGATCACCGCCTACGAGTTCACCCCGCGCCGGTAGGGTCGCCGCCAACGGCGCGCCCACGCCGCCAACGGCGCGCCCGGTCGGCGCCGGCTGTTCAGTCGACGACGCTCAGGCTCGGCTGCGCCGGCGTGCCGCCGCCCAGCTCGGCGAGCAGCCGCTCGGCCAGGCCGCGGTACAGCTCGGCGACCTCGGAGCCCGGTTGCGCCGCGACGATCGGGGTGCCGCCGTCGCCGCTGACCGGCACTTGCGGGTCGAACCGGACCTCGCCGAGGTAGGGCAGGCCCCACTCGGTCGCCGCGGCCCGGCCCCCGCCGTGGCCGAACATCGGCACCCGCTCGCCGTCGGCGCCGAGCGGGTCGCTCATGTTCTCGAGGATGCCGACCACCGGCACGTTGAGCCGCTCGCAGGCGGTGATCGCCCGCCGCACGTCGGCCAGGGCAACGCGCTGCGGCGTGGTCACAATCACCGCGCCGGTGACCGGAATGGTCTGCCCCAGCGTGAGCTGCACATCGCCGGTGCCCGGTGGCAGGTCGATCACCAGCACGTCCAGCTCGCCCCAGTCGACCCGGCCGAGGCCGTCGTTGACGTACTTGGCGAGCATCGGCCCGCGCATGATCATGGCCGCCTCGCGCTCGACCAGAAAGCCGATGCTGAACAGCTTGACGCCGTCGATCTCGAGCGGCTCAATCAGCTCGCGCTCATTGACCCGGAGCTGCACGCCGCCGTCGACGCCGAACATGGTCGGCACGCTCGGACCGTAGACATCGGCATCGAGCAGGCCGACCCGCGCGCCGAGCTGCCGCAACGCCACCGCCAGGTTGGCCGCCACGGTCGACTTGCCCACGCCGCCCTTGCCGCTGGCCACCGCCAGGGTCGCCTTGACGCCGGGGATGGGCGAGTCGGCCGCCGGTCCGGCCGCCTCGCGCGGCGGTGGGGGCGGCTGCTTGGAGAGATCGATGGCGATGCGGACCTCGGCCCGCTCGACGCCCGGCAGCTTGGAGAGCACCTCCTGCGCGCGCGCCTTGACGGTGTTCTTGACCGGCGGCGCGGGAGTGTTGAGCTCGATCTTGACCGCCACATTGCCGCCGCAGATGGTCACCTCGCGCAGGCAATCGAGGGCGACGATGTCGCGGCCCGACTGCGGTTCGATCACCGCCCGCAACGCCTCGCGCACCTGCTCCTCGGTCACCGGCTCGCGCTTGCCGAACATCGCACTCTCCCGTTACATCAATGCGGACGGCGGCAGCGCCTGTTCCGGCGAGCTGGTTGCGGCCAGGCTCAGGTCTCGGCCATCACGCCAAACAGGGCGATGAAGACCAGGCAGATGTAAAAGAAGGTGTAGAAGATCAGGTATTGCCAGTCCGTCGCGGTGCGAGACGGTGGCCTAACGCTTTTTCGCTTTGCCATCGGTCTTCCTCACGTTCGGCGGCATCTGCGCCAGCCGGCGGCAGAACTCGCCCACCGCGCCGGTGAACTCGTCGGCCTCGGGAATGGCGTGCCAGAGCAACTGCACACGCTGCTGGTCCATGCGCTTGAACTTGTTCGGCGCGCGGTCGCCGCGGAACCGTTCGCGGGCCCACAGATTGCCCTCGCGGTAGTGGCAATCGCCGACGCCGCAGCCGACCACGACCACCCCGTCCCAGCCCTCGTCGAGCGCCAGTTGCGCCAGGCTCGGCTTGATCATGCCGCTGCAGGGGAAGCGGATGACCTGCACGTTGGGCAGTTCGCGCAGCCGGTTGTCGGCGCCCATCAGCTCGTCGATCGGCACGCTCCGCTCGCAGACCAGCGCCAGCACCTGCGGCTCAAAGCCGGACGGGTCAGGCCCCACGCGCTGCTCCTCGGTCTGGGCCATGTCAGTCTCCCGCCGCTTCGGCCGCCGGCTCGTCGCGACGCGGGGCCTGGTCGCGAACCAGTTGCTCAATCGGCGCATAGGGCATGCTGCTCATCTCGATGGCGTCGAAATCGCAGGAGCCGACGCAGACCCCGCACTCGCTGCAGCGCGGCGGGAAGACCACCGCCAGCAGGTCGGGTTTGCGCTTCGCCTCGTTCCACACCGGCACCATCTGGATGGCCGCATAGGGGCAGTCGATGGCGCAGAGCTGGCAGCCGATGCACTTGTCGCGGACCACATGGGCGATGTTCCGCCGCGTGTCGCGCAAGACGTACGGCACCACCAGCAGCCCACCGAAGAGGACCAGCGTGACCAGCCAGAAGAGCACCGCGCCGAACGTGCCGAGGCCGAGCAGCTTGAAGCCCGGCAGGTAGAGCCAAGAGCCGATGCGGTAGCTCTCGGGCGGCACCTGCACGTTGGCCACCGGACCGTAGCTGTGCGCGGGGAACAGGCCGCTGACCATCAGGATCAGCCCGACCACCGCCGCGCCAATGCCGACGGTGACCAGCAGGAACGGCCGGCGGATGCGCAGCAGGTGCATCCACAAGAACCAGAAGATGGCCATCGCCGCGACGAGGTGGAAGAACAGGAAGCGGACGATGGTGTAATCGCTGACCTGCGTGCCGGCAACCACCTGCCGCTCGAGCCAGCCGCCGAAGACCGGGACGACGGCGACCACCTGTCGGAGGTGCTCGAACAACCCCCACGACCGCTCGTCGCCGACCAGCAGGTAGCCCGAGATACCGGCGGTGTAGGTCAGCGACAGCAGCGCGACGCCGGTGAGCCAGGGCACGATGCGATACTCGCGGTGCCGGTCGGTGACGTAGACGCGGAAGATATGCAGCCAGACGGCGAGCAGCATGGCGTCGGCCGAGTAGCGGTGGCTGGAGCGGATGGCCGTGCCGAACGGCACCTCGGCGAAATACTCCATGCTCTCGTAGGCCTGGGCGATGGTGGGCTTGTAGTAGAAGAGCAGCCCGATGCCGCTGAAGACCAGCATCCAGAAAACGAAGGTCGGCAGCGCGCCATGGAAGTAGAACGGGTTCTGCTCATAGCTGACCAGCTCGTTGAGCCACCGCTCGGCCTTGACCTGGCCGACGGTCAGCCGGCGCAGGAATCGCCGGTAGGGATGCTTCGGTTCGAGCACGTCATCGCGCGGGACGCGGTCGATGGGCTGCAAGCTCATGTCGCCGTCCTCCGATAGGCGGTGATGATCACGGCCACCGCCAGGTGGACCGCGCCGAAGGTGAAGATGACCGCCCGCTCGGCCCACGCCGCCGCCGGCAGCACGACGCCGAAGATCGACGGCTCGCCCGGTTTGCCGTTGAGGAACTCGGCCAGCACGCAGAGCGCACCGAGCCCGAGCCCGGCGACCATGGCCAGCACGGCGAGGCGCGACTTGTCGACGTTGCTACGCACCCGAACCGCCTCCTTCCAGCAGGCGCTCGAACAGCCCGACCTGCCGGACCACGTGCCCGCGCCGGCGCTCGATGGCATACATCCGCAGGGTCAGCACGAAGACCGACCCGGCGAGCAGCGCCAGCCAGCCGAGCGTGGCCACGACGAACCCCGTGTCGAGCTCCTCGCGCCAGGTGCGCCCGGCCTCGAACAGCCGACTGAGCGAGTAGATCGCCGCCGCCCAGAGCGCCAGCAGCAGCAGGCGTTTCATCGCTTCTTCTCGTCGGGCGCGAGGCCCTTGATCCGCTTGCCCCGGTCGGTCCGCGACGGGTAGACCTCCGACTCGATCCCCTCGCGCGGCGTCATGCCCGTGGCCGCCAAGCCGCTGATGGCCAGGATGAAGGTCATCAGGGTCCACCAGCCGCGCACCGAGCGATGCTCGGAGAGCAGCTTCTCGCGCTGCTCGTCGCCGGGGCTGGCGGGCACCATCCAGACCTTGATGATCGGCCGCGCCAGGGCGTTTCTGATGTCGTCGACAATCGCATCCTCATCGTCACCCGAGTACTGGTTGTTGTTCTCGTCGCGCACCCGGACGTTCTCTTCGCTGACGATGCGATCCATGAACGCCGGGTAGTAGGCACCCGCGTGGGCCGGCTGCCGGAACCGCGTCCAGCCGGCGTAGATGCCGAAGGTGACCAGCCAGGCCAGCAGCGTCATCACGCAGTAGCGGAAGACCTTGCGTCGCGAGTAGCCGACGGCGCGGTACTCGAAGCAGGCGCCGACGAAGATGAACAACTGGAAGGAGGCCCAGATCTTCGGCGGGTCGGTGGTGATCTGCGCCCAGTTGGCGATGATCATGAAGCTCAGCGCCAACCACCAGATCAACGCCCCCACGCCGACCGCCATGAACAGCGGGCGTTTGGTCGTCGGCACGCCCTTGGCCCGGTCGAGCGCCGGCATGGCCAGCGCCACAGCGGGAATGACCAGCGTGCCGATCACCGCCCACAGCGGCTTCATCTCCTTCATCATCTGGTAGAGGCCGAGGAAGTACCAGTCCGACAGGATGGGCAGCGGCGTCTCGCCGCGGTTGGCCCGGCTGCCCAGCTCGACCGGGATGAGGATGGTGGTGACCACGAGCATCAGCACGCAGATGCCGATGCCCAGCCAACTGAGGTTGATCCGCCGCAGGCCGGTACGCAGGAAGTAGGCCTCGACGGCGATCAGCGAGAACATCGAGAGCATGAAGTGCCCGGCATAGAAGCGGGTCATCGTTGCCTCGCCGATGGCCATTCCGCCGAGCATGAACTGCGCCTGGGTCATGCCGAAATGGGTCTCTTTGACCAGCGGGATCTGGTCCAGGTAGGTGGGGAAGGTGGCAAACACCTTCGAGGCCCAGAAGGCGCGCTGGTTCCAGATCAGCAGGTAGCCGGTCAGGCCGCTGAACATCATGATCAGCAGGACGATGATCGAGATCGCCCAGGCGAGCTCCTTCTCCTTATACTCGCCGGTGAAGTAGAGCCGATAGACCCGCATCGTGGCGGCGATGATGACCGCATCGGCGCCGTACTTGTGGCACCCGCGGATGAGCCAGCCGAGGGGAATCTCGTGGGTCAGGTGGATGATGCTGTCATACGCCCGCGAGGTGTTCGGGATGTACCAGATGATCAGCACCAGCCCCGTGACGATGGTGATCATCCAGAACAGGTAGACCATCGGCCCGAGGGCGTACCACGGGTTGGTCGCCGCCTTGTCGGCCATGGTCTCGTCGAACAGGTCGCACGCCGCGAGCTTCTTCTTCAGCGTCCGGATCTGCTCGTCGAACCAGGGCCAGAAGCGGCTGTCGGGGCCGGGGATGATGCTCGGCATGGTCACCTCGCTACGCCAGTCCGCCCGGAGGCGCGGTCACCACCACCTCGTTGCCCTGGATCTCGAACTCGAACTTGTACGGCGGCCGCGGCGCCGGGCCGCTGATCACCTTCCCGTCGGCCGACAGGTCGTAGATGCTCAAGTGGCAGGGGCAGGCGAAGACCGGTCCATCGGGCCGGAACCCGCCGTAGTTGCGCTGCACCACCGCCGGGTCGTGCTCGATGTTGAAGATGCAGCCGAGGTGCGGGCAGATGCGGCTCCAGACGTCGACATACTGCGTCTCGGCCGGGCCGACATCCTGGGGCAGCTTGACCGCGAAGCCTGGGATTTCGACCGTCTGCAGGCCCTTGGGCGTGTACTCGACGTTGACCTGCCGGAAGATGAAGCTCTTCGCCTGGTAGTCGTCGACCAGCTCCTCGAGCAGCGCCACCACCTGGTTCGGCACGTCGGCCTCGTCGGGCGGGGCGATGAAGTGGAACGGCTTCACCGGCGGGCGCAGGAAGCGCAGGATCATCGACACCGAGGCCAGACCGGCCAGCGCCGAGGCGACCAGCGCGCCGATCAGGATGTTCAGCAGGTCGCGCCGCGGAAGGTCGAGCCGGTTGTCGCCGGGCTGCGGGTTCTCGGCCATCAGGACGCCCCCTCGCCGTCGGCCTTCTCTTCGGCCGGGTGCAGTTGCCAGGCACGAATGAAGGTCACCAACTGCCAGATCTGCTCGTCGTCGAGCACGCCGTGCCACGGCGGCATCGCCGACCAGTGCACCCCGCCGCGAATGTTGTCGAAGATCTCCTGGTCGGTCCGGTGGATGCCCCAGCTGTTGAAGTCGGTCAAGTTGCGCGGCAGCGGCTGCATCGTCGGCGCGAGAAAGCCGTTCGAGTAACCATGGTTGCCGTGGCACACGTTGCAGTGCGTGCCGAACAGCGTGCGGTTGATCTCGCGCAGCTCCTCGGCCGTGGTCGAGAGCATCCGCGCGACGGCCAGCGTGTCGTAGATCTGCTGCAGGCTCAGCGCGTCGGCGGCGCTGCCGAACGCCCGGTGCTCGCCCGCGGCGCTGTGGCCGTCATGGAGCATCTGCGCCAATAGCAGCGGCACCGCATCGCGGAACCACTCGGGCCGCGAGAAGTCGACCGTCGCGTTGCCCGTCACCGGCCGGCCGTCGGCGCCGTGGCAGCTCGCACAGTGCTTGGCATAGAGCGCCTCGCCGCGCTGGGCCGAGGGATACTCGGTCGGGATCCAGCGATCCTCGATGTGGAAGCTGACCGTCCGACCGCCATGCTCGACCGCCTGCGCCCGCTCGGCCGGCTGCACCGCCACGCGACCGCAGCCGCCGAGCAGCAGGATTGCGCCACCGGCCAGCCAGCCGACCCGCCGCCGTAAGTGCTTGCTCATCAGTAGTTGTGCCACGGCTTCCAGGCCACCAACGCCCAGAGGACGACCAGGACGAAGCAGACGGCGAGGAAAACCGGGATGCCGCCGTGGCCGACCTCGATCTGCTCGCCGATCGAGTCGGCGACGCTCATCTCGTCTTCCGGCACATCCTGGTCGACCGGTTCGTTCTCGGCCACTGTCCGCTCCTCAGTCGTCCGCATCGAGCACGGTCTGCTTGACCGCCTCTAGATCGTGCATCTCGCTCCGTCGCCAGCCGCCGACCATCACCGCCAGCGCCGCGACGACGAAGATCGCGCTGATCACGTAGACCGCGATGTAGCCGGTCTGCCACCCGGCCCGGGCCAGGATGCAGTCGCAATACATCGTGCCTACTCCTCCTCCGCCTCGGCCGCCGCCAGGTCGGCCTCGGCCCGGCTCCGGATCGCCTCGAGATCGAGTGGGAACAGCCCGCGCTGCGCCCGAGCCGGGTCGGACAGGTAATACTCGGGCGGCAGATCGTACGGCACCGGCTCCATCGGCGAGGCCGCCGCGACGTACTTGAGGTAGGTCACCAGGTACCAGATCTGGTCCCACTCCTGGTGCGGCTTGGCCTGCCGCAGCGAGAGCTTCCAGACCGGCATCTGCGTGCCGGGAATGCCCTCCGCCACGCGGTAGAACCACATCGCGTCGCTGTACTGCTTGAACTGCGGCAGCCAGAAGTTGGCCGGCTTCTTCTCCATGTACCGCCCGGCCGGGCCGTTGCCCTGGCCGTTGAGCCCGTGGCAGTGCGCGCATTTGCCCAGGAAGATGCCCCGGCCCATGGCGATGAAGCGCGCCTCGAACGGCGGGATCTTGCCCTCTTCCTTCGCCTTCGCCGCCAGGTCCTGGTACTCGCTCGGCACCCAGTACTCGGCGAAACGCTCGCCCATCGCCTGCCAGGCGGTCGGGTCGTCGGCGCCGTCGGGCAAGGGCTCGCCGGTCGACAGGGCGTAGGCCTCATCTCGCGCCAGCCCGGCCGTCGGTCCGGCCGGGATGCGCTGGCCCGGCTCATACATCCGGTGCGGCCCAAGGCTCTGGATGTAAGCCGCCAGCGCGTCGAGGCGGGTGATGCCCCGGCCGTCGGGCTTGACCAGGTCGTAGTCCAAGTAGCCGATCGCCCGCAGCTCGTAGATCGCCTCTTCGGCGGTCAGCTTGCGGTCGGTCTGCGCCTCGGCGACACCGACCTCATCGGCCAGCTCGGGTGCCGAGCCGCGCATCGCCCGCCACAGCCGCTCCGGCGCCAGGGCCAGCAGCGCCTCGGGATCGCCCACCTCGCCGGCGAACTCGAGCGGCTGCTCGTCGAGGTGGCGGAAGCTCGGCATGATACTGCCCGCGTACTTGTCGCGCGGGTTGTAATGGTGCTCGCGGTGCCAGCGGCTGGGGTACTTGCCGCCCTCGCGCGACAGGTCGGGCCCGGTCCGCGCCGAGCCGAGCAGATGCGGCTCGTCGAACTGGTACTCCTGCGGGCTGACCGCCGGCCCCATGCCGCGATCCTGGTACCGCGCCTGCTGGCTGTGGCAGTAGAAGCAGCCCTCGGCGATGTAGATCTGCCGCCCCGCCCACTGTAGGTCGGTATACTGCTTCCGCTCGCGGTAGTCGCCGTCGGCGGTCAGCTTGGGGTTGATCGACGGGCTGGCCAGCTTGTACGTCGTCGCCGGGTAGATCACGACCAGGTAGATGATGCAGAACAGCATGAGCAGCATCACCGCGGCCGGAATCCGGTAATCGACCCTGGCGGACATCAACGCCTCCTACTCGACCGCCGGTGACTCGACACCCGCCGCGGCGGCGTCGCGCGAGGCGCCGCGGACGGTCATCAGCACGTTGTAGATGAACAGGTAGAACGTGAACACCAGCGCCAGCCCCGACATCGTGCGCAGCAGGTACATCGGCTTGAGCCACAGGCCGGTGTACTGCACCGAACTCTGGAAGCTCCACCCCGCCGCCTGCTGCAGCCCGGCGATGGTCAACGCCGAGAAGAACAGCAGGAAGGCGATGACCATGGTCCAGAACTGGATGTTGGCCAGCCGTTCGCTGTAGATCGGCCGCTTCAGCACCCGCGGCAGGGCGTAGTAGATCATCGCGATCTGGATGCTGGTGAAGGTGCCCAGCAGCGCCATGTGCGCGTGCCCGACCACCCACTGCGAGAAGTGCAGGTAGGCGTTGATCGCCCGGGTCGCCTGCAGCGGACCCTGGATGCAGGTGATCAGGTACGAGACCATGCCCAGGGTGAGGAACTTGAGCGACGTGTTGCCCGGCACCTTGCCCCACGAATCGTCCATGGTGCGGAAGAAGTTGACCAGCACGGTCAGCACCGGGATGACCATCAGCGCCGAGGAGGTCGAGGCAATCGCCTTCAGCCACTCGGGGATCGGCGCCTGCAGCGTGTGGTGCGCGCCGATCGGCGCGTAGAAGATGGCGATGGTCCAGAACCCGATCAGGCTCAAGAGGTGGCTGTAGATCGGTTTCTGCACCAGCCGCGGCAAGAGGTAGTAGGTCGCCCCGACGCCCATCGTGGTGAACCACAGCCCGAGCGTGTTGTGGCCGTAGAACCAGCCGACGATGGCGTCGTTCAGCCCCGGCGCGGCGAAGAAGGTGCGGTTGCCCAGGAAGTAGATCACCGGGTACCAGCAGACCGTGCCGGCGAAGTACCAGAGCGAGACGTACATCAGCGGCTCGCGCCGCTGCAGGATGGTCATCAAGACGTTGTAACAGAGCAGGAGCAGCGCGATCATGACCAGGTAGTCGAACGGCTGGATCAGCTCGGCGTACTCCTTGCCCTCGGTCTGGCCGAGCCAGAGGAAGAGCAACCCGCCGGCGACGGTGAAGTTCCAGGCCCAGGCGGTGAAGTTGGCCAGCCGCTCGGAGTAGAGCCGGCAGCGGCAGAGGCGAGGGATGATGTACAACGCCGAGCCGACCTGCGCCATCGACAGCCAGCCGAAGGCCACGCCGTTGACGTGCACCGGCCGCAGGCGGCCGAACGAGAGCCAGGCCTGGTGACGCATCACGTCGGGCCAGATGAAGTAGACCGAGGCCAGCAGGCCGATGGTCGTGCCCAGCGCGAACCAGACCAGTGAGCTGTACCACCACGTGCGCGCCGCACTGTCCGGCTGGTCGCTGAACAGGTGCTTGAACATACTGCCCCTCGCCTCCATCGGACCAGGCGAAGGGCAGTGTGACACCCACCCCGCGGAGCGTCAAGGAGTT
>CAYONP010000037.1:0-49409 GCA_964405335.1 uncultured Fimbriimonadaceae bacterium
GCCTGCCTGGCGGCGAGCCCGCCGTGCCGGCCGGCAACCTAACCCCCCGACCCCCCGCGGCGGGAAGGGGGAGGCCTGGCCGTGCGCACGGCTCGCCGACCGACGATGCGCCAGCCGACACCTGTAGGGGTAAGCCCCCGGGCCCGCCCGGCGGCGAGCCCCGGGGCGCGGGCGTCCTGGCCGCCCGGGGCCCGGTCGTAACCGGTCGGTCTGTGACCGGCTCCCCTCATACCGCGGCCAATCGGTTCACCAACGGTCGATTCTGGTCAACCCAGAATCCTCTCCGATCCGCTCCCAGAGCGGATCATCAGCCCAACCCCGGCGTCGATTCGTACTTTGCCGCGGCGGCGGTCAATCGCTCGGGCGGGCCCACCGCCCGCGCACCCTCCTGAATGCCGCCCAGGGAGCAGGTGTGCAGGTTTTTCGCTCGCCACCGCAAACCCCGTCCTGTTCAGCTTGCCAGCTCGACCGCGCCGCCGCTGGCAGGTCTGTTGCAACTGGCGGCGAGGAGGGTGTCGTATGGCTGTTGCCCGCGAGGTGCGTGACGCGATCGACCAGGACGTGATGACCGTCCGGCTGCTGCCCGAAGGAGCCCATGCCGAGGTGCCGGCCGGCACGCCGCTCGACCGCGCGACGCAGGCCGGCGGTGTGGCGCTCGACCGCCCCTGCGGCGGACTCGGCGTCTGCGGCCAGTGCCGCGTGCGGTACGATTCGGGTGCGCCGGAGCCCGGCGCCGCCGACCGGCATTTTCTGTCGCAGACGGCGCTCGACGAGGGCTGGCGGCTGGCCTGCCAGCAGACCGTCGAAGCCGACGCGGCGATCTTCATCCCCGACAGCAGCCGCGGTGGGGTGCAGCAGATTCTCGAGGGCGGGCAGGGGCGCGAAGTGCGCCTCGAGCCGCTGGTGACCAAGGTCGCCGTCACCGTCGAGGCGGCCAGTCTACGCGACGAGCGCGACGACTCGGCCCGGCTGGTCGACGCCCTGGCAGCGCTCGGCCTGCCCGCGCCGACGCCGAGCTTGGCCCTGCTCCGCCGGCTGCCGGCCCGCCTGCGCGCCGGCGCCGGCACCGTCACCGCCTGGCTCGCCGGCGACCAACTGCTCGACCTCGAAGCCGGCGACACCACCGACACGCAGCTCGGCATCGCCATCGACGTCGGCTCAACCACGATTGTCGCCTATCTGCTCGACCTCGGCAGCGGTCGCGAGCTGGCCGTGCGCTCGACCATGAACCCGCAGGTCGCGCTCGGCGACGACCTGATCGCTCGCATCCACCATGCCGGCGCGCGACCTGGGCAGGTCGAGCTCAACAGCGCCGTGCTCGAGGGTGTCAACCGCGTGATTCTCGACGTCTGCCGCGCCGGCGCCGTGCGGCGGCGGTCGATCGGCGCGGTAGTGGTGGTGGGCAACCCGTGCATGTTGCACCTGCTGTTCGACCTCGATGTCACCGGGCTCGGGCTGATGCCCTATGTGCCGGTGGTCCTGCGCGCGGTCGAGACCACCGCGGTCGAGGTCGGCCTGCGGCTCAACCCGCGGGCGCGGGTGGCGGCGCTGCCCTCGATCGGCGGGTTTGTCGGCGCCGATGCCTGCGCCGTGGCGCTGGTCCACCTGGCCGACGAGTCGGCCGGTCCGCGGCTGGCCATCGACATCGGGACCAACGGCGAGTTGGTGCTGCAGTCCGGCGCCGAGCGCTGGGCCTGCTCGGCGGCCGCCGGGCCGGCGTTCGAGGGCGCCCGCATCGGCCACGGCATGCGCGGCGCGGCGGGGGCGATTGCCGGCGTCAGCCTGGCCGACGGCGAGGTCCGTTATGTCACCGTCGATCACCAGCCGCCGCGGGGCATCTGCGGTTCGGGTCTGCTCGACGCCGTGGCCGAACTGCGGCGGGCCGGCATGCTGGGCGAGAACGGCCGGCTGATGTCGCCCGGCTCGCCCGCCGTGGCCGCGCTGCCGGCCGGGCTGCGCGAGCGGCTGATCGAGACCGACGAGGGCGTCGCCTTTGTGCTCGCCGGCGAGGCCGAGAGCGCCGTCGACCACCCGATTCTCTTGGCTCAGCGTGACCTGCGCGAGTTTCAGTTGGCCAAGGCGAGCATCTACGCCGCGGCGATGACGCTGCTCGATCTGGCCGGCCTCACGCCGGCCGACGTCGAGGCGGTCTACCTGGCTGGTGCGTTCGGCAGCTTCCTGCAGATCGAGAGCGCGCTGGTCACCGGCCTGCTGCCACCGTTCGCGCCCGAGGTGGTCCGCGCGGTGGGCAACGCCGCCGGTAGCGGGGCCAAGCTGGCATTGCTCTCGCGGGCCGAGTATCAGCGCGCGGCGGCGCTGTCGGCGGCGACGCGGCACCTGGTGCTGTCGACCGACCCGCGCTACCAGGAGCACTTCATCGAGGGGATGGGTTTCCCGGCGGTTGCCGCGGGAGGGTGAGATGACCGAGCGCGAGCGGTGGTTGGCGACGTTTCACTACCAGCCGGTCGACCACGTGGTCGACTGCGAGTTCGGCTACTGGACCGAGGTCTACGAGACCTGGCAGGCGCAGGGCATGCCGGCCGACATCACCGACGAGGGTCGGGCGAACCGGTACTTCGGCTTCGAGCGGCGCGGCGGCGTGCCGGCTCACCTCGGCTTGATCCCGGCGTTCGAGCCGAGGGTGGTCGAAGAGACCGACCGGTACCGCATCCACCTCGACGGCGAGGGGGTGACCAGCATCGTCCACAAGGACGGGCGGTCGTCGATCCCGCATTACCTGCGCTTCCCCATCGAGGACCGCGCCGACTGGGAGCTGTTCCGCGAGCGGCTCGACCCGGCCACGCCGGGCCGCACGCTCGACGACCGGCGCTGGACCGAGTTCAAGGCCCGCGCCGCCGAGCGCGACTACCCGCTGGGCATCCACTGCGGCAGCCTGTTCGGCAAGCTGCGCGACTGGATGGGGTTCGAGAACATCGCCATCGCCTGCGCCACCGAGCCGCTCTGGGTCGAGGAGATGATGGAGCACCTCACCGAGCTGACGCTGGTGGTAATCGACCGCGCGGTGCGCGAGTTGGACCTCGACTACGCCACCTTCTGGGAAGACATGTGCTTCAACAAGGGGCCGATCATCTCGCCGGCGATGTTTCGGCGCTGGATGACTCCGCGTTACCGGCGGATCACCGACTTCCTTCGCGAGCACGGCGTCGACATCGTCTACGTCGACAGCGACGGCAACATCATCGACCTGGTCGAGCACTGGCTGGCCGGCGGGGTGAACGTGATGTTCCCCTGTGAGGTCCGCGGCGGCAGCGACCCGGTCGAGATCCGGCGCCGCTTCGGCCGCGAGGCGCTGCTCATGGGCGGCGTCGACAAGACCCGCCTGATTGCCGGCCGTGCCGCGATCGACGCCGAGCTCGATCGACTCGAGCCGCTGGTCGCCGAGGGGGGCTTCATCCCGCATGTCGACCACCGCTGCCCGCCCGACGTAGCCTACGCCGACTACCTCTACTACCTGGAGCAGAAACGGCGGCGGTTCGGCATTCCCGACCCGCCGAACTGGGACCAGGTCCGCGGCACGGCCGAACTGGTCGGCGCCTGACCGGAGCAACTCATGACGTCGATGAGTGAACCCCGTACCGGCACCCTGGCCGACCGCCTGGCCGGCCTCGGCCGCCTGCCGGTGGCGCCGCTGCTCGGCTATCCCGGCGTGGCGCTGACCGGCTCGACCATTCGGGCCAACCTGTTCGATCCCGCGCTGCACCGCCGCACCGTCCGCGCCTACGCCGAGCGATTCGCGCCCGATGCGGTCTGCTACCTGATGGACCTCTCGGTCGAGGCCGCCGCGCTCGGGCTGCGCGTGCGCTACCCCGAACACGAGTCGCCGACGGTCGAGGAGCACCCCGTCCGCTGCGCCGCCGACCTCGCGCCGTTCCGCGGCCGGCGCGTGCTGGACGACGAGCGGGCGCGCGGGTTTGTCGAGGTGATGCGCGGCATGACGGCCGACCTGGCCGGCAGCGGCCGATTGGCCGGCGCCTATGTCGTCGGGCCGTTCACGCTGGCCGGCCTGCTCATGGGCGCGACCGAGCTGGCGGTGGCGACGATCGACGAGCCGGCGCTGGTCGAGGCCGCGGTCGAGTTGGCGGTCGAGGCGGTGACGCCCTATGCCGTGGCGCTCGACGAGGCGGGCGCCGAGCTGCTGATCGTGCTCGAGCCGACGGCGACGATCCTCTCGCCGTCGGCCTTTGCCCGGTTCGCCGCGCCGGCGCTGGAGGCGCTGTACGCCGCCGTCGGTGCGCATCCCATCCTGCACATCTGCGGCGACACCTCGCGGCTGATCGAGGCGATGTCGGCGACCGGGGCGGAGGGGCTGAGTCTCGACGGCGTGGTCGATCTGCCGGCGGCGGCGGCGCGGGTGCCGGCCGACTGCGTGGTGATCGGCAACCTCGACCCGGTGACGGTGATGGTGCAGCAGAGCCCGGCGGGCGTGGCGGCGGCGGTGAATCGCTTGCAGGAGGCCATGGCCGGCTACCCGAACTTCCTGCTCAGCACCGGCTGCGATTTGCCGCCGGAGACGCCGTTGGCGAACATCGAGTCATTCATGGCCGCCGCTCGGTAACGCGGCAGGTCTGTTGTACGGGGTTGCGTCGCGGCCCGAAGCCGCGTTGGAGGCAGACAGCAATGGGGACCGAAGAGCGATTGCAGGCCCTGCAGGCGGCCGTGATTGACGGTCAGCGCGACGAGGCGCTGCGGCTGACCGAGGAGGGTCTCGGCGCGGGGATGGCGCCGAATGTCCTGCTCCAGCAGGGCCTGATTGCCGGCATGCAGGTGGTCGGGGTGCGGTTCAAGAACAACGAGTATTACATCCCCGAGGTGCTCGTCGCGGCGCGGGCGATGAAGGCGGCCACCGAGCTGCTCCGCCCGCTGCTGGCCGAGACCGACACCAAGCCGGTGGGCACCATCGCCATCGGCACCGTCCAGGGCGACCTGCACGATATCGGCAAGAATCTGGTCGGCATGATGCTCGAAGGTGCCGGCTTCAAGGTCGTCGACCTTGGTGTCGATGTCTCGCCCGAGCAGTTCGGCGACGCGGTCGAGCAGGGCGCCGAGCTGATCGGCCTGTCGGCCCTGCTGACCACCACCATGCCGTCGATGGGCACGACGGTCGAGCATCTCAAGCAGCGCGCCCTGCGGGATAAGGTCCAGATCATCATCGGCGGGGCGCCGGTCACGCAGCAGTATGCCGACGAGGTGGGTGCCGACGGCTTCGCGCCCGACGCGGCCACCGCCGTCGACGTCGCCAAGGCCCTCATCGGCGCGGCCTGAGCCGAGGGCTGTCTCCCCCAGCGGCGATGACGCTGCCATCCCAGATGGGACGGATCGACTCGCCTGGCGGCACGGTCAGGAAGTCGTCGCCATCCCACTCGCCATGCAGCCAGCGGCGAAGTAAGTCGAGGTCGCCGCGCAGCTCGTCATAGCGCCAGCCGCGTTCGGCGCAGCGTGACTTGACCTGCTCGTCCAGCCGCAGGGCCGCGTCGAAGTCGTAGCGAATCAGCGCGCCGCGCTCGTACTTCACGTCCCAGCTATGGAGCGTCTCCATCAAGTACTGGGCGTTGTCCTCGCCGAACCGCTTGACATACGACTCATAGGTCGCCGTGCGGTCGGCGCCGGTCTGGTCGAGCGCCGCTTCGCCGTTCGACGCGCCGCTGCGCCGGCGGCGGCACTCGAGCCAGCCGCTGGTGTACCAGTAGGTGCCCGGCGTGGCGTGGAACTCGGTCTCGTAGCGGTGCCGGCTGCCGAGGAACAGGGTGATGCAGTCGTGCGCCCGGGGGACGACCAGCGGCACGGCGCCGGCCTGCAGCCCGGCAATCAGGTTGTTGCACAGGCCATAGCCGAGCAGCACGGCGTCGTAGCCGCGGTCGGCCGCGTCGATCTCGGCCTGCAGCGCCAGGCGGCCGGGCTCGACCCGGTCGTGGTGGCCCTGGTCGAGAAAGGCCAGGTCGAGCACGTGCGGCGAAGTGGCGGCGACGTGGCAGACCTCGCGGAGCATGATCTCGCACGAAATGGCCTTGAGGTACACGCGGGGCTCCTGTTCGGCGCGGTGCAACGAGTCGGCCAGCGTTGACAGCAAGCCTGCCGAGCCGGTATCATATCAGCTCGCGAGCATGGAGCGGCGAGCGCATGTCCCGGTTTAAGTATGGCGGTAAGCGCGGGCCTCAACTGCAGGATCCCGACAGCGAGCTCGAGTACAAGAATCCACAGGTGCTGTGGAAGTTCCTCTCCGACCGGGGCAAGATCCTGCCGCGCCGGCAGACCAACCTGTCGGCCAAGCACCAGCGGCTCTTGACCGCGGCGGTCAAACGGGCCCGCGAGATTGCGCTCCTCCCCTACTCGCGCGACGAGTAGCCGTTCGGCGCCGGAGCGCACCGGTGCTCGACGAATACCTCCCACCCCGGACCGGCCGCCAGACCCTACGCGGCGAGCTGGCCCGCGCCTACCTGCTCGGCAGCCTGGCCTACTCGGCCCGGCACGAACTCGACTTGCCCGCCCGGGCGCCGCGCGCCGTGGGCTGGTACCGCCGACTGCTCGAGCACGACGTGGTGCTGCCCTTCGGGGTTGTGCTCGACCTCGGCTACCTGCTCCTCGACGGCGAGCAGTTCCGCTTCCGCAGCTACTTCGCCGACAGCCGGCTGGCCGCGACCGAGCGCCGCACGCGGGAGGAGTATGAGGCGCAGGTGCTGGTCCGGCGGCTGCAGGAGCGGGCCTATCCCCGCCTGCGCCGGCTGCTGCGCGAGAACCGCGACGTCGACCTGGCCGTCGCGCACACGCTCGAGCTGCTGCTGCGGCCGGTGGCGGCGCGGCTGAGCCGGCGCTTCGCGGTCGAAGAGCCGCACGGCCTCGGTCTCGATGTCGGCCGCGCCGACCCGCAGGCCGCGGCCGAAGCGTTCGAGGCCGGCGTCGGCGCGCCCGGCCTGCTGCTGGCCCAGCTCGGTGAGCTGGCCGGCATGGGGGCGCTGCTCGACCTCGACCGGTGCCTGGCCGACGAGCATTACTACGAGATCGAGCATATCCGCACCTTCCCGCGCGAGTCGTTGCGCGAGGCGGCGCGGCGCATCCTGCGGGTCGAGCGGCTGCTCGGCCCGCCGCGCCGGGCTTCGAGCCGGGCCATGCGCGCGCGCGCGCTGGCCGAGACGGCGCTCGAGGCGGTCGGCACCTACCCCACCGGCGGCATCGCCGAGCTGACCACCACCGGGCCGCTGGAGAACCTGGCCGCCGGAGAGCTGGCCTATCTCGAGCCGGACGAGGCGATTGACCCGTTCCTGGTGCGCTTTGCCGAAGGCCAGTTGCTCAAGCACCTACGCGACAGCGCGGTGCTGCACATGATGCGCCGCACGGTGCTCTTCTGCGTCGAGGATGCGGCCGAGTTCGCCTGCCCCATCACCGACGGCCACGAGCTGCACGGGACCAAGATCATCCGCTGCCTGATGGGCCTCGTGCTGGCCCTCACGGCCGACCTGCTCGAGGTCTTTCGCAAGGATGACCTGACCGTCGATCTGCACCTCGTCGCGCCCGGGGAGGATGAGGCCGAGCGGCGAACCGAACGGCAGGAGATGCTCGACGTGCTGCACCTGCTGCTGCGCGAGAAAGAAGAGCAGGGCACCGCCAGCATCACCCGCGTCGACGACGACCTCGTCGCCGACTGGCGCCGCCTGCGGCATGATCCGAGCCGCCAGACCAGCGTGATCGTGATCGGCCGGCCCGAGACCATCGCTCGGCTCGGCCGCCGGCGCCACGACGAGGCGTCCCCGGTCGCCGTGCAGGTCGGCGGTGAGGCGGCCGCCGAGACGGTCGGCCTGAACCTCGGCGGCGACCCGCTGCCCGCGCTGCAGGCCGCGCGCGAGGAGATCCTCGCCCGGGTGATCGGCTGATGCCGGCCTACTGGTTCGCCAACACCGACGAGCTGGTCGCCGCGCTGCGGCTGTGCGACGACCCGGCGAGCTGGCGGCAGCCGGCGCGCCGCACCCGGCTCGTGGCCGGCGAGGCCGAGGCCTGGCTGATTGAGACCGCCGAGCCGATTGCCGGCATGGCGCCGAGCGGCCCGCCGGCGGCTCAGCGCGTCCTGCCCGCGGCGCGGTTCGAGGCGCCGAGCTTGCTCCAGGCCGTGCCACTGCTGGCCCAGCCGCTCTCGCGGCCGTCGGCGTGGACTTACCTCGAGACCGATGCGGCGGGCTTTGCCGATGCCGCGCGGGCCAATCTGATGCTCGGCCGCGACCAGATGCGCTACGCGGCCATCGGCGACGGCCGGCTGCTCCTGGCGGTCGAGCAGATGAGCCAGTTCCTGGTCCGCAAGTGGGCCGGCGCGAGCGACCGCACGCTCTACCAGCCCGATGAGACCGACGCCCGGCTGCTGCTGCCCCTCGGCACGGCCTACCCGCTGGCCGACAAGTTTCGCTTCCAGCCGGGCGGAGACCTGGATCGCTGGCTGGTGGCGCACGACGGCCCGTGGCGGCATGTGCGGGTCGAGCTGCGCGACATCTATGAGCGCATCGCGCTCGACACCACCGGCCTGGCGGCGACCGAGCTGCGGCCGGGCGGCGAGGTGCCGCGGGTGACCGTGTCGCTGCGTCTGGAGCACGACGCGCAGCCGCAGCGGCCCGAGCTGTGGCTGCTGCCGGACGATCGCCGCGCCGCGCTGCACGAGCTGCTCGGCGAAGCCGGCGAGGCGGAGCTGAACGGGCTACACATCGCGGTGGTGAGCGACCAGGCCGGCGGCCGGTGGTTCGTCATCGCCGAACGCCGCCGCGCGCCGACCGGTCTGCCGCTGCCGCTGCGCGGCGCCGAGCCGTTCTACGCCCGGCTGGCCGAAGAGCATCTCTACCTGCCGGTCGGCCGGCGGCTGGCCCCGGTGCTGGCCCGCCGCGCGCTGGTCGACGCCCTGCGCCTGAGTGACAGCCACCTGACTCTGCTCGCCGGCGGCGACGGCGGCCTGCGCCTGCTGCGCATCGCACGCGAGGCGCTGGCGCCGCTGCCGAGCATCGTCGACTACTTCGCCGGCGAGGACCGCGGCGCCGTCGAGGACTTGATGTCGGCGGTGCGGATGGACTTCGACCTCGCGCCGGAGGAGCCGGAGGAGGTCATCGCGCCGGCGCCGTCGGGCTGGTGGAGTCGGGTCCGCCGCCTGTTGCGCCGCTGAGCAGGCGATCCAGAACACCGCCCGGTGCGCCTGTGCGTCGACGGCCCCCCGCACTGGCGGACGAGCCGCCAGTGGCACGGTGGTGGCCCCACCATGACCGGTGCCGGTGGCTTAGCCGGCCCATTGCCGGCGCAGCCATTCGGCCACGTCGGTGCGGTAGCGCTCGAGCCAGCCGCTCATCAACGCCCGCACATGCGCCGGACCGAGGTCGGCGACGACGGCCCGCAGCAGGCCGGGGTCCTGGTAGCGGTCGAGCCGCCGTGACTCGAGCCGGATGCGCTTGAGCAACACGATCTCGACCGCGTCGAGCCAGCGCGTCGTGGGTTCGAGCAAAGTCCACCGCACGGCCAGCAACGGCGCGACCAGGGCGCTGCCCGGCAGCGACGCGATCAGGTCGAGCGCGCGGCGCGCCTCGGACCGTGCCGGCCGCTGCTCCAGCACATCCAGGCGGCTGGCGAGGATGAGCCAGGCGGCGAGCGAGGCGGGTTCACCCTGCCGGCCCCGCTCGGCGAACGGCGCCATGGCCTGCGAGAGATCGCCCGCCTGGCCCGCGCCGGCGCGCTCGGCCAGCGCCCAGACGGCCCACAGCCACGGGTGCGGCGGCGCGCCGAGGCGGCCGGGCAGGAGCTGGGTGCCGCGGGCGACGGCGGGCCAGTCGGCCACCGGGGCATCGGGTTCGCGGCTCCACAGCTCGGGCAGCAGCGCGGCCATGCCGGCCACGTCGCGGCGCGACCAGGCGAGCAGGAACCGCGCGCGGCAGTCCATCCAGCCGACGGCGTTGGCCAGCCGATCGAGCGCGGCGCTCCGCACGCGGCTCGGCGGCATGGCGCAGGTCGCCTGCAGCGCACCGAGCAGCGCCTCGCGACTGCCCGAGTCGATGGCCACATCGACCGCCAGGAGCATCGGCTGCGCGCTGTCGGCGGCTGTCGCGGCGCTCTGCGCCAGGGCGATGAAGGTCGGCACGAAGCGCGCCAGGATGGGCCGGGCGCTGATCGGGTCGAGCCGCCTCGCCACGCGCAGCGACTCCTCCCACAGCGCCTCGGCGCGCGCCGCGTCGCGCGGTGACCAGGCATAGCCGGCGGCATGAAGCGCTCGGGCGGCGTAGCCGCTCGGCGGCAGGCGGTGGGCGACCGCCTCGAGTTCGTGGCAGAGGTCCTTCAGGGCCGCCGCGCTCTCCTCGCTCAAGGCCGCGCCGATGGGCTCGAGCGCGACCGCGATGTGGCGAGGCGAATCATGGGTCGCCAGCCGGCCGACCAGCTCCTCGACGAACCGCCGGCTCCGCTGCGACCGAGGCCAGAGCCGCTGCACGATGTAGTCGGCCAGCGTCTCGGGCGTGGTCTCGCTGCTGAACATCGACTCGGGCACCGCGCTGACCTGCGACTGCATCTCGCGGGCCAGCGCCTCGAGGCGGTCGCGCTCGGGCACGGCATAGGTCGGCAGCGGGTCGAGATAGCGCACGGCATGGCCATATCCCGGCGGCGTTTCGAGCCCGAACGCCGGCCGCCAGTGGACCGGGGTCAGCTCCGCGGCGACGGCGGCCGGGCTGGTCTCGCGCCAGGGCAGCGCGCGCCGGCCGTCGGGTCCACGCCGGAAGGCCGACCAGGCTTCGGTCAGCCAGAAGCGCAGCAGCAGGTCGTCGTCGCCGGCCGGCTTGAGCCGCTCCTGCAGGCGCGCCGCCTCCTCCGCATCGCCGGCGCGGCGAACCAGCGCCACCGCCGCCAGCGCGCGCACCGTGACCGCCTCGCGGCTGCGGGCAATCGCGTCGTAGAGCCGGCCCACCGCCGCGGTGGCGCGCACGTCGACCGAGCCGGCCAGGGCGAGCAGCGCCGCTGGGTGATCGAGGCCGAGCAGCTTCTCTCGGTCGGCCTCGGCCTCGAGCAGGCGCTCGGCCAGCTCGAAGGCGAACTCCGGCGGACGCAGGCCGGCGCGCACCGCCTCGACCGCGCAGCGCACCGCCTCGCGGCCCTGGCCGGCGGCGGTGAGGGCGCGGCCGAGACCGAGCCAGACATCGGAGCCGGGTCCTTCGAGGGCCAGCAGGCGCAGCCACTCGACCCGTTCGGGCGCCGTCGCCCGCGGGCCGGAGAGCAGGCGGACGAGCTGGTTCCGTTCGTCGTGAAGCTGCTCCGGCCGAAAGGCGGCGTGGACCATCTGGAGCTGCCGTCGGGTCTGCTCGAGCTCCTGCCGCTCGCCGGCCAGTTCACGGCGCAGCTCGGACTGGCGGGCGGCCAGGCGGTGTCCGCTTTGGCGCAGCCAGAGCAGCAGGTAACTCAGCGGAATGAGACTGACGATGAGCAGCGCGGTGTTGACCTGTGCCCGCCCGGACGGCGTCAGCGCCGGGGCGAGCCAGAGCCGCGCCACGGCCGCCAGCAGGCCGACGACCGCGGCGAGGAGCACGACCTGACGGAACTCGATTCGACTCACGCTCTGCGCCATCGTGAGTCCAGTGTATGCCCAGCCGCCGGGCCGGCCAAGCCGGGCCTGGGGCAGCGCCGGTGGCGCCACGGGTTGAAACCCGTGGCTGGTAGAGCGAAACCCGCCCCTTGGGCGGGTTTGGTTTTTGACAGACCCGCACTTCAGTGCGGGTCAACGACGAGGCCACGAGCCCGGAAGCACACCCGCCAAGCCGGCGCGATTGACACTGCCCGCCGGCAATGGTACACAGCCGGCGCCGGCGGCTGTCCGCGCCGCCGCGGGAGCCGATCGATGGCCGAGTTCACCACCGCGCTGCACCCGTTCCTGCCGTTCCAGGACGCCGAGGCCTGCGCCCGGGTCCGGGCACTGACTCGCCACGACCTAGAGTCGCACCCGAACCCCGACTGGAAGGTCCGCGTGATCGACGGCCGGCCGGCCTTCTACCGTGCCTTCGCCCTCGACATCATCGAGCGGCTGATCGCCGCGCGCGACGCCGGCCGCCGGCTGGTCGCCATCTTCCCCGTCGGGCCGGTGCCGCAATA
Source organism: uncultured Fimbriimonadaceae bacterium (assembly GCA_964405335.1). Classification (GTDB taxonomy): domain Bacteria; phylum Armatimonadota; class UBA10988; order UBA10988; family UBA10988; genus CAYONP01. The sequence continues at coordinate 12,106 of CAYONP010000037.1, forward strand.
CCGGGTGGCCGCCGACATCATCAACAGCCTCCGGCTCGACTGCTCACACCTGGTCTCGTTCAACATGGACGAGTATGCCGACGAGCACGGCAACACGCCGGGCGCCGACTTCGCCGGCAGCTTCCAGGCCTGCATGTTGAACGAGTTCTTCCACCGGATCGATGAGCCGCTCCGCCCGCCGCTGAGCCAGATCCACTTTCCGACCAGGGACAAGGTGGCGGACTACAGCCGGATGATCGAGGACGCCGGCGGGGCCGACATCTGCTACGGCGGGATCGGCTGGTGCGGCCACATCGCCTTCTGGGACCCGCACCTGGCCGACCTCTACCCCGATTTCGAGGAGTGGCAGGCTCAGGGCGCGCAGTGCGTCACGCTGCACCCGATGACCATCATGCAGAACGCGCTGCACAGTTTCCGCGGCGACTGGAGCCGAGTGCCGCCGAAGGCCAACACGATCGGCCCACGCGACATCCTGAGTGCCCGTCACCGCAGCTTCTGGCTCGACGGCGCGTTTCCGCAGAGCGAGTGCTGGCAGGCGTTCATCGGCCGCCTGGTGGCCTACGGCCCGGTCACGCCGTACGTGCCGGGCAGCATCCTGCAGACGGCGCCGACGGACTACACCTGGCTGGACGAGGTGGCGGCGGAGGTGGTGATTGAGTTCAGTTAGCATGGCGGTGGATCGCGAAGCCGACTGAGCTGATGAGCCAGTTCTGGAGCGAGCACTTGGGTGACATCGCGAGCGTGCTCGGCGTTCTCATCTCGCTGGCCGGTTTCAACTGGGCAATACGGCAGGCCCGCGGTGCGCAGGTCGCGGCTCAGCGTGCTGAGGCGGCGGTAGCGGCACTGCGCAAGGCCATGGCCACCTTCGACGTGGGTATGGACCTCATCGGCGCCGTGGATGAGATCGATCGGGCGAGAGAGGTACTGGCAGAGGGTGGTGGTCGCTCGTCTGGGCCGTTGCGCGCCGCTCGGCGCGCTGTCATTCGTGCACAGGTCGGCTTGCGCGACCTGCCGGCCGCTACCAGAAGCGGTTTGCAGTACACTATAGAGGTGCTGGCTGAAGCGCAGGCCAGCTTGCTCGCCGGCACCGTTGTGCCAGACCTGGCGTCGAAACTGGATCGCGAAGCCGATCGATTGACCAGGCTTCATGCCGAGTTGCGAGCCCAAGTCGGAGATGCATGATGGCGAACGTGGAACTCGAAGAGCTGCTGTGGCAGCTCTATCGACACACCACCGTCGGCCGCATCCAGTGGCATGTCGATCAGGAATCACACGAGGTCCGCGCCGACTTCGTCGACCAACAGGTCGGCGTGGCACGACTTCGCGCGAACGGCGGCGAGCGGTACGTTCTCCGCCTCTATCGTCCCGATGAGACACAGCTCGACGAAATCGATGGCATCGAGTTCGAAGATCGAGGCGGCGGCCTCACCGGTGTCGAGAAACTCGCCGAGATCCACCGCATGGCACAGCACATGGGACCAGGCGTTCAGGATGCGGCTCGCGCGATCATTGACAAACTCACCTCCGAGAACCAGCCATCGCGCGCAGGCGCGGTCGCACACCAGCCGTGAACACCGTGAACTGGGTCCTCTCGGCCGTGCTCCCCCTCGCCGCGATGGCGAGCACTGGCGTGCCGTCTGGAATGGCATCGCACGCGCCCCTCCTCCTCTCCGCCACCGCCTCCACCCGCGCCACCGCCTACCCGATGTCCAGCAAGCTCGTCACCCGCGACGGCAGGCGTTCATCGGCCGCCTGGTAGCCTACGGCCCGGTCACGCCGTATGTGCCGGGCAGCATCCTGCAGACGGCGCCGACGGACTACACCTGGTTGGACGAGGTGGCGGCGGAGGTGGTGATTGAGTTCAGTTAGAATGTGGCGTAGGGAAGATCGGTGACCGGGTTCTGGTCGACCACGTGGGCGGATGTGGCAACCCTGCTGGGACTGCTGCTGGCCTTCCTCGGATACCTGACTGCAGCGAGGGCGGCAACGGCGGCAAAGAACGCTTCCGTGGAAACGGCGAAGGAAGTCGAGGCAGCTCTGAGACGTTTCCACTCAATGGACCGTGTGGCTTCTCTCAGCGACGCGTTGTCACAGCTCCAGGCGCTGCCGGACTGGCGTCTTCCTGAGCAAGCGACAGAGGCAATCACGCACTGTCGCGATGTGCGCCGACTGCTGACCGAGGTGCTCGAGAGTGGAGAGCCGCTTGGCCGCGACGACCGACGGATGTTGACAGACTGCCTGAAGGAACTGGACAGCTACGAGATAGTGCTCCTAGACGCACGCCAATCGCAGGTGTGGGACTTCGCGGCGGCGAAGAACCAACCCCTCAATCGGCACGTTCAGAACCTACGGAGCCTCCTCAAGCGGCTGCGCACACAGCCTGGGAGAGACACGTGAAAGATGCTCGCAAGGCAGCGCTGGTGTTGGCCCTGTTGGAGCGCACCGAGAAGGGCCGTCAGGATTGGGAGCCGACCGTCCAGCCAGAGGCGTTCCGTACGCTCCTTGGGGTTGACGGCGGGGTCGAGGTGTGCCAAGGGTGGGCTGAAGACCACGACGACGAGGGCGATCCAACCGACAGGGCTAGCTATTTCCTAGTGCTGTTCAATGCCAACGGTCAGCGCGTAGACTTCGTCTATGAAGTCGACCTCAACACCTTCGTTGGTGAGACATGGGTCAGCTCTGATGCGCTGCGCCAACTCCATGAGGCGGCACGGAAGAGGGCCCTAAGCGCCGACGAGTTGGTCGAGCGCTTTATCGGAGTCCTGGCCGACGCTGAGAGTGCGTCAAGCTAGAGGGAGGGTCGATGCTGTTGGTCACCCATCTCTGCCTGGCCTCCACCTTGCTTGGCGCTTCACCCGCGCCGCCCGCGCTGCTCTCCACCGCCGCCTCCACCCGCGCCACCGCCTACCCGATGTCCAACAAGCTCGTCACCCGCGACGGCAGGCTGCATGTCGCCTGGCTCGAGGCTAACTCACACTCGGTCATCCGCACGCTCGACCTCGCTTCGGGTGAGTGGTCGGACACCGTCGACCTTGGGCCGGGGCATGACAACCATGCCGGGCCGGCTTTGACCATCGACCGCGACGGCTATCTCCACGTGCTGTTCGGGGCGCATCACCACCCGTTTACCTACCGGCGCTCGCTGCGGCCGAACGACTCGTCCGAGTGGACCGAGCCGGCGCCGGTCGGCGAGCTGCTCACCTATCCCAGCCTGGTCTGCGCGCCCGACGGCACGCTGCACCTGACCGCCCGCGGCGGGCCGGCGCCGTTTCGGCTGGTTTATCACCGCAAGCCCCCAGGCGGCGAGTGGTCGCCGCGGGTGACCATCGTCGACCCGGAGATCCCGCCGGGCTACACGCAGTACGACAACCACCTGGCGGTCGATGCGCGCGGCCGACTGCACCTCGCCTTCCATATCTATGACGAGCACCAGCGTAAGGCCGGCAAGATCGCCGGGTACCTGCGCTCGGACGACGGCGGCGAGAGCTGGGGCCATGCCGACGGCACACCGGTCACCCTGCCGGCGACCCGGGAGACGGTCGATCTGCTCGAGCACGACGCCGACCTCGACTGCCGCGTCGGCGGCATGGCGCTCGATGCCGACGGCAACCCGTTCATTGCCGTGCACCACAGCGCCGGCCGCGGACAGACGCCCTGGCTGTGGCACCACGACGGCGGCCGGTGGCGCGCGCGCGACCTGGGCCCCGAGGTGCGCGCCGCCGTGCCCGGCTGCTTCAGTGCGGCCAACCCGTCGACCAGCATCACCACCGACGGCACGCTCTACATTGCCGTGCCGGTGGCCGCCGTGCCCGGCGCCTGGGGGCATCCGAGCGAGGAAGTGGTGCTGCTCACCTCGCGCGACGGCGGCGCGACGTTCGAGTCGGTGCTCATCTCCACTCCCGACCCTGCGCTTCCGAACTGGCTCCCCAACCTCGAACGCAACACCGGCTGGAACCCGGTCACCCGGCCGCATCTGCTGTACACTCGCGGCGGACCGGGAACCAACAACCGTGAACCGCTGCCGACCGAGGTCTACCTGCTCACGCTGCCCTAGGCCGGCGCCGTGCGGGTGACGGTCCGGCGCTGGATCGGCTCCGCGGCCGGACGCGAAGCGACCTGTCTGGCCATCCTGCTGCTCGTCGTCACCTTGCCCATCGCGCCGGTGGTTTATCTCGGCCGCGCGCCGCTGCCCGACTACCTGCGCTGGTTCGCCCCGTGGTTCGACGGCACGCCGCCGCGGACCGTCTGGAACGCGCTCTGGTTCGATGCCGTCGGGCAATACTGGCCCTGGCGCAGCCTGCTCGCCGCCGGGCTGCGCGAGAACGTGCTGCCGCTCTGGAATCCGTTCCAGTTCGCCGGCTATGCCTTCTGTGGCAACGGCCAGTCGGCGCTGTTCTACCCGCCCAATTGGCTCTGCTTTGGCCTGTTCAGCGTCGCCGACGGGTTCCGGCTGACCGCCCTGCTGCACCTTTGGCTGGCTGCCGCCGGCGGCTATCGCCTGCTGCGCGAACTCGGCGGCTCGCGCCCGGCCGGGTTGGTCGGAGGCATCATCACCGGCCTATCGGGCTTCATGCTCGGTTGGCTGATGCTGCCGACGCTGGTCTCGAGCGCCGCCTGGCTGCCCTGGGCGGTGGCCGGCATCGAACGCTGCCGCCGCACCGGCCGTGCACTGCCCGCGATCCTCGGCGGCGCGGCCGTCGGGCTGAGCGCCCTGGCCGGCCACCCGCAGGTCTTCTACTACGTCGCCGTCACGGCTGCGCTGCTGGCCGTGGTGCGGCTGTGGCCGCGGTGGCATCTCGCGGCGTTGCTGCTCGTTATCGGCGGACTGGTCGGTGCGCCGATGGTGCTGCCGCTGCTCGAGCTCGCCCCGCGCAGCCACCGGCCGCCGGCGGCCGGCGACTACTCCGCCTTTCGTGGCCGGGCCATCCCCGCCGACCGGCTGATCACCATGTTCCTGCCCCGCTTCTATGGCACGCCCAGCCTGGGCACGGTCGATCCGGGGGCTTCGGCCGCGGAGATCGCCGCCAGCACCGACGCCGGTGCCTACTGGGGCCTCGATCGCCGCGGCGCGATCTCGCCCGGCGACTACACCGAGTTCAGCCTGTTCATCGGCCTCTGCGCCCTGCCCCTGCTCGGCCTGGCGCTGGTCCGCGGCGGGCCGGGGCGGCTCTACGGCGGGATCGCGGTCGTTTCGCTGCTCCTCGCCTACGGCACGCCGCTCAATGCCCCGCTGGTCCTCTGGCTGCCGGGCTATGCCTCGGGCGCCGGCCCGTGCCGGCTGGCGCTGGTCTGGTGCTTCGCCGCCGCCGTCGCCGCCGGCCTCGGGCTCGATGCCGCGCGCCGCCTGCCGCCCAGCCGGCGCGAGCTGATCGGTCTGGCCGGCGCCCTCGCCGGGCTGTTTGTGCTCGGCTGGCTACTCGCCCGGGCCTCGGCCACGCGGCATGGGGTCGGGCCGCTGCTCGGCGTGGCGCAGTGGCGCAACCTGACCGCCTGCCTCTACCTGCTGCCCTGGCTCGCCGGCGGGTTGGTCGTGCTCTGCCGCGCGCCCCAGTGGCTGGCGGCGATGATCGCCGTCGAGCTGGTCGCCGCGGGCTGGGGGTTCAACCCGCATTGCGAGCCGGCACTGCTCGACCCGGAGCCGCCGCTGCTGGTCACGCTGCGGGCCGAGACCGAGGCGCTCGGCGGCCGGCTGGTGGTGCTCGACCCGCCCGCGGCGTGGGGCTTCTACCGCCCGCCGGCGGGCCTGCTGCTGCCGCCGAACCTGGCCACCGCCGCGCGGATCCGCGACCTGGGCGGCTACGATTCGCTGCTCCCCGCCGCCCACAAGGCCGCCGTCGCCGCGCTCTGCGACGGACCGCCGACACCGCTGATCAACGGCAACATGCTCCTGCTCGGCAACGGCACGGAGCGCTGGCCCGGCTGCCTTGTCCTGCGCCGCGACGCAACCACCGGCACACCGCTGTGGCAACTCGGATTCGGCCCGGCAACCCGCGTCGGCCCGTCCGGAGGGCTGGCCGGTAGGCCGGCCTACGACGGCCTCAACCGCGTCGCCGTCGAGATCGGCGCCGGCGCCGAGCTGCTCCGCGACTCACCCTTCCCCGGCTGGCACGCTTACGCCGTGCAACCCGCCGGCGGCGTGCGCGAGCTGGCCTGGACCGCCTCGGCGCTGGGCCGCGAGATCGCCGACCCGATCTCGGGCGCCGGCCAGGTGCGCTGGGTCTTCGCGCCGATCACCGTCCGCGTCGGCCTCTTCGCCGCCCTCTGCGCCGCCGGCCTGCTCGCCGCGACACTGCTCGGCCGCGACCGCCAATCCACCCCTGACAGCGCGAACGTTTGATTGCACACTCAGTTCAGGAGGCGTGGAATGGTGCATCGCTATCGCACGGCGGGTTGGTTGGTGGTGGTGGCGCTGGGGGCCGGGTGGGTCGGTCGGGTGACGGCGCAGGACGAGCAACTGCCGCCGGTGATGGTGCCGGGCGAGCAGCACGAGCATCTGGAGCCGTTTGTCGGCAACTTCAAGGTGGTGGCGAAGGCCTGGATGGACCCCACCGCCGAGCCGATGGTGGTCGAGGCCGAGGCGACCAACACGATGATCTACGGCGGCCGCTTCGTGCAGATGGAGTTTGCCGCCGACTTCATGGGCATGCCGATGGAGGGCATCGGCTTCTTCGGCCATGACAACGGCCGGCAGCAGTTCGTGCAGACCTGGCTCGACAGCATGGGCACACAGATCATCTACGCCCTGGGCACCCGTGCCGACGATGGGACCATCACCCTCCGCGCCGAGCAGGTCGACCCGATGTCGGGTGACCTGGTGCCGGCCAAGGTGGTCTATCAGCCGTCCGACACGGGCTACACCTTCACGCTCTATGAGGGCGCCGAGGAGCACCGGGTGATGGAGATGGTCCACACGCGGGTCGACTGACCCGCCGGGCAAGGAACCCGAGACCGGCCGGCGAAGCGCGCCGCCGGTCCGGTCTCGGGAGATGGCCCATGCCTGTTCGTCGTCTGGTTCTGCTCTGTCTGTCGCTCGCCGCGCTGGTTTCGGCCCGCGCCGAGGTGCGGCTGAACCCCCTGTTCAGCGACCACCTGGTGCTCCAACAGGGGCGGGAGGTGCCGGTCTGGGGCACGGCCAGCCCGGGTGAGCAGGTGGCCGTGATCGTCGGCCCGCGGCGCGGCTCGACGGTGGCCGACGCCGACGGTCGATGGATGGTCCGCCTCGGCAGCCTGCCCGCTGGTGGGCCGCTGGTGATGACCGTCGCGGGCACCAACACGCTGACCGTCAACGATCTGCTGGTCGGCGAGGTGTGGGTCTGCGGCGGCCAGAGCAACATGCAATGGACGCTGGGCAACGCCCACGAGGCCGAGCGCTACATCGGCGAGTCGGCCGACGACGGCCTGCGCCTGCTGACCGTCCGCCGCCAGGCGACCGACGAACCGCTCGAGGAGGCGGTGCTCGACCAGCCCTGGTCGGTCTGCGGGCCCGACTCGGTGCGCAACTTCAGCGCCGTCGGCTATCACTTCGGCGCGTATCTGCGCGAGACGCTGGGTGTGCCGGTCGGGCTGATCAGCAGTAACTACGGCGGCACGCCGGCCGAGTCCTGGACCCGCCAGAAGTCGATCTGGGGCGAGCCACGACTGCGTGGCGCCTGGCAGCGCTGGATGGACCTCCTGACCGTCTGGCCCGAGACCATGGACCGCTACCGCGAGGCGCTGGCGAAGTGGGAGACCGACGCCGCGGCGGCGCGCCAGGCCGGCACGGCGGTGCCGCAGCGGCCCGGGCTGCCCTACGGGCCGACGCACGTCCAGCGGCCGGGCGGGCTGCACAACGCGATGATTGCGCCGCTGCAGCCCTACGCGATTGCCGGAGCGATCTGGTACCAGGGCGAATCGAACGCCGGCCGGGCGTATGAGTACCGCACGCTCTTCCCGGCCATGATCGAGGACTGGCGCGACGGCTGGGGCCAGGGCGACTTCCCGTTCCTGTTCGTCCAGCTCGCGCCGTTCATGGCCATCAATCCCGAACCGATGCAGAGCGCCTGGGCCGAGCTGCGCGAGGCGCAGTTGCTGACCACCACGGCGATCGCCAACACCGCCATGGCGGTGATCATCGATGTCGGCGAGGAGAACGACATCCACCCGCGGCGAAAGCAGCCGGTGGGCGAGCGGCTGGGCATCGCCGCCCGCGCGCTGGCCTATCGTGAGCGGATCCTCTACCGTGGCCCGACCTACCACCACGCTGACCGCGAGGGGAGCCGGATCCGCGTCCACTTCACCGATTGCGGCGACGGAATCGAGGTGCGAGGCGAGTCGATCACCGGCTTCACCATCGCCGGCGCCGACCAGGTCTGGCACAACGCCACGGCGCGGCTCGCCGGCGGCGACGAGGTGCTGGTCGAAAGCCCCGCGGTGCCCTCGCCGATGGCCGTGCGGTATGGCTGGGCGAACTACCCGGTGGTCAACCTGTGGGACACCGCCGGCCTGCCGGCCAGCCCATTCCGCAGCGACGACTGGCCCGGCGTGACCGGTCCATAGCCGCGGCGATTGCTGAGCTGTAACCGGCCGGGCGGCGCGAGAGCCGCTCGGCCGGTGCGTTTGGGCGCCTGCCGAGCCGCTCGCCCCGTCGCCGTCGCAACCAGTGCAAGAGTTTTGACATAGTGCGGTAACGGTTTCGTTGGATCGGCGGGTCAGAATGACGGCAGGCCCGCTGCCCCTTCCGGGTGCGGTCCGGCCCCTCGGTCGCCCAGGTTGGTCCACAAGGGCGATCGGCTCGCTCAGTGGGGTTCCTGAACGCTGCCGCACAATGCGGCGCGGTGCCGCCTGCTGCCTGGAGGTGACCATGTTGGCCCCTGGCTACGACGCTGAAGCTGTACGCAGCGCCGCGGCGAAGGCGCGACGGCGTGTGCGCTACCTGACCGATGTCGAACTGCTCGAGCAGATCCCGCCGGCCCATCGCGGCCGACTGCGGCAGGTCGCCAAGCAGTACGCCTTCCGTGTCAACGACTACTACCTGAAGCTGATCGACTGGTCGGATCCCGACGATCCAATCCGCCGCCTGGTCATTCCCGAGCAGGGAGAGCTCGACGACGACCTGGCGCTCGATGCCAGCAACGAACACCGCTACACCCGCGCCCACGGCTGCCAGCACAAGTATGCCGATACCGCGCTGCTGCTGGTCAACGAGGTCTGCGGGGCCTACTGCCGCTACTGCTTTCGCAAGCGGCTGTTCCAGGACGGCAACGACGAGGCCAGTCTCGACGTCAGCGAGGGCGTGGCCTACATCGCGCGGCACCCCGAGATCAGCAACGTGCTGCTCACCGGCGGTGATCCGCTGATGCTCTCGACCCGGCGACTGGGCGAGATCATCGGTGCCCTGCGCGCGATCCCGCACGTGCGGATCATTCGCCTCGGCAGCAAGATGCCGGCGTTCAACCCGTTCCGCCTGCTCGACGACCCGGCGCTGCTCGAGTTGCTCGACCGGCACAGCCACCCGGCGGCGCGGATCTACCTGATGTGCCACTTCGACCATCCGCGCGAGCTGACCGAGCCGGTGGTCGAGCTGATCGACACCCTGCTCCGGCGCGGCGTGGTGTGTGTCAACCAGTGCCCGCTGATCCGGGGCATCAACGACGACGCTGGCGCGCTGCGCGAGCTGTTCTGCCGGCTGTCGTGGATGGGCTGTCCCCAGTACTACCTGTTCCAGTGCCGCCCGACCGCCGGCAACGCGATCTACAGCGTGCCCCTGGCCGAGAGCTACCGGCTCTTCTGCCAGGCGCAGAACGGCATCTCGGGCCTGGCCCGCCGACCGCGGCTGGTCATGTCGCACGAGACCGGCAAGATTGAGCTTGCCGGCATGGACGAGCGCCACTTCTACCTGCGCTACCATCGCGCCGCCAACACGGCCGAGCGCGGGCGGATGATGGTCTACGAGCGCGACGATACCGCGCACTGGCTCGACGACCTGGTGCCCGCCGAGATCGGCGCCCTGGTCGCCTGACGCAGGAGATCCGATGCCGAGAGGCAACTCCCTGGCCGTCCGGTCGGGGAGTTGCCTTGTGATCAGTCGGCGCGGATTCATCGGCGCGGCGGCCGGCGTCGCGGCCACGCGGCTCGGCGCGCAGCCGCGGCGGCCGAACATCCTGTTCATCCTGGCCGACGACCTCGGCTACGGCGACCTCGGCTGCTACGGCCAGCGGCTGGTGCCCACGCCGCACCTCGACGCCCTGGCCGCCGGCGGGCTGCGCTGCACCGACGCCTACGCCGGCAGCACCGTCTGCGCGCCGTCGCGCTGTTGCCTGATGACCGGCCTGCACAGCGGCCACGCGCGGGTGCGCGGCAATGTGCTGGTGCCGCTGCGGCCCGACGACGTGACCGTCGCCACGGTGCTGCGCGGGGTCGGCTATCAGACCGCGCTGATCGGCAAATGGGGGCTGGGCGAGCCGGGCAGCACGGGCGTGCCGACGCGGCAGGGCTTCGACGAGTTCTTCGGCTACCTCAACCAGCGCCACGCGCACAACTACTACCCCACCCACCTGTGGCGCGGCGAGGAGCGGGTGCCGCTGGCCAACCTGGTGCCCGACGAGAATCCCGACGGCTCGGGCGTGGCCGGCGAGCGGGTCGAGTACAGCCACGACCTGTTTGTTGCCGAGGCCGAGAAGTACCTCCGCCGCCGGCGCGGGCAGCCGTTCTTTCTCTATCTCGCGCTGACCATCCCGCACGCCAACAACGAGGCCGGACGCGAGGGCATGGAGGTGCCCGAGCTGGGCGACTACGCCGACCGCGACTGGCCGGCGCCCGAGCGCGCGCGGGCGGCGATGATCACCCGCATGGACCGCGACCTCGGACGATTGCTGCGCGTGCTGCGCGAACAGAACCTGACCCGCGACACGCTGGTCATCTTCACCAGCGACAACGGCCCGCACCGCGAGGGCGGCTCCGACCCGGCCTTCTTCGGCGCCAGTGGTCCGCTGCGCGGGATCAAGCGCGACCTCTATGAGGGCGGCATCCGCGTGCCGATGATCGCCGCCTGGCCGGGCGTGATCGAGCCCGGCCGAACGAGCGACCTGCCCTGGGCCTTCTGGGACTTCTTGCCCACCGCCGCCGAGGCCGCCGGCGCGCCGGCGCCCGACGGGCTCGACGGCGTCTCGGTCCTGCCCGAGCTGCTCGGCCGGCGGCAGGAACACCCGCCGCCGTACCAGTACTGGGAGTTCCACGAGCGCGGCTTCTCGCAGGCGGTGCGGCTGGGGCACTGGAAGGCCGTGCGGCCGGGTCTCGACGCGCCGATCGAGCTCTACGACCTGCGCAGCGACCTCGGCGAGACGACCGACCTGGCCGCGGCCAAGCCCGACCTCGCGGCCAGCCTGGGCCGGCTGATGGACGATGCCCGGACCGACTCGCCCGATTTCCCGGTCCGCCGGCGGCAGGGCTGAGATGGAGATTGTGCCCTTCGGCCCGCCTCACGCCGCCGCGGCGGCGCGGCTCTATCAGCAGCTTTGCGAACTGTCGCCCTGCTGCTACCCGATCGCCCCAGACGACCTGCACGAGGCGCTGGCCGACCGGCACGAGCGGGACGAGCGGGGCGAGTCACTGCGCGACGGCGCCGCCTTTGTCGGCCTGGCCGACGGCGCCGTGCGCGGGCTGATCCACGCCGCCGTCGAGCTCGAGGCGCCGCGCGGCGCGATCCGCCTGTTCTGCTGCGAACCGGGCCACCGGCCCCTGGCCGCGGCGCTGCTCGAGCGGGCCGAGGCGCACTGCGCCGAGCGCGGGGCAGCCGCCTTCGCCGCTTTCGAGCCGAGCCACCGGTTCCCGTTCTGGCACCTCTTCTGCGGCGCCCTGCCCGACCGCGCGCTGCACCTCTCGAGCGTGCTGCAGTCGGCCGGCTACCGCCGCGCCGGCGGGGAGGTGTTCCTGCTCTGGGACGAGCTCCGCGCCCCGCCGCCGCGCCGGCCCTGGCCGGGCGAGCTGCGGATCGAGGTCGAGCTGCAGCCGGGCCTCGGGCGGCGGCCGGGTCTGATGGTGCAGGCGCTCGACGGCGACGAGCAGATCGGCATCTGCCTCTGTCGTTCGGCCGCCGACTGCGTGCCTGGCGGCGCTGCCGAGGAGATGGGCTTTATCAAATGGCTCGGCGTCAATGAAGCCTGGCGTGGCCGGCAGCTCGGCGCGCACCTGCTCGCCCGGGCCATCGCCGAGCTGCACCGGCTCGGCTATCCGCGGGCGATCATCAGCACCTCGTGGACCAACTATCGCGCGCAGGCGTTCTACAGCCACTTCGGCGCGCGGGTGATCGATTGGACGTTCTGGTACCACAAGCCGCTGGACAGCGCCGTCGAGCGGCCGTGACGACGGGGTCAGGAGCCATCGGCGTTGGCTCATCGTTGACCTCAGCGACTGGTGCCACTGGCGGCTTGCCCGCCAGTGCGGTCCGGTAGCTCGTTGGCGGCCCTGGCGGGCAAGCCGCCCGTGGCACCGCAAGAGAGTCTTGGGGCCCGAAGTGAACGCCTATGGGGTCAGGAGCCTATCGGCCATGCGCACCATGCGAATCGGCATCGTCGGCTGCGGCAGCGTCAGCGAGCACTACCTGGCCGACCTGGCCGCCAACCCGCGCGCCGAGGTCGTCGCGGTGTGTGATCTCGACCGGGCGCAGGCCGAGGCGCGGGCGGCACGCTTCGGCGTCGAGTGCGTCGTCGACCGCCTCGACGACCTGTTCGCGGTGCCGTTCGAGCTGCTGGTCAACCTGACCGCGATGCCGGCGCACGGCGAGGTCAGCCTGGCCGGGCTCGGGGCGGGGCGGCATGTCTGGACGGAGAAGCCGCTGGCCACCAGCCTGGCCGACGGACGGCGGTTGGTCGAGCTGGCTCGCGAGCGCGGCCTGCGCCTCTGGGCCGCGCCGACCGTGGTGCTCAGCCCGGCCTTTGCCGCGCTGCGCGAGTGCGTTAGCTCGGGCGAGCTTGGCCGGGTCCACGCCGCACGGGCCTGCTACGGCCACTCCGGCCCGACCTGGGGGCCCTGGTTCTACGGCCGCGGCGGCGGCTGTCTGTTCGACCTGGCGGTCTACAACCTGACCACCCTGACCGCTCTGCTCGGCCCGGCGCGCGGCGTGGTCGCCCTGGCCGGGACCGCGGTGCGGGAGCGGCTGATCGACCGCCGGCCGGTGACCGTCGAGGCCGAAGACAACGCCATGCTGCTGCTCGACCACGGCGAGGCGGTCTACTCATCGGTCGCCACCGGCTTTGTCTACGGCTCGTACAACGAGGAGCGGACGATCGAGTTGATCGGCACCCGCGCCAGCGCCTACCTGCTCGGCTGGGACTGGGCGCCGCGCGGCGTCGAGCTCCACCTCGGCCCGCGCCGCGAGGTGCGGGCGGTCGACCAGGCCGGCTACACTTGGCAGGGCGGCGCCAGCCACGCCGTCGATTGCCTGCTCGACGACCGGCCCTCGCCGATCACGCCGGCGCACGCGCTGCATGTGCTGGAAATCATGCTGGCGGCGCAGCAATCGGCGGCGGAGAGTCGGCGGGTGGCGGTCGAGACGAGGTTCGCGGCCTCAGCCTGATCGACCGTGTGTTGCGCACGCGTTGCGCCGCCGCGGAATCGACCTCTTGGCGATAGTCCGCGTTCGTGGTACCGTACGCGCTCTTCGTCTTCCGACGAAGAGCGATGCGGGTGTCGGGCGGCTCCGTCGCCGGTTTTGCCCGATGCGGGCCGGGGGCTGACGGTTATCTTCTGGGTCAGAGGCACGCCCGGCGCTCGCATCCTTCGGTGGGTCTTCGCGGCCCGCGGAACGGTTGTCCGTCACCGTTCTTGCCCGTTCCGGGCCGTTGGCTGACGGTTATCTGGCACGCCGGCTTCGGCCGGCAAGCTGGTTCGATCCCAGCCACCGATCCGCGGGCCGCGAGGACCCGCCGTGTGTAATGGAGTATGGATTGACTGAGAAACCGGTGCGCTAGCGCCGGAGGAGACCCCGGGTCGCCCTCCGGCCATGGGGTCTGTAGCTCAATTGGCAGAGCGGCTATGCCGTCGGTCATGCCTCGCCCGATCCGGGCCGAAGACGGACGGTTACCACTGAACCTGGAAGGTTGCGGGTTCGAGCCCCGCCAGACCCCCTACTGACCGCGCGGACGCACGCGTCCCCGCGCCGGCACGCGACCATGAGAGGGGTCGATCATGCGGTACCTACGGCACTACTCGACGCGGCGCACGCCGCAGAGCCGGCCGATCCCAGGCTCGGCGCAGGTGGCCAACTCGGCCGGCGGCTACGCCTACCCGGTCGACGACTGGATGCGCCTGCGGCGATTCCTGATCCTCGGCAGCGAGGGCGGCACCTACTACATCGGCGAACAGGCCCTGACCGTCGAGTGCGCCGAGGCGGTCCGCCGGTGCCTCGAGGCCGATGGGCCGCGCGTGGTCGAGACCATCGTCGAGATCAGCCGCGCCGGCCGCGCGCCGAAGAACGACCCGGCGCTGTTCGCCCTCGCCATGGCCGCCGGGCTGGGCGAGCCGGCGACGCGCAAGGCCGCCCTCGCGGCGCTGCCGGCGGTCGCGCGGACGGGCACGCATCTGATGCACTTCGCCGCCTTCATCGAGCAGTTCCGCGGCTGGGGCCGCGGGCTGCGCGAGGCGGTGGCCGAGTGGTACAACCGGCTCGAGCCGGGGGCGCTGGCCTATCAGTTGGTCAAGTACCAGAGCCGCGACGGCTGGAGCCACCGCGACCTGCTCCGCCTGGCCCACCCGCAGCCGGCCGACGAGGCGCATCGCGCGCTCTATGGCTGGGCCACCAGCGGGTCGGCCGAGGGGCTCGAGGGCACGCTCGTGGCCGCCCACGAGCAGGCCAAGCGGGCCACGCGCGCCGATGAGCTCATCCCGCTGATCCGCGAGCACCGGCTGACCTGGGAGATGCTCCCCACGCCGTTGCTCGGCGAGCCGTCGGTGTGGGAGGCGCTGCTCGACGACATGCCGATGACGGCCCTGCTGCGCAACCTGGCGCGGATGACCGCCAGCCGGCTGATCGCACCGGCCAGCGCGGCGGCCCGGCGCGTGGTCGAGCAGCTCGGCGACGGCGAGCGCCTGCGCAGCGCGCGGGTACACCCGATCGCCGTGCTCTCGGCGATGCGGGTCTACGCCGCTGGCCGTGGCTACCGCGGCAAGCTGAGCTGGCAGCCGGTGGCGGCGGTGGTCGATGCGCTCGACGCGGCGTTCTACGCGGCGTTCGGCGCGGTCGAGCCGAGCGGCGCGCGGCTGGTCCTCGCCCTCGACGTCTCGGGCTCGATGACCGCCGGCATGCCTGGGCTGCCGTTCCTGAGCTGCCGCGACGCCTCGGCGGCGATGGCGCTGGTCACCGCGGCCGTCGAGCCGAGCTACGCGGTGGTCGCCTTCTCGCATCAGATGGTGCCCATCGCGGTCAGCCCGCGGCAGCGGCTTGACGACGTGCTGCAGGCGACGGCGCGGCTGCCGTTCGCCGCGACCGACTGCGCGCTGCCGATGCTCTGGGCGCGCGAGCAGGGAGTCGATGCCGATGCGTTCGTCATCTACACCGACTCGGAGACCTGGTACGGGGACCTCCACCCGGTCCAGGCGCTGGCCGAGTACCGGCAGTCGCGTGGCATCGCGTCGCGGCTGGTGGTCGTCGGGATGACCTCGAACGGCTTCACCATCGCCGATCCGGACGATGGCGGCATGCTCGACGTGGTCGGTTTCGACACGGCCACGCCGGAGCTGGTCGGCGACTTCGTGGCCGCGCGCATCTGATCGGGGTCAGGTCTCGGTTCCGACCATCATGTTACGATCATCCGAAGTCCCGGAAACATGATGCACGGATTCGGGACCTGACCCCGGGCTTGACACATGTGCATGAGCGCATATACTGGGGTGTGGGAGATGTCGTTGGTGGTCGAAGAGACCGTCGAGACGCTTAAGGCGCTGGCCGACCCGACGCGGCTGCGGCTGGTCAGCCTGCTGCACGGCCGCGGCGAGCGGTGCGTCTGTGAGCTCGAAGCCGAACTCGACCTGCCGCAATACACCGTCTCGCGCCACCTGGGCATCCTGCGCCGGGCGGGCATCTTGGCCGCCGAACGCGACGGCATCCGGGTCATGTACCGCGTCGCCGGCGATCTCGCGCCGGAGCTGCTCGCGCTGCTCGCCGCCGCCGTCCGCCTCGCCGGACCGGAGCCCGTCGCGGCATGAATCCAGTCACCCCATTCGCGTCCACTTTCGGCCCAAGACACCTCGCGGTGCCACTGGCGGCTTGCCCGCCAGTGCCGCCGACGAGCTACTGGACAGCACTGGCGGACAAGCCGCCAGTGGCACCATCCAGTGGCACCATCCAGTGGCACCATCCAGTGGCACCATCCACTGATGTCGGCGGCAAGCTAACGCCTGTGCGCCGTCACAGCCCGGGTGGCGATTCTGTTGCAGGCTATGCGGATATGTCCATAAGCCCGGTTATGCATGAGGTGTCTGGTGGATAGCAAGAAGCTCGGCTGGATCGCGGCGGCCTTCGCGGCGGCGTATTACCTGCCGGTCGAGTCCGAGCGGCTCCGCTCGGGTGCGGTGCAGGCGCTGGTCATGCTCCACGACTATGCGCGCGAGCATGTCCTGACCTGTCTCATTCCGGCCTTCTTCATCGCCGGGGCCATCGCCGTCTTCATCTCGCGCGAGGCGGTGCTGCGCTACTTCGGCGCGAAAGCGAAGCGCTGGCTGGCCTACCTGGTGGCCAGCGTCTCGGGCACCGTGCTGGCGGTCTGCAGTTGCACCGTGCTGCCGCTGTTCGCCGGGCTCTACACGCGCGGCGCTGGAATCGGTCCGTCGACGGCGTTCCTCTACAGCGGGCCGGCCATCAACGTGCTGGCCATCATCCTCACCGCGCGGGTGCTCGGCGCGCCGCTGGGCATCGCCCGGGCGGTCGGCGCGGTGGCCTTCGCGCTGATCATCGGGCTGGTCATGGAGAAGCTGTTCGGCGACGCCGAGAATGGCGACAGCGCCGAGTTCGGCGGCGCGACCGAACCGCGCCGCAGCGGCCTGCAGAACCTGCTCTACTTCGCCACGATGGTCTTGCTGCTGATCTTCCTCGCCTGGGCCAAACCGGCCGGGCCGACCGGTCTGTGGGCGGCGGTCTACGCGGTCAAATGGTACCTGGCCGGCCTGTTCGGCCTGCTGCTCGCCTGGCAGGTGTGGCGCTGGTTCGACGGTGAGGAGCGGCGCGCCTGGCTGCACAGCACGGCGGAGTTCGCCGGGCTGATCTTCCCGCTGCTGCTGGCCGGCGTGCTGGCGGCCGGCTTCTTGATGGGCGCGCCCGACGCCGACAACGGACTGATCCCCAACGACTGGATCCACCGCGCGGTGGGCGGCAACTCACTGCTGGCCAACCTCACCGCATCGCTCGCCGGCGCGTTCATGTATTTCGCCACGCTGACCGAGGTGCCCATTCTGCAGGGCCTGCTCGGCAGCGGCATGGGGCAGGGTCCGGCGCTGGCGCTGCTGCTCGCCGGGCCGGCTTTGAGCCTGCCCAACATGCTGGTCATTCGGAGCATCATGGGCGGCCGGCGCACGCTGGTCTACTGCGGCCTGGTGGTGGCCATGGCGACGCTCACCGGCTGGGTCTACGGGATGTTCGCGGGGGCATAGGAGACGACGATGACGATCACGGTCTACGGGACTGGCTGCGCCAAGTGCCGGTCGGTCGAAAACAACGCGGTGCAGGCGGTGCGCGAACTGGGGCTCGAGGCGGCGGTCGAGCATGTGCGCGAGCCGGTGGCCATCGCACAGGCCGGGGTGATGTTCACCCCCGCGCTGGCGGTCGACGGCGCCGTGCGCTGCAGCGGCACCGTGCCGACGGTGGCGCAGGTCAAGGCCTGGCTGAAGGGGTGAGCCATGGGACGTAAGCACTTGCTGCTGCTGGTCGTGGTGGCGGCGTTCATCGCCGCGGCGATGATCGGCGGGGGCGACTCGCGACCGAGCAGCGCCGTCGGCACCGCCGCCGAGCAGGCGATCGCCCAGGCGACGGCCGAGGGCCTGCCGGTGCTGATCAGCTTCCGCTCGGACTCGTGCATTCCGTGCAAGGCAATGGGCCTGACGCTGCTGGAGGTCAAGCCGCGCTTCGCAGGGCGGGTGGCCTTCGTCGACGTCTCGCTCGAGCCCGACACGCCCGATCTGGCGCTGTGCCAGCAGTATCGCGTGCGGGTCAAGCCGACCACGGTCTTTCTCGGTCGCGACGGTCAGCCGGTGGGCGAGGAGATTGGCGCGCTGCCGGCGGTGGCGGTGGCCGCCCGGCTCGACGAGCTGCTGCGATGATCGAGTCGCTGGCCGCCGGGCTCGAGACCAGTCTGACCGGTCTCTCACCGCTGGCCGTGCTGCTGGCCTTCGCCGGCGGGGCGCTGACCGGCCTCAACCCGTGCGCCTGGCCGACCGTGCCGGTGGTGCTCGGCCTGATTGGCTCGCCGGACGCCGGTCGACCGCGCTGGCGGGCGCCGGCGATCGCCGCCACGTTCGTGCTCGGGCTGGGGCTGACCTATGCGCTGATCGGCCTGCTCTTCGGCACGGTGGGCCGCGTGCTTGGTCTGTCGACGGCGACGTGGCACTACCTCGTGGCGGTGGTCTGCCTGGTTTTCGGGCTGAGCTGGGCGGGGGTGGTGAGCATCAACTTCGCCACCATCGCTCCGGGCATGAAGTACCGGCCCGAGACGGGCGGCTTCGCCGGCGCGCTGGTGCTCGGGATGCTCTTCGGTCTGGTCGCCAGCCCGTGCGCCACGCCGGTGCTGGCGGTGATTCTGTCGGCCGCCGCGGCGCAGGCTTCGCCCCTCTTCGGCGCGGTGCTGCTGCTGGCGTATGCGCTCGGTCACGGTCTGCCGTTACTGATCCTCGGCTGCGCCGCCGGCGCGGCGGGTCGGCTGCAGAAGCTCGGGCCGGCGATGGCGCGGCTGCAGCAGGTCAGCGGCTGGGCCTTGGTCGCGGTGGCGTTCTATCTGGTCTGGACGGCCTGAGCGCCGTCGGGAGAAGCGCAGTGGGTTGCTGTAACACAATGGGCGGGCAGGTCATGCTGCTGGCCTGCTCGGGCATGTCGAACGTCGGCCAGATTGCCAACCAAGCGGCGATCCGGCTGCATCAGGAGGGCGTCGGCCGGGGCTCGTGCGCCGTCGGCATCGCCGCCGGAGTCCAGAACCTGGTCAAGGGCGCCGCAGAGGTGCCGTTCCGGGCGGTGATCGACGGCTGCGGGCAGGCCTGCGCTCAGCGCGGCCTTGAGCTGCGCGGGCTGACGGCCGACGTCCACGTCATCGTCACCGAGCTGGGCATCGAGAAGGCGAAGGTGTTCGAACTGCCGGAGGAGCAGATCGAGCAGACCGTCGGCGCGGTGGTGGCGGCCATGTCGACGCCGCGGCAGGGGGCGTAGCATGGCTAGCCGACGCGAACTGCTCGGCGGGCTCGGTCTGGCCGGCGGCGGACTGCTGTTGGGCCTGCGCGCCGGCGCGGCGGAGTCCGGCGCGTGGCGCTACCACCGGCTCGACCCGGAGGCGACCGCGGCGTTGAGCTACCGCATCTACCCCGACGGCGGCTGCATGTATGCCATGGTCCGGTCCGTCGTGGGCAGCTTGGCCGAGGCGCACGGCGAGCCGTACCGCTCGTTTCCGTTCGACATGATGCGCTATGGCGAGGGCGGCGTGGGCGGCTGGGGCAGTGTCTGCGGCGTGGTCAACGGCGCCGCGGCGCTGGTCGGGCTGTTCTACGGCGGCCAGGAGCAACCCGAGCGCGAACAGGTGATCCAGGCGTTCGGCGAGTGGTACCAGCGGACCGCCCTACCGCGCTACCTGCCGGCCGATCCGGCGTTGCCGGGCGAGGTGGCTGCCTGCGTGGCCGGCTCGGTGATCTGCCACCTGTCACTCGGCCGCTGGGCGGCCGCCTCGGGCGAAAGCGTCTACAGCCCGGCCAAGCGCGAGCGCTGCCGTCGGCTGACCGCCGATGGCACGGCGCACCTGGTCGAGCAACTCAACCAGCTGCTCGACCCGGCCCGCGCGGCCGCGGCGGAATCGAGCGCCGCGGCCTGCCTGGCCTGCCACGGCAAGGGCGCCCGGGCCGACGCGTTCGGCAAGATGGACTGCACGCCGTGCCACGACCCGGGCGAGGCGCACCCGTAGAGCCGTGCCTCCCCTTGACACATGAGCATGTATTGATGTATTGTCCGGGCATGGATACCGTCGAGACGCTCAAGGCCCTGGCCGACCCGCTCCGGTTGCGGCTGCTTCAGATCCTGCACGACCGCGGCGAGACCTGCGTCTGCGAGCTGCTGGCCGAGCTGGGCACCACCCAGTCGAACATCTCCGCGCACCTGCGCGTGCTGCGCGCGGCCGGGCTGGTCGACAGCCAGAAGATCGGCAAGTGGGTCTTCTACCGGCTCGACGGCGAGACGATTGGCGCGCTGCTCGACGAACTCGGCGCGGCGCTTGGTCCGGCCACCACGGCGCGCTCGCGGCCAGACGAATCACTCTATGCCTGCTGCCAGGCCGGCACCGTGCCGCTGAGCCAGGTGGCCGCCGGCGTCGCTCAACCACGGGAGGATGTTCAGGATGTCTGACTCAGCCGTCGACGCCTGCCCGCAGAAGGGCTTGTCGTTCCTCGATCGGTACCTGACCATCTGGATCTTCGCCGCCATGGCGCTCGGGGTGCTCGTCGGCTGGCTCGCCCCGGCGCTGGTGCAGGGGCTGAACGAGTCGACCTCGGTCGGGACGACCAACATCCCCATCGCGCTCGGCCTGATCTTGATGATGTACCCGCCGCTGGCGAAGGTGAAGTACGAGGAGCTGGGCGACGTCTTCCGCAATACTCGCATCCTCGGCCTGTCGCTGTTGCAGAACTGGGTCATTGGACCGGTGCTGATGTTCGCGCTGGCCGCCATCTTCTTGCGCGGTTATCCCGAGTACTTCACCGGCCTGGTGCTGATCGGCCTGGCGCGCTGCATCGCGATGGTCATCGTCTGGAACGAACTGGCCCACGGCGACAACGAGTATGCCGCCGGCCTGGTCGCCTTCAACTCGGTCTTCCAGGTACTCTTCTACTCGCTCTATGCCTGGGTTTTCATCACCTGGCTGCCGCCGTTGCTGGGCCTCGAGGGATCGGTGGTCGAGGTGACCATGCGGCAGATTGCCGAGAGCGTCTTCGTCTATCTCGGCATCCCCTTCATCGCCGGCATGGTGACCCGCTTCACGCTGCTGCGGGCCAAGGGCCGCGCCTGGTACGAACGGGAGTTCATCCCGCGGATCAGCCCGCTGACGCTGATCGCCTTGCTGTTCACCATCGTGGTCATGTTCTCGCTCAAGGGCGAGCAGATCATCGCCCTGCCGCTCGATGTCCTGCGCATCGCGGTGCCGCTGCTGATCTACTTCGTGGTCATGTTCCTGATCAGCTTCTGGCTCGGTCACCGGCTGGGCGCCGACTATGCGAAGAGCACCACGCTCTCGTTCACCGCGGCGAGCAACAACTTCGAGCTGGCCATCGCGGTCGCCGTGGCGGTCTTCGGCATCGGCTCGGGCGCCGCCTTCGCGGCGGTGATCGGGCCATTGGTCGAGGTGCCGGTGATGATCGGCCTGGTCAACGTCGCCTTCTGGCTCCAGCGGCGCTGGTACGCCGGTCAGTCCCTCGCCTCGGGGCTCGCCTCCCAGCCGTAGGTCTGGTAGCGGTAGTCGTACGTGCCGTCGGGCCGGCAGTCGATCACGCCGAAGCCCTCGGGGCAGCCGTGATCGGGCCCGCGCCATTGAGCACCGCCGACGGCGCCCGAGCAGATGAACCCGTAGCCGGCGACCTGGATGCGGTCGAGCCGGTGGATGTGGCCGCTGAGCACCGCCTTGACGTTGCCGCCGCCGGCGTCGAAGGCCGCCACCAGCTCGTGCGGATTGGCCGTGGCGCGGTTCTGCGACAGAACCCAGTTGCCCTCCTCGCCGCGCGCCCGGCCGCCGAAGAACTCGACCGCGCTGACCGCCGGGATGTGGGCGAACACGATCGTCGGCTGGTCGCGATGCCGGGCCAGGTCGTCGCGCAGGAACTCGAGCTGTTCCGCGTCCCACTCGCCGGTGAACTGCCCCGGCTCGGTCAGCTTGACATTGTGCAGCGCGACGAAGTGCCAGCCGCCGTGGTCGAAGCTGTGGTAGAGCCGCTCGAGGCCGAGCTTTCGGCGCATCAGGCCATAGCCGAAGTCGGGGTGGTCTTCGGCCACCGTGCCGCTGCCCCAGCCGAGCGGCTCGTGGTTGCCCAGGCAGTGGTGGATCGGCAGCCCGCCGCCGTGTTCGGCCACCAGGTCGAGGAACAGGTCGGCCCGGCGGGTCGCCTCGTCGAGCGTCTGACTGCGCAGGTCGTGGCAGAGGTCACCGCCGGTGAGCAACAGCGACGGCCGCGGCTCGAGCGCCAGCGCCGCGCGCAGCGCCGTGGCGAAGCCCTCGGGCGAGCGGTACCGCGGCTCGGTGCGCAGGTGGATGCAGGGCAGGAAGATGACCCGGAATCCACCCGCCGCCGCGGCCGCGCGGCGCGGCGCCATGCCGGCCGCCACCAACCCGGCGGCCCCGGCCAGTACCCCCCGGCGTGAGACCCGAACCGCCCCCCGCGACGCGGACGGCATCGCGGACATGAGAGTCTCCTGAGCGACCATGATATCGCTTGTCGATATCGGATGTCAATGATAAGATCCGGCCGGTGGCGGGAGCGGGCATGGAGCACATCTTCCGCGATGTCTTCCTCGCCTTCGTGCGGGTCCATCTGCTGCACCACGCGGCGGCGGCGCCGATCTACGGGGCTGAGATGATCGAGGAGCTGGCGCGCCACGGCTACGAGCTCGGGCCGGGGACGCTCTATCCGGTGCTGCACGGCCTTGAGCGCGCCGGTTACCTCGACTGCGAGCGGCGCACGATCAACGGCAAGGTGCGCAAGTACTACGCGATCACCGAGACCGGTCGCGAGGCGCTCGAGGCGCTGCGGCCGAAGATCGTCGAGCTGGTCGAGGAGGTGCTGGGGGTGGCGATCGACCGGCCGCGAGCCGGGGAGGATTGACCCGTGATGGACGACCGTCGCTCGACCGGCCGAATCGACCTGATGCGGGTCCGGCCGCTCCGCGCGCTGCTGTTGTGGGGCGGCTTTCCGGTGCTCATCCAGCTCCCTTTGCTGGTCTTGCTCGTCGGCCTGGCCGTCAATGGCTGGGGCGACGCCGCGCCCGACGGCGTGCCGGCCAAGCTCTTTGCCAAGAACCACCTGACCAACCTGATGATCTGGGGTCTGTGGTGGCCGTCGATGATCTGGCTGGCGGTGCTCGGCGGCCGCATCTGGTGCGCCGTCTGCCCCCTCGAGCTAGTGGCCAACGTGACCGAGCGACTCGGCCGGCGGCTGGGCCTGCCGCAGCGGCCGCTCGGCCGCTGGCTGCGCGGCGGCGCGCTGACGGTGGTGTTCTATCTCGGCCTGCAGTTGCTCGTCGCCGGCGCGAGCCTGCATCGCGTGCCGGCCGTCACCTCGCTGTTCCTCTTCGGCGTGCTGGGCCTGGCCGCTGTGGTCGGGCTGCTGTGGCGCGACCGCGCCTTCTGTCGCGGCTTCTGTCCCGTCGGCATGTTGCTCAGGACCTATGGCCGCGGCGGCTGCCTCGCCGTCCGTCCGGTCTCGCGCGGGACCTGCACCGGCTGTGAGGACAAAGGCTGCGTGCTGGCCGCCCGTCGCCACCTGATCGATGCCCGTAGCTGCCCCAGCCTGCTCAACCCGGCGAAACTCGACCAGAGTACCGACTGCATTATCTGCGGCCAATGCCTGAAGAGCTGTGGCCCGAGCAACATGGGGCTCTTCGTCCGGCCGCCGTTCGCCGCCGAGGACGCCCGCGAGGCGGTCGCGCCGTGGCCGGTCACCGCCTTCGTGATGCTGGCCTCGGGGTTCGTCCTGAGTGAGGTGTGCGCCGAGTGGCCGGCCGCGCAGGCCGTCTTCCAGCGTCTGCCCGAGCAGGCGGCCGAAGCCGCCGGATGGGCAGCCGGCGCCGGCTGGGTCGAGGGGCTGTGGGCGCTGCTCGTCGTGCCGCTCGTGGTCTGGTCCGCACTCGGCGGCCTGACCGTGCTGCTCGGCGGTGCGCGGCGCCTGCCCGATGCCTGGCGCCGGCTGGCGCTGCCGGTGGCGGTGGTGGTCGCGGCGGCGCACATGAGCAAGGGCCTGGCCAAGTTCACCTCGTGGCTCGGCCACCTGCCCTCGGCGCTTGACCAGCCGGACGGCATCGCCACCACGCTGGCCATGAACGCCGAGACGATGGCCCGGCCCGGGGCGCTGATCTCGATCCAGGCCGCCTCGGCGATTGGTCTGGTGATGCTGGCCGGATTCACCGCTCTGGCCTGCCGCGAGGCGCGGCTGGCCGACCAGGCGGGCTACCGGCGCCTGCTTCCAGCGCCGCTGCTGCTGGCCGCCGTCTACGCCGTGGTGGTCTTCGGCTGGCGACTGGTGAGCTGACCTGAACGGGGTGCGGGGATGAACTGGCTGCAACGCGCGACGGGCTTTCTCGGCCTCCGCCGGTCGATCATCGGCCTGCTCGGCATGGTCGTGCTGGTCGGCATGGGCGAGCGCATGGCCGAGCGGTTCTTGCCGCTCTATCTGCTCGCCCTCGGCGGCACCGAGATCGTCATCGGCCTGCTCGCCGGGCTCGACGACCTGCTCTCGGCGCTCTATTCGTTCCCTGGTGGCTACCTCGCCGACCGGCTGGGCACCAAGCGCGCGCTGGCCGTGTTCAACCTCATCGCCATGGCCGGCTATCTGGTGGTCATCCTCATCCCCACTTGGCCGGCGGTGATCATCGGCTCGTTCTTCTTCCTTTCCTGGACCGCCATCAGCCTGCCCGCGTCGATGTCGCTGGTCAGTCGGGTGCTGCCCTCGAAACAGCGGACCATGGGCGTGACCATGCACTCCCTGGTGCGACGCTTCCCGATGGCGCTCGGGCCGGTGATCGGCGGCGCGCTGATCGGCGCGATGGGCGTCGAGCGCGGCGTGCGCGCCGCCTTCGCCGTCGCGCTGCTGCTGGCTCTGGTCGCCCTGGCCATGCAGCAGCGGATGATCGACGAGCCCGAGGCCGATGCCGAGGAGAAGACCGAGGCCCAGCCGAGCGTGCGCAAGGTCTGGTCGGAGATGCCGCCTGCGCTGCGCGAGCTGCTGGTCAGCGACATCCTGATCCGCTTCTGCGAGCGCATCCCCTACGCCTTCGTCGTCATCTGGGCCACCCGCCTGGCGGCCGATCCGGTTACCGAGCTGCAGTTCGGCTGGCTGACCACGATCGAGATGGTCACCGCGGTGCTGATCTACCTGCCGGTCGCCTGGCTGGCCGACCGCGGGACCAAGAAGCCGTTCGTGGCGATGACTTTCGGCTTCTTCACGCTGTTCCCGCTGGTGCTGCTGGTCAGCCAGTCGTGGTGGCCGCTGGTGCTGGCCTTCATCGTGCGCGGACTGAAGGAGTTCGGCGAGCCGACGCGCAAGGCGCTGATCATGGACCTCGCGCCGCCCGGGCGGAAGGCGGCGACGTTCGGCGCCTATTACCTGGTGCGCGACGTGATCGTCTCGCTGGCGGCCTTCAGCGGCGGATTCCTGTGGCAGCTCGGCCCGCGGGTCAACCTCTGGACCGCCTTCGGCTTCGGCCTGGCTGGGACCATCTGGTTCATCTGGCGCGGGCGCGACCTGGGCCGGGCCGAGGTGGTCGATGAGCCGTAGCGCCGGTGAGCCGCCCGTGAAGGAGGGCGCGTCGGCTGCCCGGGTCAGCCGTCGAGCGAGCGCCGCGGCATCGACCGTCGCGCAGACGCCGTGTCCGCTGTGTCAGGACCGGAACGCCTGGACGGTCAGCCGGCGTGACCGACGTCGTCGGCCACTGCACACGGTAATCTGCCAGGGGTGCGGCCTGGTGCGCGTCGATCCGCTGCCCCGCCCGGAGGAACTAGCGGACTACTATCACGACGCCTACCGTGAAGACTACAAAGGCAGCGCGGTGGCTCGGCCGCGCCATGTCTGGCGCGAGTTCGTCGCGGCGAGCAGGCGGGTCGCCAACCTGGCGCCGCTCCTGGACGATGACTGTCGGGTCCTCGACGTCGGGTCGTCGCTGGGAGCCGTCGTGGCGCTGCTGCAGGCCCGCGGCGTGTCGGCGTCCGGCGTCGAACCGAACCGGGAATATGCCCGTTACGCGGCGGATGCCTGGGGCATCGAAGTGCACAACGTGCCCTTTTTGCAGTATTCCGGCGCGCAGTCCTATGGTCTCGTCACCTTCTTCCATGTGATTGAGCACATGAGTGATTTCATGGCCAACCTGTCCCACGCCGCGGGTATCCTCAAAGAGGGTGGCCGAATATGCGTCGAGGTGCCGGACATCCTCTCCACCGTGAGCTCGCCGTCTGGGCGGTTCCATCCCGCGCATGTGGTCGGCTTCTCGGTCGAGACACTCACTCGGGCACTCGAGCAGGCCGGGTTCGGCGACGTCGAGGTGCGCGGTAAGGACGGCCTGGATCTGGTCGGCACCGGCCGCCGGTGCGGTCGCGCGCAGCCGCCTTTGCTCGCCGCTACCGACCCGCGACGCGTGCTTGCCGGTCTGACCAACCACACGGTCGTCCGCTACGCCGTCGGTCTCCGCTGGGTACGGCGCATGGTCGTCAAATCCAGCCGCTGGCTGCTGGAGAGCTGGGTGACACGCCCCTGCCACACCCAGCGGGCGCTGCTCGAGCTCGTGCGGCGCAGCTTCCTCAGCCCGTGAGCCAGCCGAGACGGACGCCTTGGCGTACATCGCAGGGGCACGTCTCAGACCTGCCCGCCGGCCTGTGAAGCCGCTCTGGAAGCAGGATCGTCGGCACTTCGGCGGATCTGAGGCCCGCCCCTGCGCCACCTCTCCAGCGCGCCCGACGCACCGGCCGCGGCTTGACATGCCCCGGAATCTCGATATTCTAGAGATCACTGTAGTTCTGGATGGATGCATGGGCAACGATGCGGCGGGCGAGGCGCTCTACTCGCTCCACGCCGAGATGTGCAAGGTCTTCTCGCACCCGCTGCGACTGCGCGTGCTCGATGCCCTGCGCGACGGTGAAATGGCCGTCGGCGAGCTGGCCGAACGGCTCGGCGTGAGTGTCGGCAGCCTGTCGCAGCACCTCGGCATGATGAAGGAACGCCGCGCGCTGGCCTCGCGCAAGGTCGGCAACCGGGTGCTCTACCGGGTCGCCAATCGGCGTCTGGTCGAAGCCTTCGACTTGATGCGCGGCATCCTGCACGACCAGATCCGCGGCGAGGCGGCGCTGTTGCCGCCCGACGGAGACGACGCATGACCTTGCTCGCGCTGCTCGACGACCAGCCGTTCCACGGCGGCAACGTGACCCGGAATGAACCGCGACGGCTCCACCAGGCCGAGGCGACCTGAGCCGGCGACGGGGGAACCATGTCCGAGCTGCCGCTGCTGCGCCATGACCTGACCGCGCCGTCGCTGTTCACGCCCGAGGCGCTGCTCGACGCCGTGCGGGCCGAGCGCCCGCGGGCCGCCGAGCCGGTCCCGGCGGTCTGCGTGCTCGACTTCGACGGCGACCTGACCGACGGACTGGTGGCCGACGGCGGGGCAACGCCGTGTCCGGCGTGGGCCTGCTTCCACACCACGCTCTACCGCGTGGTCGTCGACGGCGCCGAGTGCGGCCTGCTCCCGCGCACCATCGGCGGGCCCTATGCCGTGCTGGTGGCCGAGCAGTTGGCCGCCTCGGGCGCCGGTGTCGTCCTCGGCCTGACCTCGGCCGGCGGGATCGACGCCGCGTTGCCCATCCCCAGCGTCGTCATCGCCGACGCGGCACTGCGCGATGAGGGCACTTCGTTCCACTATCTGCCGCCGTCGCCCCAGGTGATCGCCCCGCCCGCGCCGGTGCCACTGCTGCTCGACGCCGTGGCCGAGGCTGGGCTGCCGGCGCGGCGCGGGCTGGTCTGGACGACCGATGCGCCGTACCGCGAGACGGCGGCGGCCGTGGCCGAGGCTCGCCGGCACGGCGCGCTGGCGGTCGAGATGCAGGCCGCCGCGCTGTTCGCCTTCGGCGCCGCCCGCGGCGTGACCGTCGGCCTGGCGGCGCACGTCACCAACCGCGTCGGCGGCAGCGGCGAGACTTTCGACAAGGGGCCCGACAACGCCGACCGGCGCCTCTTCGTCGCGCTCTGCCGCGCCGGGCGACGTCTGCTTGGCGACGCCCCATGAAACTCCGCGACAGCGGCATGCCCGATGAGGCCTACTGGGAGACGCTGCTCCGTGGCGCAGAGACACTCGACCGCCTCGGCCTCACCGGCGTGACAGGCGACGCGGTGGAGTTCGGCTGCGGTTACGGCACCTTCACGCTGCCGCTCGCGGCGCGGGTGAGCGGTACGGTCTGGACCTACGACATCGAGCCGACGATGGTCGCCCGCACGCAGGAGCGGGCCGCCGCGGCGGGCCTGTGCAACATCGTCGCGACCGAGCGCGACCTGTTCGCCGACGGCACCGGTCGTCCGCCGGCAAGCGCGGCCGTGGTGCTGATCTTCAACCTGCTCCACTGCCAGCAGCCCGAGCGGCTGCTGGCCGAGGCGCGGCGGATCGCGGCGCCCGGCGGCCTGCTGGCGGTGACGCACTGGATCTGGGACGCCGGCACGCCCCGTGGACCGGATCTGTCCATCCGTCCGCGGCCGGAGCAGCTCCGCGCCTGGGCCGAGGCGGCGGGCTTCGCGGCAGCGACCGACGAGCCGATTGCGCTGCCGCCGTACCACACTGGCTGGCGGATGGCGGCGCTCACCTGACGCACATGGGTCTCGGCCGCAAGCTGCACTCGATGGACGCCGACCGTGGTCGAGGCGCGCACCTGACCGAGCTCGCCGCGCTCTTCCTGCGCCTCGGCGCGCTGGCCTTCGGCGGGCCGGCGGCGCACATCGCGATGCTGCAGGACGAGGTGGTCGAGCGCCGCCGGTGGCTCACCCGCGATGAGTTCCTCGACCTGCTCGCGGTGACCAACCTGCTCCCCGGCCCCAACTCGACCGAGATGGCGATCATCGTCGGCTACCGCCGCGCCGGCTGGCCGGGCCTGCTCATCGCCGGCGTCTGCTTCATCCTGCCGGCGGCCCTGATCGTCACCGCTTGCGCCTGGGCTTACGTCAACTACGGTCAGGTGCCGGCCGTCGGCGCGGTGCTCTACGGGGTCAAGCCGGTGATTCTGGCGGTCATCGCCCAGGCGGTCTGGAACCTGGGCAAGAGCGCCGTGAAGAGCCGTTGGCTGGCGGCGCTCGGCCTGCTGGCCGCGGCGCTGCACCTCGCCGGCACGCACGAGCTGGCCCTGCTCTTCGGCCTCGCCACGGTGGCCGGACTGGCCCGCTGGCTGGCCACCTCACCGCGGCCCAGCGCCCGGCCGCTGCTCGGCCTGGCGGCGGTCGGCGCGGGGCTGATCGCCGTGCCACAGCTGATCACCCGGATGGCGGTCGGCTCGGCCGAGTTCGGCCTCGGGCCGCTGTTCGTCGTCTTCGCCAAGATCGGGTCGATTCTCTACGGCAGCGGCTACGTGCTGCTCGCCTTTCTGCAGGCCGACCTGGTCGACCGGCTGCACTGGCTCACCCCGAGCCAACTGCTCGACGCCGTGGCGGTCGGGCAGGTGACGCCCGGGCCGGTGTTCACCACCGCCACCTTCGTCGGCTATCTGCTCGGCGGCGGGGCGGGCGCGGTGGTGGCCACGGTGGGCATCTTCCTGCCCTCGTTCTGCCTGGTGGCGCTGGGCGAGCGGCTGGTCGGCTGGCTACGCCGCAGCGAGCTCGCCGGGGCGTTCCTCGACGGCCTGGTTGCCGCCTCGCTCGGCTTGATGGCGGCGGTGGCCGTGCAGCTCGGGCGCGACGCGGTGGTCGACCTGGTGACCGCGCTGACCGCCGCGGTCGCCGCGCTGCTGCTCATCCGCTGGCGGGTCAACGCCACCTGGCTGATCCTGGCCGGTGCCGTGGTCGGCCTGCTGGCCTGATCAGAGCGGCGCGCGCAGGGCGAGCAGGTCGTCCACGTCGACGGTGCCACGGATGCTCTCGCGGCCAGTCGGGTTGATGCTCACCTGCACCAGCACCAACGGCGGGTCGAGCAGGTTGCCGCGCTCTTCGCCGCCGTGCATCACCGCCGCGGCCGGGTCGAGCGCGATGCTCGCCGTGCGCCAACCGCGCCAGTCGATCTTGGCGTACTGAAACAGGAACCACTCGCGCCGGCTGTCCCACACCGTCGAGCGGAGCAGGTTGCCCGGCTGCGCCGCCCGAGCCCGGAGCTGCACGCGGCTGGTTCGCTCGGGCAGCGGCAGGTCGAGAATCGCGGCGACGTACTGCGTCGCTCCGCCGAGCAGGTTGCCGAAGTCGAACTCGAACCGGCCGAAGTCGATCCGCTCGGCACCCGCGCCCTCAGCCATCGCGTCGAACGCCGCCTGGCGGCAGTTGACCGGGTTGACCGTCCAGCGGCGCCGTCCGGCCGCGTCGGCCTCGACGTCGAGCAGCGAGAAGCCCGGCAGCGGGGCCGCGACCGTCATTCGCCGCGAGCGCAGGGTGTCCGCGGTCAGATTGCGCATGCCGAGCGTCAGTTCGAACAAGCGGTTCCGAGCGTCGCCGCCCTCGTGGATGACCGCCTGCCTGGCGCGGAACTCCTCGAGCAGCACCACCAGCGGCTCGGCCGGCGGCGGTTCGTCGCCGCCCGCGACCGGTGGGGCGTAGGCCTCAAACTCGGTCAGCTCCATCCAGCGGTCGCTGCCCCGGTTGGTCAACATCACCAGCTTCAAGTAGCGGGCCGGCACCGGCTCGGGCAGCTCGAACCGCTGCAGCTCGTCGCGGTCGTCGCAGGTGCCGGCGAGGATCTCGACGAAGTCGCCCTCGGCCGTGCCGTCGGTCGAGGCGTAGAGCACCCAATCGCGCACCGCGCACTCGCGGTAGTTCGGTTCGCCCGTCGGATTGATGCCGATGGCCGCGATGGTCTGCTCGGCATCGTTCGGCATGGCGACGATGAACCACTGGCCGGCGATCTGACCGGTCGCCGAGGCCCACACGCCGGCGCCGCCGTCGATCAGCGTCGCCGGTCCATAGCCGCCGCCGTAGTTGCTCGACATCTCGACCACGCGCCCGCCGTTGACCGCGCTGATCAGGCTGCCCTCACCGGCAATCTGCGACTCGACACCGGCGGCCGCGAAGCGCACCGCGGCAGCGACCTCAGCCGCGCCCAGGTCGAGCGTGACCCGGCCCTGCTGGTTCGCCGACAGCTCGACCGTGCCACCGGCCAGCGGCTGCTTCGCCTGGTCAAACAAGCCGACCAGCAGCCGCCGGCGAGCCGGTCGGTTGTCGGTGCTCAGGTGCAGCTCGGCGCGGGCGCGCTCGCCGGCCGCGCTCAGCTCAAGGCGCGACAGCGTGACGCCGGCCTGGACCAGATCGATGGCCGCCGGCGCCTCGGCGGTGGCCTCAACAAGCTGCCACGGGGCGGCGGTGAGCAGCAGCAGACAGAGCGTGGCGGGCATCGGCGGCTCCGGTGCATCGGTCGAGTCTACCGGCTCGAGCGCAGCTCTGTTTACCCTCGCCGGCTCAACGGCACGCGAGCACCGAGATCGCCGTGGCCATGCCGATGAACGCCAGCTCGGTCCAGCGCGCGCCGCGCAGCGCCTGCCACGCCGCGGCCGGGCTGCCCGCGCCGCGGACCTCACTCCTGGCGCAGCACCAGGCGACCGTCAGCGCGGTCTGGCTCCAGACCAGCCAGCAGAGCCACCAGCCGGCGCCGTCGGCCCGCGCGCAGACGGCCGCGACGGCGACGGTGGCGACGGTCAGGACAGCCCACGCCTCGGCCGGCTTGGCCAGCTTCTCGCGCACGACCTGACGAACAACGTTGTCACCGGAGAGCCAGAACAGCACCGGCCCGACCAGCAGCACGGGCGTCACCCGCCCGGCCAGCACCAGCGCCACGGGAACGATGACCGCGAGCACCGGACGCTCCCACAGCCGGTTGGCCCTCGGCACGACCAGCTCGGCGGCGAGCAGCCAGGCGAGCCAGGCGACGAGCAGCGGCAGCTCGACCGCCAGCGGCAGGGCAAGGTCGGCGACCGGCAGCTCGGCGCGGGCCCAGCCGACGGCCAGCCCGAGCCCGGCGCAGGCGCCGAAGCCGACCTCCATCACCTTCCACCAGTCGATGTTGGTCCGGCCCCACTCGCCCAGCGGCCGGTGGTGCCGCCCGGCATACTGCAGCAGCCCGCCGAGCGCAAAGCCGACACCCCCGCCGACGATGCCGCCGGCGATCAGCTCGAGCCCGCCGGCCGGCCCGCCGAGCGAGAAGGCTGCCGCGGCAACGCCGACGGCCAGCCAGACGCCGCCCCATACCTCCGGCCGCGGCTTCGGGTCGTCGCGGCGGCTGAAGTAGATCCGCGGAAGCTCCGCGGGCGGGCGGTGCGGGCGATTGAGCCCGGCGACCCCCAGCGCCGCCGCCGCGGCCATGGCGGCGAGCAGCACGGCGGCGTTGACCGCCGGCCAGGTGATCAGGGTGAGCACCGCGCCCGTCAGGCCGATCCAGCCGCCGCCCTTGACCGCCAGGCCGAGCAGACCCCAGCCGAGCGACTTCTGGCGCGGGCGGTCGAGCACCAGGCCGACGGTCTGGCCATAGGTCATCGCCCCGCCGACGGCGCAGCCGAGCGCGCCCAGCGCGCCGAGCCGCAGCGCGGTGGTAGGGTCGGCGCCAGCCGCGAGGGCCAGCGCGAAGCCGACCATCGCGCCGGGCACCATCGCGCCGCTCTCATGGCCGAACTGGCCCCGGATGCCCCACCCCAGGCCCATGGCCAGCGCGGCCAGCAGCAAATCGGCACCGTCCATCGTCGGCTCTCGCCAGCGGTGTCAACGATACCGCACCGCGGTCGGTCGGGCCAGGGCCGGCGCGGATGCCTCAGAAGTTGAGGTAGGTCTCCCACCAGAAGAAGTCGCTGTCGACGGTCCCGGCGCCGGCCGCGGCGTTGACCCGCGAGATGAACTCACCGGCGAAGAACCGACCGTAGCCGACCTGCATGGTGACGTTGCCGCCGAGCCGCAGGTTGAGCATCAGGTCGAGCTCCTGGCCGATGTGCCGGCCGGAGCTGCCGGTCGGGTCGCGGAAGTCACCCACCCCGTTGCCGCGGCAGAGGCAGTTCGCGCCGTACCAGGCGTCAGCCTCGTCGTAGAGCCAGAAGCTGTTGTACCAGGCCGAGACCGAGCAGCCGTCGGCCAGCGGCGCGGTCAGCTTTGACTCGAGCATGATCACGTTCTGCAGACTCATATAGTCGAGACAGCCGTACCGCCCGTGGTTGTCGGGATAGAGATTGCGGAAGGTGCCGCGGCCACCGTTCGCGCCGCCCGAGCCATCGCCCGAGGCGACCGACAAGATGCCCTGCAAGGTGAGCCCGCAGACCGGCACGGTCGCATCGGCCACGGCCATGTAGGCCAGCACGTCGCCGAACTGCCCGGCTGCCTCCAATTGCAACTGAACGGGCCCCAGTGTCATTTCACGCAACACGCCGACGGTGAAAACACTCGGTGCACCGGGCAGGCTCTGGTAGTTGTACAGGCCGTACAGCTGGGTCGGCGCGCCGGCCAGGTCGTCGAGCCGGCTCCAGACGCCGTAGAACTCGCCCTTCATGCCCTTGGTCAGCGCCGAGCTGCCGAGCGTGGCGG
Organism: uncultured Fimbriimonadaceae bacterium; assembly: GCA_964405335.1. GTDB lineage: Bacteria > Armatimonadota > UBA10988 > UBA10988 > UBA10988 > CAYONP01. The sequence goes on from CAYONP010000037.1 coordinate 45,739, forward strand.
CGAACACATCCACTGTCGCGCCGCTGCCGTGCCAGGTGCCGCGGAGGGCGTCGAACCGCCGGGCGACGTTGCTCCATTCGCCCGTGCCGATCAGGCGGCGCGAGCCGAAGGTCAGTGGCTGCCGCCCGCCGACGATGCTCCACCGGCCGAGGTCGGCGGCCACGTACGCTTCGTAGAGCTCCAACTCGTCCTGGATGGACTTGGGCGAGTAGGGGTCCCACGAGCGCGAGTCCTGGGCCAGGACGCGCACCGACCAGTCGTCGGAGGGGTGCCACGTGGCGCCGAACCGCGTGCGGGTGAGCAATTGCGTGCGATCGTCGTCGCGCCCGCCGTTGAAGTCGCCGTTGTTCCGCGCCAGGACCTGGCTGCGGAACTGGCCGTCGACGGCCACCTCGCCCGCGCCGACATCGAACTCCCACGCCGACGCCGCGCCGACGGCCAGACAGACGACCCACCAACCCCGCATCCCGCGCCTCCTTTGCCGCGCCTCGTCCGGCGCCGACCGGGACGGTCGGCCTACGCGGATCGACCGTCCCGGTCGACCGCCTTGCCGGCTCACCAGTTCCCGCTGCACTGCCACCACAGAAAGTCGCTGTCGCCGGTGCCGACGCCCGCCGCGGCGTTGACCCGCTCGACAAACCCGCCGGCGAAGAAGTGGCCGTAGCCGACCTGCATGGTCACGTCGCGGCCCAGGCGCAGGTCGAGTGCCAGGTCGACCTCCTGCCCGACATGCCGACCTGACGCACCGGCCGGGTCGCGGTAGGGTCCGACGCCGTTGCTCCGCGGCAGGCCGTTGGCGCCGTACCAGGCGTCGGCCGAGTCGTAGAGCCAGAAGCTGTTGTACTGGACCTCAACCCGCGACCCGCCGCGCAGCGGCGCCGACACGCGCGCCTGCGCGTTGAGCACGTTCTGCAGGCCCTGGTAGTCGAGGTAGCCGTAGAAGCCGTGGTTGGTCGGGTAGAGGTTGCGGAAGGTGTCGCCCCCGGCATCGCCCGACGCGACCGCGAAGACGCCGCTGAGATCGAAGCTGCCCAGCGGCAGGCCGGCCTCGAGCACGGCCATGAAGGCCGTGATGTCGCCGAACTGCCCGGCCGCCTGGAGGCTCGTCCGTACCGCGCCGAAGGTCATCTGCCGCCGCCCACCGACGGTCAACACGTTCGGCGCGCCGGGCAGGCTCTGGTAGTTGTAGAGCGCAAACAGGTCGGTCGGCGCCCCGGCGAGTTGCGGCAACGTGGCCCAAACGCCGTAGAACTCGCCGCCGAGCCCCTTGGTCCCCGGCGAGTTGCCAAGCGTGGCGCCGAACAGGTCGACCCGCGCCGAGCTGCCCTGCCAGGCGACGCGGAGCGCATCGAAGCGGCGCGTGACGTTGCTCCACTCGAAGGTGCCGACCAGCCGCTGATCGGCGAAGGCCAGCGGCTGCCGGCCGCCGGTGACGGTCCAGGCATCGAACCGGGCGGTGACGAACCCCTCGTGGAGCTCGAGCTCGTCCTGCACGGTCTTCGGCGAGACGGGGTCCCACGAGCGGGAGTCCTGGCCGAGCAGGCGGACGGACCAGTGCTCATCGGGCCGCCAGGTGAGGCCGAGACGGGTGCGGGTCAAGAGCTGGGTCAGGTTGTCGTCACGGCCGCGGTTGAGGTCGCCGTTGTCGCGCGACTCGACCCGCGCCCGGAGCTGGCCGTCGATGGTCACGCTCCCCGCGCCGACATCGAACTCCCACGCCGCGGCCGCCAGCGGCACCGCGAGCAGGATCATGAGCAGTCCGCGCATCGTACCCTCCTACGACAGCAGACGCAGCGCAGCGATGGCGAAGGCGGCGAACCAGGTGCTATAAGCAGCCTCCCACAACCCCACCCGTTTGAGCACCAACTTCGGCCCGAGCCGCGGGTAGCGCCACATCGCGCGCAGGGGCGCCGGCGCCAGGCCGACCGCCAGCAGCACGCCGGCGACGCCGGTGGTCAGCAGGCCGAGACAGGCGACGGCCAGAGCGGCGTGGTAGCCGAGGCACCAGCCGCCGGCACGCCAGCGGGTGGCCGCGGGCAGGCCGGCCTCGCTCTTCGGCGCGGCGAGGAGCATCTGGACATAGAGCACGCCACCGGCGAACCAGGCGAAGCAGGCCAGCCAGCCGAGCCAGGCGATGGCACTCACCGCGCCATGGGCGACGGCATAGCCGGCCGGCGCGCCGAGCGTGAGCACCGCCACGGCGAGGAGCTGACCGGCCGTCTGGCGGCGAGCCAGGCGCCGCGTCGGCAGGGCCAACCAGACCAGCGCCAGCAGCGCGGCGACCACGCCGGCATCGAGCACCGACCAGAGCCCGTAGCCGCGGACCAAGAGGGTCACGGCGACCAGTGCCACCACCGCCGGCCAGAGGTTGCGCAGACGCCAGGGCGGCCGCCAGCCCTCCTGCCCGCAGAACAGGCAGGAGGCGGCGAGCAGGAGGAGGAGCGCGGGAAAGAAGCCGGGCCGACCGCTGGCCAGGCCGACCAGCAGCGGCACGGCCAGCATCACCCAGGCGCCGTGCTCGCGCGGCACGGCCGGTCGCTGCGCCAGGTTGCCCAATCGAGTGCTCATGGGTTCAGGCCCGGTCACTGCAATAACCCTGCCACCGGCCGGCGGCGGGTCAGCTTAGCGACGGAGGCAGCCATGCCGAAGGTCTCCATCATCGGTGTCGGCGATGTCGGCGCCACCGCCGCACACCTGCTGCAGGTCTCGGGCACCGCCACCGAGCTGGTGCTGGTCGACGCCGACCGGGCGCGCGCGGCGGGCCACGCCCTCGACCTCAACCACGGCCTGTTCTTCGGCCCGCCGGTGACCATCCGCGCCGGCGACCCGGCCGACTGCGCCGCCAGCGACCTGATCATCATCACCGCCGGCGCGCGGCAACAGCCGGGCGAGACACGGCTCGACCTGACCCGCCGCAACGCCGGCATCCTGCGCTCGATTGTCACCGAGCTGAGGCCGCACATCGGCGGGGCTCGTGTGCTGATCGTAACCAATCCGGTCGATGTCATGACGCGCGTCGCCGCCGACGCCGCCGGCCTGCCGCCGGGCCGGCTGTTCGGCTCGGGCACGGTGCTCGATTCGGCCAGGTTCCGGTTCGAGCTGAGCCGCTGGTGCGGCGTCGACGCGCGCAATGTCCATGCCTATGTGCTGGGCGAGCACGGCGACAGCGAGGTCTTCTGCTGGAGCCACGCCAGCATCGGCGCCATCCCGCTGCGGGCCTACTGCCAAGGCTGCCGGCGCGAGTGTGGCGGAGAGCAGCGCGCGGGCATCGAGCAGCGGGTGCGCGACTCGGCTTACCACGTGATCGAAACCAAGGGCTTCACCAACTTCGGCGTGGCGATGGCTATCCGGCGCATCGCCGAGGCGACCCTGCGCGACGAGCAGAGCGTGCTGACCGTCTCGACCTGTCTCGCCGGCGAGTACGGCCTGCGCGACGTCTGCCTCAGCCTGCCCTGCCTGGTCGGCCGCGACGGCGTCACGCGCACCATCCCGGCCGAACTGAGCGACGACGAGGAGCAGGCGTTGCGCGCCTCGGGCGCCGTGCTCGAGCAGGCCCATGCCCAGATGGGCGCGGCGTGACGAGCGGCGCGCCGTCGCCGACCTGGCGGCAATCAGGCGCGTTGACATACGTGGGTCGACATACGTGGTAGGGGCGGGTCTCAGACCTGCCC
>CAYONP010000038.1:0-41583 GCA_964405335.1 uncultured Fimbriimonadaceae bacterium
CCGGCCAAGCGACGGTGTCCGCCGGCGGGCGGGGACGCCCGCGCTCCGCGGCAAGCCTCCTCTCCCCCGCTCCGCGCCTGCCGGCGACGTCGTTGTGCCGGCCAAGCGACGGTGTCCGCCGGCGGGCGGGGACGCCCGCGCTCCGCGGCAAGTCACGCCACTACACGACACTTGCCGCATCGACCTGCATCGGCTATGCTCGACTGCCCGCCCGCACCCCCCGATCATCTTCACGGGCGGTGGAAGCAGACGTGCGTTACCGCGGCATTACCCTCGATCGGTTTCAGGAGCGCGCTGTTGAGGCGATCGAGCGCCACGACACGGTGATCGTCGCCGCGCCGACCGGGGCGGGCAAGACGGTGATTGCCGAGTATGCCATCGAGCGCTACCTCGAGCAGGGCCGGCGGATCATCTACACCGCGCCGATCAAGGCGCTGAGCAACCAGAAGTTCCGCGACTTCTCCGCCGCCTGGGGCGACCAGATCGGGATCATCACCGGCGATGTGAGCATCAACAGCAACGCGCCGGTGATCATCATGACCACCGAGATCTTCCGCAACACCGTGTTCGACGACCCCGACCGGCTGCACGACGTCGAGTACGTGATTCTCGACGAGATCCACTACATCAACGACATCCAGCGCGGCACGGTGTGGGAGGAGAGCCTGATCTTCGCCCCGCAGCACATCGGCTTCATCTGCCTCAGCGCGACCATCCCGAACCTCGAGCAGTTCGCCGCCTGGGTCCGCGAGGTGCGGCCGGAGCTCGACGTGGCGGTGGTCGAGGAGCATCAGCGGCCGGTGCCGCTCGAGCATCACCTGTGGCTGCCCGGTACTGGCGAGGTCAAGCTGGGCGAGTTGCGCAAGCTGGCTCAGGCGGCCGCCGGCCGGCGCGGGCGGCTGCGCCAGCACGAGGTCCGACGGGCGCTCGGCGCCGGCCAGCGCGACCGGACCGGCACGGGCGACCTGGTCAGCTACCTCGAGGCCGAGGACCGCCTGCCCTGCCTCTACTTCTGCTTCTCGCGCCAGGCCTGCGAAGAGAACGCCGCGCGTTACCTCGACGCCGGCCTGCTCGGGCCACGCGAGCAGGAGCGGATGCTCGCCCTGTTCGACGAGCTGCGGACGGCCTTCGGGCTCGAACAGGACGACTCGGCGGCGCGGCTGCGCCGGCTGGTCGCCGCCGGTGTGGCGTTCCATCACGCGGGCATGTTGCCGATGCTCAAGGAGGTGGTCGAGCGGCTGTTCGCCAGCGGCCTGCTGCGCCTGCTGTTCACCACCGAGACGTTCGCCGTGGGGGTCAACATGCCGGCCTGCACGGTGGTCTTCGAGAGCCTCGAGAAGTACGACGGGGTCAGCCTGCGCTATCTCTCCTGCCGTGAGTATCACCAGATGGCCGGCCGCGCCGGCCGGCGCGGGATCGACGAGGTGGGCTATGTCTACTCGCGCATCGATCCCAACGAGCTGGACCCCGACGAGGTGCAGCGGGTGACCACCGGCGAAGTCGAGCCGACCGAGAGCCAGTTCAACCTCAGCTATTCGAGCATCCTGTCGTTGTATGAGCAGTTCGGCGAGGAGATCTACGCGGTCTGCCACAAGAGCTTCGCCAACTTCCAGAGCCTCGAGCTGGTGCGCTCGCTGGAACTCGACCTGGAGCAGCTCGGCGGCGAACGGCTGCCCGAGGTCGACTGCTTCAAGGGCGTGCCGAAGTCGATCCGCAAGTACCTCGAGGCGCGCGAGGAGCTGAATCGGGCCCGTGGCCGGGCCGAGGGCGAGCGCCGGCGGGTCTCGCGCCGGGGCCGGCGCGGCGGCGCGGCCGAGCTGCGGCAGATCGATCGGGCGATTGAGCGGCTCGAACGCCAATTGTCCGACTCGCCGTGCGAGGGCTGCCGGCAGAAGAAGGCCTGCACCGCGGTCCAGCGCGAGCTCAACGGGCACTACGAGCAGTCCGAGGCGGTGCGGCGGCAGATCCGCACCTTGCGCCACCACCAACGCGACCAGATCGCCCGGCGGCTCGGCATACTGCGCGAGTTCGGCTACCTCGACGAGCGCGGGCTGACGCCCAAGGGCGAGTTGGCGGCCAGCCTCTACGGCTTCGAGATCGTGATCTGCGAGCTCTTCTTCGCCGGCTTCTTCGAGCAGGTCGACGAGGCCGAGGTGGCCTGTCTGATGGTCGCCGTGGTGCACGAGGGCAAGCGCAGCGCCTGGTCGAGGAGCATCGACGACCAGGAGATGGCGCGCTACCTGCGCGAGGCGGCGGCGCTGGTCAAGCAGATCGAGCGGCGCGAGTGGGAGCTGGGCATCGAGAACGGCACCGAGGCGCTCGACGACACGCTGACCATGGCCACCCTGGGCTGGTGCGACGGCGTGCCGCTGGCCGACCTGCACGCGTACACCGACGCCAGCGACGGCGATATCGTCCGCGCCTTGCGCCATGCGGTCGACCTGCTGCGCCAGTTCCGCCGCGCGGTGCGTGACTATCCGGGGTTGCAGGAGCGGATCGACCGCGCCGTCTTTCTCTTGCGGCGCGACGAGGTCGATGCCGAACGGCAACTCCGGCTCGGCCACCGCCTCGATACCGCGCGGCACGAGGCCGAGACGGCGCCGAGAGAGGGATGACCATGCGTGAGACCAGCGCCCGACGCGAGAAGATGCTGCCCATCGCCGCCGTCGCCTGCGACCTCGACGGCGTGCTGACCAACGGTCTGCTGCCGTACGGCCCCGACGGCGACTGCCTGAAGAGCTTCGGCACCCACGACAACGTCGGCTTCCGCCTGGCCGCCGCCGCCGGCTGGCCGACAGCCGTGATCACCGCCCGCCGCAGCGCCATGACCGAACGCTGGGCCGCCGACCTGAAACTGCCCGAGCTGCACCAGGGCGTGACCGACAAGGCCGCCTGCCTGACGGAGTTCGCCGCGGCGCACCAGCTCGAGCTGCGCCAGATCGCCTTCGTCGGCGACGACCTGCTCGACCTGCCGGCGATGCTCGCCGCCGGGCTCGGCGTGGCGCCGGCCGATGCGGTGCTGGTCGTGCGCAGAAAGGCCGACCTGGTACTCGACTCGCCTGGCGGCCGCGGCGCTCTGCGCGAGCTGGTCGACCGGCTGATCGAAGCCCAGGGCCGGACCACCGAGGTGCTCGGCGCCTATTACGCGGCGCAGCGGGTCGAGTTTGATCCGGCGGTGATCGAGGAGGTCACCGAGCAGGCCGCCACGCGCATCGGCTTCGGCCGGTGAGCCAGCGGCTGACGCTGCTCCACACCAACGACCTGCACGGCCGGCTGACCGCCGCCGGCGCCGACCGGCTGGCCGCGCTGAAGGCGGCGCACGCGCCGTGTCTGCTGCTCGACGCGGGCGACGCGGTGCGCGCCGGCAACCTCGGCTGCTCGCTCCGCGGCGAGGCGATGCACCGGCTGATGAACCGAGCCGGCTACGACGCCGGCGCGCTGGGCAACCGCGAGTTCCACCCGCTCGCCTGGGCGCAACAGCGCAAGCTCAGCGCCGCGACGTTCGCCATGCTCTGCACCAACCTCCGCCGCGCCGACGGCCGGGCCCTGCCCGCGCCGCTGCGGGCGACGGCCACCTTCGAGCTGGCCGGCGTGCGTGTGCTCTGTTTCGGCCTCTGCGTGCCGATGATCCCCGCCGGCCACTGGGCCGAGCGAATCAGCCCGTTCCGGTTTGCCCAGCCGGCCGAAGCGGTGCCCGAGGCGGCCGCCGACCTGGTGATCTGCCTCAGCCATCTCGGGCTCGAGGCCGACCGCCGGCTGGCGGCCGAACGGCCGGGGATCGACCTGATCCTGGGCGGTCACAGCCACACGCCGCTGGCGGCGCCGCAACGGATCGGCTCGACGTGGCTCTTTCAGAATGCGCCGCACGGTGCCGAGGTGACCAAGATAGAGGTGGACCTCGGCGCGGGTCGGCCAGATGCGGTGCAGGCCGAGCGGCTGCCGCTGGTGGAGAGGTGAGGTGAGGCTGGTGACCGACTATCGCCCGACGCGGCGCGGCAGTGACGACCGGAACCTGCTCGACACGCGGTTCCAGCGCGAGGACTTTGCCGACACGGACACCTGGCGGGTGTTCCGCATCATGTCCGAGTTTGTGCAGGGCTTCGAGTCGCTGCGCAGCCTGCGGCCGGCGGTGAGTCTGTTCGGCTCGGCGCGCCTGGCGCCCGAGAGCGAGTACTACCAGGCGGCGGTGGAGACCGCCAATCTGCTCGCGAAGGCGGGCTTCGGGGTGATCACCGGCGGCGGCCCGGGGATCATGGAGGCGGGCAACAAAGGCGCTTGGGAAGCCGGCGGGACGAGCGTCGGGCTGAACATCGACCTGCCCTTCGAGCAGACCGCGAACCGCTGGCAGGACATCTCGCTCGACTTCCACTACTTCTTCGTTCGGAAGACGATGTTCGTCAAGTACTCGGCCGCCTTCGTCATCTTCCCCGGTGGCTTCGGCACGCTCGACGAGCTGTTCGAGTCGCTGACCCTGGTGCAGACCAAGACCATCGAGAACTTCCCCATCGTGCTCTTCGGCAACCAGTACTGGTCGGGGCTTGTCCAATGGTTGCGAGAGACCATGCTGGCTCACGGCTGTATCGGTGAGTCGGATGTCGACCTGCTCAAGATTGCCGACGAGCCGGCCGAGGTGGTGCGGCTCGTGGCGGCGGGCTTGCGGGGACTGATCGAGGCGGGCGGCGACTAGCCAGGCGCCCTGCCGCGACCGCCCCGCTCGCGGGAGACGGTCCAGTGGGATACGCCTATCGCCCGCACCAGGCCGGTCAGCTCGTCTCGTGGTTCCAGCCCCCGGCGCTGGCCGCGCTGAGACCCCGCCGGCGACGACGGCGCCTCCGCTTCCGCCACTTCATCCTGCTCGCCGGCGCCGCGCTGATGCTCGGCTGCCTCACCGCCGCGCCGAGCCAGGCGGGGATCGACTGGTCACCCCTGTGGCGCATCGCCGCCGAACCGCAGGTCGGGCCGGTGGCCGAGTACGAGGTCGTCGGGCAACATGACTACGCCGTGCGGTAGCGCGCGTTCGCCGAACGCGCCCGGCGCCGGCGGTCCGTCCGGAGCGCGGGCGTCCCCGCCCGCACGCAGCGACATGCTCGTTAACTTGCGGCCGGGGACGGCCGCGCTCCGTCGGGTAGGGCCCGTTCGCCGAACGGGCCGCTATCCGCCGCCTCGGCGAGGCGGCGCTACCCAGCAAACCATCGCGGCTGGAATTCGTGCCGCACCTCGATCCGCTCGGGCGCCTCGATCCGCCCGACCAGCACCGCCTCACCGTCGCCGACGGCGATCTCGTCCCACACCAGCGGCACGGGGAAGGGCAGCACCTGGTCGAGGTCGAGCAGCGGGTCGAGCGCGGCGAGCACCTCGGCGCGCATCTGGTCGGTCAGTTCCAGCCGGCCGGTTTCGATCACCGCCTCGCGCAGCACCAGCCGCCGGCCCTCGTCGATGGCCAGCCGGCCCGAGACGGTGGCCGGGAAGGCGGCCAGGAAGGCCGGCACCTGGCTGCGAAAGACGAACTGCCCGGCCTCGAAGGTGATCCTCGGCTCGAGCAGGCCGGGGAAGGCATAGGCGGCGTGCTCGTCGAGGTCACCGTCGCGGAAGGTGACGGTCAGCCGCTGCTCGCCCAGCGAGGTCACGCGCAGCCGCCCGCGCAGCGCCTGGAGCAGGCTGAAGCGCACCTCCTCGGCGCGGAAGAGCACCTCGCTGGCGCGAAAGGTGTCGAGCCAGACCCGCGTCGCGCGGAGCTCGATCGACCCGATCCGGCCTTTTGCCGTGCGCGGCTCGGCCAGCGGCACCAGCGCCGCCAGCGGCAGTTCGCGCGCATCGGCCTGATCGATGAGCACGGCAACCTGCTCGAGCTGACCCAGCCGCGACGCGGCGCCGGGATCGACCTCGACGGCAATCCGCCGCGCGCTGGTCACCTCCTCGCGCAGTTGGGCTTCCAGCGCGCGCCCCAGGTCGCCGGCGGCGAGGCCGACGCCGAGCAGCGTGCCGAGCACCAGGGCGACCAGGCCGTTCATGCTTCACCCAGATAGGCCTGGCGCACCTCGGGGTTGGCCAGCAGCCGGTCGGCGGTGTCCTCGAGGATCACCCGCCCGGTCTCGAGCACATACCCGCGCGAGGCGACGCCGAGGGCCAGCAGGGCATTCTGCTCGACCAGCAGGATGGTCACCCCGTCGTTCTGGTTGATGGCCCGGATGATCTCGAAGATGCCCTTGACCAGCAGCGGCGCCAGGCCCAGGCTCGGCTCGTCGAGCAGGAGCAGCCGCGGCCGGGCCATCAGCGCTCGGCCGATGGCCAGCATCTGCTGCTCGCCGCCCGACAGCGTACCGCCCGACTGGTTGCGTCGCTCGGCCAGCCGCGGGAACAGGTCGTAGACGTGCGTGAGCCGGTCGCGATCGAAGCCCTTCTGCGCGAACGCGCCGAGACGGAGGTTCTCTTCGACGGTCATCGAGCCGAAGATGCGCCGACCCTCGGGCGACTGGCAGCAGCCGGCGCAGACTATCTCGTGCGGCGGCGCGCCGGCGATGTCGCGGCCGGCGAACCGGATCCGACTCCCCGGCGCCGGCGGTACGATGCCGCTGATGGCCCGCAAGGTCGACGACTTGCCCGCGCCGTTGGCGCCGATCAGCGTCACCACCTGCCCGGCGCCGACGGCGAACGAGACGTCCTGCACCGCGTGGATGCCGCCGTAGTAGACGTTCAGACCCTCGACGGCCAGCAGCGGCGCGCCGTTGTCGCTCACCGCCGGCCCTCGAGCTCGGCCCGGACCATCGCCGCGCCGGCGCACATCGCCTTCAGCTTGGCCAGGCAGGCCCAGCGCACCGTCTGGCTGAAGCCACAGTCGGGGCTGACCGTCAGTCGCTCGGGCGGGACATGCTCGAGCACGCGGCGGATCCGCTCGGCCACCTCGCCGGCCGTCTCACAGTAGAGGTTCTTGACGTCGATCAGCCCGGCCGCCACCTCCTTGCCCGCCGCGGCGATGTCGCCGCACAGCTCGAGTTCGGCCAGCTCGCGGTTGGCGAACTCGAGGTGGAGCTGGTCAACGGCGACCTCGAGGATGTGCGGGAAGAGCGGCCGGTAGCTGCGCCGGCCCACCGCCCGGCCGCGGTAGTTGCCGAAGCAGAGGTGCAGGCTGAGGTGCGCGTCGATGCCCTGGACGCAGCGGTTGAGCAGCTCAATGAACAGCGCGGGCCGGTCGGGCCGGACCGCCGCCGATGGCTCGTCGAGCTGGATGTGCGTCGCGCCGGCGGCCACCACCGCTTCGATTTCCGCGCGGACGATGCCGCACAGCTCGCGGGCAACCGCCTCGCGGTCGCGGTAGACCTCGCCGCCGACGATCCGCCCGGCCAGGGTGTAGGGGCCGGGCAGCGGGACCTTAAGCGGCCGCGTGGCCAGCGCCCGGGCCAGCTCGAACTCGACCACGGCGCCGAGTCCGTCGGGCGCGGTGATTGGCGCGACGGCCAGCCAGTGGCCGCGCTGGTCGTGCGCGTCGGGCCCCCAGATGCGCGGCGCCGGCTGCTTCTCCAGGCCGGTCAGGCGGTCATAGAAGCCGAGCACGAAGTCGACCCGGCGCATCTCGCCGTCGGTGACCAGGTCGACCCCGGCCTCTTCCTGGTCGGCGATGGCCAGGCGGGTGGCGTCGCGGAACATCTCTTCGAGGTCGACCGCGCCCATCTCGCCGCGCTCGGCCGCGGCCGAGGCGAGCACGAACCACGACGGCGGCGCATGGCTGCCGACGACACTGGTGGTGATCAGGCTCATGCCGCTCCCAGAGCGCGGTCAGTATGGCATCGCCTCGCCCGGCGCGTCAAGGCCGCCGAGCAGCGGGGCCGGCGGGCTTCGGGTCTGCGTCCGATCTCGTGGAGCCACGGGTTGAAACTCGTGGCTCGAGAGACGACACCCGCCCATTGGGCGGGTTTGGCTTTGGCAGACCCGCATTTCAATGCGGGTCGACGACGCGGCCACGGACCCGGAAGCGCACCCGCGGCCTTGGCCTTCGGCTGGTGTTGAGCGCCGGCTGCGGGTGTGTTAAGCTCGCCCGGTCTCGGAGCGCCTGATGCGTGCCGCCGCCGTCTCCCTCCTGTTCCTCGCCCCCGCCCTGCGCGCCTTCTCACCCGCGATTGCCGAGGGTGACGGGCTGCGGATCGAGATCCCTGGGCAGCCGCCCTGGACCCAACTCGAAGCGCCGCGCGAGGTGCCCGTGCTGCTGGCCAACCGCAGCGCGGTGCCCCTGCGCGGCACGGTCCGCATCGGCCTGACCGACGACTGGCGGGTCGACGGCGAGGACGAGCAGCCGTTCGAGCTGGCGCCCGGCGCGGCCGCGCAGGCCAACTTCGCGATCGTCGCCGGGCGCGGGACCTACGCCGCGCATTACCCGATCCATGCCACCGCCGAGTTCGAGGCCGGCGGCGACGCCGTCTCGCTGCACGCCGTGCTGGTGGTCGAGGCGCAGCCGCCGGTGACCGCCCTCGGCCGCGCCGCCGACCGCACGCTGACCGCCCTGCGCGGCGCCGTGCGGGTCGACGGCGAGCTGAGCGAGTGGGCCGACGCCGCGCCGGTCGACCTCGGCCTGGCCGACGCCACCCTCGGCGCGCCCGAGGCGACCGATTTCAGCGCCCGGGCCATGCTGCTATGGGACAACACCGCGCTCTACCTCGCGGTGCAGGCGACCGACGACCGGCTCGACGGCAGCGACACCGCCAGTCGCGACCTGGTCGACAGCGACTATGTGCGGCTGACCCTCTCGCCGCTGGCGCCCGCTGGGCGCACCGACGGCCTGCTCGGCGCTGACGATCTGGTGCTGGCGATCGCCCCGGGCGCCGAGCTGGTCAAGCTGGTCACCTACGAGGGCGCCGGCCGCGCGGCGTTCGAGGTCGCGGCGGTGACCCTCGCGGTCGGCACCGACGCGGCGGGCTGGCGGCTCGAGGCGGCGATTCCCTGGACGGCGCTCGGCCGCACGCCGGCGGCCGGCGACACCTGGGCTGCCAATCTGCAGCTCGGCGACAGCGACGGCGCCGGCCGCCGGGCCGAGCTCTGCCTCGGCGGCACGCGGGGCGAGTATTGGAAGGACCCGCGGCAGATGGTGCCGCTCCGCTTCTCGGCGGCGACCCGCGACGAGAGTGGCGCGGCGCTGCCGCTGACCCAGGTGCCGGCGCGCGGCAGGCTGGCCCTGGCGCGGCTGCGGCCGGGGCGGGTGGTGATCGACCGGTTCGACGGCGAGAGCTACCCGCTGGCCTATGGCGCGGTCAACGACGAGGCGACGCGGGCCAACTGGTCGCCCTCGACCACCGCGACGCGGGGCGAGTCGCGGCTGGCCATCGGCTTCCACCCGCCCTGGTCGGGCGGGCTCAAGGGCACCGTCGCCGGCGACTACCGCCTGGCGCTGCCGGAGACCACGCCGCTGACCCTCACCGTCGGGCTGGCCATCCGCGACCAGGGCGCCGACGAGCCGCCCAGCGACGGGGTCACCTTCCGGGTGCTCGCGGCGCCCGAGGGCGGTGAGTTCGCCTCGCTGTTCGAGCGCCACACCGCGGCCAAGGCGTGGGACGAAGTAGAAGTTGATCTATCGGCCTATGCCGGCCAGGTGATCACGCTGAGACTGCTCGGCGATCCCGGTCCCGACCGCGACACCACCTGCGACAGCGCCTTCTGGGGTGGACCGGTGCTGCGCGCCGGTCCCGAGCCGCCGAGCGAGAGCGAGGCCGAGCGGGCCGAGCGGGCGAGCCAGGCGCGGCAGGCGGCGCGCGCCGCGCTGGCCGGTCGAGGTCCGTCGTCGAGTTGGCGGGTCGAGGGCGAAGCCGGCACCGTCGGCATCGCCGTGATTCCGGGCCCCCGCGGCCTGCTCGACGCGCAGATTGCGTTGGCCGGCGAGGGTGGCGAGCTGCTCTTCGACGGCTTCGCCGCCGAGGTCGACGGCGCCCCGCTGGGCGAGCTGCTCGACGGCGAGGACTCGGTCCGCTCGGCGGCGACCGAGCGCCGGCCCGATGCGCCGCTCGAAGTCCAGCACCGCTTCCGTTCGGGCGAGCAGGCCGGCGTGGCGCTGGCCCGGGTCGAGGCCACGGCGCAGGGGCTGCGCATCGCCTGGTCGATGCCCGGCGTCGAGCGCACGCCGCGGGGCGAGCCGTGGTTCACCCGTCTCGGCCTGGGCCCGTGCGACGCCGAGCCGTTCCGGGTCTACTTCGGCCACGGCCACGTGCTGCAGGGCACGCCGCGGTTCAGCCTGGGCTATGGCGGGTTCACCCTGAGCACCCGCTACGCCGGGGTCGAGTATGCCGGCAACCTGGCGCTGGTCACCGCCTGCGACCCGATCCCCGACCGGCTCGAGCACGATCAGGCCCGCCGCCACACCGCCTTGGTGGCCAGCGGCGACGTGACCTTCGACCTGATCGCCTCCACCGGCGGCGCGTTTGCCGGCGCGCGGGCCTGGCGGCTGCTGGCCGACCTGCCGGCCGGGCCGGGCGTGGCCGACATCCGGGGCAAGATGTGCATCGACCAGTGGGGCGGCGACTACGGCCAGGCGGCGCGCGACCTTGAGCTGGCCACGGCCTACGGGCTCGACCAGGCGGTTTTCGTCAAGCACGTCTGGCAGCGCTGGGGCTATGACTATCGCCTGCCCGACATCTACCCACCGGCGGGCGACCGCGCCGACTTCGACGCCATGGCGGCCGCGGCCAAGCTCAACGGCCGACTGTTCGCGCTGCACGACAACTACATCGACTTCTATCCCGACGCCGAGGGCTTCACCTACGACGCGATCGAGTTCCGGCGCGACGGGCAGCCGCAGCGGGCCTGGCTCAACGAGGGCCGCGACGCGCAGAGCTACCGCTGGCTGCCGACCACCTTCTGGCCCTACCTCGAACGCAACCTGCGGCTGGTCGAGGACAACCTCGACCCGAGCTCCTACTTCATCGACGTGTTCAGCGCCATGGCGCCGCACGACTGCTACGACCGCGCGGGGCGGTTCATCACCAAGACCGTCGAGACCGAGTGGTGGGCGCGCTCGTTCGACCGCACCCGCGAGGTGATCGGCGGGCCGACCATCAGCGAGGCGGGGCACGATGCGCTGATTGGCCACCTCGACGCGGCGCAGGCCGACCATCTCACGGTCGACCCGCAGGGCGGGCAGTTCAACCTGGCCCAGCCGTATGAGCAGTGGGATCGCGTGCCCTGGTTCGATATGGGTCACCACGGCAAGTTCGTGCTTTTCGCCGGTGGGCTGGGCAGCCGCTACGCCGGCGGTCGGCCGGCCGCGCTGCATGGCTACGGCAGCGACGACTACCTCAGCCTGACCGTGCTCGGCGGCCGCACGCCGATGTGCGACGGGCCGTTCGGCCGCGCCACGGTGATGACCTACTGGCTGCTCCAGCCGATCTGCGCCGAGCTCGAGCGGCAGGAGATGCTCGCCCACGCCTTCGTCGGCGACTCGGTCCGCCGGCAGCGGGTGAGCTGGTCGGACGGCGAGGTGACGGTCAATCGCGGGCCCGAAGATCTGAGCGTCGGCGGGGTGACGATGCCCGAATACGGCTTCGTCGCCCGGGCGGGTGAGCTACGGGCCGACATCACACGGCGCGAGGGGGTGATCAGCGCCTTCTCGAGCGCGCCCGGCGTGATCTTCGCCGATGCCCGGCCGCCCGACCGCTACGCGCCGCGGCGGGCCGCCATCGCTGCCGAGGTGACCGACTTCGAGCGCGTCGGCGCGCGTGGCTTCCGGTTGGCGCTGCGCGTCCGGGTCGATCGGCCGGGGCCGGCCGGCCACCAGCTCTTTGTGCACCTGTGTGGCCCTGCGGCGATGCTGCCCGACTGGCAGGCGAACTCGGACATCCTGTTCCAGGCCGGCAGCGACTGGCGGCCCGAGTTCGCCACGCAAGTCGGCGAGCGGACGGTGACCATCGCCGGTGAGCTGCCCGCGGCGCTGCTGCCCGGCGAGCTGGCGATCAAGTTCGGGCTCTACCACCCGCAGAGCGGATCGCGCCTGCCGCTCCGCGCCCCGGCCTTCGACGACGCCCGCCACGACGGCGGGCGGCTGGTGGTCGAGGGCACCGGCGCGGCGACCGGCCTGACCTGGCAGTCGGCCGGCGCGCCCGGCTCGCTGCCGCGGACCAACGCCGAGCGGCGGGTGCTCGACTTCGGGCCGGTGGCGACCAACTCGGCGGTCCGCCTGCTCCACGGCGAGGGCGCCTGGCGGCTGTTGATGCTGCCCGGCAGCGCGCCGGCGACGGTGCTCCTGCGGCTCGATCAGCTCGGCGCGGCGGGCCGCCGCCCGGCGGCAGTGGAGCAGCTCGAGACCGATGGTTCGGTGGTCGGCCCGGCGAGCTATCGCCAGGAGGGCGACCGGTTGACCATCGAGACGGGCGACCAGGCGTTCGGCTACCGGATCGTCTGGTAGGCGCGCTCAGTTCGGCCGGTCGTCGGTGTCGGTCAGGCCGGACTTGCGCAGCAGCCGTCGGAAGCGCCGGTCGCGGGCGCGTTTCTCGCGCGTTTTGGCATCGGGCAGTACGCGCCGCAGCGCGGTGTGGAAGCGGTGGCCGTGGGCGTAGTAGAGCCAGGCCAGTCCGCCGGTGCCAAGCACGGCGAAGAAGCCGCCGATCGGCCCGTAGCACCACCACAGGCTGGCCAGCGTGATCAGCGCCACGATGCCGGCCGGCACCGGCAGGATGAACAGGATGATCTGCTTGCCGGGTCCGCGGAGGGCGAAGATGGTCATCCAGGCGGCGATCAACGGCGCGGCACCGAGGCCCGACACCGCGGGCAGATGGTTCGGCGCGATGAGCTGTCCGAGCAGCAGACCGAGGGCCATGCCGACGGCCACGGCGAGCATGAAGCCCACCTGGATGCGCGAGCCCCACCAGAGCTCGCAGTAGCTGCCGACCCACCAGCAGACGTAGAGCGAGAGGAACAGCCAGAACGGGCTCTGGATGTTGAGCAGCGCGTAGGTCAACAAGGTCCACGGCTTGGTGGCCACGGTGTCGGCGCTGAACATCACCTGCCGCAAGAACGCGGCCGCCACCGGCGGCCACTGCGTGGTGAAGAAGAAGACAATGGTCAGCACCGCCGAGGCGATGATGTACCAGAAGGTCACCGGCGCGGTGCGGGGGTGGAAGCGCGGGCCGAACGAGATGGTCGTCGTCGCCATGGCAACCTCGGGGGAAGGACACCCGCCGCGCACTGCGAAGCTGGGTCCGCCGACCCCTTAAGGTGTCTCGCGAGACCCCCATGAGTCAAGCCAATCGGCCGAATCCGTCTCTGCTGAAGTGGTTCGCCGGTCTGCTGCTGGCCACCTTCGTGGTGATCGCCCTGCTCGCGGGGGCGCTGGCCGTCGCCGGCGGTGGGGTGCCGCGGCTGGGCCGCGAGCGGGTGGCGGTGATCGAGGTCAGCGGCCTGATCAGCGCCGACTCCGCCGGCGGACTGCTCGACGCCGCCGGCGCCTCGGCGGCGAGCATCATCGCCCAGGTCCGCGAAACGGCCGAGGACGATTCGGTCCGGGCGGTGGTCGTGCGGGTCAACTCGCCCGGCGGCGCGGCGGCGGCGTCGCAGGAGATCTACGAGGCCATCCTGGCCGCCCGCGAGCGCAAGCCGTACGTCTGCTCGATGGGCGACATCGCCGCCTCGGGCGGTTACTACCTCGCCGCCGCGTGTGACCGCATCGTGGCCAACCGGGCGACGATGACCGGCAGCATCGGCGTGATCATGAGTGGTTACGACCTGTCCGGCCTGCTCGAGTGGGCGCAGATCGACCCGCTGACCATCAAGAGCGGCCAACACAAGGACCTGCTCGGCTTCGCCCGCTCGCTCAGCGCCGACGAGAAGGCGCTGCTGCAGACCATGGTCGACGACATCTTCGAGCAGTTCCTGGCCGACGTGGCGCGGGGCCGCAACGACTCGGTCGAGCGCCTCAGACCCTATGCCGACGGCCGCGTGCTGACCGGCAGCCAGGCCCACGCGGCGCATCTGGTCGACGAGCTGGGCGGCTTCTGGGACGCGGTGGCGGTGGCCCAGGAGCTCGGCGGCATGCCCGCCGAGGCCGACCCGGGGATCGTCACCAGCCGCCCGCCGAGCCTGCTCGGCCAGCTCCTCGGCGTTCGCGCGCCGGCCGCGCCGCGACTGCTCGAGACCCCCGGCGTCTCGCCACTGATGCTCCTCGCCCGCCTGCCGGAGCTGAGATGACCGTCGCCACCACGCTCTGCGGCGCCGCCGTCGGGGCGGCCGGCGAGCGGCTGCTGCTGATCGACGCGTTCAGCCTGATCCACCAGGCCTACCACGCGGTGCGCGAGCTGCGGACCAGCGACGGCACCCCGACCAACGCGGTCTACGGCTTCGCCAGCATGGTTTTGACGGTGCTCGAGAACGAGCGCCCGCTGGCCGTCGCGCTGGCCTTCGACACCCCCGAGCCGACCTTTCGCCACCAGGCCTTTGCCGACTACAAGGCGCACCGCGACCCGCCCGACGAGGCGCTGGTCGCGCAGATCCCGCTGATCTACGAGCTGGTCGAGGCGATGCGCTGGCCGGCGCTGCGCCTGCCCGGCTACGAGGCCGACGACATCCTGGCCACCGTCGCCACCCGCGCGGCGGCCGCCGGCTGGGAGGTCAGCATCCTCACCGCCGACCGCGACCTGTGCCAGTTGGCCGACCCGCAGATCACCATCCTGGCCACCCAGGGCCGGGGCGTGAGCGAGGTCCACCGCTTCGACCCGGCCGGCGTCCGCGAGCGGTTCGGCGTCGAGCCGAGCCGCCTGCCCGACTGGAAAGGCCTGGTCGGTGACAGCTCGGACAACCTGCCGGGCGTGCGCGGCATCGGACCGAAGGGCGCGACCGAACTGCTGGCCGAGCACGGCACGCTCGAGGCGGTGCTGGCGGCGGCCGACGAGATGAAGGGCAAGCGGCGCGAGAATCTGGTCGCCGATGCGGCCCAGGCGCGGCTCAGCGCCGAGCTGGCCACCGTCTGCCGTGACGCGCCGGTGGCCTTCGAGCTGGACGACCTGCGCCGCCGGCCGATCGACGAGCCGCGGGTGATCGAGCTGCTCGGCCGCCTCGAGTTCCGCCAGTTGCTGCTCCGCCTCAGTCCCCGGGCGACCAGCGCACCGGCCGGGCTCGACTATCGTTCGGCGGCCACGCCGGCGGCGCTCGAGGGCGTCGAGCGGCTGCTTGCCGAGGCGGCGGTGGTCGGCCTCGCCTGGTCGCCCGAGCCGCCCGGCCTGGCGCTCAGCGCCGGCGATGGCAGCGCCTGGTTCGTGCCCCTCGCCGGCGGCCACCGCGGCGGCCAGATGGCGCTGTTCGACGAGCGCGGCGACGACGCGGCGTCGGCCCGGCTGAAGGCCCTGCTCGAGCCGGTCCTGAGCGGCCGCGTCGGCTACCTCTGCCACGGCTGCCAGACGCTCTATGAGGCCGACTTCGGGCTGACCCCCGAGACCGGCCGGCTGGAGGGCGACACGCACCTGGCCGCCTGGCTGCTCGACCCGGAGCGGAGCGATCACCCGCCCGAGTCGCTCGCTCCGCGGTTGCTCGGCTGGCAGCCGCCGACGGGCGAGTCGGGCCAACTGCCGCCCGGCGCGCAGGCCGCCTGCCTGCGCGCCGACCTGGCCCGGCGGCTGGCCCCCCGGCTCGAGGACGAGCTGGTCGCCGCGCGGCTCGACACCTTATATAAGGAGCTCGAGCTGCCGCTGGCGCCATTGCTGGGTCGCATCATGGCCCGCGGCATCCGGCTCGACACCGCCGCCGCCGAGGCGCTGAACCGCGAACTGGGCGAGCGGATCGAGGCGCTGCGCGAGCGGCTGACCGAGCTGGCCGGCCGGCGGTTCAACCCCGACTCGCCCAAACAGCTCGGCGAGCTGCTGTTCGGCGAGCTGGGCCTGCCGGCGGGGCGGAAGACGAAGACCGGCTGGTCGACCGACGCGGCGACCTTGCAGGGCCTGCTCGAGGCCCACCCGCTGATCCCCGCGGTGCTCGAGTACCGCGAGCTGACCAAGCTCCGCTCGACCTACACCGAGGCCTACCTGAGCCTGGTCGATCCAGCCACCGAGCGGCTGCGCACCTCGCTCAACCAGACGGGTACCTCGACCGGCCGGCTCAGCTCCTCGCGGCCGAACCTGCAGAACATCCCCGTCCGCGGCGGCTGGGCCGAGCGGATCAGAGAGCTCTTCCGCGCGCCCGACGGCTGGTCGCTGATTGCCGCCGACTACTCGCAGATCGAGCTGCGGGTGCTCGCCCACGTGACCGGCGACGCGCGGCTGAAGCAGGCCTTCCGCGACGGGCTCGACATCCACACCCTGGCCGCGGCGGAGATCTTCGGCGTGCCGGCCGAGGCGGTCGAGCCCGAGATGCGCCGGCGGGCCAAGGTGCTTAACTTCGGCATCGCCTACGGCATCCAGGCCCACGGGCTGAGCCGCAGCCTGGAGATCGGGCGTGACGAGGCGGCGGCGCTGATCGAAGCCTACTTCGCCCGCTTCCCGGGTGTCCGGCAGTATGCCGACGACACCGTCGCCCGGGCGCGCGAACGGGGCTGGGTGCAGACCATCTTCGGCCGCCGCCGGCCGGTGCCCGATCTAGGCGCGGCCAACCCGACGGTTCGCCAGGCGGCCGAGCGGGTGGCGGTCAACATGCCGATCCAGGGCGCCGCCGCGGACATCATCAAGCGCGCGATGCTGCGCCTGGAGCGCGACCTGGCCGCCGCCGGCCTGCGCGCGGTGCAGTTGCTGCAGGTGCATGACGAGCTGCTCTTGGAGGCGCCCGACGAGGAGCTGCCGGCGGCGGTGCGGGCGGTGACCGGCGCGATGGAGCAGGCGGCCGAGCTCGAGGTGCCGCTGGCGGTGAAAGTCGAGACGGGCCGGCGGTGGGGTTCGCTGGAGCCCTGGCCGGGCGGCGGATAGAGGCCTCGGAATCGGCTGTTGCGCGCGGTTTACACGCCTGGATGACCGTGCTATACTCCGGCGGCTGCGGCGCCAGGGTGCGCTCGGGAGGCGGCACAACGCGCGGTGGGAAGCCGAGTTGACGCCCCTTTGACGCCGGCGCGCAGGCCACAGATGTACTCCGGCGGAAGCCGGAGCGGTAGGACGCCAGGAATGATCAACGAGCACGACGACGTCGTCGGACCGCCGCCCGCCGGTGAGCCGGACGCGGTGGAGCCGGCGGGGTCGTCCGCCCCGCTGCCCGAACCCGAGCCGACCGAGCCGCCCGCGCTGGACGAGCCGACGCCCGAACCCGTCCCGGCGACGCCGCCGGCGGTCGAGACCGAGCCGACCGGCTTGCCCTCGATGGACGAGCTAATGGCCCAGTACGATGCCGCCGAGCCGCTGCAGGAGCTGCGCGAGGGCGAGGTGGTGATGGGCACCGTGGTCCAGATCGACGACCACGGGGCGATGATCGATGTCGGGACCAAGTCCGAGGGGATCATCACCAAGCCGGAGCTGGACCTGATCCGCGACGAGCTGCGCGTTGGCCAGCAGATCGAGGTCTGCGTCCTGCGGATCGAGGACGAGGATGGCCACCTGCGGGTGAGCAAGCGCTCGGCCGACCGCGAGCGGGCGTGGGGCGATATCGTCGACAAGCAGGATTCGGGCGAGGTCCTCGAGGCGCCGGTGGTCGAGGCGGTCAAGGGCGGCCTGCTGGTCGACCTCGGGCTCTACGGCCAGGGCTTCGTCCCGGCCAGTCATGTCAGTCTCGGCCGGCCGCGGAACCTCAACCGTTATGTCGGCCAGACGTTGCGGCTGCAGGTGATCGAGGTCGAGCGGAAGCGCAAACGGGTGGTCCTGAGCCACCGCAAGGTGCTCGAGGATGCGCGCGCGAGCGAGCGCGACGACACCGTCGCCTCGCTGCGCGAGGGGCAGGTCCGGCGCGGCGTGGTGCGGCGGATCACCGACTTCGGCGCGTTCGTCGACCTGGGCGGCCTGGACGGCCTGCTGCACGTCAGCGAACTGAGCTGGACGCGCGTCGGCAGCCCGCACGACGAGCTGCGGGTGAACGACAGCGTCGAGGTCATGGTGCTCAAGCTCAACCTCGAGGAGGGGCGCATCTCGCTCGGCCGCCGGCAACTGCTGCACGACCCGTGGCGCGATGTGCCGAAACTCTACAGCGACGGACAGGCGGTCCGCGCGACCGTCGTCGATGTGCGCGACGACCGGGCCCTGGTGCGGCTACCGATCGGCGTCGAGGGCGTGATCACCATCCCCGAGGAGTTGCGCGGAGCGGCCAACGGCCGCGAGGCGCCGGCGCCGGCGAGCGAGCCGGAGGCGAGCGACGAGGTCGAGGCGACCGAAGCCGAAGCGGCCGAGCCGGCGAGCGAGGCGGTCGAGGCGGTCGAGGCGATCGAGGCCGTCGAGCCGGTCGAGGCCGTCGAGCCGACCGAAGCGACCGAGCCGGCGGTCGAGCCGGTCGAGCCGGTCGAGCCGGAGGCGGTGGGCCCCAAGCCGTTGGCGCCCGGTGACGAGGTCGAGGTGCGGGTCGACGCCATCCGGATGAACGAGCGGGAGATTGACCTGGCGTTGGCCAGCACGCCGCGGGCGCGGGCGGCCGAGCCGGCGGTCGAACCGGGCGTGCCGGTGGCGCGCGGGCGGTACAGCGATCGCCGCGAGGAGGACGACTCGCGGACCGGCCGGCGCGAGCGGCGGACCGGCCGGCGCGAGCGGGATCGCGAGCGGGAGCGCGAACGGGATCGTGAGGAGGCGAGGCCGCCGGCGGAGACCACGGCGCCGCCGGCGCAGCGCACGCTGGGCGACCTGATGGGCGACAAGCTGCGCAGTCTGATGGAGCAGGCGACGGGAGAGTCCGATCGCGAAGAGGACAATCCCGTGGCCGCCGAAGATCCGCCGGAGGAGTGATCGCCGCGGTTGTCGAACCGCCTGACGGCGCGGGCGGGAAACCGCTGACGCAACGGCGGGCGAGCGGTGTCTAAGGCCGACGGGGCACGGCTCGCGATGCGCGCGAGATTTCGCCCGAAAGGCGTTTGAATGGGCCCGCGAGTCGGGAATATGTGTTTGAGACGGTCGACAAGCTCCCCGTCGGAGGTCGCCGCGCAGCGCGCGGAAACCCGGTCGGCTCCCCTCGTGGCCGGGTGGGTCCTCCGACGCCGACACGTTCACGCCCCTTGGCTGCCACTTGCCGTGGCAACTGATGCTGGTCATGGAGTCGGGTCATGCGCGTGACGAGTGTTTGCCGACCGATCGCCGTGCTGCTCGCCTGCTGCCTCGCCGCGCCGGCACACGAGTTCGTCGGCCCCGATGGGCCGCCCGCCTGGCGCGCCGCCCTGGCCGGGGCGACCGGCCGGCAGACGACGCCGCCGACGATTCAGAAGAACATCACCCAGACGCCCGGCGCCGACGAGCGCGACGCTTCGTGGTCGGCCAGCGGCAACCTGATCGCCTTTGCCAGCAACCGCAACGGCGACTTCGACATCTTCATCAGCCGCACCGACGGCTCGCACCCCGACAGCGGCGCGGCGCTGACGCCGAAGCTGATCAGCGGCCTGCCCGGCGACGAGCGGTTCCCCGCCTGGAGCCCCGGCGGCACCGAGCTGGCCTACGTGCGCGGGTCGAACATCTTCATCCGCAACCTGCAGACGGGGATCGAGTCGCAGGTCAACACCGACGCGGGGCAGACCATCGACGTCGGTCAGCCGACCGGGCTGGTGTTCAGCTTCGGCGGCACGCGGCTGGCCTTCTCCTCGCGGATCGGCACCGACACGGCGCCGAACATCTACTGGATCTCGCTTGATCCGAACAACCGCGTGCTGGTCAAGATCACCGACACGACCAGCAGCGACGTGGCGCCGGCCTGGTTCCCGCAGAACAACTCGCTGCTCTTTGCCAGCAACCGCAACGGCGACTTCGACATTTTCCAGGTCGACCAGATCCCCGGCCCCGGCGCGCCGCCGGTGCCCGAGGGCCAGCACCGGCAGGTGATCGGCGATCCGGGGAACCAGACCGAGCCGGCCTGGGTCAACGCGGGGGGTATTCCCGACCCGCAGTTCAACCAGCCGTTCCACTTGCTCTATGCCGACGACCAGGACAGCGGCGGGCTGCACTTCGACATCAAGGTCGCCGACGGCCTCGGGCCGGGCGAACTGGTGCCCACCCCAAGCAACGTCACGGTCTTCGCCGACGGCGGGCCGAACGCCGGGATCCAGACCGATCCGTTCGCCAATCCGGTGCAGCAGCCGTCGAACAACCTGTGCGTCTTCAGCGGCAATCAGACCGGTGCGTTCGATCTCTTCACCATCGAGGTCTTCGACGGCTCGCCGCCGATTCTCGCCGGCATCGATCCCGAGGACGGCAACTTCAAGCCGCTGGTGCCGACGGTCACGCCGAAGCAGACCTTCGCTAACTCGCAGGTCACCATCCGGGCGCCGCTGTTCGACGCCGGCAGCGGCGTGGCCGAGGCCTACGCGCTGATCCACTTGGCCGATGAGCCGGTCTTCCAGCGCACCTCGGTGGTCGCCGGTCATACCGACGCGGGCGTGATCGGCGGCGGCGGCTCGGGCGGCTTCGTCACCGCCGGAACGACCAACATCGAGTTCGACCACATGTTTCTCGATGGTCCCGCCTCGGCCGGCGGGGCCATCGTGCGGCGCAACCCGACGCAGGTCGCGGCGAACCGCGCGGGGCTGATCGCGTTCGCCCGCAACAACGGCATTCCGCTCGCCGACGCCGACGGCGACGGGGTCTGGGAGGCGACCTGGATCACGCCCAGCGAGGGGCACGACTTCTACGTCGACATCGTCGCCTTCGACGGCCGCGGCAACGTGCCGGTGGACACCAACCTGGGGGTCAACAACCGGCCGGGCGGGGGTGACAACCCGCTGGCGCGGTTGCAGCAGGGCTTCGCCGTGCCGTTCTATGCGCTTGGCTACGACCGGGTGACCGGCTTCACCACCAAGCAGCTCGACCTGACCCGCAAGGTGCTGGTGGTCAGCGATTATGCCGGCGGGCAGAAGTTCCAGGTGGCCGACTTCGCCGGCGCCGAGCAGACCACCCTGGCGCGCTTCTGGCCGGCGGCGATTCCGATCGAGCACTACTACTTCAACAGCGACGACAACCTGCTCCACTCGCCGACCGACATGCCGCAGTTCTACCTCGGTGGCGGCAGCCCGCCGACGGTCCACCTGCTGGCCAACCAGTACCTGCCGGGGATCTGGCCGTTCAACCCCGGCGCGCCGACGCCGCCCGACTTCTCGGGCAACCCGGCGATGCTCGAGAGCGCGCTGAACCTGTTCGGCGGCCCGGTGGCGCAAGACCTGCCGGCGATCTGGCGGGTGCTCTGCCGCGGGCCGGTCGACTCCTCGACCTACAACGCCTACGCGCCGGTCGGTCTGACCCAGACGGCGGGTAATCCGCTGCCGGCTCAGGACGGCGACCGGATGATCGTCTGGCTCAGCCCCTACTCGGGCGACCTCTTCGTCGGCCCGGGCACGCTGCTCGACGCCGACGTGCAGAGCGCCTTGACGGTCTTCGCCGCCAGCGGCGGGCGGCTCTTCGTCACCGGCCAGGACATCGCCTGGGCGCTGACCAAGAACGGCACCCAGTCGTCGGGCTTTCTGCGCGACACGCTGCGCGCGACCTTCGTCAGCGACGCGCCGCCGGATGTGGCCGACGACGTCACGCCCGACGGCGCGCAGCGGCGGGTGATGACCCCGGGTCCGGGGGTGACCGGGATCGAGTCGCAGGTCTTCATGACCACCCAGAACCCGATCACCAACGACCTGTACACTGATTTCTACCGCTGGTTCAACCCGCAGGGCGAGTTCGGTCCGCCCGATGAGGATGTTAACATCATCCGCATCAACGGGCTGGGCGACCGGGTCGGGTTCGCCGGCACCGGCGCGCCGAACCAGTGGTTCATCGACGACGTGCAGGCGACCAACGGCGGCATCGTCGCGCTGAACTACGCCTCGGGTGGCGCGACGGCGATGATCCGCCACATCGACGCGACCACCGGCGGGCGCATGGTCTTCGCCTGCTACGGCTTCGAGGCGCAGCGGAACAACTACCGGTTCATCTCCAACTACACCCCGAACACGAACTGGGTGATCTGCCACGGTGACCGGCCGGAGTTGATGTCGAACATCTCCGAGTACCTGCGCACCGGCGGGCTGCTGGGCAAGGTGGTCGGGCCCGATGGCTCGACCCCGGCGCAGGGGATCACCGTCGAGGCGCGGCTGGGGCCGAACCCGAACGGTCCGGTCATGGCGACCACCACCACGCTGGCCGACGGCACCTACTTGCTGCGCGGTCTGTCGGTGGCCAACTACAGCGTCTATGTGGTCTCCAACGAGTTTACCGCCGACCACCGGCCTTACCAGCCGGTCTTCGGCGCGCAGGTCAGTCAGGACTCGGACCTGACCATCCGCCTGCTCCGCTTCGAGACCGGGACGATCTTCGGCACGGTGACCGAGACGGGCGGCGCGACGGTCTCCGGGGCGGCCATCACGGCGACGTTGCAGACCACCGGCAACAACCCGTTCGTGGCCACCACGGCGACCGACAACAACGGCATCTACTCGCTCGACGTGCCGGCCGGCACCTACACCGTGACGGCCGAGGCGCAGGGCTTCGGCGCCGCCTCGCAGACCAACGTGGCGGTGATCGCCGGCGACCTGTTCCAGGTCGACCTGGTGTTGCAGCCGGCGCCGGGGACGATCCAGGGCAAGGTCAGCGGCGACAACGGCCGGTCCGTCTCCGGGGCGCGCGTGGCGCTGCTGCAGAACGGCGTGATCCTGGTCACCACGCAGACCAACGCCAGCGGCGACTATTCGCTCGACGTGGCGCCCGGGACCTACCTGGTGCAGGTCTCGGCGGCCGGTTTCGAAACCGCCGAACAGGCCAACGTGGCGGTGGTCTCGGAGCAGATCACCGGTGGGATCGACTTCACCCTCACCGCGGTGCCGCCGGGCAGTCTGGTGGGGTTGATCACCATCCAGGGCGATCCCGACCCGGTCGGCGGGGCCGAGGTGCGGCTGCTGCTCGCCGGCACGGTGGTGCGCACGACCATCAGCGCGGCGACGACGACGACCGCCGACGGCGACACCTACAACTTCCGCTTCGACGACGTGCCGGCGGGCACGTATGATGTCGAGGTCGACGCCTCGGGCTTCTCGGCCGCGACGCGGAGCGGGGTGGTGGTGGTCTCTGACGCGGTGACGACCGGCATCGACTTCGTGCTGCAGCCGCTGCACATCTTCGTCCAGGGCCTGTCGATGGTCTCGGCGCCGTTCGGCTATCAGGCCGTGGCGCCGGACATCCAGACCATTCTGGACGACGACAACAACCGCAACACGCGGCTGCCGATGGCGGCTTACAACACCGGGCAGGGCGCCTATGTGTTCTATCCGGAGCGGCCGGCCGACACGCTGCGGCTGGGCACCGGTTACTTCATGAAGTTGCGCCAGAACGTGCCGCTGACCATCGAAGGGACCCGCGCGCCGACCACCGGCAGTGGGTTCGACATCCCGCTCGGCGCCGGCTGGAACCTGATCGGACACGTCTACGAGTTCCCGGTCGATCTGTTCGCCTGCGAGGTGGTTTTCGGCGGTCAGGTGTTCACCATCCAGGATGCGGCGGCGCGCGGGATGATCAACGCGGCGCTGTTCACGCTCAACTTCAACGAGTACCAGCAGGTCTTCCGGCTCGATCCCTACACCGCCTACTGGATCCGCGCGTTCCAGGCGGTCAGCCTGCGGGTGCCGCCGGAGGCGCTGCGCTCGGTCAGCGAGGATCGCGCGGTGCGGCAGCAGCCGCAGCCGGGCGACTGGGCGGCGGAAGTGATCGCCACCAGCGCCGGCGGACTGACCGCGCGCGGGAGCTTCGGGGTGCGCGGCGGGTCGGCCGATCTGTACGACCCGGCCGATCGCGCGCAGCCGCCGCGGCCGCCGCTCGACGGTTACCTCGAGCTGAGCTTCCCGCACGACAATTGGGGCCGCTACTCCGGCCGCTACCGCGAGGACATGCGGTCGCAGGGTCGACAGCAGACCTGGGACCTGGAGGTCTCGAGCGACCGGGCCGAAGAGACGATCGAACTGACGTGGCCGGCGCTCGGCGCCAGCATGCCAGGCTCCCTGCGAGTGGTGCTCGAGGATCTCGAGACCGGCAGGCAGCGCTCCCTGCGTCATCTCTCCAGCTACCGCTACACCACCGGTCGGGCCGGCACGAGCCGGCGCTTCCGGATCACCGTCGAGCCGCTTGACGGGGGATTGCAGATCGCCGCGGCGAACTACTCACCCAGTCGGGCGGGCGGCGGTAGCCTGACCTTCACCCTGACCGCGGCGGCCGCGGTCGAGGTGACGGTCCAGGGGGTCGGCGGGACGACCGTGCGGCAACTGGCGCAACAGCGCCAGTATGCCGGCGGGACGCACACCATCGCTTGGGACGGGCGTGACCGGGAGGGTCGGCCGGTTCCGGGCGGAACGTATCGAATCGTGCTCGTCGGTGTCAATGAGATCGGCGAACAGGTGCGGGCGGTGCGGCTGATCCAGCATCGCCGCTGATGCACACGGCCGACGAGCCGTGACAGACCGCTGCGGGAGCCGGGCGGTTATCCCGGAGGGGAGGCCTTGGAAGTGACACTGGCAAAGCGAGTTTGGCGACACCCCGGCAGTCGGGCGACGGCCTGGCTGGTGCTGAGCAGTCTGCTCGCGCTGACCTACGGCCCACAGCCGGTCTCGGCGCAGGAGATTGAGGCCCGGTCGGCGCTGATTCTGGACTTCCAGGATCCCGCCGGCGGCGGTCTGCTCGGCCGCGCGGCGACCTCGGCGCTGTACCTGGCGATGACCGCCAAGGGGTACAACGTGCGCTCGCGGTTCGAGGTCGAGGAGGCCGTGCTGCGCCTCGGCCTGCGCGAGCCGTTCGAGCCCGACGAGATCCGCAAGCTCTACCGCGAGCTCGACGCCGACATGATCGTCGCCGGGCGGGTCCTGCGGGTCGAGGATCAGGCCGGACCGCCGGCCTGGGTCCATGTCGACCTGCAGATCGAAGTCTACGACGGCGAGACCGGCGACCTGGTCAACGGCTCGCTCAGCGAGGGCTTCGAGACCGCCGCCGGCGGTGGGCGGGCGCTGCTCGAAGAGCTGCGCAACCAGGCCATGGAGCGGGCCGTCGCCGCGGGGCTGGATCAGATCGAGCGCCGAACGCAGATCACCGCCGCGGTGAACAACTTCCAGGCGCGGACCAACTCCGTGCTGCTCAACCGTGGCGGGCTCTACGGCGTGCGGGTCGGGATGCTGTTCGACGTCTTCCGGCCGAAGGCCGATCCGGCCGATCCGGCGCGAGCGATCAAGGTCAAGGTCGGCCGCGTGCGGGTGACCGACGTGTCGACCGATGAGGCGACCGGCGAGGTGATCCAGTCGACCGAGGGCATTCGCGCCGGCGACGAGCTGCGCGAGGTCTTCGTCCTGCCGGCCTGGTCGCCGCCGCAGCTCGACGCGGCGGGGCAGGTGACCCGGCCGAGCCGGGTCGAGCGGGGCGGTAGTCCGACCGGCGCGATCATGGGCGTGCTGGGCGCCATCGGCGGCCTGGCGGCGATCGCCCTGCTGCTCTCGATGAACGAGAACACCAACCGGGACAGCCCGGTGGTCAACGCGGCGACGGGCGCCTATCTGCGCCAGGCGCAGCCGGGGGTGTTCCCCTCCATCGTGGTCGAGTGGGGTGACCGGGACTTCAGCCCGCCGCGCAACTTCATCGGCGGCTATCTGGTCTACCGCGGTCAGGCGCCGGCCTTCGCGGCGGTCGAGGCGGACGCGATTGGCGCGGTCACCGGGACCACGCCGCGGACCTTCTCGGACGATCCGCTGTGGGTCGAGATCAACACGGTCATGCCGGTGCAGTACCTGCGCCGCGAGGGCGAGGATGTGGAGGATATCCGGACCGAGCTGGATATGACCATCATCCACCAGTCGCCGCAGCCGGGCCAGACCTACTTCTACAAGGTCCGGCGGGTCGGGCCGGCGGGGGTGCTGATCCCGCCCGATCTGATCATCAACGAGGGCGGCAACAGCGGCTTTGGCCGGAGTCGGGCGCGGGCGGCGCGGCTGCGCGGCATGGCGCGGGGCACTATCCTGCGCACCGGCTCGACCATCGTGCGGGCCGAGCTACGCGACCCGCGGCCGGCGCGGCGGCAGGTGCAGAACATCCCGCCGGGACCGGACTTCGACCCGACGCTGAATCCGCAGAGCGACAACGATATCGATCCCGACGACGACATCGGCCTGTCCGACGCGTCGACGGGGATCGGGCCGGTGACTTACATCGTGCCGCCGGAACTGCTGGCGCCCGCGAACGCCAATCAGGCGCAGCGGGTGGACGACATCAACTTCCAGTGGCAGAACCAGTTCGGGGCGACGGAGTATGTGCTCCAGATCTCCGAGTCGGTCTCGTTCGGGGCGTTGACGTTCCAGAGCCAGCCGATCCAGACGACCGCGCCGACGCAGCAGTCGTTCCGCTACGACAGCACCAAGGCGGGGTTCGTCACCCTGGCGCCGAACACGACCTACTTCTGGCGGGTCGGGGCGCGCACGACGCTGAACAACCAGCGGGCACCGGAGCCGAATGGCTACGTGTTCAGCCCGATCTTCACGTTCAGCACCGCGGATCAGCCGCCGGCCGCGCCGTAGCGGCACCGGATGACGCTCCGCCGGGGGCCGGGCAACCGGCCCCCACATGGACCGAGGAGCTGGCAGCATGCGGAGAGCATCGATCCTGGCGACGGCTGGCCTGGCGCTGCTGAGCGCCGGGGCGCCGGGCCGCGCGCAGCAGGCCGTCGACTGGACCGTGATGGTCTACCTCAACGGCGACACGGTGGCCCCCGACGGCGAGAACATCAGCATCAGTGACTTCAACGAGCTCGAGCAGGTCGGCTCGAGCGCGCGGGTCAACGTCGTCGTGCAGTGGGACCGGCGGGAGTCGACCGACGATCTGGACCTGACCTATCCGACCGAGACGAGCCAGAGCTGGACCACCACGCGGCGCTATCTGGTCACCGCCGATCCGGCCCAGGCGGGGCTCGATCCCGATGCCCTGACGCCGGCCGACAGCGGCTTCCGCATCGCTACGCCGGTGCTGCTCGACCTCGGCGAGCAGGACATGGGCAGCGAGGAGACACTGGTCGACTTCGTCGACTGGAGCTTCGACCGCTTCCCCGCCCAGCACTACCTGCTCGTCCTCGCCGGCGAGGGCGGGCCCTCGGGTTGGCGGCCGCGTAGCCGCGGCCGCGCGCTGGTCTTCGACCCCTCGCCGAACGAGGGCTCGTTCATCACCAACGCCGAGCTGCGCAGCGCGTTGGCTCGGATCAAGGCGCTCAACGGCGGCGTCAACCTCGATGCGCTGGGCCTCGACGTCGGCCGGCATGCCATCATCGAAGAGCTGTACGAGTGCCGCAACGGCGCCGATAACGTCTTCGCCCGGTTCCTTGGCCGCGAGGCCGACGGCTTCCCCTACGACGACCTCGTCGCGCGCTTCACCGCCCAGCCGCCGGCCGACCCGACGGCGCTCGAGGCGCTGCTGGCCAACTTCGCCGGCGACTATCTCAACTCGTACAACACGGGCAGCATCGCCCGCGGCGGGGCCACCTCGACGGGCATCGCGGTGGTGCGGACGAACCGGCTCGAGGCGCTGGCCGGCGCGGTCGATCAGTTGGCCGTGGCACTGCTCAGTGACCTGCCGGGCTTCGCGCCGGGCATTCTCCGCGCGCTGGCGCGGGTCCAGCGCGACGATGGGACGAACAACGGACTCGGGTTCAACCTCGACCTGGTCGACTTCGCCACCGAGATTGCCGCCGAGATCGACGATGCGGCGGTCGACACCGCCGCGGCGGCGGTGCCGGCGGGGGTGCTCGATGCGATGGTCAACACCAGCATCCGCAACACCGTCGCGCCGTTCATCGATCTGTCGGGGTTCAGCGGCGTGGGTGCCTACTTCCCCGCCGAGGTGGCCAACTTCGACACCAACTACTCGCTGGTCACGCAGTTCGTGGCCGACACCTCGTGGGATGAGTTGGTCCAGGGCGTGCTGACCCTCTTCTCGGACCAGAACGGGCCGCTGATCCAGATCACCTCGCCGCCGAGCGGGTCGACCATCATCGACAATCCGCCGGAGCTGGTGGCGACGATCATCGACCAGGAGCCGGGCGGGCGGGTCAACGCCGCGAGCATCGTGGTCAGCCTCGATGGGCTCGCGGTCGATCCCGGCCTGGTCAGTTTCGATTCCGCGAGCGGCCTGCTGCGCTTCCGGCCGGCGACCCAGCTCGGCGTGACCAGTCACACCTATCGGGTCGAGGCGCGCGATTTGTCGGGCAATCTGAGCACCGCGACGACGAACTTCCGCATCGCGGTGGCCAACCTGACCGCCGGCCTGCAGACCTTCTCGCTGCCGCGCATGCTGGCCGCCGGCGAGACCGATCCGGCACTGATCTTCGGCGCCAACAACTTCACCATGGCGCGCTGGGTGGCCAGCCTGGTGGGGGTGGACAAGTACCGGTACCACCCGGACACCTTCGCCAGCTTCCGCCCGCCCGACGCCACCGGTGGCGGGCCGACGGTGACCAGTCCGCCGGCCGGGCTGGGCTACTGGGTGCGCATCCGCGAGCCGCGGCCGATCAGCTCGCTGCCGGGCCTGGCGGTCACCGCCGCCGAGTACAAGATCCGGCTCTACCGCGATCCCGACGGGCAGCCCGGCTGGAACATGATCGGCAATCCGTACGATGTCTCGGCGGTCGGCCTGGCGGCGATGTTCGTCGAGCTGGCCAACGGCAACCGGATCACCTTCCGGCAGGCGATTGCCAATCGCCTCACGCCGGGCGTGCTGTTCACCTACGTGCCGAACGCGGCGAACGTCAACGCCGCCGGGCGATACGACTTCGCCGAGGCGGGCGAGGGGCAGTTGAGCCGGCTCAAGGGCCACTGGCTACGGGCCAACGAGGACTTCACGCTGGTCATCGCCACCGGTGGCCGGGCGGTGGTCGAGCCGCCGGCGCCGGCCCGGCCGGTCGACGGTTGGTCGTTCGAGCTGCGCGCGAGCCAGGGCGAGCTGTCCGACGGCGCCCGGCTGGGCGTCGCGCCCGAGGCGACGCGCGGGTACGACGCCCGCTACGACATCGCCGCGCCGCCGGCGCTGCCGGGCGGTGTCGAGGTGCGCGTGACGCACAGCGACTGGGGTGTCGACAGCGGGCGCTACATCCGCGACCTGCGCGGGCCGGGGCAGACCGAGGCGTGGGACCTGAGCGTCGCCGGGCCGGCCGGCACGACCACGGTCAGTTGGCCGAGCCTGCGCGCGGTGCCGGCCGAGCTGGACCTGGTGGTGACCGATCTGACCAGCGGTCGGACGCAGCGCATGCGGACCACGGCCTCGTTCACCTACGAGCATGATGGCGGGGCGCCGCGGTCGCTCCGCGTGGTGGCTGCGCCGCGGGTCGGGACCGGGCTACAGGTGACCGGGGTGACGGTCACGCGCGGACGGGGCAGCGGCTTCGACATCGGCTATGCGCTGAGCGCGCCGGCGGACGTCACGATGACGGTCCGCAGCCTGTCGGGCCGGGTCCTGCGGAGTCTCCCCACGACCACGGCCACAGCCGGCCGGAGCGCTGCCTACTGGGACGGTCGCTCGGCGGATGGCAAACCGCTGCCGAACGGCATCTACCAGCTCGATCTGGTCGCCGTTGGTACGGCTGGCGAGCAGGTGCGGCGACTGGTCACGGTTCGAGTGGCGCGGTAGGGTAAGCCATGAAGCAACGCAAACTCAGCGGCGTCCTGACGGCGATCCTCTCGC
This sequence comes from uncultured Fimbriimonadaceae bacterium, assembly GCA_964405335.1. GTDB lineage: Bacteria > Armatimonadota > UBA10988 > UBA10988 > UBA10988 > CAYONP01. Next base: position 29,730 of record CAYONP010000038.1, read on the forward strand.
TCGCGGTCGGCTTGCCGGCGTGGGGCCAGAACCAGGATCCGATTTTCGACACGGAGACCGAGTCGTTTCCGTCGAACGAGTTCCTGACCCTTGCCAACCAGTATCTGCAGCTCGACATGCGGATTCCCGAGCTGGCGCGGACGATCAATCCGGGCGACGCCAACAACCCGCCGTCGTTTGTCGGCTGGTCGAACTACCGCGGTGGTCGGGTGTTCATCCAGACCACCGGTGGCGATCCGTTCACCGACGCGGACAATGGCATCTCGATTGCCAACCCCACGCCGTTCTCGACCTATTCGGTCATCCGGCTGAGCGACACGGTGCTTGGCGCCGGCACCTCGGGCACCGGCTCGGGTGGTACCGGCGGCACCGGCGGCACCGGCGGGACGGGTGGCTCGGGCGGTGGCACGGGCGGCATTCCGTCGTTCCGCAGCCGGCAGACCGACCCGGACGGCGAGGTCTTCGAGGTTGAGTCGCTCTATTCCCGGATCGACGACCCGATTCAGGAGATCTTCCTCGAGCGGCCGACGTTGGGCAACCGCGGCCTGACCTACACCTGGCAGATTCGTGAGGATCACGAGCAGATCACCGACCTGACGACCAACACCGAGGTGATCGACAACGGCGGGCTGGACGGCGAAGACAGCGATCCGATTGTCGTCGTGACCCAGACCTACACGCTGATGCGCGACATGGTGCGCATCGAGGTGGAGGTGATCAACGTCGCCGATCGGCAGCAGTACATCGGGGTCGAGACCTATGTCGATTCCTCGTTCGGCGGGGCCACCGACGACGGCACGGAGTTCTTCATCTCGGGCTCGTCGGAGAGCATCGACACCGAGTTTCGCTTCCCCTCGACGGTGAGCACCGCCGACGCGGCGCTGCGGCAGATTCCCGATACCTGGCGGTCGTTCGACAACCTGGCTCGGCCGGGCGCGGTGCTGGGCGGCATCTGGGGCGGGGCCGACGTGCGGACCGCGCCGGGCACCGCCGGCGCGCCGGCGGCGGCGATGTTCGTCAACGCCAACCTGGCCGGTCCCGACCTGTTCGGCTACCAGCCGCTGGGGCTCAACCTGCGGGCGGCCAACTGGGGCGTGCTGGTGCGCTGGGAGGACGTGCTGATCTCGCCGAACTCGAGCCGGAAGTTCATCACCTACTTCGGTCTCGGCGGCGCCGACAGCGACTTCGAGCAGCCTTACATCCTCAGCGTCGAGGCGCCGTTCAGCCTCAGCCTGGCCACCGGCGACGATCCGGGCACGGCGGTGCAGGAGCCGGCCAACCACGTCTACCGGACGCCGAACCCGTTCAAGCTGCGCGCCTTTGTGAACAACATCAGCACGCGGCCGATCTCGGATGTCAGCGTCTCGGCGGCGTTGCCGCCGGGCTTCTCGTTGGCCAATCCGGCCGACACCATCACCAAGACCATCGCCACGGTGCCGGGCGGCAACGAGGTGGCGGTCGAGTGGGACATCGCCTCGGCGCCGACCCAGGCGCCGGGGACGCACCTGCTGACCATCTCGGCGGCGGGCAACGGGCTGAACTCCAAGGTGGTCGAGCGCGAGATCGGCATTCCGGCGCTGCCGGTGCTGCAGTTCCCGGCGGTGACCCGCCGGCTGGATATGATCTCGGTGCCGTTCGATTTCGCCAACCGCGATTTGAGCAACATCTTCGGCAGCCTGGGCACGCTTGGCGTGACCGGCGGCGGCAACGCGGCGCTGGCGCGGTACAACCCGAACATCCGCGCCTATGCCTTCTTCCCCGACGCGTTCATCACCACCCTGTTGCCGGGCGAGGGCGTCTGGCTGTTCAACGGCTCGCTGGCCGACCTGGTGCTGCCCGACGACCGCCGGCAGGTGCCGGCGACCGAGTCGATCGGCGTGACCATGGAGACCCACTGGAACCAGTTGGGCTGCCCCTATACCGTGCCGACGCGGCTGTTCGACTGCGAGGTGGTGACCCTCGACAACGTCACCCGCACGTTCAGCGACGCGGTGGCGGCGGGGATTGTGCGGCCGGTCTTGTACGAGTATCAGCCGCACCCGACCGATCCGGCGCAGACCGGGATCTACCTCTTCGCGGGCGACACCAACACGGTGTTCAACCCGTGGCGAGGTTACTGGTTGCGCTCGCTGCAGCCGGTGACGCTGGTGTTCAATGCGTCGTCGGTGGTCGGTCCGTTCCGGGGGAATGGCCGCGACCTGCTGGCGCTCGACGGCGGCTGGGAGGCGGCGGTGCGGATGCGGACCACCGATCGCGCGGCTCAGCCGGTGCGCATCGGTATGGATCCGGGAGCGCTGCCCGGCTATGATCGGCGCGATGTCGACCTGCCGCCGGCGGTGCGGCAGCGTGACGTGGTGCAGTTGTCGGTGATCAACGCCGATTGGGGTCGCGACGCGGGGGCCTACCTCCGCGACATCCGGGGTCAGGCGCAGCGGACGGTCAAGTGGCTGATGCAGGCCGACTGCGACCGGCCGAACGAGAATGTGACCCTGGGCTGGGACCTGCGCGAGGTGCCGGGCGACGTGAATCTGACCTTGACCGATCTCGAGACGGGTCAGCGGCGGCACATGCGGACCACGGCGGGTTACAGCTACAACACCGGCGCGCTGGGCAGGAGCCGGATGTTCAAGGTCGAAGCGACGCGGGGCGACCGGGGCCGGTTGGCCGTCCCGTTCATGCAGACGTCGCCGACGCGGGCAGGGGGCGTGAACATCGCCTTTGCGCTGACCGAGCCCGGGGAGGTGAGCGTGGTGATCGAGTCGCCAACGGGTCGGACGGTGCGGACGTTGGCGCGTCAGTTCGCCGGCGAGGCCGGGCAGAACTCGGTGTCGTGGGACGGGCGCGATGACTCGGGTCGACGGGTGCCGGCGGGTCAGTATCGCTGCCGGGTCCTGGTCCACACTCCCGATGGCCAGAAGGCGGTCAACGAGCGGTTCGTGATCGTCAACCGCTAGAGCAGAAGGCAGGACGGAATGATGAAGCACTTCCTGGGCAGTCCGGCGGCGCGGCGGACGGCGTGGTTGACCCTCGTCGCCCTGCTCGCCGGCATCGGCATGCCGGTCACCGGACAGCGGGCCGAGGCCTCGCCGGGTGCCCGGACGGCCTATCTGGTGCCGTTCGCCACCGACGCCGAGGGCGTGGTCGAAGAGATCCCGCTGCGCATGACCAGCGAGCTGACCGAGGCGCTGAAGCAGTTCCGCAGCGATCCTCGGGTCGGCCAGCCGCTCGACCTGCTGAGCCTCAACCTTCGCGACCCGGTGATCCGGCAGGCGATCGAAGAGGGTCAGATCACCGAGAGCCAGGTGCTCGAGCCGCCGGCCACGGCCGATGAGGCGTTCGAGTTCGCCCGGGCACTTGGCCTGACCACCGTCCTGGTTGGCTCGGTCGAGAGTTACACCGAGACCGAGGGGCGCGATTCGGCCACCCTCTCGGTCAACCTGACCGAGTACTACGTACCGGTCGATGCGGCCCTGGCGCCCAGCCCGGTGAGCGTCGTCTCGCGGACGATCGAGCGCTCGGCCGAGACCGATCGCGACCGCGCGCTGCTGCGCACGGCGATCACCCACGACATGACGCTGTTGCTCTGCGCGGTGCTGCTCCAGGCGCCCGAGCTGGCGCCGGTGGTCGAGGTCGAGGGTCCGGTGGTCACCGCCGAGCGCGGCAAGAAGCCGTTCAATGCGCTCTGGGCGCTGCTTGGCGTGATCGGCGCGATTGGCCTGATCTTCCTCATCTCGAGCGCCACCGGCTCGAGTTCGACCGACACCGGTGGTCTGACGGTCAACGGCGTGCGGGCGGTCTCCGAGGATGGCGCGGTGCGCGTCACCTGGGACGTGGCCAACGCGGCGCGGGCCTACAACGTCTACCGCCGTGCGATTGGCAATCAGCCGGTGCGCAGCCGGCAGGGCGCCGGCTTCGAGGTGCTGCTCAACCCGGCGACCAACGCCACGCCGACGGTCACCGGCGGCAATCGCACCTCGTTCATCGACAACACCGCCCAGCCGGGCACCATCTACGAGTATGCCGTGGCGGGCGTGGGCGAGAACAACCAGGTCGGGCCGCTGTCCAACCCCGACGCGAACAGCACCGCCGGGGCGAGCATCGGTATCGCGCCGACGCTGTCGGCCAGTGGTGGCGACAGCTTCGTCTCGCTCTCGTGGACGGGCAGCAGCCTGTTCGTCACCGGTTACGTGATCTTCCGCCGCGCCGGCGGGACGCCCGATACCAGCCCGAACAGCCCCGACGTGCTGGTCACGCTGGGTAATGTCACCCGGCACGACGACCAGACGGTCGAGAACGGTGTCAGCTACACCTACGTGGTGCAGCCGATCACCGAGGTCAACGGGAACCAGCAGTTGACCGGGGTCGATTCGAACCCGGTCACCGTGGTGGCGAACCAGGGCAGCGCGCCGCAGGCGCCGCGCAACGTCGTGGCGGCGGTCGACCAGGCCGGTCAGGTGCGGCTCTCGTGGGACGCCAATCCCGAGACCAACCTGGACTTCTATGAGATTCTGCGCCGGCGCGACACGCTGGCCCGCACGCGGACGGTGCGCGTCCGCGGCGGTGCGACGCGCTGGGTGCCGCCGACGGCGGCCGAGGCGACGACCCGGCAGTTGCAGGCGGCGCGGGCGAGCAATCGCCGGGCGACGCGGCAGCAGGACCTGTCGGGCTTCTCGGTCATCGCCACCCGCGACGCGACGCAGACCACACTGGTCGACGGGCCGCTGCCCGACGGGCTGTACACCTATGCCATCCGGGGGGTCAACACCGCGGGTGTGCGCGGTCAGGCGACGTTGAGCGAGTCGGTCAGCGTCAACTCGCCGCTGGCCGCGCCGGGCGGGCTCACCGCCGCCGGCGGCGACCGCATGGTCGAGCTCGAGTGGGAGCCGGTCGCCGGCGATGTGGCGACGTACAACGTCTACCGCAGCACGACGCCGATCGACGCGGGAATGACCAGCCCCGCCACGGCGCCGGGGATTGCGTTGGTCGGCACGGTGCCCGGCACGGCGACGCAGTTCGTCGACCAGGGGCTGACCAACAACCTGACCTTCTACTACGCCGTCACGTCGGTCGACAGTGGCGGGGCCGAGAGTGAGTTCGGCAAGGGTGGTCCGGCGACGGCCGACACCGGCGTGGTCGGCATTCCGCACGCGGCGCCGACCAGCATCGAGTTCACCTCGGACAAGCAGAACCTGTCGGGCAACGGCCAGAGCCGGGCCCGGCTGAACATCACCATCGAGACCAGCGACGGCGATGCGGCGGGCGGCGTGCAGGTCCAGTTGTCGACCGACGCCGGCACCTTCGCGGCCGACACGCTGCCGCCCAACGCGCAGTTCATCGACGACACGCACCAGCAGGTGCTGGCGTTGACCGACCTGACCGGCGTGATCGACATCGAGCTGGTCTCGTCGATCGTCATCGCCGCGGGGCAGCAGCAGGTGGCCAACGTTCAGGCCACGGCGCCGGAGCTGCCCGACGCGGTCGAGACGCAGAGCCAGACCATCTCGTTCCTGGCTTCGCGGCCGGTGGTCATCCTGCTCAACCCGGCCAGCCCGACGCTGACCGCCGACGGGGCGTCGACCACCGACGTGACGGCGACGGTCCTCGACGCGCTGGGCGAGCCGGTGCCGGCGACCGATGCGGCGGGCAACCTGGCGTTCGACGTGCAGTTCTCGCTGCAGTCGACCAACGGGGCGATCCGGCGGGCCGGGTCGATCCAGCAGAACCCGTTCGTGACCGGTAATCCGGCCGAGGTGGTGACCGGCCTGGTCAACGGCGTGGCAACGTCGGTTTACCGGGCGGGGACCAACGCGGTCACCGGTCAGAACGTGGTGCCTATCGCGGCCCGCGCGCGGGACGCGCTCGGTACCGTGCTGCAGACGGCGCAGACGCTGATCACGCTCGAGCCGGGCGCCCCGGCGCAGTTGTCCTTCCTTGAGGGCGGCAACCCCGTCACCTCGACGACGGTCAACACCGGCGCGAGCAAGACCATCACGGTGCAGGTGCGCGACGCTCAGGGCAACCCGGTGCGCTCCGGCGTGGTGGTGCAGATGAGCACCACCCCGCAGGGCGTGGTGACGGTGGCCAATAGCGGCACGACCGATGGCAACGGTCAGTTCGACGTACAGATCACCGGCGGCGCCAATCCGGGCGGCGCGGTGGTCAAGGCGACCATCGCCGGCACGCAGGTGCAGGGCAACCTGGCGGTGACGGTCAACTGATCCGCACCAGTGACGACGCGACGGCTCCCGGCCCTGCCGGGAGCCGTCGAGCAGGGCCACCGATGGGGTGTCAGACCAGACGACCGAGGCTGCAACTCTGGCTCCCCTCGGCCGCGCTCTGGTTGCTCGGTTCACCGGCGCTTGGGGTCACCATCAGCCTCTCCGCCTCGCCGCAGAATGTGCCGGCCGACGGCGCCAGCCAGGTCACCGTTACGGCACAGGTGCGTGATGGCAACGGCCCCGCCGATGCGGGGCAGGTGGTCTTCACCGCCAGCGACAGCACGCTGCAGGAGGTCGGCGGCGGCGGGCCGGCCGGGCGGACCATCAGCGTCCGGATCGAGAACGGCGTCGCCCGCTGCATCTTGACCGCGACGGCGTTTCCGACCGAGATCCAGATCCTGGCCACGGTCACCGGCCTGAGCGAGCAGAAGACCGACCGGCTGGCGGTCCTGATTGGCCAGGAGCCGGAGGAGCGCCGGACGTATGAGAACATCATCTACGTCACCGGCGAGACGGTCAGCTACGCGCCGGAGACCGACCTTCAGATCATGGAGGTCCTCGGCGACGCGGAGGTGCGCTTCCGCGGGGTCGTGATCCGCGCGAACTACATCCAGATCGACCTGCAGAACTACTCGCTGCTGGCCCGCGGCCTGGCCACCGGCGTGACCATCGCGTTGGGCGAGCCGCCGTACGACGCGGCCGCTCTAGCTGACTCGAGCAAGCCGCCCTACGCGGGCGACCTGCTCGGCGTCGGTCTGCTCGACCTCTACGGCGTCTGCTACAGCCCGCTGCGCGGCGAGGCGATCATCTTCCAGGGGCAGCGGCTGACCCGTCAGCCCGACATCGACATCGACCTCGGCATGTTCCAGCCGTACGACCTGTCCGAGGTGCGCATCTGGGTGCAGGCGAAGCGGGCGACGATCTACCCGCATGACCGCATCCGGTTCGACCGCGCGCGGTTCATGGTCGACGGGGTCAAGGTCCTGAGCCAGCCGTACTACTTCGAGTGGCTGGGATACAACGCCAGTGCGGGGCCGGCGATCACGCAGGTGATCAACTACAGCACGCAGGACGGGCTGATCGTCGACTTTCCCTACTACTTCGACGTGGGCGACCTGTACACCAACGAGTTTCGGCTCACGCGCGGCGTGTCGACCGGTCTGTTCGGTCGCTCGTCGGGGTTCCAGTTAAGCTACGCGCACCGGGCCGATCTGCCGCGCAACCGGGGCCAGTACGAGTTCGTGATCGACGAGATCGGCCACACGTTCGGGGTGCACTACAACCGGCAGCAGCAGTTCGGGCCGTACACGTTCGGCACGATGTCCCTGAGCTGGCCGCAGCACCGCAACTTCTACAGCAACGCGACGCTCTATACACCAGCGGGCCCAGGGAGCTTGAGCGCCAGCCTGAACCTCGACTACCTGACCGGTTTCGCGGCCGGGCTGAGCACGAACAGCAACCTGGTCTGGCAGAGTCACTCGATCCCGGTCGGGCTCGGCGGGACGCGCTTCTCGACCTCGCTCGGGGCGAGTTACGGTCGCAGTACTCTGGGTTCGGATCGATGGCGACAGACGGTATCGCTCAACTTCAGCAAGCGGCCGTGGTATTTCCTCGGCCAGACGGGTCGTTTGTCGCCCTACATGGCGCTGCGTTTCTCGAACACGATCAACGGCGATCAGGAGCTGGCCTACACGTTCAACACGACGTATTACCAGCAGCTTGGGCCGTACATGAGCGCGAGTTTGGGGTACACGTTCGACACGACCTGGAACAGCCGCTTCGTGATTCCCGATCGGCACCTGTTGAGCCTCAACTGGATGCTCTATCAGCAAGATCGCTGGAGCGGTTATGCGTTCTGCAACTACAATCTGGCGGACACCAGTCTGTCGGCCTCGCTGCTCTTGGACTACATGCTGACCGGCCACTGGGGTGTGCTCGGTCAGACGGTCTATCAGAGCAGCGCGGCGGGGTCGTTTGGTGAGACGGAATTCTGGCTCTACCGCGTCATCGGAGCGCGGGAACTGCGGTTGCGCTACTCGGTCGAAACGGGTAGACTGTTCTTCGAGATCGACAACAGGTTCTGAGGCGAAGGGAGGGCTCCAAATGTCCTGTCTGCGGCGGCCCGTGGGGCTCGCGTTGTTCGTGGTGTTGGGGTGCCCACTGGGCGCGGTTGCGCAAGACGTCAGCGGGGCGGGGTTCTACCCCTTCCGCGGTGGTGCGCGGAACATCGGCATGGCCAATGCCTACACGGCGGTCAGCGATGACGCCGCCGGCCTGCACTTCAACCCGGCCGGCATGGCCCAGGTGGGTAACCGCCAGGCCGAGATCGACCTGAAGGTCAACGCCGAGGGCGAGGATTACTTCCGCCTCGCCTATATCGAGCCCATTCAGGAGGGCAAGATCGGCGGCGGGTTCGCCTACTTCCGGGCCAACGACGGAGCCGGGCGGACCGACAAGGTCTACCAGTACACCTATGGCCAGCACATGTTCGTCGACGGATTGGCCGTCGGCGTGAGCGTGCGCTACCATGAGGTCGACGCGCCGGGAGCCAGCGACGAGGGCTTCTCGTTCGACCTCGGCGCGCTGTACCAGCCGCCCGAGCTGCCTGACTGGCAGTTCGGCATCTCGGCGCTCGATATCAACGAGCCCAGCTTCAGCGGCATCGGGCTGGTCAAGCGCACCTACAACCTCGGCGCGGTCTACATGCCCGACGAGCTGACCGTCCTCGCGCTCGATTGGCGCGATGTCGGCAGCCAGGCCGGGCGCGGCGGGCTACACTTCGGCGCCGAGCGGCAACTGACCGAGAACATCACCATCCGCGGTGGCGTTGCCGAGGATATCTTCAGCGTCGGCGTGACCCTGATGTGGCGCTACTTCCACCTCGACTATGGCTTCATGCGAGTCGATGACGGCGCCGACATCAACATGCTCAGCGTGCTCGCCAACTTCTGAGCCACCGCGCCGGCAGAACCTGATCGGGACGCGGACGCACCCACCGGGTGCGTCCGCGTCGTGACGCGCACGATTGACGCACCTCCCGCCCTCGGCTACCCTCGCCCTATGGAACAGCCGGTCTGCGAGGCACGCGCGGTCAGCTTCGCCTATGACGGCCAGCCCGTGCTGTGTAGCGTCGACCTGGCCCTTGCGCCCGGCGAGTTCGGCGCGCTGCTGGGGCCGAATGGGAGCGGTAAGAGCACCCTGCTGCGCTGCCTGCTCGGCCGGCTCCGGCCGCAGCAGGGGCGGGTCGAGCTGGCCGGCAGGCCGCTGGCCGAGGTGGCCGCCGCCGAACGTGCGCGGCAGGTCGGCTATCTGCCGCAGGAGGTGCACGCTGCCTATCGGCTCACCGTCGCCCAGGTGGTGCTGCTCGGGCGTTACCCACATCTGAGCTTCGGGCTCGAGAGTGAGCGTGACCTGGAGACTGCCCGCCGCTGCCTTGAGCGGACCGACACCATCGAGCTCGCGCCGCGCGGTTTCCACACCCTTTCGGGCGGCGAGAAGCAGCGCGTGCTGCTGGCCTCGGTGCTGGCCCAGGAGCCGGCGGTGCTGCTGCTCGACGAGCCGACCGCGGCGCTCGACATCCACCACCAGCACGAGGTGCTCGAGCTGCTCGCCGGCCTCTGCGCCGAGGGCATCGCCGTGCTGATGGTCACCCATGATCTGAACCTGGCCGCGCGCTGGGCCGACCGGGTCTGGCTGCTCTGCCGCGGCGCGGTGACCGGCTGCGGCACGCCGGCCGAGGTGCTCACCGTCGAGCGACTCAGCGAGGTCTATGGCGAGCGCCTGCGGGTCGCCGTCGATCCCGATCTGGGCGGGCCGCTGGTCTTGCCGCCGCTGCCGCGCGAGGACCGACCGTGAGCCGGCTCACCGCTGGCCGACTGGCCGCGATGGTCGTCGTCTTCGTCGCCGTGCTGTTGATCGTGGCGGTGGTCTCCATCCGCTTTGGCCATGCCCGCATCGACGTTGCCGAGGCGCTGGCCGCCTGGCGCGATCCATCGCTGCGGTCGGGCTCGATTGCCTACCAGATCGTCTTCGTCCAACGCCTGCCGCGCATTCTGCTCGGCATCCTGGTCGGCTTCGGGCTCGGCGTGGCGGGCGCGGCGTTCCAGGCCATTCTGCGCAACCCGCTGGCCGATCCGTACACCCTCGGCGTGGCGACCGGCAGCGCCGTCGGGGCGGTGACGGCCATCTCGTTTCCGCTCGCGGTGGGTGGGGTGCTCGGGGTGTTGTGGAATGCGCAGGTCGCCTCGCTGCTCGGCGCGGGTTCGATGGCACTGCTCATCTACCGGCTCGGCCTGCGCCGGCGGGAGTTCCGCGTCGAGGCGTTGCTGCTCGGCGGAGTGACCGTCGCGCTGGTCGGCTCGGCGATGATCCTGCTCATCCGCTCGCTCGCCGATCCGTTCGAGCTGCTCGCCCTCGATCGATGGCTGATGGGCGGGCTGGTGACCATCGGCCTGCGCGATGTGGCGGCCATCCTACCGCTGTTGCTGCCCGGCCTGGCGGTTATCTTCCAGCTCGCCGGCGCGCTGAACCAACTGGCGCTGGGCGAAGAGCTGGCCTTCGGTCGGGGCGTCGATGCGCAGCAGGTGCAGAAGTACGCCTTCTTTGCCGCCAGCTTGGTCACCGCGGCGGTGGTCAGCGTGGCCGGGCCGATCGGCTTTGTTGGGCTGATTGTGCCCCACGCGGTGCGGCGGCTGATCGGCCCCGACCATCGCCTGCTGCTGCCCTGCGCCGGCCTGGCCGCCTCGACGTTTCTCGTCGTCTGCGACACCGTTGCGCGCACGGCGCTGGGGACGACAGAGCTGCCGGTCGGCGTGGTCACGGCGGTGATCGGCGGGCCGGTGTTTGTGGTCATGCTGTACCGGCGGGAGGTGTAGTTGGAGCAGCGGCGGCGCCACAGGCATCTCCGCGTCGGCCGACCGTCGCGGTCGGCGTCGAGCGAGACGCTCGACCTACGCGTCGTCGGCATCCCGCGCAGGCCGACCGTCGGGGTCGGCGTCCCCTTGCGCGTGCCCTCTTCCGTGACCGCACCATGGCCACGCCGCGGGATCCTCAACCAACCCCCGCCGCCTGGCGTTGTCCAGGATGTACGCTGCCTTTTCCGCATAGTCTAGGTCGCTGCGGATTAGGTGGTCGTACGATTCCTGCTGCCAGACGGGCCCGGTGCGCCCGACCAGGTCGTTGATCTGGTGGGCGAGCCAGCTCTTCAGGCTGTGGGTGATCCGCCACAGGCGCTCGGACCTGCCGCCGCAATCGATCACCTGGAGGATGAGATGAACATGATCCGGCATGACCGTGTAGTCGTACAGCCAGTAGCGCCGGCCGTCGAAGTAACGGATCGCGTCGACCACGAGTTGCGCGATCGGTGGATCAGTCAAATCCACGGTCGGCGGACGTAGCAAGCAGAAGGTAAGAAAGTAGGTCGCGCCGGGCTCCTCCCAGTGGGGCAGGTGGCGGCGCCGGATCCCGAATCCGCCGATCTCGTGCATCGCGCCTCCTGGGCGTGCGGGATACGCCGCCCGCGTAGGCCGACCGTCCCGGTCGGCGTGGAGCGAGACGCTCGACCTACGCGTCGTCGGCATCTCCGCGTAGGCCGACCGTCCCGGTCGGCGTGGAGCGAGACGCTCGACCTACGCGTC
>CAYONP010000038.1:41683-48846 GCA_964405335.1 uncultured Fimbriimonadaceae bacterium
GTCGGCATCCCGCGTAGGCCGACCGTCCCGGTCGGCGTGGAGCGAGACGCTCGACGTACGCAATGCGCTTCGCCGCGTCAGACCTCGTCCTCGGTCTCGTCGTCGCGCCGCTCCGTCTCCTCGAACACGCTGTAGGCGACGTAGATGGGCGCGCCGGCGGTGAGTGCCATGGCGATGCCGTCGCTGGGGCGGCAGTCGACCTCGACCTGGCGGCCGTTCTGGTCGAAGACCAGCTTGCTGTAGTATATGCCCTGGAACAGGTCGTCGATGCGCAGCTCGATCACGCTGGCTCCGAGCTGCTCCCACAGCGCGATGGCGAAGTCGTGGGTCAGCGGGCGAGGCGTCTCGAAGTCGTCCTGCTTGCGCTGCATGATGGCCATCGCCTCGCACTGGGCAATCACCACGGGCAGCCGCCGGTCGCCGTCGCGTAGCACCACCACGTAACTGTCCGTCGGGTGCGAGCCGACACCCTCGACCTCGACTTCCGCGTAGTCCGACTCGTCGCGCATGACCACCTGCCACCGCTGAGTCTGCCACCGCACCGGGTTGCTGTCCACCGCCGGGCAGGCAGGGAGGCGCGGCAGCGGCGGCGAACCGGGGCGCGGGTCGTTCGCGGAGTTCGCTCACGAGCCGTCTCGCCGACAAGCTGCTCGCGCTGACGGAGCACGTCGCCGCGCTCGATCGCGCCGATCAGGCCGGGTCCGATCCGCTCCGCCGCATCGCCCACGGCGACGACGACCCGACGTTGTGGCACCGGCTGGGCCGCGAGACCGTGACGCGGGCGATCTTCGATCCCGACCCGACCGCGCTCCGCGACGGCCTGCGGCTGTACGACGGCGCCTGGTGGCGCGCCCGGCGGAGCGATCCGTCGCTGCTCGGCGCCATCGACGAAGACCTGGCCCACCGCCTGGCCGACGTGGCTCCCGGCGACTGGGGTGAGCTGGCGCCGGAGCTCGAGCTGCGGCAGTCGATTGCCGGGGCACGGCTCGAGGCGGCGAGGCGCCGGCTCGACGAGTTGGCCGCGACGCTGCCCGCGGCGACGCGCGAGCGGCTGAACCACCAGCTCGGCCGCCGCGGCGACGAGGGTGACCAGCCGGTCGACGACGGGCTCGACGAGCTGCGGCGGTCGGCTCGCCGGGCCGAGCTTGAGGAGCTGGCCGCGCCGCTGGTGGCCGAGCTGCGGGCGACGGTGGCGAGGGCGAACGGCCCCAACCGGCGCGAGCAGTCGTGGGACAGCTACAGTTACCGCGGGTATCGGCAGGAGGAGTGGGGCGTCACCGTGCCGTTCGCCGCGCTGCCGCTGGCCGAGCGCGCCGTGGCGCCGGTGGCGGCGGCCGAGCGGATCCTGGCCCTGCCCGAGCAGCGGCCGCTGCATGCCTGGGACCGCCCGGTGCCCGGACGCGCCTATCGGCGGTACTGGACGCGGAGCAAGCGGTTTCTGGTGCTGGTCGCCGACGTGGCGGCGCGCTTCTGGGCCGACGGCGGCGCGCGGCTGCTCCGCGAGGTCCGCGCGGCGCTGCGCGAGCTGAGCGACGAGGACCGGCACGCCGTCGAGCTGCACCTGGCCACGCTGGGCTTCAGCGACAAGGACCCGGCCACGCTGGCCGAGCGGGTGCTTGGCGCGGCCGACGGCGACGACCTCGGCGCGCGCGGCGAGCTGGTGCTCCACGCGCTGCGGAGCATCAACGGCGTGACCGCGGAGCGGCGCGCCGAGCTGCTGACCGAGGCGGCGCGGGTGGCCCGCCGGACCACCGCCTTTGTGGCCAGCAACCCGTTCGCCGCCGCGGTCGAGGCGCTGGCGGCCGCCGAGGTGGCCGACCTCGAAGAGCTGATCGAGCTGGTCCACCGCGCGGTGCGGCTGAAGTTCAGCGACTGGGAAGGCTGGGACCGAGCGCTGCAGGCAACGGCCCGTGCGCTGACGCACCTGGTGGTCACTCACGGCACCGCGATCCTCAACCGGGCGGTGGCCGAACTGCGCGAGTTTGCCCCAATCTTCCCCAGCCTCGAGGCGACCTGCCTGCTGGCCGGCGCGCGCGGCTGCGACGGCCGCGAGGCGGTCGGCCTGGCGCGCGAGGCGCTGGCCACCGCGCGGGCGCTGCGGCCGAGCGCCGAGCTGCTCCGCGCCGAGGTCGAGGCGATTGCCCGGCTGCACGAGCTGGGCGCCGAGGGCACGGCGTCGGAGCTGTCGACCACCGTCGCACGCGCGCGATTCACCGCCCGCGGCCGCGCGGCGACCGTCGGTCTGCAGGCCTGCGCCGCGCTCGGTGCGCGGCTCGACCAGGGTGATGGCCGGCTGATCGCCCAGTCGCTCGAGCTGGCCGACCTGCTGCTCGACGCCGAGCGCCGCTGGCTCGCCTTCTTCGCCGTCGGCGTGGCGCCGGCCGCCGACCAGCCCGTGGCCGACGGCTGCGCGCGCCAGATGAACCGCGTCTGCCGGCGCTGGCTCATCCGCCGGCCACCGATGGAGGCGCTGGCGCCGCTGGCGGTGCACCTGGCCTCACGGCTCCCTGGCGGGTTGAGACACCCGGCGCCGGCGACCCTCTGCGAGCTGGCCGAGGGCGCCGCCTCGGGCGCGCTGGCCGGGCAGCAGTTCTGCGGCCGACTGATGAGCCTGGCCGAGCACCTGGGCTCACCGCCGGCGGTGGCCGGGCTGATTGCCGCGGTCGACGAGCTGCCCGCCTCGTGGTGGCGCCTGCCGCTGCTCTGCCTGGTCGCCGACGGCACCGCGCGGTGGCTCGAATCGGTCGCCGCCGCGCCGCGGCATCGCGCCGGCAAGGATTCGCGGCCGGTCTGCTAATCCACCAGCGAGAGCCGACCATGATGCCGACCTGCCTGTTCATGCTGCTCCCGGTCGCCGCGCCGCAACCGGCGGTCCGGCCGCTGTTCGACTGCGACACCGCCGTCGACGGCACCGCGCTGGTCACCGAGCCGATGCGGCAGGGCGCCGGCGCGGTGCGCTGGCGCGATCACCCGAACCAGTCGGCCATTCACTTCCCGGTGCCGGCCGACTGGACCGGCTACCACCTGCTGCGCTTCTGGCTCTACAGCGCACGGCCGGTCGAGACCTCGTTCATGGTCATCGTGTTCAGCGAGAACCCGGCCACCGAGGGCGCCGACTACTGGGGCTACAAGGTCGGCCTGGGCTTTGTCGGCTGGAAGGAGATCATCCTGCCCATCGGCCAGCGCGGCGGCACGCGCTCGCCGCTCGGCTGGGACCAGGTCAACGACCTGATGTTCACCGCCTCGGGCTGGAGCAACGTGCCGCACGCCGAAGCCGACCTGGTGATCGACGACCTGCGGCTTGAATACGACCCGCCCCGCCCCGGCCCGCGCATGACCGACGAGGCCTTCTTCGCCAACCTCGACCTGACCCGGCCCGAGCTGCGCGCGGTGGCCCAGGCCGTCGCGGCCAATGATCTGCCGGCGGCCAAACAGGCGCTGCTGGCCCACTTCCGCGCCCGCGAGCGGCCGCGTTGGTGGTTCGACCAGCGCGACCGGCCGCAACGCGACGCGCCGCTGACCGGCGGCAGCGACGGCTGGGACTATTTCGGCACCAACTTCGCCATCGACTGGACCGGCTGGAAAGAGCTCGTCATCCCGCTCGAGCAGTTCGGCCGCTCGCGCGAGCCGTTGGGCTGGCACCAGATCAACTACCTCGGCTTCAGCGCCACCTATGGCGACCGCCGGCCGTCGCCCCGCGCGGTGCTGGTGTTCGACCAGATCGAGCTAATCGGCGACGACGGCTCGTTGGTCTTGGCCGACTTCGAGACGCCGGCCGACCTGGAGCGCTGGCCCGGCCTGTCGCCCAGCGCGGTGGTGCGTCAGGTCGGCGAGCGGGCGGGGCAGTGGGCGCGGCTCGACCAGACCGGCAGCGTCACCTGCCGCGACGTGCCGGCCGACTGGCGCGGCTACCAGGCCCTGCGCGCCTGGGTCTGGTCGGCCGAGGCGACCGGCGACGTGATCACCGTCATCGCCGACTCGGACACGCCCGACACGCGCCGGGCCGACGAGGTCATGGCCCACCGGCGCGACGGCTTCCACCTCGGCGACGACATCGACTGGGAGGCGAACAAGCTGCCGCCGACCGAGCCGGCGTTCACCCGCGAGTGGACCTACACGCTCAACCGCTTCGGCGACTGGGTGGTGCTGGCCGACGCCTACTGGGCCACCGGCGACGAGAAGTATGCCGTCGAGTGGATTGCCCAGATGCGCGACTGGGTCGAGGACAACCCCTACCTGCTCTACGGCACCGGCAACGATACGCTGACCTGGCGGACCATCGAGGCCGGCATTCGCACCAGCGGCAGTTGGCCAACCTGCCTTTACCGCTTTCACGGCTCGCCCAGCCTGACCGGTGACGACCTGGTGGTCTTCCTCAAGTCGTGGATCGAGCACGCGCACCACCTGATGCGGATCACCGTCGAGCATCCCGAGCATGGCGGCAACTGGGTCACCATGGAGTGCAACGGCCTGGGCCACCTCGGCATCCTGCTGCCCGAGTGCCGCGACGCCGGCCTCTGGCTCGACACCGCGCTCGAGCGGATGAGCCTCGAACTCGAGCGCCAGGTCTATCCCGACGGCGCACAGAAGGAGCTGACCACCGGCTATCACCAGGTGGCGCGGAGCAACTTCGCCGGGCTGATGCGCTTCGCCCGCCACAACGACCGGCCGGTGCCCGCGGCCTATCTGTCGCGGCTTGAGCGGATGTACCGTTACAACCTGCTCGCCGCCGACGGTCAGGGCTTCCTGCCGCCGCTCAACGACGCCGGCTACACGGGCGTGGCCGCCTCGCTGCGCGAGGCCGCCGAGTTGTTCGACGATCCGCTCTACGCCTGGGCCGCCTCGGGCGGGACGCAGGGCGAGCCGCCGACGATCACCTCGCTGGCCTTCCCCTGGGCCGGGCACTACATCATGCGCTCGGGCTGGGGGCCGCAGGACCTCTACCTGCTGTTCGAGGCCGGGCCGTTCGGTACGGGGCATCAGCACGAAGACAAGCTGACCCTGTGCCTGACCGCCTTCGGCCGGCGGCTGCTGACCGAGGCCGGCACCTACAGCTACGACCAGAGCAAATACCGCCGCTACGTGCTCGGCACCTGGGCGCACAACACCGTGCTGGTCGACGGGCTCGAGCAGCACCGCCGCGGGCTCGGCGAGACCTATGAATCGGCCGAGCCGCTGGACAACCGATGGCTGACCAGCGACGCGTTCGACGCCGCCGACGGAGTCTACGACCACGGCTACGGCCCCGACCGTGCGGTGCGCGTGCGGCACCAGCGCACGGTCGTGTTCGTCAAGCCCGACTACTTCGTGGTGGTCGACCGCCTCACGCCCGAGGACGACACCGAGCACCGCTACGACATCCTGTGGCACCTGGGCAGCGACCGGGCCGCGCACGATGCCGCGACGCAGGCCGCCTGGAGCGACGAGCCGGACGCGCCGAACCTGCTCGTGACGCCGGCGACGCGGGCGAGCCTCGGCCTCGAGATCGTCGTCGGCCGCGAGGATCCGGTGCTCGGATTCGCGCCCGCCTCTCGGCACACGCCGATTGCCGTGCTCAACTACCAGGCTGTCGCCGCTGGACCGGCGACGCTGGCCTGGGTGCTGACGCCCTATGAGGACCAGCGCCCGGAGGTCGCCGCCGAGGTGGCCGAGGCCGACGGTACGGTCACCGTCACGGTGCGCCGGCCGGGTGGCGATGATCGCGTGACGGTGGGCGAGACGGTGACCGTCGTGCGTCAGCCGGGCGCGAGGTAGATGTCGGCGGGTAGCGGCTGGTCGACCTCGCCGAGTTTCTCGAACCGCTCGTGTTCGGGCAGCGCCTGGTTGGCCTGCTCGAACAGGCAACGTGCAGCGGCGGCGTCGTCGTAGCGGTCGCCGAGCCGCTGGCGGAACAGCGACTCCGGGTCGTCCTCGTCCTCGTCCTCGTCGTCTGGCTCGGCCCATTCGAGCAGCAGTTCGGCGACCATGTCGCGGGTCAGGCGGTCGTGCACGACGACCAGCCGGTCACCGATGCGGCGCCACTCGTCGCCGGTCAGGGTGGTGGCGGCGAGCCAGGCCTGTTGCGCCGCCTCGCTCAGTCCGTCGGCGGAGCTGCGGTCGTACAGCTCCCGCAGTTCGGCCAGGGCCGTCGCGCTCGGCCGCTCGCCCGACTTGGCCAGCGTGCGGCGGATCTCGTCATCGGTCGAAAAGCCGCGCAGGTTGCGCCAGTCCATCTCCTCGGCCCAGGCATGCTCGAAGTCGTCGGTGAACCGCAAGGCCAGCGCCGGCTTGCGCTCGCGGTCGCCGATGTCGGCCATCAGTCGGCGGTAGAGCCCGGCCGGCGGCTCACCGGCGAGGTAGAGCTTGGCGTGGCCGGGCGGTGCGTCCAGCTCCTCGCCGGTTGGCGCGCTCGAGACGGTCAGGCTCTCGCCGTCGACGTAGCGGACGACCAGGTCGGCGAAGACGCCGGCCTCGGCATGGTCATAAACCACGCCGTAGAGCTGCTCGGCGGGATGCACGTAGGCTTCGAACCAGAGCCCGTAGAGCTCGTCGGCGCCGTAGAGGCCGATCCACTCGAAGCCGAGGTCGGCCATCTCGCGGCCGAGCGCGTCGAACTCCGCCTCGTGTTCGAGCTCCACCTCGTCGCGCTCATACCGGCTCAGGGTCAGCCGCGGCGGCAGCGGCGTGGCGGCCATGATCTCGTGGAGCCCGCAGCCGAGTTCGTCGGCGAGCCGCCGAATGCGGTACCGCCAGTAGAGCAGAAAGCCGGCCAACCCGGCGATCAGCAGCACGAAGATGAGGCCGAGGATCTGAAGGACAATCGCCACGCGGCTCTCCCGATGGGTGTCCGGTCAGTATCGGTTGAGCGCCGGCCGGTGTCCACGACGGCCTACACCGGGCTGCAGCGGCCGCGCTGTCCTGCTCGTGGGATGGATGGCCCCGCGCCTGCCGGTCCGCCACGGAGCGCAGGCGTCCCCGCCCGCCCGGCACGGAGCGCAGGCGTCCCCGCCTGCCCGGCACGGAGCGCAGGCGTCCGCGCCCGCCCGGCACGGAGCGCGGGCGTCCCCGCCCGCCCGGCGGTCCAGGCGTGTCCGCGGTGGCTCGGGCGCCAGTACGTGGTAGCTGACCAGCCCCCACCCCCGACCCCTCCCCCTGGCGCGGCGCCAGGGAGAGGGGAGTCAAGG
>CAYONP010000039.1:0-48556 GCA_964405335.1 uncultured Fimbriimonadaceae bacterium
AACGCCGCGCCGGCTGAGGGCCGGTCGGCGCCATCGTGTTACATATCCAACAGCGCTCGAACACACAACCGTAACCCCCCCCCCCGCTATTGACTCTCCGGACTGGATTCGGCATGGTGAGCTAGTGGGCATCGGAGGTGACGGAACGCATCCTCCGATTGAGCGGAAGTACCGCTGTCTGGAGTCCGGGCAGCCTGATGGACGGCGCGCCGGCGCTAGGAGGGAAGCGATGCGAAAGCTGTTGGTCGCGATGTTCGTGGGGTTCGTCTGCCAGGCGGCGGCCCTAGCGATTGGGCCGCCAGGGGATCCTGGCCAGAATGCATGTCCGTTGCATTACTCCCATCAGTCGTACGTGGTCTTCGACTGCGAGGAGAGCTGGGAGGGGGATTACATCACGCTAGATCTCCCGATGAGATACGGTAAGGACTGTATCGAGGAGCAATGCGAGGAAGTCCAGACAGTGGCACTAGGTGTGCAGTGCTTCGTCTATACACACGTTCCGGGGTACATCAACAGGATCTACTACACGGAGACATGGGACGGCGACGGTGAGCTGCAAGAGTGCGATCCCGAAGAGACGGGCGAAGGATGCTGTGTGGGCTGGACCGAAGACGGCACGGCCACGTTCGATATGATCACGTACGAAGAGTGTCAGTGATGGCTATGCGCCTCCGTGCCCGAGGCGTCGCATGGAGTCTGGCGCGGACGAAACACCGGGCGGGAGCATTGGCCGCAACGGTTGCTGTTGGAGGGCCACCAGTTGGGGTCTGGCTCGGAGCGTTGCTCGCGGCTGGGTTTGCCCTGCAAGCCGGCGCCGCCGATGCCGGGATGGTCCTAGTTGGACCAGCGGAGCTCGACCAGGAGTTGGGTGAGCGTGCCGCCGAGCTTCCGGCTGCGGCTCAGTGGGCGCAGGAGCACGAGCTGGTCCTGCAGCGACGCCCCAACATCGCGTTCGTCGAACGTGCCCGGCGTCTTGACGGGGGCCAACTCGGTGACCGGCCTCGCCCCTCGGCCGTCCTGGCCAACTGCCTGCTCAGTCTGTCCGAGGACGAGCGAGCGGCTCTGGCGCAGGGCTTCGTGCTTCGTCTCGATCACGTCACGCCGGCGGCCGCCGACGTCATGCGTAGCGGCCTTCCCGACTTCCTGTGCTTCGATCCTGGCTATTGGCCCGAGACCAGGGAGCCCACGGACCAAGATCGTGAACAGGAGAGCGCCCACCGCGGGCGACCCTTCACCGATGCCGAGTGGCAGGCTAGACTGGAGCACGTTCGCTCACGGAACGAGCTCCGGCGCCTGTTCGTGGGCCTCCCTCACGAACCGTTCTTGAGTCTTGGCCAGCAGGGCGAAATGCACCTCGAAGACGAGCAGGGCCGGGAGGTGCTTGGTCGTCCCCTCCCGCCGCTCGTCGGGCCCGCCGCCACGTTGCGCTTCAGCTTTGTGGCGTGGGACGATCAGACGTTGGTGCCCGGCCGCCCGAAGGGCGATCCCGCGGTCGCCGACCTGCCCTATCGATGGGCGCAAATTCACCGCCCGACGCCGTCCATGGTGCAGTTTGATCACACAGGCGTCTACCGGCTCCAGGACCTCGTCGACCGACTGGCGGGATGGCGCCCGCGGCACGTCGACCCGGCGTTAGCTGACGAGGCGTTGTTCGTAACGGCAGGTGAGACCGACGCCGAATCCCTCGAACGTGCCATTGAGGGCGCCAGCGGACTGCTCTGGCGTCACACCGAGGCGGCGAACGATGCGCGTTACTTAACCACCCATCCTCTCGCGGCAATGGAGCAGCGTGCACCGATCGCGGCCCTCCAGACGATGCGTGAGGAGCTGTACCGAGTTGAGCCGCCCGATGACGTGCCGTTTGCCATCGGCGAGTTCCTCAGTCAAGACGGCCTCTCGCGCCGGGTCGCCTGGAATGACCTGGCGGAGCCTCAACAGACGTGGTTCCTCGCCCAGATTCGGTTTGCCGGCGTGCGTCTAGATCCCGGCAAGCCCGTCAACTACCAGCCAGAAGCCGCCGAGTTGATCGGCACGTATGCCCGTCTGACGTCGCAACTGGTGTGGTGTGTCGGGCAGGCGGTCGTGTTGGATGACGACGAGGGGACGGTCTTCTATCCGGCCGGAGCCAGGGGTTTCGTGGTCGCCCTGCCATGATGTGAGGGCTGGCTCGCAGCAACCTCGGACGTCTAGCGCGGGAGACGCGATCGCCCAATGCTCCGTGCTCCGTCGCCGCTAAGGCGCTTCGAACAGCATCCCATCGGGCTGCGCCACCCCATTATGCACGAACCCGCGCACCGCTATCCGCCCGCGCGTGCCGGGCGTCGCGCCGACCAGGTGCGTGGCGGGGATGTTGCTGACCACCAGGCCGAACAGCTCGAGGTGCGCCTGCCGCCGATCGGCGTAGTCGCGCGGCTCGTCGATGCCGGGGCAGTCGAGCAGGAAGGCGCGGCCCCCAGCCTGGTGGACCATCTGCGCGCCGGCCAGCACCCCGGTCGGCGCGAACGAACTGAGCGATAGGTTCTGCATCTGCAGCACGCCGCCGGCGTAGTCCGGTCCGATCAGGAAGGCCGCCTGCCGCGCGACGGGGCCGTCGGCGGTCTCGATGGCAGCCTCGGCGGGCAGGCTGACATGGACCATCACGTTCGCGAACTGGTTCGGCAGGATCGTGGCGGTCAACGCCTCGAATCCGACGGTCACGTTGTCGAACTTCAGGTTGTGCAACGAGCCCCACGGTCCGCGGCCCCACTCGAGCACCTCGGTCTCGCCGTTGACGGTGTCGACGAACGGGTGCGCCGCGTCGGCGCCGAGCCGCATGCCGGTGTGGCAGAGGAAGACGATCGCGTCGTCGATCGAGTAGCCGTCGACCGCGGCGAAGTCGAAGGCGATGTTGTCGGGCTCCGCGCAGATGGCGGCGAGAAGCTGGGTGTGCTCGCGGACGATTGGCCGTTCGACGTTGGGCACGACGTGGATGCCGCGGATGCGGATCACGTCGGGCCCGTGCCGGACGGCGATGGCTCGCTTGTAGCCGTAGAGGTAGCAGCGCTCGATAAACACCTTGCCGGCGGTGTGGAAGAGAATGAAGTCCCAGTAGCGCCCGCAGGTGATGTCCTCGATGGTCACCGAGGCGCCGTGCCGGGCATAGAAGGTCGGGCCGTAGGGTCGGGCATGCTCGGCGATGAACCGGCCCTTGATGGTGTCGAGGTCGGGGTAGTGGTAGGGCGACGCCGGGTCGGCGAAGTCGGCGTCGGACGGCCAGGGCTGCTCGTCGTACAGGATGTAGAGCCCGCGCACGGTGTTGCCGCCGCCGAGGTCGAACAGCGGCGCTTTGCGCTCGCCGGTGTAGTCCTCGGCGCGCGGCCGGGCGAGGATCACCGCGCCGCGCTGCATCTCGCGCGGGACGCCCTCCCAGGCGATGTAGGGCATACCCGCCGGCGAGCCGATCAGGCTCACCCCGCGGTCGATCGCGACGGTGCCGGTGAGCACATAGCCGCCGCCCGGCGCGACGGGATCGACGGTCACCACGCCGCCGAGCTCGGCGGCACGGCGGACCGCCTCGCGAAAGGCCTCGGTGTCGTCGGTCACGCCGTCGCCGACGGCGCCGCAGTCGCGCACCGAGAAATAGCCCGGCGGGCCGGCGAGGAGCAGGGCGACGTAGAGCATCACAGTCTCCTACAACACCAGGAACCGCCGTTCGGCGACCGGCGGGCGGAGGAAGCGGTTGTTGCGCAGCACCAGCTCGCCGACGATCCGCCCGACGCCCGAGTCGGCCGTGCCGAGCGGCTGGGCAACGTGGTCGGCGGACAGCTCCGAGCCGACCGCGGCGCCGATCCCCGCGGCGCGCAGCAGCGGCGCTTCGTCGGCGAGGCTGCCGATGGCCAGGATGTTCGCCCGGCCGAACGGGTCGTGCCCGGCGGCCAGCTCGTCGACCAGGGCGTCGAACACCGGCTCGGGCCCGGTGGCCGCATCGCAGACGATGCGGCCGTTCCGCTCGGTGTGCAGGCCGCGGCCGCAGATGGGGATTGGGTCGAGCCGCAACATCCGGCAGATCGGCCGCAGCGAGGCGCCGTCGCCGCGGGTCTGGAGCGCGAAGTGGATGCCCGCGGTGGCCGCCCGCAAGACCTGGGTGCGGTCGTTCTCGGGCACCAGTCCGAGCCGGCCCCAGAGCCCGTCGACGGCGATCACCACCAGCGCCACGTCGGCCACGGCGGGCTCCTAGTCGGGCGCGCGCACCGGCGCGAAGAGCTCGGATTCGCCGGCGAAGAAGCGCAGCCCGCGGAGACAGATCTGCCGGCTCGGCCCGGCGCGCAGCGAGAGCCGCCAGCGGCGGGCGAGGGTGGGGGCGAAGGTCAGCTCGGCCACCGCGGCCTCGACCCGCGCGGCGGCCAGCTCGCCAGCCTGCCCGTCGAGCGACTCGAGCCGCGCGGCGTGAGCGCGGTGGTATTGCCCGCTATGTTCGGTGTAGAGCCGCAGGCGGTCGAGCGTCACCGGCACGGGGAACTCGAGTTCGAGCCGCGCCCAGCCGTCGGCCAGGTCGCCGCTGTGCCACATCGTCGCCGGGTTGAAGCTCACCGCGGGCCCCGCGCTCGGCTCAATCAGTCCTTGGACAGCCTGCTCGGGCCGGGTGCCATAGCGCGACTCGGCGTCGGTCTCGAGGCGAAGACGGTAGCTCGGCTGCCCCGGGATCGGCATCGGCCCGAGCCAGCGCGGCGGCTCGGCGGCGCGAGGCACCTCGGTCAGTCGCGGAAAAGCGCGGCGGTTGAGCGCCAGGCCACGGCGGTCCTCGGGGCTGAGGATGCCCGGCGTGGCGCTCGGCTCAAATCCCCGCGTGTGATGCGCCGGGTTGTACGACATGAGCGACGGCGACGAGGCCATGTCCAAGCCGTAGGCATCGACATGGACCAGCCCGAAGGCGTGCCCCAGCTCGTGCTGCAGCGTCGACTGGAAGTTCGGCGCGCGGTCGAGGTCGTGCGAGGAGAGGATGACCACCCCGCCGCCGTTGTTGTAGCCCCCATTGAGCGGCCGGCCGCCGCCGCCGGGGAAGCCGTCGGCCGGGTTCATGACCACCACCAGGAGCACATACGGGCACGTGAAGCGATTGACGCCGACCGCGGCCAGCAGCTCGGCCACGTAGTGCGGTGCGCCGCCCTCGCCGCTCTGGCGGTAGAACGCCAGCTCCCGCGAGCCGTGGTGAACCAGCGGCGGACCGGGGGCGATGGTGAAGGTGTCAACGCCGTCGAGCAGCTCGCGGTAGCGCCGTTGAGCCCAGGCCAGGTGGCGGTCGAGGCGGTCGAGTTGGTCGTCGGTCGGGGCATCCTGGTCGGCGGCGACAAAGAGCACGGGCAGCACGCTGACCCGCTCGGGGGGCAGGTAATCGACCGGCGGCACGGCGGTGAGGACCAGGGCGACCAGCCACATGCGGTCATGATAGCAGGTGGTCGCGTTGACGGCGACGCCGGCCGCTGGTACAAGACCGGGCGCCGAACCGAACGAACCGAGGTGCAGCGCGCGCGTCTGAGCTTGCAGCCTTGCGGGGCTGGGGAGCGACCGTGATCTTCTGGTGTCTGGCTCTGTTGCCGCTTGCCGCGCCCGCGGGACCGCTCACCCCGGCGTCGGTGACCGAGGTGACGGTTGCCTTCACGAGCAGCTTTGAGCCAGACCAGGGCTTAGCCGGCCTGACTCTGCCGACCACCGGCGTCGGCCTGGCCACCGACGGCGAGTCGACCTGCCTGCGGCTCGAGCCGCAACGCCGCCGCGCCGCCGACGTCTGGATCCAGCTCCCGCCCGAGGCACTCGGCAAGCGGCTGCGGGTCTCGTTCCGCGCCCGGCACGAGGGGTTCGACACGCCGCTGGCCGACGGCGCTGAGCCGCCGGCCGAGATGGTCATCATCGAGCTGGCGCCGGTGCTCGGCTCGCGGCCGCCGGCCAGCGCGCCGGCCTGGGCGCAACAGCGCGTCGAGGTCGGGCGCGACTGGTCGGAGTACCAGTTGTCCGGCTGGATGGCGCCGCCGAGCGACCTGCTGGCGGTCCGCGCGCCGGCGGCGGCGGCCCCGGTGCGCCTCGACGACGTGAAGGTTGAAGTGCTGACCACCATCCGCGACGAGCGCATCGCCGAGCTGGCGCGGCGGAGCGGCAATCTGATCGCCAACGGCGGGTTCGAGTTCGGCGAGGTCGGCTTCCGCGCGGTCTACGTCCACGACGCCATCGACCTCGACGACCCGCCGCTGCCCGGCGCCATCCGCGCCTCGGACCGCGACGCCGCCGAGGGCTCGCACGCGGCCTTCGCCATGGTCGGCGCGAGCAAGCTCATCCTCACCCCGGACACGGTGGTGCTACTGCCCGAACGGACCTACACGCTGAGCCTGCTCGCCCGCGGCCTGTCCCGCACGAATGCTCGGCTGACGCTCGGTCTGGTCGGCCCCGACGGTCGCGAAGTCGGCGTCACCGAGGCGGCGCTCTCGTTCGAGTGGCGGCGTGTCTCGACCAGCATCAAGGTGCCCAGCGGCGTGCCGCAGCCGTGGACGCCGCGGATCTGCGCGCTCTCCGGCGACGAGCCCTACGCCGTCCAGTTCGACGCGATCTGCCTGGCCGAGGGTGAGTCGACCGAGTATGCCATCCCCCAGATCCCGGTGCTCGAGCTTCGCGACGGCCTCGGCTCGCTCGGGCCCGGCCACCTCGCCTCACCCGACGAGCCGTTCACACTGACCGCCGTCTACCATGGCGTCGGCGACGCGGCTGAGGCGATCACGGTGCGGGCCTCGGCCGAGAGCCACCTCGGCCGCCGGCGGCTCGAGCTGCCGGCCGCCGAGCTGCAGGTCGAGCCCGGCGTGCGCGCCGAAGTGCCGCTCTGGAGCGAACCGCTGCCGGCCGGCTGGTACCGCTTCACGGTCACCGCCGGCCGCGGCGACGAGGTGATTGCCCGCGACGAGCTGATCGTTGCCTCGTTGCCGGCGATCGAGGACGACCTCGCCTGGCGACTGGCCGTCGAGTGGACCACGCCCGACAGCCTGCTGCCCGGCCCGTTCCTGGGCCTGGTGCTCGAACCGCTGCGCCGCCTGGGCGTGACCACCCGCTGGCTCGAGCGCAACGCCACGGCGCTCTGGCGCGGGCACGAGCCGCAGCCGGGCAACCTGCAGGTCTCGGCGCTGATGGCCACGCTGGCCGGCGGCGAGGCGGCCGGGCTCGAGACCGTGTTCGAGCTGGATCCGTTCCCCGCGCGCTGGCAGGCGCCCGACTGGCTGCAGCGCACCGCGGCCACTACCGCCGATGGTCGCCTCATCCCGCCGGCCGACGCCTGGCAGCGCTATGTCGCCGGCCTGGCGCGCAATCTGGTCACCGCCCGGCCGACGATCGCCGTCGGCGAGGCTCCGCCCGGACTCGAGGCCGAGCGCGCCGAGCGGCTGGCGCTGGCCGTCGCGGCGCTCAAGGCCGTCGATGAGTCATGGTCGCTGGTTGGCGCCGTCGCCGAGGAGTGGCAACGGCTGCCGGCGCCGGTGAGCGGGCCGATCGAGACCGATCTCGTGGAACCCGGCCAGGGGTTCGAGCCGATCGATCCGATGTCGGCCGAGGCGGCGCGCGCGCTCGCGCTCGCCCGCGGGCTGGCCGCCGGGCGGCAACGCTTCCGGCTGCCCGACCAGGGCTGGCAGCCGGCGGGCAACGGACGATTCCGCCACGGCGGCATCACCACCGCCGACGGCGGACCGCGGCCGTTCGTGGCAGTCTGGGCGACGGTGCGCCATGTGCTCGGCGACCGGCGGCTGGTGCGCTGTGCCGGCGCCGAGGGCGGTCGCCGGCTGGCGGTGTTCAGCGACGGCGCGGCGCTGCTGTGGAACGAGGGCGCGCCGGCCGAGGCGACGCTGCTGCTGGAGCCGGCGGCGAAGTTGCGCCTGGCGACGGGCGAGTCGCTCGAACGCGACGAGGCGGGTAGCTTGTCGCTGACCCTTGAGGCCTTCCCCGTGCTGGCCGATGGATTGAGCGAGTCGGACATCGCGGCGCTGGAGGCGTTGATCAGCGCGCCGTAACCGCGGGCTCAGGAAGCCCAGCGGGCCGCGATGCGTCACAATGAGGGGATGGTGATGAGGAAGCCTGCGATGCACTGGTTGGCCAGGTTGTTGGTCGTCCTGTTCCTCTCCGGTTCGGCGCGCGGGGCGGTCCACGCGGTGCTGATCGGGATCGACAACTACGAGCGCGAGATCACGCCGCTGCGCTACACGGTCAATGACGTCACGGCCTTCCGCGACGTGCTGATCGACCCGCGCTACGGCAACGTGCCGAAGGACAACTGCATCCTGATGACGCCGCAGAGCGAGGGCGCGCTGCGGCCGTCACGGCGCAACATGCTGGTCGAGATCAAGCGCGCCGCGCTACGCACGCAGCCGGGCGACACGCTGATCCTCTATTTCGCCGGTCACGGCATGCAGACGGCCGAGGGCCAGTTCCTGCTCGGCGTCGACGCCGACCCGCTGCTGCTCGCCGACACGGCGGTGCCGCTCGACACGCTCCCGCGACTGCTGCAGGATGTGCGCGCCGACACCATCGTGGTGATCATCGACGCCTGCCGCAACGACCCCGACGCTGGCCGCGCCACTGGCGACAACGAGATGGGCGAGGCCTTCGCGCGAAGCCTGCGGCCGCGGCTGCTGGCCCAGCAGGCGGCCGAGAATCCGAACCGGCGGGTGGCCACCTGGCTGGCTTGCGACGTCGGCGAGCGGGCGTGGGAGATCACCGCCGAATCGCACGGGGTGTTCAGCTACCACCTGCTGACCGGCCTCAAAGGCGCCTGCAAAGACACCGAGGGCAAGGTGCGGCTGCTGAGCCTGGCCAACTACGTCGAGCTCCACGTGGCCGAGTGGGCGCGGCAGAACGGGCGCACGCAGACGCCGCGGCTGGACAACCCGGACAACCTCGACTTCGTTATCACCGTGCCCAACGAGCAGGCGGTGGTCACCCCCGCCGGCGACCAGCGGGCGCTGAGCTGCGTGCTCAAGATCACCAGCACGCCGCCGGGTGCCACGGTCCGGCTGGACAACGAGGGCATCGGCGTGACGCCGCTGAACTACACCCTGCTGCTGCCCGACGGCCAGGCGCGCGAGGCGGTGCTGACCTTCGAGCTCGAGGGCTACCAGACACGGCGGCCGAAGATCACGCTCGAGCCGGGCGCGACGATCATCCTGCCCGAGGTCGAGCTGACCCGTGCGGCGGAGCAGCCGGTCATTCAGCCGACCGACAACAACCCGGGCATCCGGGTCCAGCGCCAGGACGAGACGGAGTTCATCACCCCGCCGGAGATCATCGACCAGCCGGGCGACATCGAGATCTCCTACATCGACCCGAACCACCCGTGGGACGCCACCGGTCCCGACGGCATGCCGATGGTGCGCATTCCGGCCGGCCAGTACCGGATCGGCCGCCCGGGCGGCGGCGACGACCCGACCGAGGGCCCGCAGCACACCGTCGAGCTCGAGGAGTACTACATCACCGCCATGGAGGTGACCAACCAAGGCTACGCCAACTACCTCAACGCGGTGCAGGCCACCCGCGACCCGGACGGCAACGTGACCGATCCGCAGATGGGCACCGTGCTGCTCTGGACCAACGCCCCGACCTGCGGTATTTACTACGATGACAAGATGGGCGGCTATGTCTGCCATCCGGGGATGGAGTACATGCCGGTGGTGGCGGTCACCTGGCTCGGCGCCGCCTCGTACGCGCTGGCCTACGGCATGACCCTGCCGACCGAGGCGCAGTGGGAGGTGGCCGCGCAGGGCACCAGCGCCAACACGCCGTATGCCTGGGGCCCGGCGCTCGATCCGGCGGCCTGCAACACCGGCGAGCGGTTCGGTGACGTGGTGCAGGTCAACGCCTTCCCCAATGGCGCCAGCCGGTGGGGCGCGCTGAACATGGTCGGCAACGTGGCCGAGTGGACCCGCGACTACTTCCGCGCCGACTACCACCGCATGTTCCCCGACGGGACCTACGAGCCGTGGGTCGGCGAGACGACCGACCCGGGTTTCGCCATCGCGGTGCGCGGGGCCAGCTACCTGCAGCCCGATGAGCTGAGCAGCATCTGGACGCGCGCGCCGGTGCAGCCGAACAACAGCTTCGACGACCTCGGTTTCCGCTGCGTGCTGCACGGCGATCCGGCGGATATGGGTGAAGTGGTGATCACGCCGGGCGGCGACCAGACGTTCGGCCAGGGCGAGCTGGTCGAGGGCGATCGGATCGTCCACCCGGACACCGCCGCGACGTTCGTCATCCCGGACGGCTATGCTCACCAGTTCATCGGCGAGCACAACGTGCTGGCGGTGGTCCATGCCGAGGACGAAGAGAACAACCCGGTCATGGCCTACTTCAAGGTCGACCCGACGCTGACCGACCACGAGGAGATCTGGGACGGCCTGGAGGCTGAGCTGGAGAACCTCGGCTGCGAGTTCGACGAGACCCTGTCGGAAGAGGAGATCGACACCCAGAACGGCAACATCCGGCTCTGGCGGCGGGTGCTCAGCGGCTGGACCGAAGACATGGACACCACCTTCGTGCTCGATGTGGTGCAGGCGTTCGGGGTCTTCCACGGCATCATCTACGCCTGCCCGACCGAGCGGATGGATGCCGGCTGGGCGGTCTACTCGCAGTTCCTCACGGCGATCAGCTTCCCCCGGCAGTAACCGCGGGTGTAACAAGCGCGGGCCCGGCCGGGTACCATCGGCCGGGCCCGCTGTGCTTGTGCTATGATGGCCCGGCGCGGCGGACGGAAGGACACCATGCAATCGGCAATGCGCTGCATCATTCTCTGCCTGGCGGCACTGCTGGTCGGCGGCTGCGGGAAGCGCCAGGCGGTGGCCGGGGGCGAGGTCGCGCCGCGCGACGTGTTCAACGACTCCGGCGGCTACGCCGGTTCGATGGCCGACCCGCCGGCGACGATTGAGCAGCCCGACGTGGCGAGCAACATCGCCTGGGGCGAGTACACCGACTCGCGCGACCCGATGTACCAGAACCAGCGTCGGATCGAGGAGACGCGCGCGCAGTACGAGCAGGAGCATCCGCCCGAGACGCCGGTTCCGTCGCCCGACACGTCACGCGACCATGAGTGGGACAGCGTCAAGAACCCGGTGCTCGCGCTGGAGGTCGAGAACCGCGGCATCATCTACCTGGAGATGTGGCCCGACCTGGCTCCGCAGCACTGTCAGAAGATCCTCGAGATGGCCGAAGCGAACTTCTACCAGGGGATCAAGATCCACCGGGTCGAGCCGGACTTCGTCATTCAGATGGGCGATCCGTTCACCCGCATGTTGCCGCTGACCGACCAGAGCATCGGCTCGGGCGGGCCGGGGTTCACCATTCCGGCCGAGTTCTCGAACAAGCCGCACCTGCGCGGCACGCTGTCGATGGCGCGGACCTCCGACCCGAACTCGGCCGGCAGTCAGTTCTTCATCTGTCTCGAGCGGGCCGAGCATCTCGATAACCAGTACACCATCTGGGGCCAGGTGCTCGGTGAGGGCATGACCGTGGCCGACCAGATCGAGGTCGGCGACCGGATCAACCACCTGCGGGTGGTGCACAAGTAACGGAGCGCACATGGCCCAGTCGGCCGGCGCCTGGCTCTGCCTGCTGATTGCGGCGGCCGGCGCGCGTGCCGACACGCCGTGGCTGCTGCTGCCGCCGGGCGATCCGGTGGCCGGCGCCGCGCTGCTCGAGGCCGCGGCCGAACTGGCGCTGCCGATCCGACCGCTCAGCCCCGCCCAGATGACGGCCACCGAACGCCGGGGCCGGATCGGCGTGCTGGCCGGGGCAGCCGCCTACCATGAGACGATCGACACCCCCGGCGACGGTGTGGCCCTGCTGGGCGGGTTGGTCGAGTCGGGCGGCACGCTGGTCGTCTTCGCCGCCGGCCCCTGTTTCCGCGAGGCGCTGCTCGGCGACGGCACGGCCCGGTTCAGTCCCACCCCGTTGCCCATTGCGCGGCTGCTCGGGCTGCACCGCGCCGGCGTGATATCGGCGCTCACGGATGCCCCGCTGCGGGCCGTCAACGGTTTCGCCTGGCCGGCCGACGCGCCGGCCGTCCTGGCCGGTGAGCGCGAGGTGGCCGGCTTCGGCCCGTCGCCGCCGGGCTGGCGGGTGACGCCGTGGCTGACCGCGGCGGAGCAGATCGTGGTCGCGCGCCTGGAGCCGAACGAGGGCACGGGGCGGGTGGTTTGGGTCTGGTCCGGCCTCCTGGCCGAGCCAACCGGAGTGCCATTGCTTCGCGGCCTGGCGGCGGCGCTGACGGCGCCCGCGCCGGCGGAGGCGGGCCCGTCGCCGCCGTCGCCGCTGGAGCGCCGGCTGGCCGAGGCGCGGCGCCGGCTTGAGGCCGCGCTGGAGGGCGCCGCCGGGTTGCGGGCCGAGCGACTCCTCGATCTGCGGCGCGAGGCGAGGGCGCTGGAACTGGAGCTGCCCACCGGCGGGGAGGCGATCGCCGCGCGCGTGGCGAAGTTCGAGTTGGCGGTGGAGCAGGCGCTGGCGCGCGTGGACGCCGAGGAGCATCCGGTGATCGAGTTGGCCACCAGTCGCGGAGCGGTACGGATAGAGCTGCTGCCCGAGGTCGCGCCGCAGCACGTTGAGAACCTGCTCAAGCTGGTTCGCGCCGGATTCTACGACGGTCTGCGGTTCCACCGCGTCGAGCCGGGCTTCGTCGCCCAGGTCGGCTGCCCCTACAGCCGCGAGTCGGCACGCGATCCGCGGGTCGGCACCGGCGGGCCCGGCTGGCAGGTCGCCGCCGAGTTCAACGACACGCCGCACGAGCGTGGGACCGTCGGCATGGCGCGCTCGGCCGACCCCGATTCGGCCGGCAGTCAGTTCTACATCTGCCTCGACCGCGCGCCGTTCCTCGACGGTCGGTACACCGTCTTCGGGCGCGTGACCGGCGAGGGCATGGCGGTCGTCGATCAGCTTCAGATTGGCGACCAGATCGAGCGCGCCACTGTCATTGCACCAGGAGCAGCGGATGAGTAGCAGGCTGTGGACGCTGGCGCTGCTGAGCTTGGCGATCGCCCGTGGCGGCGCGGTCGAGCTGGCCATCATCCCGCCGGTCGGCGACGAGGCCGTGGCCACGGCGCTGCGCGCGGCGTTCAGCGAGGTCGGAATCACCGTCACCGTGCTCGATCCGGCGCAACTGGTCGATCGCGCGCGGTTCGTCCCCTCGGTCTACCGCCTTGCAATCCTGGTCGGCGGCGAGCGCTACCCCGACTCGGTGGTCGACGATGGCGATGTCAGCGCGGCGATCACGGCCTATATCGCCGCCGGCGGCGCGCTGCTGGTCGCCGCCGACGGTCCGGCGCTGGCCCGGCCTCAGCGCTGGAGTGGCGGCGACGGCTGGCAGTCGGTGCAGGAGCCGCTGCGCCGGGTGCAGCTCCAGACGCAGCTCGGGTTGCTCGATGCCGGCGTCGCGCTCGAGGCGACGCTGCCGGAGGGCTGTGAGCTGGTCACCGGGCCCGGCTCGGCGCTGGCCGATCAGTTGCCCGAGCGGTTCGCCCTGCCGGCGGCGCGGCCCTACCGTCCCATTCCGAGCAACCAGGACCCGGCCATCACCTTCCTGCCCATCGCCACGCTGGTCGACGCGCAGGGCGGGACCTATGGCGCCGCCGCGGCCGAGCTGCGCCGCGAGGGCGCCGGGGCGGTCTACTACTGCTGGGCGCCGCTGCTCACCTCCGCGGTGGGCGGCACGCTGCTCTACGGCATCCTCAGCCGCCACAGCGCGCAGGCCATCGGCGAGGCCGGCCGGGCGCGGCAGACCGAGCTGATGCTACAGCTCAACGACCTGCAGGCGCTGCAGCAGCAGGCCGTCGGCTACGTTCCGGCGGGCCTGGAAAGCGACCGGCTGACCGCGGTGCGCGAGGAGCTGCGCCGGCAGGGCGAGTCGATCGCCGACCTGCGCGAGGCCACCCGGCTGGGCAACCTCGAATTCGTGGCGCTCAAGCTGGCGCCGCTGCGCGATGACCTGGCCGTCATGCCGGCCGAAATCGGCGAGGCGATCGACGAGGCGGTGCTGCGGGCGGTGATCGACGTCGAAGCGCGGCCCATCCCGCTCGAGGAGCCACGGTCGGGCGCTGGTCAGCCGCAGCCGGCGGCCGACGCCGTGGCCCAGTCGCCGGCCGTCGGCGAGCTGCCCGCGCCGGCCGGCGCCGAGCTGCACGCCGCACTGCCGCCGCTGGACCTGCGCTCGGTCGCGCCGCCCATCCCCGATCCGGTCGTGGCGCCGGGCGGCGGTTCGAGCGCCGCGCCACAGCCGACCGCCGCCGGCGGTGTACTGCCCGACGTCGGCAGCCCGAGCGGACCGGCCGACCTCGAGCCGCCGCCGGTCACGCCCCGCGCACCGGGCGGTGAGACACCGACCACGCCGGGCGGTGAGACACCGACCACGCCGGGCGGTGAGACACCGACCACGCCGGGTGGTGAGACGCCGACCACGCCGGGTGGTGAGACGCCGACCACGCCGGGTGGTGAGGTTACCATGCCGCCGGGCGGCGAGTATGAGACGGCCAATCCGGTGATCTTCATCGACATCGAGAACCGAGGCCGGCTGGCCATCGAGCTCTATCCCGACCTGGCGCCGAAGACCTGTTCGAGCATCCTCTACCTGATGCGCAGCGGGTTCTACCACGGCATCTACTTCCACAAGGTCTACCCCGACTTCGTCGTCCAGGTCGGCTGCCCGTTCGCCAAGCCTGACTCGCCGGACGAGGCGCGGATCGGCACCGGCGGGCCGGACTGGTTCGTGCCCGGCGAGTTCACGCTGGCGACGCATCACGAGCGGGGCACGTGCAGCCTGGCGCGGCTCAAGGACGATCCGGACAGCGGCGGCAGCCAGTTCTTCATCTGCCTCCGAGCGCAGCCTCAGCTCGACGGTCAGTGGGCCGTGTTCGGCAAGGTGATTGGCGGCCTGGAACTGCTCGACCGGCTTCAGATCGGCGACGTGATCACCGCCACGGGCGTGATCCAGGGCGCCGAGGCGGCGAACCCGCCGGGTGTCGGCCCGCTCGACCTGTTCAACTAGCCTCGTCGGGCGGGACGGCGCGACCGTTCCGCCAGATCGTCCCGCCGGGCAGCGGCCAGGGCGCCGGACCGACCGGATCGGCCAGGTCGATGCCGACCAGCTCGCCCTCCGCACTGCCGGCGTAGACGCGCCGGCCGTAGATCGACGAGTCGGCGGTGAGCGCCAAGGTCCGCCCGTCATCCAGCGTGGCGGCGAAACTCCAGCCGGGCTGCCGCGAGTCGAACGGCACGGCGTGGAGTTGCCCCGCGCCGGCGACGAACAGATGACCGAAGGCGACGGCCGGGCTCGACAGCGGGCCGGGTCGCTCGGCCTGCCAGACCAGTTCGCCGCCAGCCGCCTCGACGCCGAGCAGGCGGCCCGATTCGGTGGCGGCGACCAGCCACGGCCCGGCCAGGGCAAGGTGCGCCGCAAACCGTCCGGCCTGGCACGGCAGGCGCCAGATCTCGGCGCCGTCGGCGGTGTCGTAGCCGCGCAGGGTCTGGTCGGCGAAGCCGGCGATGATCAGGCCGGCGCTGGCCAGCAGGCCGGTCTGCGCCTCTGCGCCGGGGTCAATCCGCCAGCGGAGCTGGCCGGTCTCGGCGTCGAGGGCGGTCAGCAGGCGGCCGGCGGCGTAGATGCTCCGGCCGTCGCTGGCCAGCGGCACGGTCACCTCGGCGCCGACCTCGACCTGCCAGCGACGGTGGAGCAGCTCGTCGACCACGGTGACGGTCGAGCCACCTGCCCAGACCAGGTTCGCACCGACAATGAGCGGCCCGGCCACGGCGCCGCCGGCTCCCTCGAGCCGCGGATGCAGGCTCTCGGAGGCGCCCGGTGCCAGCGAGAAGAGGTGGAGCAGGCCGCCCGCGTCGGTGGCGGCGATGGTGCGGCGGATCATCGCCGGCAGGCCGGCCGCCGGCCGCGGCAGGGCGATGCGGCGAACCACCCAGCCGCGCGGCGAGACCAGCGTGAGATCGCCACGGAGCGGCGGCGCGTCGCCGAGGCGGCGGCTCGCGACGAGCAGCAGCGGTCGGCCGTCGTCGTTGAAGCCGGCGACGCTCGGTTCGCCGCCAAAGCCGTCGAGCTGCCAGGCCAGGCTCGGATTGCCGAGCCGGCCGACCAGATCGGCGGGCAGCGCGGGCGAATCGGCGACGGCGATGGCCGCGGTAAGCAGAATGAGCGTGGCATGGCCGATATGTCGGCAAGTTGTCATCGGCTCGCAAGACATGGCGGTCGCGTCGCAGCGTCATTGTAGACCAGGGCCCGGTGCGTGCCAACGAGCCGCGTTGACAGCCGACCGGCGGTGTGGCAGAGTGCGGCTGCGGGGCCACCCAGGCAGGAGCAGACCATGGCGCGGTTCCGACCTCGCGTGCTGATTGCGCTGTGCATCTCGGCGGCCGGTGCCGCGACGGCGTTCGAGGCGGCCCAGGCCGACTCGCTGGTCGCCTCGCGCGCCGCGCCGGTGAGCGACGACGCCGAGCTGAGCCGCATCGGCGCCGAGATCGTCGGCTATGGCTCGAACCCCGAGAGCCTGAGCTACCGCTTCCGCCGCGTCGAGGACGCCCGGCCCTACAGCATCGGCCTGCCCGACGGCTCGGTCTACCTCAGTCGCGGACTGCTCGAGGCGGTCGGCGGTGAGGAGCAGAAGATCGCCTTCCTCTGCGCCGTCGAGGCTGACCTGATTGCCGACGGCTCGACGCTGCGCAACGAGCACGTCGCCCGGCTGCTCGACGGTCTCGACGCCGCCTCCGCCTTGCCCGCCGAGCTGCTCGGCGCGGTCGACGGCACGCTGACCGCCGAGCGGCTGTTTCGCGCCGACAAGACGGCGATGCTCTATCTCGCCCGGGCCGGCATCCCGCCGATGGAGGGCGTGCGCGCGCTCGATGCCGTCGCCCGCGCCGGCGCGGTCTACACCACGCTGACCGAGGCGCCGATCGCCGGCGGCACGCTGCTCGACCGCAAGGTCAAGGCGTCGCAGGCGGTCAGCGAGCTGATCAAGGGCGCGACCGATTTCGACTTCGCGGTGATGGACCTGGCCGAGCAGGACTACGGCTCGGCCGCCCTGCGCTTCGCCCGCTTCCTCGAGCTGTTTCCCGAGAACTACGCCGGCTGGAACAACCTGGGTCTGTGCCACTACCACCAAGCCATCGTCCGGCTCAGCCCGCGGATGTTCCCCCTCGCCGACGCGATCGCCGAGTGGGACACCAGCTTCCTGACCCGTTCCACGCGCGCCATCGACCGCGACAAGTGGAACCAGGCGAAGGCGGCCTATGACCAGGCCGTCGCCATCGACCCATCGCGGATCGAGGCCTACAGCAACCTCGGCAACCTGTACACCGTCGACGGCCAGACCGAGCCGGCGCAGGCGGCCTACCAGCAGGCACTGGTGATCAACGCCAACCATGCCATCACGCTGAACAACCTCGGCTCGCTGCTGGCCGAGCAGGCGTTCCAGGGCGTCCCGCGCGAGGCACTGACCCGCTTTGCCGCGGCGGCGGCGGCCGATCCGACGTTGCCCGAGGCGCAGTACAACCTGGCCCTGGCGACCGCCGAGCTGGGCGAGCCCGGCGCGGAACAGGCCTATCGTCGCTACCTGGCGCTGGCGCCGAACGGCGCGCAGGCCGACCTGGCCCGCCGCGCGGTGGGCGAGGGCGGCGGTCGCCGCCCGGGACGCGGCGGCACGCAGCCGGTCAGTGACGGCACTCAACCCGAGCGCTGGCTGGAGCTGTGGAACCGCGTCCAGCTCGCGCTCGAGTCGCGCGACCGCGACCTGGTGGCGCTGCTCAACGAGACGCCCGATCACCAGCAGCCGGCGCCGCTGCGCGACGTGAGCATGTGGGGCTGGAGCCGCCAGGGGCTGGTGGTCGAGCTGGTCAGCGGGCGGGTCAACCGGGTCGTCGCCGGCCGGCCGCCGGGCCACGAGGCGCAGACCCAGCGCGGCGTCGAAGTCGGGCTGACCACGGCGCAGGTCAAAGAGAAGTACGGCCTGCCGCCGGCGGTCAGCCGCCAGAGCCCGTACGACATCTGGCTCTACCCGCGAACCGGTGTAGGGTTCTTTGTGATTGGGGAGAAGGTCAACAAGATCTTCCTCTTCCAAGTTGCAGAGCAGTGAGGATGACGGCATGAACCACCGCGCGCGTGTGGCCTGGCTCGGCGGCCTGGGGCTGATGCTCCTCATCGCCGGCTGTGGCGAGGGGGTGGCCGGCAACCAGCGGCAGATCAGCCGCGGCGGCGGGGTCACCGACGGCACGCAGCTTCCCGGCTCCGGCACCGGCGAGAAGCCGGGCAAGCCGGCGGCGCCGAGCGACAACCTGCCGCTGGTGCGCGATCTGGCTCTCAGCGGCGGCTACGGCTTCGCCGTGGTGCCCGACGGGCTGGTCGTGATCGACGTCAATGACCCGTCGCAGCCAAAGACCGCCGCCTCGCGCGTGGTTGCCCGCACGCCGCTCGATCTGGCGGTCAGCGACCTGCACGCGTTCATCGCCTGTGGCGACGGCGGGTTGCAGGTGGTGAGCATCAGCCGGCCGCGCGAGCCGAGTGTGGTCGGCAGCTACGCGCCGCAGAACGGCGGCGTGACCTGCGTCGCCGCGAGTGACAACGTCGCCGTGGCGGGGATTCCGGGCGTCGGCGCGGCGGTGCTCGACATCGGCGATCCGGCGCAGCCGCGCGAAGTCAAGCTGGTGGCCGGGCAGGCGACCATCGAGTCGGTCACCATCGCCGGTCGGCGCGCCTTCGTCTCGGCCGACAAGTTGGTCATCATCGGGCTCGATCCACCGGCGCAGGCCGAGATTGTGGCCACCCACGAGTCGACTGAGCCGTTGCTCGGCCTCGGCTTTGCCGCCGACCGCTTGGTCGTCGCCGATGCCGGCGGCTACCGCCTGCTCAACGCCCTCTCGCCGGCGAATCTGATCACCGTCGGGCAGGTCGAGCAGGCCGCCGTGGTCACCGCGCTGGCGGGCGACGAGCCCGAGCCGCCGGCGGAGGTCGAGGAACCCGAGCCAGCCGAGGCCGAGGAGCCGACCGAGGAGGAGGTGGCGGCGGAGTCCGAAGCGGCGGCCGAGCCACCGGTGGACGTGATCGCCCCGACGCCGGAGCCGGAGCCCGAGGTCCCCGCGCCGCCGCGGCTGGCGGTGGCCGACGGGCACCTCTACCGCACCGATGGCGACGAGGGCGTCTGGGTGCTGGCCATCGACGGCGGCCGGCGGCTCAACCCGGTGGCGCATCTGACCGACGTCGGCCGCGCGAGTTGTGTCGCGGCGGCGGGCGATCTGCTCCTGGTCGGCAATGCTGCCGGCGACGTGATTGTCTTCCGCTGGGTCGACAACGCATTGACTCGGCAGGGTAGCCTGCGGCTGGAGTCGCTGCGCAGCACCGCCGCGCCGGCGGGCCAGCCGGCCAGCGTCGCGCCCGAGCCGGCCGGATTGCAGCCGGACGTGTTGCCGGGTGATGAGCAACTGGGCGGCGAGGCCCGGCGGCCGGGCCCGGCGGGCGCGCCGCCGAGCTAGTTGCCGGGCTCTTCGGGCGGTGGCGGTTCGCCCTCGCGCAGGTTGTCGATGGCGTTGCCGACGCCCTCGACGGCCCGTTCGCGCAAGTCGCGGCCCATCTCGCGGGTGCGCTCCTTGAGCCGCTCGCTCTGCTCCTCGGCCCAGGTGCGGGCCGCCTCACCGGCGCGCTCGCCCAGCTCGTCGACCTGCTCGCGGACGGCCTCTTCGGCGCGACCGGTCAACTCCTCGACAATCCCCGCCGGCTCGCTCGGCTGTTCGTTGACGTGGATGGTCACCAACGAACCCTTGTCGACGCGCTCGCCGGCCGGCGGCGACTGTGCGACCACGATGCCGCTCTCGACGTCGCGCTGATGCGCCGTCTCGGTCCGGCCGACCGACAGCCCGAACTTGAGCAGCGTCTGCTTCGCGCGGTCGGCCGTCAGGCCCTGCAACGACGGCACGGTGACGTAGCGCGGGCCGGCGCTGAGGGTCAACTGCACCTGCCCGCCGTCGCGCACGCGGCTACCCGCCGGCGGACTGCTGCGCAGTACCTGTCCGCCCGGCACGGTGTCCGAGTTCTCGCTGCCGACGGTCACCGGTTCGAGCCCCAGCTCGGCCAGCACGGCCTTGGCCTCGGCCTCGCTCATGCCGGCCACGGCGGGCAGACGTGTGCCGCCGAACGGGTTCTTCACCGCGACATAGACCGCGCCGCCGATCAACGCCAGGATGAGCAGCGCCAGCAGCGCGCCGCCACCGCCGGACGACCGCGCCGGCGCCGGCTGGGGCGTGACCACGACCGGCTCGGGCCGCCGCGGCGGCTCGGCGATGCGGGGCATCACCTGCGTCTTGCCCAGGTCGGGCGCGGCGACCGACTCGATCTCGTAGGGCTCCTCCTGCAGCCGCGCGAGGAGCGCCGCGGCGTCGGCCGCGTCGCCGTTCAGCCCGGCGAGGATCGCCTTGCGCAGCGGCTTTGGCGCGTCGCCGGCGAGCCGATCGAGGGCCATCGGCGCATCGCCGCCGGGCGCTTCGCCGCAGAGCAGCGAGTAGATCACCTCGGCCAGGGCGTGGGCGTCGGCCGCCGGATCGCCCGCGGCGCCCTCGCCGAAGCCGGTCAGGTAGCCGGTGCGGTTGGTGTCGATCACCACGCTGGCCGGGCTGATCTCGCCGTGGTGCAGCCCGAGCCGGTGCACGGCGGCCAGCGCGCTGGCCAGTTGTTCGGCGATCTCGGCCACGTCGCCGGGCGCCAGTCGCCAGCCGGCGCGGAGCTGCTTGGCGGCGGTTTCGCCCTCGATCAGCGCCTCGACCACGTAGCGCGGCTCGGCGTCGAGGCGGAGGTCGAAGATCGGGATGAGGTTCGGGTGGGCGACGGTGGCCAGGCGCGTGACCAGCGTGCGATAGGCCGCCAGGCCGTCCTCGCCGAGCTGCTCGGCGTCGATCAGCCGGACGGCGACCGGCCGCTCCATGCGGGTGTCGACCGCCTGCCAGACGGTGAGCGCACCCTCGCTGCGCAGCGGGTGCTCGAGGCGGTAACGGTCGTCGAGCAGCTCACCGGTCACGTGGGCTCTCCTGTTGGCGCAAGACGCTCGGTGGCCGGCTCGGGTTCCTCGGCCGGTTCGCTCGGCGGCGCGGCACGGTCCTCGGCCTCAAGTACCGGCCGCTCGGCGATGCGTTTCGCGTGACAGGATACCACCTCGGCGCCGAACAGCAGGATCAGCGCCGAGAGATAGGTCCAGAACATGAGGATGACGATGCCGCCCATCGCGCCATAAAACTGATCGGTTTTGGCATAGGCGGCGATGTACCAGGTGAACAGCCGCTTCGAGGCCTCCCAGGCCACGCCGGCGACGACCGCGCCATAGAGCGCCGAGCGGGTGCGCGGGCGGTAGGTCGGCAGCAGGCGGTAGATGAAGAACATCAGCAGCACCGAGACCAGCACACTCAGCGCGTCGGTGGCCAGGGCGACGGTGGTCGGCAGCGCCTCCTCGGCCCAGGTTGGCCAGAGCAGCGGCAGCACGCCGGCGACGAACGGGGTGAGAAAGGCCGAGACCCAGGCGACCAGGCCGATCAGGATCACCGTCGGCACGGCGATCAGGTACTGGAGCAGCAGCGGCCGGCGGTGCTGGTGCTTGACCTCCCAGATGCGGTCGAGCGCCGCCTGCAGCGTGACGAAGATGCGCAGCGCGATCCAGAGCAGGACCAGGATGCCCAGCCCGCCGGCGGCACCGCGTTTGGCCACCAGGCTGAGGAAGGTGTTGCCCACCACGTCGGTGCGGAGCCGGGGGAACATCGGCGCGACCAGGTCAATCACCTGCTGCGGGTCGGTGCCTTTGTAGACGGTGCCGAGCACCCACAGCACGAGCAGCAGCAACGGAATGAGGCTGAGCAGCGCGAAGTGGGCCAGCGCCGCGGCCAGCAGGGGAAGGTCGTCGTGCCAGGTCTGCACCACGACGTCGCGCAGAAAGCGCCAGTATCGCCTCCACAGTGGCCGTCGCCGGCGTGGCACCGACCCGTCTCCTGCCGCACCAAACACCGCCGCCCGCGCTCAAGGTGCGTCCAGTCCAACATCGGCGCGGCGGGCGAGCGCTGCAGCCTAGGTGGTGTAATCCGCGTTGATCCGCACATAACCCGCGGTCAGGTCGCAGCCGTAGGCCTGACCCTCGCCCGGGCCCAGGCCCAGGTCGACCAGGATCTGCACCTCGCCCTCGGCCATCGAGCGGCTGACCGCCTCGGGGTCGAACCGGCACGGTTCGCCCTGGTGCATCAGCAGCACATGGTTCAGCGAGATGGTCAGCCGCCGCTGATCGACCGTCGCGCCGCTGGCGCCGGCAGCCGAGGCGATCCGGCCCCAGTTCGGGTCGCGGCCGGCCACCGCGCACTTGAGCAGGTTGCTGGCGGCCACCGCCCGGGCGCAGAGCCGCGCCTGCGCCTCGTCGACCGCGCCGGTGACATGGACCACGAGCAGCGTCTCGGCGCCCTCGCCGTCGCGGGCGATCTGCCGCGCCAGCGGATCGAGCACGCCGCAGAGCGCATCGCGGAAGACGGCCCAGCGCCGGTCGGAGGTCGACTCGATCGGCTCGCCGCCGGCCAGGCCGTTGGCCAGCAGCAGGCAGGTGTCGCTGGTGCTCTGGTCGCCGTCGATGGTCAGGCAGTTGAGCGTCTTGTCGACCGCCTCGCGCAGCGCCGCCTGCAGCGGTTCGCGGGCCACCGCCGCGTCGCTGGTGACGAAGCAGAGCAAGGTGGCCATGCTCGGGTGGATCATCCCGGCGCCCTTGGCCATGGCGCCGATGGTGACGGCCACCTCGCCCAGTCGGCAGCGGCCGGCGGCCTGCTTGGGATGCGTGTCGGTGGTGCAGATGGCCGCCGCGGCGGCGGCGCCGCCGTCGAGGCTGAGGGCGGCGACGGCACCCGGCATGGCCGCGCGCACGCCCTCCATCGGCATCGGCACGCCGATCACGCCGGTCTGCGCCACGGCCACCGCCTCGGGCCGGGTGCCCAGCGCATCGGCGGCCAGCCGGGCAAGCTCCTCGGTGTCGGCGACGCCCTGCGCGCCGGTGGCCACGTTGGCGTTGCCGGCGGTGACCACCACCGCGCGCAGCGGGCCGGCCTCGTCGAGCAGCCGGCGGTTGCGGTCGACGTTGTAGGCCCTGACCAGGTTGCTGGTGAACACCCCGGCCCAGACCGCCGGCGATTCGCTGGCCAGCAGCGCCAGGTCGGGCAGGCCGGAGGGCTTGATCCCGGCCCGGACGCCGGTGGCGAGGAAGCCCTGCGGACTGGTCACTCCGCCGTCGAGACGCTCCATGGGGCCCGCCTAGCTGCCGGTCGCCGGCTCGACGAGGAACGGGAACTCGAGTCGCTGGTCGGGCCAGATCGGGATATCGACCCGGAGGCGGACCTCCCAGTCGAACTTGATCCGCCGGCCCTGGTAGCTGACCGGCGCGTGGACGGGTATCTCGGCGTCGAAGCGGGCGACGACCGGCACGCCGGATTGCAGGTCGCCTTGGAAGACGAAGCTCTCGGGCGCCAGGTCGAACGTCTCGGCGGTGCCCGAGCCGTGGATCCGGCAGCCGATCCAGAGCTGCACGCCGCGGGTCCGGGCGTCGCGGTCGGGCACCAGCGTGCAGGTGCCGCTGACCCGGTCGCCCGGCTGATAGACCGGCAGGCCGTCGTTGCTCCAGCGACTGGCGACGAAATGGATTTCCTCGTGTGCCGGCATGGTGGTCTCCTATCGTCGCACGTTGCGGACGAAGATCGCCTGGCTGCGGCGGATGTCGAGCAACGGACCGGACAGCCCCATGTCGAAGCCGACGCTCCATTCGATGAAGTTGTTGCGGCCGCTGAAGCTGCCGGGCAGGCCGACCGGGATGGTGAACTCACCGGTGCCCGTCCAACTCGACATCTCGGACAGCGATTGACCGGCCTCGAGCGGCAGCACCTCTTCGTGGGCCAGATGCGTGTAGGTGGTGTCACTCGTGCCGCCGCGATTGATGGCCCGCTCCTGGCAGCGCAGCACAAACCGGCCGCGGGTCAGTGGGGCGCGCCGCTTGGCGGTGACCGTCGCGCTCACCTTCAGCCGCTCGCCGACGGCCAGTTCCAGCGGCGTGACCTCGACCACCACGTCGACCATCGACTGCTGCTGCAGCGCCAGAGCGCCCCAGATCAGGCCGGCCAGGGCGAGCAGCATGGCGATGCCGAAGAAGATCACCATGCCCTCGATGTGCCGCACGTAGCCGACCGCCGCCAGGGCGCCCATCAAGAGGGTGATGATCAGGGCGACGATGAAGCAGCCCGCGCCGACGCCTGGTTGCTGTTGCATGCGACCCTCCACGTTCGCCGCGGTATTGTCGGCCGCGCCGCACCCTCCTGCCGCGCAGGATCAGTCGGTGCCGAGCCGAACGCACCCGGGGGGACCGTCGATGCTCCCAACGCCCGCCGCCTCGCTGCTGCTCCTGCTTTCCGCACCGCCGCTCGACGAGCCCGTCGTGGTCGCCGAACTCGGCCACGAATCGCTCACCTGGCGGCGCGAGGAGCAGGGCGATGGTGCCGTCCGGGTCGAGCGGACCATCGTCGCCGAGGGCCAGCTGCTGGTCGTCGTCGATCGCCTCATTGCCCCGGCGCCCGCCTTCGTGGTCCTCCGGCGGCCGGCGGCACTGCTCCCGCACGGCGGGGTGCTGCAGCCCGACGGCGGCGCGGCGTGCGGCTTTCTCGACCCGGCCGAGCCGACCGTCTGGCTGCCTGCCGGCGCCCGACTCGAACGCCCGCGGCCCGGCCAGCTCGTGATCTGGGCCGGCGACGCCGTGCTTGGCCTCGACCTGCGCGCGGCCGACGACCGCGAGCCGCTCCTGCTCGCCGACGACCATCGGATGGACGCCGCGGCGGCGCTGCTCCGCGGCGGGCAGAGTCTGGTGATCGACGGCGCCCTGCTGGGTGCCGGCGGCGAGGTGCTGGTCTCGACTCGTCGCTGGCCGATGGAGCTGAGCGCCGGCTGGCGCTTCCGGCCCGATCCCCGGCAGGAGGGCCTGCTCGCCGGCTGGAACGCCGCCTGGTTCGACGACCGGCCGTGGCGGACGATCGACGCCGGCGCGCCGTGGGAGGCGCGCGGCTATGCGCAGTATGACGGCGTGGCCTGGTACCGGCGCTCGATCCGGCTGCCGGCCGAGGTACAGCGCCTGGGCGGCGAGCTCCGCTTCGCCGGCATCGACGACAACTCGGAGGTCTGGCTCGACGGCGTCTCGGTGGCGGTCACCCGCGGCTGGCAGTCGGCCGTGCGGGTGCCTATTCCGCCCGGCCGCGAGCGGGTGTCGGTGGCCGTCCGGGTGGAGGACACCGGCGGCAACGGTGGGATTCACAGCCGCGCCGAGCTCTACGTTTCGGACTGATGCTCGGTGCGGAAGCGCCGCTGCTTGCGCTGGTTGACCCGCCAGGCGTCGCGGTACTGGATCGCCTCGGGCCGGCCGAGCAGCCCGCCGAGGAACTGCTTGTAGGCCCGCACGCCCGGCTGGTCGAGCGGATTGACGCCAAGCAGCTTGCCCTCAATCACGGTGGCGAACTCGAAGAAGTAGATCAGCGCGCCGAGATGCCACTCGTCGAGCTTGCCCAGCCGCATGGTCATGCCCGGCCGGTTGTCGCTCGAATAGGCCAGGTCGGTCGCCTGGTAGGCCGCCCGGTTGACCTCGGCCAGCGACATGTGGCCGACGTAGGAGAGGTCATCGAGGTGGCCGGCGGTGACCTCGTCGTCGGCCGGGATATCGACCTCGGCGCGGCTTGGTTGGTCCATCACCAGGTTGCAGATCACCTTGTCGCGGATGCCCTCCTGGTGCTGCTGCCCGCGCGAGTGGAGCTCGCGGGTGCAGACGATGGTCAGCGGCGTGCGGCCCTGCTCGTCCTTGCCCAGGCTCTCGGCCGAGA
Source organism: uncultured Fimbriimonadaceae bacterium (assembly GCA_964405335.1). Classification (GTDB taxonomy): domain Bacteria; phylum Armatimonadota; class UBA10988; order UBA10988; family UBA10988; genus CAYONP01. Next base: position 25,891 of record CAYONP010000039.1, read on the forward strand.
GCTGGTCGAGCCAGAGGCCGAACGACTCGAGCTTGCAGTCCCACACCGCCAGCACCGAGATGTTGCGCGTGGCCCGATCGGCCCGTAGCGAGAGGTACTGCAGCCCGGCGTAGAGCCCGGCGGGGTTCTCGCGCAGGTCGGTCGCGCGGCAGCGCTCGCGCATCCAGGCGGCGCCCTCGAGCAGGGCGCGGATGTCGAGCCCCATCACCGCCGCCGGCAGCAGGCCGACGGGGGTCAGCACCGAGTAGCGCCCGCCGACATTCTCGGGCAGGTCGAAGATTCGCTCGTTCGGCACTTTCAGCTCGGCACAGACCGGGCGCACGCGGCCCGATTCGGGGTCGGTCGTCGCGGCCCAGCCGGTGACGTGGCAGCGCGCTCGGGCGAGCCGGAAGGCGACCGCGGTCTCGAGCGTTTCGCCCGACTTCGAGACCACGTGGACGGTCACCGGCTCGTCGCCGAGTCGCTCCAGCAGCTCGTCCACCGCGTCGTTGTCGATGCCGTTGCCGGCGAAGTAGATGCGCGGCCGGCCCCGCCGCCGCTCCGGGCTCAGTTCGTTGTGGTGGCTGTGGCAGAGCGCCTCGAAGAGCATCCGTGCGCCGAGGTACGAGCCGCCGATGCCGAGAATCAAGTGCGCGTCGGCGGCGGCGGCCAGCTCATCGGCCACGCGGGTCAGGCGGTCCAGCTCGCCGGCCATCCGCTCGGGCAGGTCGATGAAGCCGAACTCGCGGTGCCGGCCGCCCGCGCGGTCGTGGGCTATCTGGCCGATCACCTGCTCGAACTCGGCCTGCAGCTCGTCGAGCTCCTCCTCCTCAAACCCATAGCGGCTGCCGATGTTGGCCGCCATCATGTTGCTGTAGTCGAGACTGAATGAGATCGGCATCGCCGGGCTCCCCGGCAGGCGGATTGGCGCCCCGGCGCCGGGCTCCTTCGCGGGAGGGACCGCGACCGGCCTGGCGAATGCGACGGCGGAGGCGAGCCGGTGAACCTCTCGCTCGACGACTTCCTGGCCCAGCTCGGCAGCGCCAAACCGACGCCCGGCGGCGGCAGCGTCTCGGCGCTGACTGGCGCCCTCGCCGCCGCGCTGGGGGCGATGGTCTGCCACCTGACCATCGGCAAGCCGCGCTATGCCGAGCACGAGGCGGCGATGCGCGCCGCGCTGGCCGAGCTCGAGCGGTTGCAGGCCGAGCTGACCCGGCTGATCGACGCCGATATCGCCGCCTACCAGCAGCTCGCCGCCGCCTATCGCCTGCCCAAGGAGCCGCCCGAACCGCGCGACACCGCCCTGCGCGAGGCGCTGAAGCCGGCGACCGAAGTGCCGCTGCGCATCGCCGAGGCCGCCGCCGAGGTGCTGGACTGCCTGCCACCGGTGGTCCGCCACGGCAGCAGCCTGGCCTGCAGCGACGCCGGCATGGCCGCGCTGCTGGCCGTCACCGCGATCCGCTCGGCGGCGCTCAACGTCTGGATCAACCTGCGCGGCTACCCAGATGCCGGCGCCGCGGCCGACTATCGGCAGCGGCTGGTCGAGGCGCTCGGTGGACGAGCCGCGGCGGCCGACGAGCTCTACACCGAGGTGATCGAACGGATTGGAGCATGATGCGTAACCGCCTGCTCTGCCTGCTGCTGGCCGCGACCGCCGCGCCGGCGCAGCTCCCCTTGCGCGACGGCGACCTGACGCCGACGCCCGAGTACACCGTGGCCCGCGCCGGTGGGCCGATCACCATCGACGGCAAGCTCGACGAGCCGGCCTGGCAGGCGGCCGCCGAAGCGTCGTTGACCTACTGGTGGCCCGACCAGACCGGCCCCAAAGACGCGACCATCGTGCGGTTGCTGTGGGACGATGAGGCGCTCTACGCCGCATTCGACTGCGCCGACCAGGATATCGTCGCGACGCACGAGAATCGCGACGACCCGACCTATCGCGATGACTGCGTCGAGCTCTTCGTGTTGCCTTCGCCCGAGCGCTTTCCGAGCATCTACGTCGGCCTCGAGATGAGCGCCCGCGGCGTGCTGTACGACTACCTCTGCGTGCCGCCGCTGGCGTTCCTCAAGCGCTTCCAGCTCGATGGCTGCGAGGTGGCGGTGCAGCGCGCCGGCACGCTCAACCAGCGCGACGATGTGGACGAGGGTTGGACGCTCGAGGTCCGCCTGCCCTGGATCAACGTCGAGGAGTTCGTCGAGCCGCCGCGCGCCGGCTGGTCGTTCCGGGCCATGCTCAACCGCTGGAACGGAGTCGATCCCGACCGGGCGATGAGCCTGTGGAGCGACTCCGGCACCCGCGACCCATCGCCGCACAACGCCGCACGGTTCGGTCTGATGACCCTCGCCGGCGAAGCACCAGTCGCCGCCGCGCCCGAGTTCACCAACGTCGACAACCCGGTGGTCGTGCTTGAGACGAACCGCGGCACGGTCTACCTCGAACTCTGGCCCGACGTGGCGCCGAAGCACTGCGCGAGCACCATCCGGCTGGTCGAGGAGGGGTTCTACGACGGGATCGCGTTCCACCGCGTGGTGCCCGACTTCGTGGTCCAGGCAGGCTGCCCGTTCACGCGCGAGCTGCCGCTCGACGATCCGCGCATCGGCACCGGCGGGCCGGGCTACGCCGTCGAGGCGGAGTTCAGTGACCGCCCACACCTGACCGGCACGTTGTCGATGGCCCGCACCGACGACCCGAACAGCGCCGGCAGCCAGTTCTTCATCTGCCTCGGCCGGCAGCAGAGCCTGGACGGCAAGTACAGCGTCTTCGGCCGCGTGCTGGGCGACGGCATGAGTATCGTCCGCCAGATCGTCGTCGGCGACCGGATTACCCGCGCGACGATGCTCCGGCGTTGACCACCTCGCGCGGCCGCAACGTGGCCATGTAGAGCCCGAAGGCGAGCGCGGCGAGGATGAAGCCCGCGGCAATCGGTCCCCGACCCGCCGGCGAAGCGGGCACGTCGCGGGCGACGCGGACGCGCCAGGCACGCGGCTTCAGCTCCGGCTGCGAGAGCTCGAGCTTGACCACCTTGAGCTCGTGGTCGCCGGCCTCCAGCGGTCGCAGCCACCAGCGGCAGACGATCTGCGTCTCTCTCCGCGCGGTCACCGTCGCCGCCGGGCCGGCCGGCTCGAGCACCTGGTCAATCCGCTGGCCACCGGGGCCGTAGACCCGCAGCTCGGGCCGCGCGGTCACCGTCGCGTCGCGGTCGCTCGGCGCGGTGACCGTGACCGCGAGCTCGAGCAGGTGGGTCACCGTCGGATCGAGGCCGGGCAGCGTGGTCCGCCAGGGCGGCGCGCCGGGCACCGGCGCCGCCAGCTCGTGCAGCAGTGTGCCCTGCTCAATCCAGGCGGTCCCGGCGCGCAGGCCGGAGACCAGCAGCACCATGCCGGCGGCGAAGGTCGCCAGCAGGCTGGGCCGCCACCAGACGCGCTCGGCCAGGGCGTTCATCGCCACTTCTCCGCCGCCCGCTGCAGGCCGGCCAGCAGCTCGGTGGCCGGCGGCACGCCCGCCGGCAGATCGCCCAGGGCGATGTCGGGCTTGGCCAGGCCGTGATAGTCGCTGCCGCCGGTCACCACCAGGTCAAACTCCCGCGCCAGTCCGAGGTACTGCTCGACCATCATCGGGGTGTGCCGGCTGTAATAGACCTCAACACCGTCCAGCCCGAGCTCGCTCCAAGTGCGCAGGTTCTCGCGCAGCGCGGCGTCGCCGAGCCGCAGTTGGTACGGATGGGCCAGCACCGCCGCGCCGCCGGCGCCGTGGACCAGCGCGATGCCCTCGGCCGGCGAGAGCCGCGGCCGGGGCACGTAGGCCGGGCTGCTGCGGCCCAGGTACCGCTCGAACGCCTCGGCCACCGTCGCGGCGGCGCCGCGGTCGACCAGCACGCGGGCCAGGTGCGGCCGGCCGATCTGCCCGCCGGCGGCCAGTGCTTCGACCCCCGCAAGGTCGATCGGCAGGCCCATCGCGGCCAGCCGCTCGACCATCCGCACGTTCCGCGTCGCGCGCCATTCCTGCACGCGCGCCAGCGCCTCGACCAGAGCCGGGCAGGATCGATCGATCAGGTAGCCGAGCAGGTGGAAGGTGCCGCCGGCAAAGTCGAGGCTCAGCTCGACGCCGACCAACAGCTCGAGACCGAGGGCGCCGGCCGCCGGCTCCGCCTGGTCATAGGCCGCGGTGGTGTCGTGGTCGGTGATGCTCAGGTGACGGATGCCGGCCTGCGCCGCCAGCCGCACCAGCGCCGCCGGCGGGTCGGAGCCGTCGGAGCAGGTGGTGTGGCAGTGCAGGTCGATCATGCGCCCAGCTCGGCGGCCAGCCGGTGGGCCAGTTGAGTGATCGTCCCCGCGCCCATGAGCAGCCAGACTTGTTCGCCGGCGGTCTCGGCGAGCAGCCACTCGCCGGCGGCGGCCTGGCTCTCCAGGGCCTCGGCGCCGCCGGCGACCGCGGCCAGCCGGCCCGCGTCAACGCCGCTGGTGTCGGTCTCGCGGGCCTGATAGATGGGCACGATGCGAGCTTCGTCAGCCAGGTCGAAGGCGCCTGCGTAGTCGGCCAGCAGCGCCCGCGTGCGGGCATACTGGTGCGGCTCGTAGATCACCCGCAGCCGGGCCGCCGGGTGCGCCGCGCGCACCGCCGCGATGGTCGCCCGCACCTCGCTGGGGTGATGCGCATAGTCGTCGATGATGGTCACTCCGCCGCGCCGCCCGACCACCTCGAGCCGTCGCTCGGCGCCGCGATAGGCGCGCAGCAGCTCGGCCGCCTCGGCCGGCGGCACGCCCACCGCCGCGGCGACGGCGATGGCCGCCGTGGCGTTGAGCGCATTGTGCCTGCCGACCAACGGCGCGGTGACCCGCAGCCGCTCACCGGCGGGGCAGGTGAGTTGGAAGGCGATGCCGTCGGGCGCGGCGGCGAACTCGGACACCCGCCAGTCGGCGCCGTCGGCGAAGCCGTAGGTCTGCACCGGCGCCGCGGCACTCGAGGCCAGGGCCGCCGCCGGCGGCGAGTCGGCGCCGAGCAGGACGAGTCCGTCGCGGTGCGTCTGGTCGACGAACTGCTCGAAGGTGGCGGTCAGGTCGGCGAGGTCGGCGTAGATGTCGGGATGGTCGTGCTCGAGGTTGAGCACTACGGCGATGCGCGGCCGCAGCGCGAGCAGCGCGCGGTCGTACTCATCAGCCTCGACGACAACCCAATCGCTCGCGCCGACCCGCGCGTTCGTGCCGTAGTTGGCCAGATTGGTGCCGATCAGAAAGGTCGGATCGACGCCGGCTTCGGTCAGGAGCACCGCGGTCAGCGCGCAGGTGGTGGTCTTGCCGTGCGTGCCGGAAATCGCGATGCCGCGCAGCGGGTTGACCACCTCACCGAGCACCGCGTCGCGCTTGAGCACCGGCACCCCGCGCGCCCGCGCGGCGACCACCTCAGGGTTGTCGTCGCGGATCGCCGACGACCGGGCGACCAGGTCGAGCCGCGCGGGCAGGTTCCCGGCCGCGTGGCCGATGTGGACCGGGATGCCCTCGGCGGCCAGGGCGCGGGTGTAGTCGCCGGCCTGCATGTCCGAGCCGGTGACGGTGCAGCCCTGGCGGGCCAGCAGGCGCGCGATGGCGCTCATCATCACCCCGCCGATGCCGACGATGTGCACCGCGCCGCCGGGCGGCAAGCTGGCCGACACGCTCATCTCCGGCTCGATGTTACCGCCGTCGACTGCCGGCGGCAAGGGGAGGATCGCCGGCCCGGCGCGCGGAACGGCCGCGCATGGCCACCCTCGTCGCCGGTCTGCTCGTGCTCGCCGCGCCCGCCGGGCTCGAGCGCTCGTACTGGCTCCACGCCTCGCTCGGCCGGCACCTGCAGCGCGGCTACTGGGGACCGGACTTTCCCGCCGATGAGCCGCCCTCGCGCGACGAGATCGCCGCCGCCGCCGCGCTCCTGGCTGGGCACTACCAGGCCAACCGGCTGTACCTCATTGTCCATCGCGAGATGATCGACGCGCAGACCGCGCGCGTGCTGGCCGACTGGGCCGAGCTCTGCCCGGCCGGCGTCGAGCTGGTGCCGACCTTTGTGCTGGCGATGTATGACGCAGCCGCGACGCCGGTCTGGCGGCCCGACGAGCTGGCCGACTTCGTCGCGGCGCTGCCCGCAAGGTATGCGCGGCTCGCCGTCTACGACGTCTTTCCGAATCGGCCGCAGCCGGCGATCGAAGCGCTACGGGCGCGCGCTGAGCTCTTCCGCGTCGGCCTGCAGCCGGGCGAGGCGCCCCGCGACGGGGTCACCGCCGCGGTGCAGGACACCTGGAGCGCCTTCTGCCATGGCAAGTTGCTCGCCGACTGGCGCGCCGCCGGCGCGGTGACGCTGCGCGGGTGGGTGGGCGAGCGCAACGCCGGCACGCTGCCGGTCGCCTGGGACCTGATTGCCGTCGCCTGGGACTACTCGGTCACCGAGCACGGCGAGTATCCCGGCTATGACGACGCCGCGCGCAACATGGCGCTGCCGGCCGGGCGCAATCGCCACGCCGCGCGGTTGATCCGCGAGACGGCCCGGCCCGAGGTGCTGGGTGGCTTCAGCAGCGACCTGTTCATCCTCGAGGTCAACGCCCGGCACGCCAACCGCGACGGTCCGGACGAGTCGTTGTACGCCTGCCTGCGGCGTGGCGAGGTCTACGCCGGCTACTTCTCCGCGGCGCTGGAGGAGATCGCCGGGATCTACCGCGACCTGGCCGCCGGGCTCGAGCCGTAGGCGGAGGATCGCGCCGGCCCGGCCGGAACGCAGCCGTGGGAGCGTGGCCGTGAGTGACCAGCGACTGACCACCGAGGCCGAGGTCCGCGCCGCCGTGGATGCGGCCGTCAGCGCGGCGCCGGTGTTCGACATCCACACCCATCTCTACGCCCCGGCTTTCGGCGAGCTGTTGCTCTATGGCATCGACGAGCTGCTGACCTATCACTACCTGATTGCCGAAGTCCACCGCGCCGACCTGACGCTGCGGCCGGAGCGCTTCTTCGCCCTGACCAAGCGCGAGCAGGCCGACCTCATCTGGCGCCGGCTGTTCGTCGAGCATCTGCCGCTCAGCGAGGCCTGCCGCGGCGTGCTGACCGTGCTGCGGGGGCTCGGGGTCGAGCCGGGCGAAACGCTCGAGCCGGCGCGCGAGGCGGTTGCCGGCCTGTCGCCCGAGGCCTACATCGACCGCATCTTCGCCGCCGCCGGGGTGACCGGCGTGGTGATGACCAACGACCCGTTCGACCCGCTCGAACGGCCGGTCTGGGAGTCGGGCGCGGAGTTCGACCCGCGGTTCCATGCCGCGCTGCGGCTCGACCGCCTGCTGCTCGATTTCGGCCATGCCAAGTCGCGGCTGGAGAAGGACGGCTACCCGGTTTCCGAGGCGCTCGACGAGGCCACGCTGGCCTCCGTGCGGCGCTGGCTCGAGGCCTGGATCGAGAGGATGGACCCGCTCTATCTGGCGGTCAGTCTGCCGCCGGACTTCGCGCTGCCCGCGCCGACGGCGGCGGCGCGGCTGATCGAGCAGTGCGTGGTCCCGGTCTCACGCCAGCGCGGCGTGCCCTTCGCGGCCATGCCGGGCGTTCGGCGGCAGGTCAACCCGGCGCTCAGGCTCGCCGGCGACGGCGTGGCGCTGAGCGACCTGAGCTGGCTCGAGTACCTCTGCCGCACCTACCCCGACAACCGCTTTCTGGTCACCGTCCTGGCGCGCGAGAACCAGCACCAGCTCTGCGTCATCGCGCGCAAGTTCGCCAACCTGATGCCGTTTGGTTGCTGGTGGTTCGTCAACAACCCGAGCCTGATCGAAGAGATGACCCGCATGAGGTTCGAGCTGCTCGGCCTGCGCCACATCCCGCAGCACTCGGACTGCCGCGTGCTCGACCAACTGCTCTACAAGTGGGAGCACTTCCGGCCCATCCTGAGCCGGGTGATGGGCGACAAGCTGAGTGACTCCCTCGCGGCAGGCTGGCGGCCGACCGCCGGCGAGATCGAGCGCGATGTGCGGCGCCTGCTGGCCGGCAACTTCTGGGAGTTCATCGGGCGCGCCGCGCCGGGAGGATGACATGCGACTGCTCGACTTCGACGCCCGCGCCGCGGTCGACCTGGAGGAGGTCGGCTGGGCCTACCGCGTGGCCCGCGGGATACAGGTCGCCCACCGCGTCGGCCTGTTCGAGGCCCTGCTGCCCGGCGCGGCGACGGCGGCCGAGCTGGCCGGCCGTTGCGAGACCAATCACGCTGCGACCGAGCGGCTGCTCATCCTCATGGCCGCGTGTGGTCTGGTGGTTCGCGGCGCCGACGGCAGCTACCGCCTGAGCGACGAGGGCCGCGCCTCGTTCGATCCGGCCTCGCCGCTCTACTACGGCGAGGGGTTGGCCCATGCGATGCAGTCGTGGGAGCGCTGGGACCGGCTCGAAGACGAGCTGCGCGCCGGCGAGCGCACCTCGTCACTCGGCCGCGAGCCAGGCCCGCGCGACCACGCTGTGTTCGTCTGGGCGATGCACCACTACGCGGTGCGCGGCCGGGCGCGCTGGCTGGCCGGCTGCCTTGACCTGACCGGCCGCCGGACGATGCTCGACCTCGGTGGCGGGCCCGGCAGCTACAGCATCGCGCTGTGCGAGCGCTTCGGCGAGCTGCGCTCGACCATTCTCGACTTGGCGCAGACGCAGCCGATTGCCGAGGCGAACATCGCGCGGTTCGGGCTGAGCGAGCGCATCGGCTTCGTCGCCGGCGATTGGAACCAGCCCGACTACGGCGGCCCGTACGACGTGGCGCTGCTCTCGAACGTGCTTCACGGCGAGGGCAAGGGGTGCGAGCAACGGCTGGCCAAGGCGCACGCCGCGCTGGCGCCCGGCGGGCTGCTGGTGATTCAGGACTTCCTGCTCGACAACGACCGCAGCGGCCCGCTGCCGGCGGCGGTGTTCAACGTCCACGTCGGGGCGTATACGGTGGGCGAGATGCTCGACGTGGTGGCCGGCGCGGGGTTCAACGGCGCGACGCTGGTCGGGCGTGGGCCGCATGGGAATGGGATTGTGACGGCGGAGAAGTAGGGCGCGCACGGCGCGCCGCCGTTCACCAACGGACCGATGCGGTCCACCCGGTTGGCCCTACATCGCCTCCCGCGACGGATTGCCCAGCACCTTGTGCAGCGTGTCGAACTCCTCGAGCACCCGGCCGCAGCCGACTACCACGCAGTTCAGCGGATCGTCGGCGATGTGGACCGGCATGCCCGTCTCGACCGAGAGCAGCCGATCGAGGCCCTTGAGGCAGCCGCCGCCGCCGGCCAGGTAGATGCCGCGCTCCATGATGTCGGCGGCCAGCTCGGGCGGGGTCTGCTCCAAGGTCTGCTTGACCGCCTCGACAATCGCCGCCACGTCCTCGCTGATCGCCTCGCGGATCTCGGTCGAGGTGACCATCACGCTCGACGGCAAGCCGGTGACCAGGTCGCGGCCGCGCACCTGCAGCGCGTCTTCTTGGTCGCGCGGATAGGCCGAGCCGATGGTCACCTTGATCTCCTCGGCCGTCCGCTCGCCAATCAGCAGGTTGTAGGTGCGGCGCATGTAGGCCATGATGCTGTCGTCGAGCTCGTCGCCGGCGACGCGGATGCTGCGGCAGGTGACGATGCCGCCGAGCGAGATGACCGCCACCTCGGTGGTGCCGCCGCCGATGTCGACGACCATGTTGCCCGCCGGCTCGCCGACCGGCAGGCCCGCGCCGATGGCGGCGGCCATCGGCTCTTCGATCACCCAGGCGCTGCGCGCGCCCGACTTCTCGGCCGCCTCGATCACGGCCCGCCGCTCGACCTCGGTCACGCCGCTGGGGATGCCGACGACCACCCGCGGGGCCATCAGCGCGCGCCGGCGATGCACCTTGCGGATGAAGTAAAGCAGCATCTCCTTGGTGATCTCGAAGTCGGCGATCACGCCGTCCTTGAGCGGCCGAACCGCGACGATGTTGGCCGGCGTGCGGCCGATCATCCGCTTGGCGTCGAGGCCGACGGCGAGCACCTTCTGCGAGTCGCGGTCGATCGCCACGACCGACGGCTCGAGCAGCACGATGCCCTTGCCGCGGACGGTGACCAACGTGTTGGCCGTGCCCAGGTCGATGCCCATGTCGTACGAGAAGAGGCCGAGGAACTGCTTCATGTCGATGCCCCGCGGCCGCCCGCCACGCCGTTGGCCCGCCAGACCTCGAGGCCGACGCCGCGCAACATGCGCGCCACGCTGGCCACGGGCAGGCCGACAACGTTGAAGTAGCAGCCCTCGATCCGCTCGATGATCAACGCTCCGCGACCCTGGGCCGCATAGGCGCCCGCCTTGTCGAGGCTTTCGCCGGCGGCGACGTAGGCCTCCAGTTCGGCCCGGGTAGCGGCGTAGAACGTGACCTCTGTTTCGACCACCTCGCGCGGCCCCGGTTCCGCGCCACCGCGGTGCAGCGCCACCGCCGTCATGACCGTGTGCGTGCGGCCCTGCAGGCGGTCGAGCATGGCCACCGCCTCGGCCTCGTCGCGCGGCTTGTGCAGGATCTCGCGGTCGAGCACGACGATCGTGTCGGCGCCGAGGATCCACCGCTCGGGCCCGTAGCTCGCCGCCACCTCGGCCGCCTTCGCCGCGGCGGTCTCGGCCACCCAGCGGCGGATGGCGTCGCGAGTGTCGAAGCGCTCGGGCCGACCTTCATCCAGGCTCGGCGGATGGACGATGAACGGCAGCCCAATGGCCTGCAGCAGCTCACGACGGCGAGGGGAGGAGGAGGCGAGGACCAGTGGTGGCGGCGTGGTCATGGTCGCAAGCGCGCTCTGTGTCGGTACAGTACCACAGCTACCGCCGCGCGGCAATGGCAGCGAGAACCACGGACGTCGGATGTTGGTCGCGGCGCGCCACGACGGCCGGCCGCGCGTGCCAAACGGACACGCCATTGGCGTGTCCCTACTCATCGATACGGTGGGCGCCGCGGGATTCGAGCGGCACGGTGTGGATGCCTACGTTGGCGCCGTGCCGGGCCCAGGTTTCGCGCATGGCCTGGCCCACCGTCGTGCCGTCACCGTCGACCAGGGCGAGCAGGCTGGGGCCGCTGCCGCTGAGCACCGCGCCGAGCGCCCCGGCCTCGCGGGCGGCGGCGATGGTCTCGGCCGCGCCGGCGATGGTCGGCAGCCGGTAGGGCTGGTGCAGCCGGTCGTCCATCGCGGCGCGCACCGCCGCCTGGTCGCCGGCCACCAGGCCGGCCACCAGCAACGTGGCGTGGGCCAGGTTGTAGACCGCATCGGCGCGCGAGTAGCCGTCGGGCAGCAGCTTACGCGCGCCGGGGGTGGGGATGCCGTAGTCGGGCACGGCGAGGACGGCGGTCAACGGCGGCGGGTCGAACCGCACGTGCCGGATGCGCCCGTCGTCGACCAGCGCGACGATCAGCCCGCCACGCAGCGCCGGGGTGATGTTGTCGGGGTGGTTCTCGAGTTCGAGCGACATCGCGCCGAGCTCGTCGATCGAGTAGGGCCGGCCGCACAACTCATTGGCGCAGAACAAGCCGCCGACGCGCGCCGCCGCGCTGCTGCCCAAGCCGCTCGAGAACGGGATCTGGTTGTTCAGGTGCAGCCGCACGCCGGCGGGTGGGCGGTCGACCCGCGCAAACAGGAGCTGCATCGCCACCACGGTCAGGTTCGGCTCGCTGCCAGCGGCCAGAGCGGCGGCGCCGTGGCCGCGCACGTCGACCTCCCAGCGCGGCTCATCGAGCGGCTCGGCGCAAATCTCGTTGTACAGTCCCAGCGCCACGCCGACGCAGTCGAACCCCGGCCCGAGGTTGGCCGATGTCGCCGGCACCCGGACGGCTAGCTCTGCCACCGTTCACTCCCGCAGGCGCGCACCACAGCAGTCACTCAAGGCGGTGACCACCGCGGCCACGCGCCCGTCGACCTCGGCGTCGGTCAGCGTTCGCTCGGCGTGCCGGAAGGTCAGACGATAGGCCAGGCTGCGCGCGCCTTCGGGCAGGCCCGTGCCACGATAGACATCGAACAGCTCGAGGCGGACCAGCAGCTCGCCGGCCGACTCGCGCACAGCATCCGCCACGGCGGCCTGCGGCACGTCGTCGCCGACGACCAGCGCCAGGTCGCGCAGCGCGGCCGGGAAGCGCGGCAGCGAGCGAAACCGCCGGCGCGGTCCCGCCTGTTCGAGCAGCCAACCAAGGTCGGCCTCGAGCGCGACCACCTGGCGCCGGATCTCGTAGCGTTCGAGCACCGTGGGATCGACCTCGCCGAGCGTGGCGATTGCCCGGTCGCCGGCGACGAAACAGGCCGCGCGGCCGGACCGGTAAGGCGGCTGATCAGTCGCCTCGACCGCTAGACCGTCGACACCCAGCTCGTCGAGGATCGCCTCGAAGATGCCCTTGACCTCGTAGAAGTCGGGCGTCTCCTCGCCGGCCGGCAGGTTCCACTGCGCCGTCCAGCGCGCGCCGGTGACGGCCAGGCCGAGGGTCCGCTGCTCGCGGCACGGCTCGGGCAGCGTCGTCGCGGTGCGGCCGAGGGCCACACGCCCGGCGGAGCGCGCCTGCTCGTCGGTGACCGAGCGGTCCAGCTCGGTGTAGACCCGGCCAACCTCGAAGATGCGCACCGGGTCGCTGTGCGCCGCCTCGTTCCGCCCGAGCACCTCGAGCAGCGAGGGCAGCAGCGACCAGCGCAGCAGGCTGTACTCCTGGTTGAGCGCGTTCTGCAGCACCGCCGCGCCGACCTGGTCGGGGTCGTGACCGAACCCGGCGCGGGCCATCGCCTCGGGGCTGGTCAGGCTGAACGTCTGCACCTCGTTCAGGCCGGCGCCGCAGAGCAGCTCGCGCAGCCGTCGCTCGAGACGCATCGCTTCGGGCGGACGGCCGACGCGCAGCGCCGGCGGCGGCGCCGTGGTGGCGATCTGGTCGTAGCCGTGCCGCCGGGCGATCTCCTCAATCAGGTCGACCTCGCGGGTCAGGTCGGGCCGGAAAGTCGGCACGGTGACCAGCAGCACGCCGTCGTCCGGCTCGACCACCAGCTCGAGCGACTCGAGGTAGCGGGCCATCTCGGCAGCGGCCAGACGCGTGCCGAGCACCTGGTTGCAGCGCTCGGGCCGCAACGTGACCAGGAGCGGAGCGATCGGCTTGGCGGTCACATCGATGGTGCCGGCCGCGACAGTGGCGCCGGCGCACTCGGCCAGGAGCTGCGCGCACCGGTCGAGCGCGACGGTAGTCAGCGCCGGGTCGACGGTCCGGGCGAAGCGGTAGGAGCTCTCCGATTCGAGGCCGAGCAACCGCGCCGTGCGACGGATGTTCGGGCCGTGGAAGTGGGCGCCCTCGAGCAGGATGTTGCGCGTCCGTTCGGTCACCGCGGTGTCGAGCCCGCCCATCACGCCGGCCAGCGCCACGCCGCGCTCGCCGTCGGTGATCAGGAGCTGTTCGCGGGTCAGGGTCCGTTTCGCCTCGTCGAGGGTGACGAACATCTCGCCCTCGCGCGCGCGGCGCACGCCGATGCGCGGGCCGAGCCGATCGTAGTCGAACGCGTGGAGCGGCTGGCCGAGCTCGAACAGGACCAGGTTGGTGACGTCGACGAATACATCGATCGGCCGCTGGCCGCAGGCGAGCAACCGGCGCTGCATCCAGCCGGGGCTGGGTCCGTGCTGCGCGCCGAGCACCAGCCGGGCCGAGTAGCGTGGGCACAGGTCGGGTTCGTCGATGGTCACACTGCAGCGGCCCTCGATGCGCTCGTCGGCGCTCTCCTCCAGCACGATCTCGGGCCGCCGGGCGGTGCCGCCGACGATGGCGGCGACCTCGCGGGCGATGCCGACCATCGACAGGCAGTCGCCGCGGTTCGGGGTGATCTCGGCTTCGAGCACGACACCACCGAGACCGGGCGGCGACTCGTGCACTGCCTCGATGCCGATGCCGGCTCGGATCAGCGCCTCGGCCAGCTCGTCGTGCGGCAGGTCGTAGTCGACGTACTCGCGCAACCACTCGGTGGGGATCATCATCGCCGGTCTCCGCGGGCTAGAACTGGCTCAGGAACCGCAGGTCGTTCTCGAAGAACAGCCGGATGTCGTCGATGCCGTACTTGAGCATCGCCATCCGGTCGATGCCGAGCCCGAAGGCGAAGCCGGTGTAGCGCTCGCTGTCATAGCCGACGTTGTCGAGCACCTGCGGATCGACCATGCCCATGCCGCCGAGTTCGAGCCATCGGCCGCGCGGGTCGGCCGGGTCGGTCGAGATGCCGTCGCCGGCCCACCACACACCCATCTGCGCCGACGGCTCGGTGAACGGGAAGTAGTCGGGCGTGAAGCGGACGATCACCCCCTCGCCGAACAGCTCGGCGCAGAAGGCGTAGAGCGTGCCTTTGAGGTCGGCGAAGCTGACCCCCTCGTCGACCAGCAGGCCCTCGACCTGGTGGAACGTGTGGCAGTGCGTGGCATCGACCGCGTCGCGGCGATAGACCCGACCCGGGGCGATGATCCGCACCGGCGGCTCGTGCGTCTCCATGGTCCGGATCTGCACCGCCGAGGTCTCGGTGCGCAGCACCACGTCATCGGTGACATAGAAGCTGTCACGGTCGTCGCGCGCGGGATGATCCTCGGGGATCGCCAGCGCGGTGAAGTTGAAGTAGGCCAGCTCGACCTCGGGCCCGTCGACGACGCTGAAGCCGAGCCCGCAGAAGATCTCGATCAGCTCGCGCCGAACCACCTCCAGCGGATGATGCCGGCCCGGCGCGCGGATCCGGCCGGGCAGCGTCACGTCAAGCCGCTGCGCCGCCGCGGAGCGGGCCGCCGCGGCGGCCTCGACGGCCTGCCGGCGCTGCTCGAAGGCGGCCTCCAGCGCGCGGGTGATCTCGTTCCGAAGCTGGCCGACGTGCCGCTTCTGGTCGGCCGGCACCGCGCGCATGTCGGGCAGGCCGGCGGCCAGCAGGCCCTTCTTGCCGAACACTCGGATCCGCGCCTGTTCGAGCGCCTCGGGCCCGTCGGCGGCGGCAATCACCGCCGCCGCGTCGGCTTCCAGCGCGCGCAACACCGCTTCCATGCGCACCTCCCAAACAGCAACGCCACAGCCCCGCGGGACGCAGAAACCTGCGCGGTACCACCCGCGTTGCCGTGGCGCTCCACGACCGCTCGCGGCCCGGTATCGGGGGCCAGCCGGCCGGGGGGCGCCCGGTCAGGCTCGGGAGTGAACTTCAGCCGCGGGTCGCGCCAGCCGGCTCGCAGTCGGTGACCGGCCTCCCTGTCGACGCGCTCGTCCCGCGCTTACTCTGCTCCGTCGCAGCCAATCTTCATCCGGCCGCCGCGGCGGCCGGCAACGTTGAACCGGTACTATACCACGCTGCGCAACGGTTTGGCCAGCAGCGAATCGCCGCCGTCAGCGCGCCGTCGCGCCGGTCACCGCCAGCAGCGCCAGCACGCCGCGTGGCTCGTCCGGCGCCGCCAGGCCGAGGCTCTCAATCGCCACCTCCTGCCGCGGGTTGGTCCAGGTCATGACATAGGCCACCGCCGACTCATTCGTGCCGTCGTACGGCTTGACCCAGCCGAGCTGCGCGCCGGGCACCGCGCGCGGCGACTCCTGGCGGTAGTGCTCGACATCGCGCTCGCCGAGCACGGGCACCTCGACCGTCTGACCGTCGGCGTAGCGGACGGTGTAGCGCGCAATCTCCCAGCTCACGCCCTCGCGCTGCTCGCGCTGGTCGGTGCGGCGGTCGATCCGCGCCGCGTGGAGGAAGAACAGCGCGTCGACACGGCGGCCGACGGGAATGCCGTCGACGGCGGCCGGCAGGTTGCCGGGCACATTGCGGCCACCGAGCATGATGCAGTTGGGCACCGGCGAGGTGGCAAACTCGTAGACGTTGAACGGCACCCCGCCGAAACGCTGGTCGCCGGTGGGCAGGTCGGCGAAGGTGAAGTTGCGGTCGCCGAACCAGCCGCGTGCACCGCGGAACTGGTTGCATTGCGCCGAGAGGTCGACCGGCTGGTAGCCCAGGTCGGCGCCGGCGATGACCGTCGCACCGCCGCTGAACGGCGCGTCGAGGTTGTGCAGCAGGGCGGCCAGGATGTTGCGCTTCTTCTGCGCGTTGATCGGCACCGCCTCGGTCTCGAGCCATTTCAGGTTGCAGAGCAGCACCCCGCCGCCGCCGCGCGGGTAGTGCATCAACCCGCCGACGTTGAGCAGCGGCTTGACCTGCTGGTAGAAGGCCGCCGGCCGCGCCGCCCAGAGCTGCAGGTTGTCGACCCCGACGACGTCGTTGCGGCCGGGCACGCGCTGCCACTCGGCCAGCCTGAACTGGAGCCGCGTGCCGGTCAGCGGCGGGTCGATCTCGAAGGTCTGCGGCTCGTTGTTCGGCGCGGTGTCGAACGACCGGGCCGGGCCGTCGTCGGCGCTCAGCTCGACTCGGGTGACCAGGTGGTAGAAGGCGTTGCCGACCCACTCGAAGCGGTTGAGCGACTGCTCCGCCGGCAGTGTCCAAACAAACTCGGGCGGCGTGTTGCCCGGTGCCTCGAACGAGAAGATGTACTTCCAGGCATCGGCCGAGACGAAGCCGTTGGTCATGTTGTGGTAATAGGCGTCGGGCACCGCGCAGAACTTGGCCACCTCGTCGTAATCGACGCAGTAGCTGAAGATGTCGTCCTCGACAAAGACATCTTGGGTCCAGTCGAAGATCCGTTCGCCCGATAGCTGCACGATGTCTCCGGTGGTGATGCCCGCGCAGAGCGGATGTTTCGGCAACGCGAACTGCACTCGCTCCATGCGGAACGGCCGGATCATGTGCTCGAAACCGACGATCCGGTTGTAGTCGCCCAGACCCTCGGGCGTCAGGCCGAGCAACACCAGGTACCCGCCGCGCGCGTAGAAAGCCTCGAGTGCCGGCAGGTCGCCCGCGAGCGCGGCCAGGTGGGCCGGCGTGGCGGCGACCACGGCGAGGAGGCAGGCCGGATCGGCGACTGCCCGCCGCGGGTCTTCGGCTCGCGTGTACTGCAGCCCGACCGAGTCGAGCACACGAGGCAGCATCGCGTCGTCGCCGAACACCGCCTGGACCGGCCGGAAGCGCTGCTCGTACTGCTGAGCCCGGTCGATCAGATTGGCCAGTAGCTGCTGGGCGACGACGTTGCCGGCCAGCTTCTCGCCGACGACAAGCTGGCAGAGGAGCATCAGCCCGCTGCCGACGGGCACTTCGACCAGCGCCGTCTCGCCCAGCCGCACGCCGCACTGGATCAGCGACTTGCCGCCGCGCGAGGGCTTGACGTAGCTTCGACGGTAGACCACCTGGTCGCCGCCCCAGGTGAAGAAGTCCTTCGCTGCCAGCCCGGCCAGCGCCGGGTGCGAGAGATCCTCGGGATAGGCCAGCCGGCCGGTGTTGTCGGTCACCGCCAGGTCGGCCGGCACGCCCTGGTAGTGGAGCGCGTGGCGTTGCTCGAGCACGACGGCCCGACGGCCGGCGGAGGCCCAGGCGGCGAGGCGGCTCGAGGTGCTCTCCCGCTCATCCAGCGCGTCGCGGCCGATGATCAGCACCCGCGCGTCATTGGTCAGCGCTTCCAGGCTCTCGATCCTCGTGTAGTCCAGCCGGCCGCGGAGGAACGGCGCCAGGTCGCCGGCCGGGTCGTAGACCAGCGTGGTCGCCGCGCGGTTGGCCACCGGTATTGCCCCGGCGGCGACGGCCGGCGCCGGCAGGATAGAGACCGGCTTGCGTTCGGCAAAGACCTGCGCCTCGCCGACTGAGAGCTTGAGCAGCAGCTCGGCCTCGGTGCGAGCCTGGACCTGGGGCATCGGCACGGTGATGTCGAACGTCTCTCGGTGACCTGGCTCGATGCGGTGGGTCGACTCCCCGCGGGCGCTCTCCTTATCGCCCAGGTAGAGCACCCAGACGAAGCGGATCGGTTCGGCCGAGAAGCTGTCGTTGAACACGCCGATGGTCCGCGGCACGGCCTGCCCGGCGGCGAACGTCCAGTCCCACTGCTTGCAGAAGGCCGCCCGCGGCGCGTTCGAGAGGTACTGGTCGGTCGCCTCGTTGGCGCCCATCCAGAAGTGCCAGGCGCCGTACTCGGCCCAGCGATAGCCCTCGGTCAACATGCGGAAGACCAGGCCCGCCGCGGGCCGGGCCTGCGCCTTGCCGAGGAACGCCGCCTCGCCGCCGAACAGGGCGTAGTCGGCGGGGTTGATACCGTTGGCGTAGTAGTCCTCACCGAGGAAGCGCGGCCGTTGCTCGTCCCATTGCCAGTAGCCGCGTCCACCGGCCTCGGGGTTCGGCTCATAGGCCAGAGCGGGGTAGTCCAGGCTGCGCGGCTCGAAGACGTAGTGGTCGCCGTGCACCGGCAACGTGTTGTCGTGGCAGGCGCCGCCGCCGTCGACCATCGTCGGCCGGGTCGGGTCGACCGCGCGCACCGCCTCGCTGGTCAGGGTCACCTCGCGCTCGAACTCGGGCAGTTCGCCGCGGTGCAGGTTGATGCAGTTGATGTAGAGCCACTCGTTCTCGAGCGACCAGATCATGACCGACGGGTGGTTCCGCTCGCCGCGCACCTGGGCGACCATCTGGTCGCGCCAGTTGGCCATCAGTTGCAGCTTGATCACCGAGCCAAGGTCGGCGCGCAGGCGTTCGTCCTGCTCGATCGCGTGGTAGCCGATGCGCTGGCCGTCGAGCAGGCCGCTGCGCCGAACGACCACGCCCTGCTCGTCGAACCAGTCGAGCGCTTCAGTCGGCGACATGCCGTGCCACGACATGCCCCAGAAGCGGGTCATCCGCTGGTTCGACGCGCGGTGGTGCGCCAGCCACAGCTCGGGCGTCGGCTCACTGTGCACATCGGCCCAGCCGTGCCAGCGCAGGCCGTTGAGCTCAAAGTGCTTGCCGTCGATGCTCCACTCGCGGAAGCCGAACCGCTGCTCGGCCCGGTCGACCACCTCGCCGCCAACGATCAGGCTGCTACGCAGTCGATACAGATGCCCCTCGTCGGGCCACCACAGCTCCGGGTCGGGCCAGCTCTCGTCCAGCTCGAGCACTGTCTCGCCGCCGGCGGCGACCTGGAACGGCCGCGGGGTGAAGCGCCGCGCCACCTCGCCGGTGGTCTGGTCGACCGCTTCCCAGCGCAGCTCGCCGGCGACCGCCGGGCCGGGGTTGCCGATGGTCACCTCGGCGCGCATGGCCTGGTCGGCGACCGACGGCCGGCAGAAGGTGTCGGCGACATAGACCGGCCCGGCGGCGACCAGCGTCGGGCTGAACAGGATGCCCGACTGGGCGTGGTTCCAGATCGGGTAGGCCAGGTCTTGAAAGCCCTCGGTGAAGTAGCGGATCGGGAGGTTGAACGTCCGGCGCAGCTTGAGCGAGTCGCCAGGATAGGTCGCCCGGCCATACCAGGCGTCGCGGATGCCGACCCACAGCTCGTTGACGCCCGGCCGCACCGCCGAACTGACGTCGATCTGGAAGTGGCAGAAGGGGTTCTTCTCAAACCCGCACAGCTCGCCGTTGACATAGACCGTGGTGTTCAGGTTGTTCTGCGGGAGATCGAGGTAGAACGAGCGGCCGGCCAGCGCCTCGGGCACCTCGAAGCGGGTCCGGTACCAGAGCCGGTGGGCGAAGATCAGCTCGGGCACCTGGTTCTTGTCGCCGGGCACCTCGATCGCCCGCCAATGCGGCTCGGCCGGCAGACCCTCCATCGGCGTGGCCACCTCGCCCGGCTCGTTCTCGTCGTGCCGGCAGACCTCCCATGGACCGGCCAACGAGATGTCGCTCCGCTCGCCCGCGGCCGCCGCCGGCAGGCGGTAGATCCGCTGCGCCGCGGCGCGGTCGGCGTCGGTTCGCGGGTCTTCACCGGGGCGGTGCCGGCCGTTCGGGTGGAACTCGCCGGGGTAGAGGCAGATCAAGTCGCTCGCGTAGAGGATGCGGTCGGTCGTGCCGTCGGCCCTGGCGCGCTTGGTCAGGCGGATGGTGAGAGTGTGCTCGCCGGCGGTGAGTTCTGCGTCGCCGAGTCTGAGCCAGGCGACCTCATTCCACTCCTGCAGCTCCATCAGGTCGGTGGTCAGCGCCTCGGGCCCGGTGGTGCGCCACTCGCCATCGTCGAGCCGCCACTCGAACGGCGAGCGGACGAACTCGTAGCCGACGCGGTTCCACACCTCGTAGCGACCGGCTGCGGTGGTGAAGCGGTAGACCAACTCGATGCCGCCGGCGGGAAGTTGCTCATCGACCTGCCCCGGCTCGAGGCCGATCTGCACCCAGGCGTCGCCGCTGAGGAACTGGCTGCGGCCCCAGCCTCTGGCCTGCAGCTCCCAGTTGGCGCGGTCGACCTGCTCGGCCTCAAGCCAGACCAGTCCGGGCGGCGGAGCGGTGAGCAGGCAGGCGGCGATGAGGGTGAGGAGTGACACGAGCGGCTCCCGGCTTGGCTAGCAGGAGCATTGGACGGGGTTCGGCGAGATCCTGTAGCCGGTGGAAGTCGCCGGTCGGGGTCGCGCCTGCGTAGGGGCGCCGCCAACGGCGCGCCCGTCTCCGGCGCCGCCAACGGCGCGCACCTCGCCGGTTGATTGCGGCCTGGTTCTAGGCCGATCCGGCCTGCCGGCGACAGAGCAGGCTCGCCCGTCGCGCGCGCCGGTGCAGCTTGCGCAGTTCGCGCCGGCGCTGGGCCGGTTCGGAGCGCCAGGCGGTCACCGCGCCAACCAGACAGAGTGGGACCAGAAAGACGAGCGCACGCAGGTAGGCTGGGCCCGAGAGGTGCGGCGCAACTTGGTAGGTCGCGCCGGTCACCACACCGAGCATCGCCATCGTCTTGAACATGAGACCACCGGCGGGCGCCAAGCGCCCGACCCTCCGCTGTCATTCTCGGCACAGGAGAACGCAGCGGCGAGGTGGATGATGTTGCGAATCGGTTACAATCCGCCGCTCAGATGAACTGGCGCAGATAAGCGAGCTGGCGGCCCGTGGCGCCGAGCGGATCGCCGAAGGTGCCGGTCTCGAGTACCACCCAGCCGTCGTAGCCGATTGCCCGGATCGCGTCGCAGGCCTCGGGCACGGGCACCTTGCCCTCGCCCAGCGGCCGGTCGTTGAGCTGCTCGGTGAACTCCTTGAAGTGGATCTGGCAGATCCGCTCGCCGAGCAGCGCGATCTCTTCGAGCGGGTCGAAGCCGAGCCAGACGGCGTTGCCGACGTCGTAGTAACACCGGACCGCCGGCGAGTCGATCCGGTCGAGCACCTCGATCATCCGGGCGGCCGGCAGCTCGCCTTCGTAGCCGAGGGTGATCCCCGCCGCCTCGGCCTTTGGCGCGGCGGCCTGGAAGCGCTCGACCACGCGATCGAGCTCCTGATCGGACTTCGGATGCGCGGCGAAGAAGAACGGCACCAGCACCGTCCGTGCGCCGAGTTCGGCCGCCGCGTCGATTGAGGCGTCGACCAACTCGACCGCCCGGTCGCGCACCGCCGCCTCGTCGCTGCTGAAGCCCCCACGGTTGAGACAGCCGATGCACAGGCTCGGCACGGCGATGCCGGCCGCCGCCGCCTGCTCGGCCGTCGCCGCGCGGAGCGCCGGGTCGGTGGTCAGGTCGCGGTCGCCGAAGCCGAGTTCGACGCCGTCGAGGCCGAGCCGCGCGGCTGTCTCGAAGACCGCCTCGGGCTTGCCCAGCAGCCACTGCATCGCCCCGTATTGCATGTCACACCTCTCGCGGCGCGACCGGCGCGCCGGTGGTCATCGACTCGTTGAACGCAACGCTGACCGCCAGCGAGCGCACGGCGTCGGCGTAGTCGGTGGGGATGAGGCTCTGGTCGCCCGCGGCGCAGGCGGCCAGGAAGGTCTCGACCTGGCGGAAGTAGCCGTCCTCGTCGCCCTGATAGTCGCCGTCGCGGCTATGGACCCGATTGTGCGCGGCGTCGATCTCGACCGCCAGGTCGCGGCCGCAGAGCGCCAACTGGTAGCGACCGAACCCGCCGGTGTGCGTGCTGGCCAGCGTGCCCACCGCGCCCGAGTCAAAGCGCAACAGGCCGACGGTCGAGTCCTCGAAGTCGGTCAGGTCGCTCAGCGCGCCGGTGTGGCCGGCGGCTGTGACCTCGCGCACCTCGCCGACCAGGAAGCGCATCAGGTCGAGGATGTGCGTCGACTGCTCGAGCACCTGCCCGCCCGACTGCGCCCGCACCCGCCACCACGGCGTGCCGGGGCAGCCGACCAGTACCTGGCCGAGCGCGAGCGTGATCGCCTGCTCGCCGATCTGCCGCCGCGCCTCGCGCACCGCGTCGCTCGAGCGCCACATGTAACCGCTCTGGTTGATCACCCCGGCCGCCGCGACGGCGTCGCGGGTGCGCGCGGCGGTGTCGAGCGTCAGCGCCACGGGTTTGGCGACGAACAGGTGCAGGCCGCGCGCGGCCGCCCGCGCCACTTGGTCGACGTGGGCGAAGGGTGGGATGCAGACGAACAGCGCCTCGAGGTCGGCCTGGGCGAGCATCGCGTCGAACTCGCCAAAGGCCGCCGCCTGCTCCTCGTCGGCCACCGCGCGCAGCCGCTCGGGCGCGGTGTCGCAGACGGCGGCGACCGGCTGACCAAGCCGCCGCAGGCTGTTGCGGTAACTGTGGGCGATGCCGCCGACGCCGAGAAACCCGATTCGCAAGTCCCTCTCCAGGTCGCGCCGATGGTGGTCCCCCGCGGCGGCGGCGTCAAGCGCGCAGACCAGCGGGACGCCACCGCATCGGCGTTCAAGTTGGGCCCCAAGACGCCCTTTCGGTGCCACTGGCGGCTGGCCCGCCAGTGCTGCCGACGAGCTGCTGGACAGCAC
>CAYONP010000040.1:0-22269 GCA_964405335.1 uncultured Fimbriimonadaceae bacterium
GCCCGAGCGATCGACTTGCCGATGGACGTCTTGCCCACCCCCGGCGGGCCGACGAAGCAGAGGATCGGCCCTTTCGCACGGCTGGTCAGTTGCCGCACGGCGAGGAACTCGACAATCCGCTCCTTGACGTCCTGCAGGCCGTGGTGGTCCTCGTCGAGCACCCGCTCGGCGCGGCGGATGTCGAGGCTGTCCTCGTTCCGCTTCTGCCACGGCAGCTCACACAGCGTTTCGAGATAAGTACGGATGACCACGCTCTCGGGTGAGCTGGGCGGCACGTGCTCCAGGCGGGCCAGCTCCTTGTCGGCCTTCTCGCGCGCCTCCTCGCTCATGCCCGCCTCGTCGATGGCCGCGCGCAGCCGGGCCACATCGCCGGCCGCCTCGGCGTTCACCTCGCCCAGCTCGGCCTGGACCGCCTTGAGCCGCTCGCGCAGGATATACTCCTTCTGCGAATCGCCCACCTCACGCCGCACCCGGGTGTCGATCTCGCGCTCGACCCGCAGTCCCTCGAGCTCGCGCTCGAGCAGGATGCGCAACTGGATCAGCGCCTCACCCAGGTCGGTGATCTCGAGCAGCGACTGACGCTCGAGGTAGGGCGCGCCGACATGCACCGCGAGCAGGTTGAGCAGCCGTTCGGGCTCCTCGACGGCGAGCAACTGGGCGGCCAGCTCGGGCGCGATCGGCTTCTCCAGCTCGCACGCCTGCTCAAACGCCTGCTGCACGCCGCGCACCAGTGACGGCAGGCGAGGGTCATCGCCGCCGGTCAGCGGCAGCGGCACCACCGTGGCGCGGAGCGACCCGCCGCCGGCCCGGCAGTTGCTCATCCGCCCGCGGTGCAGGCCCTCGACGACCAGCCGCACGGCGTTGTCGGGCATCGGCATGGCCTGCAACACGCGGGCCACGCAGCCGACGCGGAACAGCGCGCCGGGCGGCGGGTCATCGTCGACGATGCCTTGGTCGCGCTGGGCGACGATGAACAGCAGCCGCTCGCCGCGCATCGCCTCGTCGACCGCGCGGAGGGTGCCCGAACGACCGCAGTAGAGCGGCGTGGCCTGCTGCGGAAAGACGACCAGGCCGCCATGGATCGGCAGCACGGGCAAGAGACGACCAGGATCGGACGGCTGGGGCATGGGGCGAAGACCTGCTGCGCCGGCGTTCGTCAGGCCGCCGAGTCTTCCTCGTCGCGCAGCCGGTAGTCGCACACCCGGCCGTCGGCATCAAGGATGCGCGGCTCCTCGCGGTTGCGCACGGTCGACTCGGCGATGACCACCTTTTTGACGTGTTTTAGGCTCGGGATCTCGAACATCACGTTGAGCAGCAGTTCTTCGATGATGGTCCGCAGCGCGCGGGCGCCGGTGTTGCGCTTCATCGCCTGATCGGCAATCGCGTCGAGCGCACCCGGCTCGAAGGCCAGCTCGACCCCATCGACGCTGAGCAGCCGCTGGTGCTGCTTGACCACGGCGTTCTTCGGCTCGGTCAAGATGCGCACCAGCGCGTCGCGGTCGAGCGGCTCGAGCGTGGCGACCACCGGCAGCCGGCCGATGAACTCGGGGATCAGCCCGAACTTGAGCAGGTCCTCGGGCATGACCTGGCCGAGCAGCTCGCCTTCGGTCGGCTTGCCGCGCCCCTCTTGCGCGGCGCGGAAGCCCATCGACTGGCGGCTGACCCGACTTTCGATGATCCGCTGCAGGCCCTCGAACGCGCCGCCGCAGACGAACAGCACGTTGGTCGTGTCGAGCTGCACGTAGTCTTGCTGCGGGTGCTTGCGCCCGCCTTGCGGCGGCACGTTGGCCACGGTGCCCTCGAGGATCTTGAGTAGGGCCTGCTGCACCCCCTCGCCGCTGACGTCCCGGGTGATCGACGGGTTGTCCGACTTGCGCGCCACCTTGTCGATTTCGTCGATGTAGACGATCCCGCGCTCGGCCCGCTCGATGTCGCCGTCGGCGGCCTGGAGCAACTTGAGCAGGATGTTCTCGACGTCCTCGCCGACGTAGCCGGCCTCGGTGATGGTGGTCGCGTCGGCGATGGTGAACGGCACATCGAGGATCTTGGCCATCGTCTGGGCGAGCAGCGTCTTGCCGCTGCCAGTCGGGCCGAGGACCAGGATGTTCGACTTCTGCAGCTCGACCTCCTCGATGCTGCCGCCGAGGTTGATCCGCTTGTAGTGGTTGAACATCGCCACCGAGAGCACGCGCTTGGCCTGGTCCTGGCCGATCACGTAGTCGTTCAGGATCTCGTAGATCTCGCGTGGCTTGGGCAGGTAGTCGAGCGGCAACTGATCGGCGTCGCCACCGGGCTCGCCGATGATGTCGTTGCACAGCTCGATGCACTCGTTGCAGATGTAGACGTTCGGGCCGGCAATCAGCTTGCGGACCTGCGAGCGGCTCTTGTTGCAGAAAGAACAGCGAAGCTCGCGCTCGGTGCCATCGCCAATACGCGGCATGTAGAGCTCCATGGCGAGGCCCGGCCGCACCGGGCCTTGACATTATAGGCTTTGGACCCCCTGGCCGTCAGCCCGTTGCAGACCGGCTCAGGTCTCGGCCACGCCGTTGCCGCCCAGCACTTCGTCGATCACGCCGTAGTCGCGCGCCTCGCCCGGCGACATGTAGTAGTCGCGCTCGACATCTACCGCGACCTTGTCCAGCGGCTGGCCAGTGTGCGTAGCCAACATCCTGTTCAACTCATCCTTGAGCCGCAGAATCTCCTGCGCCTGGATCTGGATGTCGGTCGCCTGGCCGTAGAACCCACCGTGCGGCTGGTGAATCATGATCCGAGCGTGGGGCAGCGACGACCGCTTCCCCGCCGCGCCGGCGGCGAGCAGGAACGAACCCATCGAGGCGGCCATGCCGATGCAGATGGTGGCCACGTCGCACTTGATGTGCTGCATCGTGTCGTAGATCGCCAGTCCAGGGTGGATGTGACCGCCCGGGCTGTTGATGTACATGTCGATGTCGCGGTTCGGATCGTCTTTGTCCAGGTAGAGGAGCTGGGCGATGATCAGGTTGGCCACGTCGTCGTCGATCGGCGTGCCGAGGAACACGATGCGGTCCTGCAGCAGCCGCGAGTAGACATCGTAGGTCCGTTCGCCACGGGCGGTCTGCTCGATCACGAACGGGTTCGGGATTATGGGCATGGCTCGTCCTCCGATTCATCCAACGCCACCGGCGTGGTATCGAGTTCGTCTTCTTCGCCGATGACCGCTTCGACGGTCGACGGCCGGAGCTCGTCAACCTCGTCGGCCTCCTCATCGTCGTCCGGCGGGTCGACCTCGGTCACCTCGGCCCACTCGAGCAGCAGATCGCCCACCTTGCGCATCCGCGCCTGCCCGACCACCCGCGGCATCATCCCCTGCTCTTCGAGCCGGCGCATCAGCAACCGCGGGTCGACGCGATTGGCCGACGACATCATGCCCAGCTCTTGCACCAGGTCTTCCTGCTCGAGCTCCAGCTCCTCGGCCACGCCAATCGCCCGCAGCACCGCCGTGCGGTGCAGGTCGTAGGTCACCCGTTCCCTGATCCGCTCCTCTTCGGCCTGCACCTGATCCTCGACTGCATCGAGGTCGACGCCGCGGGACTCGAGCTCCTCTTCGTACTCGTCGAGCTCTTCCATCACATCGGCTTCGACGTGGCTGGTCGGTACGTCGACGTGCGACGCCCGGACCACCGCCTCGATCGCCCGCTCGCGGGCAATCATCCGGTAACTGTAGCGCCGCCTCTCCTCCAGCGCCGACCGCACCCGCTCGAGGCCCTCGTCGACATCGTCGCAGCCGGTGATCCGCTCAATGTACGCCGGCCACGCCTCGGGCTCGACGATGCCCAGCACCCCGAACGCGAACTCCGCCGACTGGCCGCGCAGCTCCTCGTTGTCGAAGTCGTCGGGATAGGTCACCACAGCGACTTTGTGCTCACCGATCCGGCAGCCGAGCAGATGCTCGTCGAGGCTTGGGTTCAGCGGGTTGTCGCCGATCTTCACGCGCAACGGGTCGTCCTCGCCGTAGTCCTCGATCAGCACCCCGTCGCGCACGATGCGGAGGGTGAACTCGACCTCGTCGCCCGGTTCGACCTGATCATGCTCGGCCGGCCGCCGCACGGCGTCGCGGCGGTATTGCAGCTCGAGCTCCTCGAGCGCTTCGTCGGCCGTCACGTCGGCCCGCCAGAGCTCGACCGGCACACCTTTGTAGTCGGCCAGCTCGACCTTCGCGCAAACCATCTTGGCGGTCAGGTCGCAGGCTTCGCCGCGGCGGAACTCGCCCAGCTCAATCTCGGCCTCATCCATCGGCACCAGCTCGGGCACCTGCTTCATCGCCTCGGGCAGCACCTGGTCGGTGAGCAGCTCGCGGGCGTGCTCGACGATGTGTTCGGGGCCGATGATCGACTCGATCAGCTTCGGCGGCACCTTGCCGCGGCGGAAGCCCGGCACGGTGACATGGCGCTTGAACTCGCGCAGCGCCTTCTGGTAGATCTCGTCGACGGTCTCGACGGGGACCTGGATAGTGAGGGTGGTCAGGCCGCCCTCGTCGCGCTCGTACTGCACATCCACCGGAGCTACCTCCCGTGCGGGCGGACAGCAAAAACCCCGCCGCGTCGGCGGCAGGGTCTGGCCGCGCCGGACTCAGGGGTCGCCGAACCGGCGCCACGGCCGGAGCGACGGGGGGTTCAAAGACGAACGGCGCCGGTCGGTGACACGGCGCCGCGGGTCGACCAAGCGGGAGACGGGGCTCGAACCCGCGACCTTCTGCATGGCAAGCAGATGCTCTACCAGCTGAGCTACTCCCGCGGAACGGATGGAGTGGGCGAGGCGGGACTCGAACCCGCACGGGGGGATCCCACATGATCCTAAGTCATGCGCGTCTACCAGTTCCGCCACTCACCCCAGGATCGCTGGACTCTAGATAGCACGGACGGCCGTCGGTGTCAAGCGTTGCCCAAGCGCCCGAACGCCGAGCGCACGGTTCCGTTCACGAACGGTCGGATCGGCCTTCCGGCGCTCGTCTGCGGACGGAATCGGTCGCCACAGAACGCCTCGCCAGCCGCGCTATCTCGCTCACAGAGCCGATCGACGGCCGAGATTCGGCGCAGAACGTGATCCGCCGCTGAGCGCCGTGGTCGGTTAATCGGCGCGCCACCCCTTTAAGTGCCGCGCGGGCGGTGGTGTTGCGGGAATCAGGCGTCGCGCGGCGGGGAGTGTGTCACCTTCAGGTGCGGCAGCCGCTCCTGGAGCCAAGCCACCCCCGCGTCCGTAACGTCCGTGAAGGCGAGGTTCAGGTACTCCAGCCTCCGACAGCCGGCGACCAAGCCCAAGCCGGCATCGGTCAGCGGCTCGCCGGCAAACGACAACTCCCGGCAGCGCTCCAGGGCGACCTGGCCTACCGGCGCGTCGTCGGGCAGGCCGAGGTGGGCGCGGACGGTGCGCTCGACCAGCTCGCGTTGATCGAGGGGCACAGCCTCCTCGGCGGGGACGGCGCCGCCCAGCCGCGCGCCGACCTCGCGGCGAAAGCGCGCCTCGCGCAGCCAGCGCTGGCCGTGCTCGCCGGCGAGCAGTTCGCGGACGTGGGACCGTTGGTCGATCGCCCGCGCGACCGCCAGCCACGACGCGCGCCGCAGGTCACTCACCTCGCCGTCGAGCTGATCGGCCAGCAGGCCGTCCTCCGACGTGGCCTCGGCGATCAGTTCGGCCAGCCGGTCCGAGGAGGCGAGCGTCAGGTAGTGCCGGCGCGGGAGGTTCAGCTTGAGCGCGCTGGTGACGAAGCAGACGGCCATCGTGTCATGAACATCGATGTCCGCCTCTGGCGTGACCGGCTCGGCTGTCACCGTCATCTCCCAGAGATCCGGTAGCCATGCCGCACCACTTCGTGGCGCAGCACGAACTCGTTGAGCAGTCGCTTGGCCTTGCGCACATTATAGCCCGCCGCCGCGGCGATGCTCGGCGCGAAGGTGTTGAGTTGCTCGCGCAGGCCCGGGATCTCATCGTAGGCCGGGTTGGCCACGAGCTGAGCGACCAGCGCGTCGACCTGCGCGCGCAGTGGCGGGATGTCGAGCCCGACCTGGATGATCTTCTCGTGGTAGGCGGCGCCCGGTACCGGCAGGTCAGGGTCGGCATCGTCCGCGTCGTCGTCTTCGCGGCACTCCGCAATGGCCGCCTCGTTCAGCCCGAGCACAAAGACGAGTCCGGGTTCGCAGAAGACGGCCTTGAGGGAGTCGAGCACCCGCAGCACGTTGTCGCGGTGGCAGCGGTCGAGGTCATCGACGAAGACCACCACGGCCGGCCGCTGCTCGCCGGCCAGCGAACTCAAGGCCTCCTGCAGAACCTGCAGCGACTGGCCGTAGACGCCGACCTGAACGGCCTCTCGGCCCTTGGCCGCCAGTGCCTCCTCGCGCTCGATCGCCTTGCTCGGGTCGAGCACCCCAAGGTCGACGGCGCATGCGACCGCCTGTGCCGCGTTGTGGAGCTTCTTCCACCCTTTCCTGGCCCGCCATCTGCGTTTGGTTAGCTCACGTTCGATCGCCAGCACGAGGGCGGCGATGGGGTGCTCCTCGTGCTCGGTCTGCCAGGCGTTGAACCAGACCGTGAGGACGTCCTTGGCCTGCTCGCCGACCAGGCTGCGCGCCATGCGGAGGACCGAGCTCTTGCCCGTACCCCAATCGCCGTAGACGCCGATGACAAACGGGCCGCGGGTGCCCAGCGCCGCCGCGGCAACGGTGCGGGCAAAACGGCGGAGGTCGAGGTGATCGTCGCTCGCAATCCGCACCGGATCATCGGGTATCAGCGGCAGCAACGCGTCCCGCTCGTCGCCCATCCACGCTCCCCTCGCCGAACGTCACGCCACGCTTGGCGCAGCGGCCGACGAGTCCTGCGTCAGGCGTAGGTGTCGATGAACACCCCTCGCGGCGGGGCGGCGCGCATTGGTTGGCTGGGCGCGGGCGGCTCGTACGGCTGTGGCGGGCGGGTTCGCCGGTCGGCCGCCGCGGGCTGGGCCGGGGCGCAGGGGGGCAGTGTGCGGCGGGGTTCGGCCACCGCGTACATGCCCTGGCTGCGCACGGACAGGATCTGCATGTCTGATCGGACCTGCAAACCACGCGCCAGGTTCGGCCAATTGTGGCGGAGTTTTGACAGAGCGGGCTGAAACCGCCGCCCGGCGCGCCGATTCATAGTCACCAGGAACGACTCATGGCCAGCGACCAGGCAAGCGAAGCGGCGCGTAGCGCGGCGCGACACGCCCGGGTGATGCAGGTCCGCGACGCCTCGCGCGGTCTGCTCGGCGAACTCGACCTGCGCTGGCTGGTACCCATCTCCCTCCTCGCCATCGCGCTGCTGCGGGTGATTGCCCTGCGCTGACGGGCGCCGACCGCCGGACGTGCCGCCAGCGCGCAGTAGGGCTGGGTCTCAGACCCATAGGCGTTAGTTCCTCGTAGACGTTGGCAGTTGGTGCCACTGGCGGCTTGTCCGCCAGTGCTGTCCAGCAGCTCGTCGGCGGCACTGGCGGGCAAGCCGCCAGTGGCACCGAGAGGGCTTCTTGGGGCTCAAAGTGAACGCCCATGGGTTCCAGACCCACCCGGTGGCGGGCGAATGCGCTTCCAGAGCGGATCGAGCGGCCGGTGGGCAACCGCGGCGCTGACACCCACCCGAAGGCCGTTGAGCCCGCTTCCAGAGCGGATCGAGCGGTCGGCGGGCAGAGCAGAAATCTGCCCCTACAAAGGTAGTAAACACGCCCGGTCTGTCGCCCGTTTCGTTGCCTCCAGGAGGACCGCACGCGTCCGGCGCGGATGGGGCGTTGCTACCAACGCCTCGCGGAGTAGCGCGGGAGGTCCCTTTGTCCAGCATCGATCTCGCGCCGGCCGAGTACCGCCCGGCGCCGCCCGACAAGCACGATTACCCCATCGGCCTGCTCGGCTGCGGCGGCATTGCCCGCCATGCCCACCTGCCGGCCTATCGGCAGTTCGGCTACCGCGTCGTCGCCGCCTGCGACCTGGTCGAGGAGTCGGTCCACGCGGTGCAGCGCGACTATGGCGTCGACTTCGTCACCACCCGAGTCGACGAGTTCCTCGCCCGCGGGCGGATGCAGATCATCGATCTGGCCGTCCATGCCAACCAGCGTCTCGCGCTGATCGAGCGGATCTGCGCCGACAAGCCGGCCGGGCTGCTCGGCATCCTGAGCCAGAAGCCGCTGGCCATGTCGGTCGCCGATGCCGAGCGGATGGTCGAGCTGTGCGAGCAGGCCGGGTTGGTCTTCATGGTCAACCAGCAGGCCCGCTGGGCGCCGCCGCACCGGGCGATGAAGCTGCTGGCCGAGCGCGGCGCGGTGGGCCATGTCTACGCGGTGACGCACTTCCACCGCCAGTGGCAGGACGCCGAGGGCTCGTGGTTCACCCAGCTCGAGCACGCCAACATCGTCGACCACGGGATCCACTATCTCGACCTGATCCGCTACTTCGCCGAGGCCGATCCGCTGCGGGTGAAGACCGCGGTGACCATGGTCCCCGGCCAGCACGCGGTGACGCCGATGATCCACACGACGCTGCTCGAGTTCGCGCCGGAGCGGATGATCACCGGCGTCAGCCATTTCAATAACATCGTCCAGACGCCGCGGATGCACGGCTACGACTGGTACCTCGACGGCACCGAGGGGAGCATTCACGGCAGCTATGGCGAGGTCAGCCTGTCGACCCGCGCCGACCCGCTAACCCGCCGGGTGTTCACCATCCAAGGCAGTTGGTTCCCCGAGGCGTTCGGAGGCAGCATGGGCGAGCTGATGCTGGCCCTGACCGAGAACCGCGAGCCGCTGACCAGCGGCCGGCGCAATCTGGTCTCGGTGTGCATGGTCGCCGCGGCGGTGCGGAGCGGGGCGACGGGAGAGGCGGTGGCGGTGTGATGGGGGCCGGCGCATGAGACCGAGGAAGGTGCTGGAGAGGATTCGTGCCGGCAGCAAGAACATCCGCTTCGCGGATTTCGTTGGACTCGTCGAGGCGTATGGGTTCGTGGAGACACGCCGGCGAGGAAGCCACCGCATGTACTGGTATGAAGGCGTCGAGGATCTGGTCAACCTCCAGCCTGACCGGAATGGCCAAGCCAAGCAGTACCAGGTCCACCAGTTCATGTCGTTGGTTGAGCGCCACCGGCTGCGGATCGAGGAGCAGGAATGAAGGACTACCACATCAACGTCTTCTATAGCGAGGAGGACGAGTGCTACATCGCCGATATCCCCGACCTACGCTACTGCTCCGCGCACGGCGACACTGCTGACGAGGCGGTGCGCGAGGTGCAGACCGCCAAGGAACTCTGGATCGAGACGGCGGTTGAGAAGGGGATCCCCATCCCCGAACCCCGCTACCGGCCGTTCATGTACCAACTCGGCCCGACCTGACCGCGAACCACGCCCGGCGCGCCGGCGTCCAGCGGATGGGGAGCCGAGCTCGTCCATGCCCCAGATGACCTACTGCCAGGCCCTCCGCGAAGCGCTGACCAGCGAAATGGAGCGCGACCCGGACGTGCTGCTGATCGGCGAGGACATCGGCGTCTACGGCGGCGCGTTCAAGGTCACCGAGGGCCTGTTCGAGCGCTTCGGGCCCGAGCGCGTGCGCGAGACGCCGATCAGCGAGAACGCCATTGTCGGCGTCGCCACGGGCGCGGCGCTGATGGGCCTGCGGCCGGTGGCCGAGATCATGTTCATGGACTTCATCGCCCTGGCGATGGACCAGTTGGCCAACCATGCGGCCAAGTTCTACTACATGTATGGCGGCCAGCGGCCGGTGCCCATCGTCGTGCGCACCCCCGCCGGCGGCGGCCGCGGTTACGGCCCGACGCACAGCCAGAGTCTCGAAGCCTGGTTTGTCCACACGCCCGGGCTGAAGGTCGTCTGCCCCGCCACTCCGGCCGACGCCAAGGGCTTGCTCACCGCCGCCATCCGCGACGACAACCCGGTCGTCTTCATCGAGAACAAGCTGCTCTACTCGGTCAGCGGCGAGGTGCCCGCGGGCGACTACGAGCTGCCGCTCGGGCAGGCCGCGGTCGTCCGCGACGGCGGCGACCTGACCATCATCACCTACTCGCGCATGGTCGGCGAGTGCCTGGTCGCCGCCGACGCGCTGGCGGCGCAGCAGGGCATCGAGGCGCAGGTGATCGACCTGCGCTGCCTCTGCCCGCTCGATGTCGAGACGGTGGCCGAGGCGGTGTCGCAGACCGGCCGGGCGATGATCGTCAGCGAGGCGCCGGCGACCGGCGGCGTCGCGGCCGAGGTCGGCTTCCGGCTGTTCGAGCAGGTCTTCGAGTACCTCGACGCGCCGCTGGTCCGCGTCTGCGCGGCCGACCTGCCGGTGCCCTGCGCGATGAACCTGGAGGAGGTGGTGCTGCCGGAGCGGAACCGCATCGCCACGGCGGCCTATGAGCTGGCCGTGCGGTGAGATGCGCGATGCGCCTGCTCTACCTGCTCTCCCTGGCACTGCCCGCCGCGGGCCAGACGTTCACCCTCGCCGACGATGCCGCCTGGCGGCTTGGCGGCGACGTGCCGGTGACCGGTTCGCTCTTCCTCTGGCATGGCAACTGGCAGTATGAGGTGCCGCGCGAGGTGGTGCGCGAGGGTGACCGGCTGCGCGGCTGGCTCGCCGCCGGGCCTGCGGGGGCGCGGATTGACTTCACCATCGAACCGCGATCGGTCGGTGAGCGGCTCGAGCTGGTCTACACCGTCCGCCGCACTGCCGACTCCGACCTGCGCCGCGGGCTGCTGCTATTGGTCACGCTGCCGCTCGAGCCGGTGCGCGGGCGGGCGATCCGGTTCACTCACGCCCCGGCGGCGCCGGTCGATGGCGGTTTCAGTGGCGCCGGGCGCGGGTTCAGCCTCAACCTGACCGATCAGCACGCGCTGGCCGTGCGGTGCAGCCGCGTGGCGACCTTCGAGCGGCGCGGCGACCAGCCGAACAACGTGGCCGTCAACCTGCGTCTGCTGCCGGCCGACTTCCCCGCCGGCGAGGAGGTGACCATCACCCTCGAAGCGGCGCTGACGCCGGCCGAATCGGACGCCATGCCGTGGGAGCTGGCCATGCGCGAACCACTCGAGATCCGCGGCGCCACGGCCGATCCGGAGGTCGCGGTGCACCGCATCGCCACTGTCGAGGTCGACCTGGCGGCCAGCTACGACAATCCGTTCGACCCGAGCGACGTCGCCGTCGACGCGGAGATCCACGAGCCCGGCGGGCGGATCTACACGCTGCCGGGCTACTGGCACCAGGACTACCAGGCCACCTGGCAGGATGGCGCCGAGCTGCTCGAGCCGGCCGGCGAACCCGGCTGGCGAGTGCGCTTCGCGCCGCGCCTGCCCGGCCGGCACTTCGTCTTTGTCCGGGCCCGCGACCGGACCGGCGACACCGCCGCCACGCGGATCGAAATCGACGCGGTCGAGCGCGGCGCGCCGGGCTTCATCGGCGTCGGCGGCAGTGGCACGCACTTTGCCCGCGACACCGGCGAGGGCATGTTCCTGATCGGCCACAACGTGCCGACCTACCTGGCGGGCGGGCAGTCGATGGCCGACGCGCTCGACCGCATGGCCGCCGGCGGCGAGAACTTCACCCGGCCGTGGATGTACTCGGCGCACCTCGGGCTCGAGTGGGGCCAGCCGGCCGGCACCTACCGCCTGCACGAGGCGTGGCGGCTGGACAACCTGTTCGAACTGGCGCGCGAGCGGGGGATCAACCTGCTGCTCTGCTTCGACACGCACCAGGATTTCCAGGAGCGGATCGTCCAGAACCCCTACCACGTCGACCGCGGCGGGCCGATCCGCGAGCCGCTCGAGTTCTTCACCCATCCCGAGGCGAAGCGGCTTTACCAGCAGCGGCTGCGCTATATCGTCGCCCGCTGGGCTGCCTGCACCAACTTGGTCGCCTGGGAGTTCGTCAACGAAATCGAGGGCTGGCGCGGCTTTGCCGAGAACCAGCCGGCCGTCGCGGCGTGGCACTCCGAGATGGCCGATTACCTGCGTTCGGTCGATCCCTATGCGCACCCCATCACCACCAGTTGCTGGACCACCGCCGGCCACCCGACGCTGTGGAACGCGCCGGGGATCGACTTCATCCAGGCGCACCATTACAGCAACGGCCAGGTCGACATGGCCCAGCGCGCCGCCGACATCGTCCGCCAGTTGCGCCGCGACTATCCCGGTCGCCTGCTGCTCTTCGGCGAGATGGGCATTCATTACCAGTTCGGCCCCGGCCGCGGCGACGACGAGGACCCCGCCGGCGTGCACCTGCACCAGCAGTCGTGGTCGGCCTTGATGGAGGGCAGCGCCAGCGTGCCGGTCAACTGGTGGCACGAAAGCTACATCGACCCGCATGACCTGTACGGCGTCTTCCGGGGCATCCGCCGGTATGCCGACAGCATCGACTTCACCCGCTCGTGGCGGCCGCTCGGCGACCTGCCGGTGGACTGGGTCGAGCGGCCGCAGCCGCTGACCTGGACCGACCTCGAGTTCAACGGCAGCCACAGCGCCTGGAGCCCCGTCCCGGCCGACGTGCGCTTTGTGCTCGACCATCACGGCGGCATGTCCAACCGCGAGCTGCTGCCCGACCTGCTCCACGGCACCAGCCACGCCGAGCTGCGCATCCCGTTCGTCTTCGAGGTCGATCTGCCGCAGGCGGGCAGCCTGTTCGTCACCGTCGGGCGGTGCAGCCGCGACCCGCGCCTGCGGGCCTGGGTCGATGACGCGCTGGTGCTCGACCAGCCGTTCCCGACCGGCGAGGGGCACGGCGAGTCGTGGGCCTACCGCGAGCAGTGGGACCTGTGGGAGTCGGTCTACAACACGACCGTCGAGATCCCGATCCCCGCCGGCCAGCACACCGTCCGGCTCGAGAACGTCGGCGGCGACTGGATGGCGTTGACGCACTACCGCCTGACCGGTTACGTCAGCAACGAGCTCGCGCCGGCCGGCGCCACCGGCCTGACCGACGGCCGCGACCTGCTGCTCTGGGTGCGCAACAAGGCGCACTGGTGGCTGCCCGTCGCCCGTGGCGACACCATCGAGCCGCTGGCGCCGGTGCGGGTGGCGGTGCCCGCCGCGGGCGACTACCGGCTGGAGCAGTGGAACACGGTGACCGGCGAACTCGAGTCGACCCGCGAGGTCTCGTTCGACGGTCCCGAGGCCACGCTGGTGCTCGGCCCGCTGGCCAGCGATGTGGCGCTGAAACTGCTCCGGCGCTGAATAAGAGCCGGGCGCCACGGGCGTTGACGTTGGGCCCACAGACCGGTACTCGGTGCCCCTGGCGGCTTGCCCGCCAGTGCCGCCGACGAGCCGCTGGACAGCACTGGCGGACTAGCCGCCAGGGGCACCATCCACGGTTGGCAACGATAAGCTAACGCCTACGTAGCCGGGCGCCACTTCGCTCCACCTCTGCTCAATAACCGACTGAACCTCCTGACGACATCCGCGTCGAAGCAGATGCTAGTGCTACTAGCAGATGTCGAGGTGCGATGTGCGGCAGCGGAGTCCCGAGCGCCGGGCGGAGATCCTCAAGGCCGCGACCGAGTTGTTCTCGGCCCAGGGGTTCGATTCCACGACCACCCGCGAGATCGCCGAGCGGGTCGGCGTCTCCGAGCCGATCCTGTTCCGCCATTTCGCCACCAAGCGGCAACTGCTGCTGGCGGTGTTGGAGGAGCGTGGGCCGGGCAGCCGGTGGGCGGCGCTGGCGACCGCGACAGACGCGGCGGTCTTCGAGACCGCGCTCCGCGGGCTGCTCAGGCGGTACCTCGACATGACCTGGGAGCACCTGCCGCTGTTCCGCGTGCTGTGGCAGGAGGCCCGGCGCGACACCGAGATCAGAACCCTGATGCGTGGTCAGTACGCCGCGGTTCAGTCGAGCCTCAGCCGGGTGCTGGAGAGCGCGGTCGCGAACGGCGAGGTTCGCGCCGACCTGGCCGCAGCCGGCGCGGAGGTCATCGGCCTGGCGCTGCGAGGTTACCTCGGGCGGCTGGCGATGCGGCCACCAGCCGACTGGCCGGCCGAGCGCGACGCGTGCATCGAGCAGTTGGTCGCGGTGGTGACGCAGGGCCTGCTGCCAAGGCCATAGCGCGAGCCGAGAGGAGCCGTACGGTGAACCAGAGTCTGCGTTCGACGCTCGATCCGAGCCTGAGCATCGGTCGCCAGGGCGACCTGCGGGCCAGTCGCGGCTTCAGTGACGCCGAGTTCCTCAGCCGGCTGCTGCAAGGCCGATCGGAGACACCATGAAACCGCTCCAAGCCACCCTCCGCCTGATGGTCGTTGGCGCGTTGCTGGCCACGCCGGCGATGTCCGGCGGCAACCAGGCTGAGCCCCATTCCGCGCCATGTGCCGCCTGGCAGGCGGTGCTCACCGGCCAGTCGGCCGCGCCGCGGCACGGCAGGCCGGGCAGGCACGGCACGGGTCAGATGCCGCGCATCGTCCGGGGCATCAGCTCCGATGGTGAGGGCGGGGTCTGGATCTGTGGCTCGTTCACCGGCTCCTGCTCCTTCGACGGGTACGAGCTGGTCAGCGCCGGCGCGACCGATGCGCTGATCGGCCGGTTGGACGAAGGCGGGCGGGTCGCCTGGCTACAGAGCTTCGGCGCGCGCGGTAGTGATCTCGCCCCCGACATCGCGGCCAGTCGCGACGGAAGCTGTGTCGTGACCGGGATGTGCTCGCCCGGTACTCGGCTCGGCGACACGACGGTTGCCACCGCCGGCGGGAGCGATGCCGTCACCGCGAAGCTCGACCGCGGCGGCCAGGTCCTCTGGGTGCGCACCGCCGGCGGGCCGCAGCCCGACTGCGGCAACGAGGTCTGCACCGACGCCGCCGGCAACGTCCTGGTGGTCGGCAACACCTACGGCGCGATGGCGGCCGGCGGCGACCGATGGGAACACGCCGGCGGCATGGACAGCTTCGTCCTCAAGTACTCACCCGACGGCGAGCTGCTCTGGTCGCTGCCGATCACCGGCCCGGCGGACGAGCAGGGCCGGGGCATCGCGGTCGATCCGGCGGGCAATGTGGCGGTCGCGGGGGAGTTCACCGGTACCATCCGCCTCGGCGAGGCCTCGTTGACCGCCGCCGGCGGTCAACGGGACGTTTTCGTGGCTCGCCTGTCGGAGTCGGGCGCCCTCCTGTGGGCCCGGCGCTGCGGCGCGGAGGGTGAGGACTACGCGCGGGGCGTCGGCTGCGCCCGCGACGGCAGCCTGGTCGTGGCCGGTGTGTTCAGCGGCCAGGTGGCGTTCGGGCCGGAGAGCCTGCGGTCAGGCGGCGGCGAGAACCTGTTCGTGCTCAAGCTCACCCCGGACGGCGAAGTGGTCTGGGCGCGGGGCCTGACCGGCTCCGGCGTGGGACACGGCTGCGAGATCGAGGTCACCCCCGACGGTGATGCCCTGGTCGCCGGCGATGTCATGGGCCACCTGGCGCTCGGCGACACGGCAATCGACTCGGTTGGCCGGCGCGATACGTTCGTGGCCCGGTTCGACCCGGCCGGCAGTCTCGTCTGGGTCAAGGAACTCGCTTGCACCAACTCCGCCGCTACGTTCGCGGTGGCGCTGGATCCCTCGCAGCGGGTCACCGTCGCCGGCTCCTTCGGCGGCAGCCTGCAGGTGGACCAGCAGACGCTCGCCGCCGGCGACGACATGGCCTCGTTTGTGGTCGCCCTGGACCCGCCGGCGACCACACCCGTCGCCGTCGCAAGGCCGGGCACGGCCGGCGGGCGCCGCGTCGCGGCGGGAGACCGTCCCGTCGACGCCACTCACGACGGCACGGGGCCGCACCGTGTGCGGGAGCTTGAGTTCGCTATCCCCGCCGCCCGATGGCAGGAGCAGATGGCGCTCCGCGTCTACTTCCCCGCGGACGGCGGCCCCTACCCGCTGGTGGTCTTCTGCGCCGGGTCCGGCGGCGGCAACGACAGCTTCGCCGAGCCGTCCATCGCGTTGAGCAGCTACGGCTACGTGGTGCTCCACACCAGCTACCCGTTCGGCCGGCGCGGCGGTGGCAATGAGGAACTGACCCGGAACCGCGTCGCCGATGTCGTCCTCGCGCTCGATGCGCTGGACCAGCTTCCGGCCCTCAAGCCCGAGCTGGCGGGCAAGATCGACCCGGACCACATCGGCGCGGCCGGCCACTCCTCGGGCGCCTACATCGCACAGCTTCTGGCCGGCGCGACAGTCGTCTTCGACGGCGAGCTGACCAGCTTCCGCGACGAGCGGATCAGGGCGGTCATCCAGTACTCTGGACAGGGCAGCAACCAGCAGGGCCTGACCCGGGACTCGTGGCGCAACCTGACCATTCCGATGCTGACCCTGACCGGCACCCGCGACCGCGGCGCGACCGGCGGCGACCACACCTGGAAAATGGAGCCCTTCGACCTCAGCCCGCCGGGGAACAAGCACCACGCCTGCTATGAGGGCGGCCACCACGGCTCCTTCAGCGGCCGGTTCGCCGCCAATCCCGCCGGCCAAGCGATCTACGAGCATGCCCATCGTCTGTCGCGCATGTTCTGGGACGCCTATCTGAAGGACGACCCGGACGCGCTGACGACGCTCAACTCCGAGGCGCCGGCGGGCTGGAACGCCGCCCGGCTGGAGTACTTCTATCGCTGAAGGCACCGTGCCGTCACGCTTCGGCCCAGTCGCGTCGACGCGTGGAGGCTCGTGGGCCGGTCCGAGGCAACCCTGGTGCTCGGCCCGCTGGCTAGTGATGTCGTCGTGAAGCTGATCCGGCGCTGACAAGGGGTCAGGAGCTGGGCTGTCGAACAGGTTCGTGATCGCTGCCTGCGAGGGATAGCATGCTCTCGGTCATCGTGCTCAATCACAACAAAGCCGACTACAGCCGGCTTCTGCTCGACAGCCTGCTCGACACGGTGGAGGTCGAGCTGGAGTTCGTGCTGGTCGACAATGGCTCGAGCGACGACACGCCGGCGGTGCTCGAGTCGTTCGCCGAGCGGGCCGAGACGGCAGGTTGGCCGACCACCATTCTGCCGTTCGAGACCAACGTCGGGGCGATTGTCGGTCGCAATGAGGCGATGGCGGTGGCCAGCCACGACTTCTTCGCTTTCCTCGACAACGACGTGATGGTGCGCGACCGCGACTGGGCCGCGCGGCTGCTGGCGGTGCTCGAGGCCGAGCCGAAGGTCGGGATTGTCAGCCCGAAGCTGGTCTTTCCCTGGCTGCCGCACGAGATCGAGTTTGCCGGCTGCAACGTGACGCCCGGCGGGCGGATCGTCTACCGCGGGCGCGGCGAGCCGATCGACGCACCGGCGTACAATCGGCCGCGCGACTGCCCCTGCCTGATCTCGGCCTGTTGGGTCTTCCGCCGCGAGTTGTACGACGACCTGGGCGGGCTGAACGAGATCTACAGCCCGGTGCAGTACGAGGACCTGGACTTCTGCTACACCGCGCGCGAGGCCGGCTGGCGTTGCCGCTACGAGCCGGCGGTGGAGATGTACCACTGGGAGCACACCACCACCGCCGGGAGCAGCGGGATCAACTTCGAGCTGGTCACCCTGCGCAATGGCAGGACGTTCAAGCAGCGGTGGGAGGAGGCGATTGCGCGGGACGCGGTGGGTTCGGACGACGATGCGGCGTGGCGCGAGATCGAGAAGTTCGGGTGGGATGAGGTGTCGCGGGCGGGGTATCGGAGGTAGGAACCGCTCGCTTGCTCGCATCGTTCCGTATGGGCACAGCAGGAGCTCGGCGTCATGGCAACGACAGGCATCGAGGACCGGGCGGAGTCGTTCGGGTCCCGGAGGCTGGCTTTGCAGGGCCGGATTGCCGAAGTGATGCGGAAGCACGGCAAAGAGCCCGGCCCGCTGATCACCGCCCAACACGGCGGGCACGAACGGCTCTATCTCGTGTACTACGAGGAAACCGAAGCAGGCAGGTGCCAACAGGGCTATGCGCTCGATCTCCCACGCGACGACTTCGTCAGCTTGGACGACGACACGATCCGGTTCGTGGCGACCATGCTCGACAAGATGCTTGAGCAGCAGGGCGCAGCCGGATGAGTGCCGGGCGGAGCTTCGACGAGGTCCTTGAGGTCGCAACCGCCCGGGTGCGCGAGGCGATCGTCGAGGCACTCACCGCCGACTACCTGACACCTCTCGCCAACCGCTGGGGCCTGGAGGACACTCGCAGCCGGTGGTCGGCGGCAACGACCGCGGTCATCAGCGTCGAGCTCGACGGGTTCAAATCGGTCAACGCGGAGTATGGTCACGAGGGCGGCGACCTGCTCATCGCCGCCGTCGGCGACCGTCTCGCGGGCATGCTCGCCGAGCAGCCGGGCGCGATCGGATTCCACCCAAGCGGCGACGAGTTCATCGTGCTGCTCGGCGATGTCGAATGGCCAGTAGCCGAGCGGCTTGCAGAGCAGATCAAGGTCCGGCTGGAGTCTCCAAGCTACCTGCTCGAACTGCCGTCCATTCCGCCCGTGGCAGGCTCGACAGACTATCTGGCGACGCCGCGCTCGGCCGGCACGCCGGTCTACCGTCTGACCACAACCGTCGCGCTGGCCTATGCCGCCGGGGCCGATGCCAACGTCGCCGAGCTCATTCGCGAGGCCGACGCCCTCACCGAATACGCCAAGCAGGCCTGGGACGTTGCCGACCAACGGCGGCGTGGCGTGGTCACTCGCTCCACCGTGGGCCCGGAATTCGCCGCCCTGGCCGACGCCCCGCGCCGCCGCTTCCACTGCCCCGCCTGCGGACGCTACGGCTACGTCACCGAACCGAGCAGCGCCGCGGCCTGCTCCGAGTGCCGTGTCCCCGTCGGCTGAGGCTACTCGCCGGCGAACACCTCGCCCGCCGCCGACAGGCGGTTGGTGCAGGTACAGAAGAGCGGCGCGAGGTTGGTGAAACGCTCGGCCGCCGAGCGGTCGAGGC
The DNA here is from genome assembly GCA_964405335.1 of uncultured Fimbriimonadaceae bacterium. GTDB lineage: Bacteria > Armatimonadota > UBA10988 > UBA10988 > UBA10988 > CAYONP01. The sequence goes on from CAYONP010000040.1 coordinate 18,840, forward strand.
GGTCGCGGCAGAACAGGATCAGCACCATCAGCCGACCATCCGGCCAGGTGCCGCCGATGCCGAAGACGCTCTGCACACCGTGCTCGGCGACGAAGTCCTGGGCGGCGATGACCTTTCGCCCGTCGGCGTCGACGGCCGCGGCCGCCTGCTCGACGAAGAACAGGCCGGTCGTCTGGCCGATCGCCTCGACGTGGAGGCCCACACCGGCGCCGGGCGCATCGTCGAGGCCGACGCCGAGCTCGCGCAGCAGAGCCGAGATCATCGGGATGCCCGCGATGTAGGCCGCCGAGAGCAGCGGGATGGCGACGTGGCCCAGCGAGGTGCGCCGGTCGCACCACTCCCGCATCACGCCGTGCGTGGCGGCGAGCGCGAGCAGCGGCGTGGCCGGCTCGAGCGGCGTCGGCACCCCGGCCTGGGCGGCGAGCGATTCGGCGAACGCCCGCACCTCGTCCGGCGCGGCCACGTGCGGCAGGGTGGCAAACAGCCGGGCCAGCACCACCGACTCGGCAAACCGGCGGAACAGCGCCTGGGTCAGGATGCCGGCCGCCAGCTCAATCGAGTCCGACCGCCGCACCGACTCCTCGATGTCGCACCACAGATCGGTGGCGGTGTTCCACATCGCTCGTTCGAGCTTCATCCGTCCTCTCCGGAAACCACACCGCCACCGGCGACCGACGGCGGCTTCGTTCGCCACCGAACGCAGCGCAACCTGTTTGCACTTTGCGGCGTCTGCGCGGTGGAGACGCCGATGACCATCGTCCCGCTCGGCCTGCTGCTTGCCGCGCCGCCCGAGTGCGAGGTGCTGCCCGGGCTCACCACCCATTCGTCGGCGACCAGCCGTGGTCGGACGTGACCTGGCACGGCACGCCGGAACTCCGCGTCGAGGCCGGCCGGCCGGTGACGTTGCGGGTCGAGCTCAAGCAGGGCAAGCTGTATGGCATCGAGTTCGCCCGGTAAGGTCGGCGGCCGCCGGCGCCGCCAACCGAGGCGGAGCGCGGGCGTCCTCGCCCGCCGGTACCGGAGGACCGGATCGACGCCGGGCTGACCCGCGGCCGACGCGCCTCAGCCAATGGGTAACGCCCCGCCGCGCCGCGCACCACAACGAATCCTAGACAGGGGCCGGGGACAGGTCGTTGGAGGGTGCGCATGCTCATCCGCTGCCGGTCGCTCGCGGCCCTGATCGCCGCTGCCGCCGCGTTTGCCCTGCCGTTCAACCCCAATGACCTGCTGCTGAGCCCGCCCGACGAACCGGCCGAGCCGGCCGACTGCGCCGCCGCGCGCGAGGCGGCCGAGCGCTGGCTGGCCGAACTCGAGCCGCTGATCGGCGCCGACGTGAAGGGCAGCGCGCGGACCTCCGTCGACGGCCGGCCGCCGGGCCAGTCGGCCGCGCTTGCCTGGGACCAGTTCGGCGTCATGGCGCTGCTCGCCGGCGATGCCGAAGTCGCCGCCTGGGCCGGATTGCACGCGGTCGGGCTCGAATGGCAGCCGGCCTACCTCAGCAACGCCGGCGTCCACCTGATCCAGCTCGACCGCAGCGCCGACGCACTGGTGCTGCTCCGCTGCGCCCACGGCCAGGGCTTCCGCACGCCGTTTCTGCTCGAGGCGCTGGCCGAGGCGAGCCGGTCCACCGGCGATACCGCCGGCGCGCGGAGCTACATCGGCGAGGCGGCGGCCTTGGCGCCCGACGACGTGCCGATCCAGCAGGGCAACGCGGTGATCAACACCGGCCAGCCACCGCCGCCTCCGCCGCCGCCGGTCGATGAGTTGGACCAAGCTCTGCGGGAGCTGAAGGCGCACCACGAGCGGGTCTACCTGATCGAGAAGAGCGTCTTGAGCGACCTCGACCGGTTGCACGAGGAAACGGAGATCCGCCGCGCCGACCTGGCCGAGGAGTTCAAGATCATCCGCGAGGACTACCTCACCGCCGTCGAGGAGCAGATCGCCGAGGCGCGGAAGAGCAAGGCCGACTACCTGCGCGACCAGGGCCTGCCGGCCAACACGCCCGACGAGTCGTACGCGCTATGGCGGCAGTTGATGACCAACGGTGCCCTGCAGTTGATGATCGGCGGCTACTTCATGGCGAGCGAGAACCTGATCGAAACGGCGGGCTTCTGGCACGACCAGGAGGCCTACCTGTGGGCCAACTGCACGGGGCTCGACCCGGCGGTGTTCATGCGCGCGCAGAAGCTCCACGACGACGACCAGCCGAGCGTCCGCGACGTGGCCGGGCAGCAGTACTACCGCGACTATTACGATCTGGGCGACGAGGCGACGCGCCGCTGGCGCGACGAGCGCGACGCCTGCGGCCCGATGGATGAGGCCTGCCGCACGCGGGCCGACTATCGGCTGTGCCAGACCAAACGGATGCTCCTCGACCGGCTGCAGAACCTGGTCGAGAGCCGGTACAACGTCGCCGCGCTGCGGTTTGACCGCGAGGCGACGGCGCTGCTGCAGTGGGGCGAGGGCTGGGCCAACGATGCCTACGCCTACGGCGTGCGGTGGGCAGGCAAGATGCACTTCGCCGCGCCAGACCCCGCCGCCGGCGGGTTCGACATGGCCAAGGTGACCACCGACATGCTGACCAACCAGTTTCAGTCGACGGTGCTCACCGCGATCTGGGAGCCCGACGGGATCAGCATCGTCGACTTCCTCACCGAGCAGGCCGAATGGTACCGCCGGCAGCGCGAGTGGACGCTCGCCGGCTTGGCCGGTCTGCGTGAGCAAGTCGACCTGGAGTGTGAGCCGATCGAGGAGAAGATGCTCGAGCTGCTGCGCGAGGAGGCCTGGCAGGCCTACCTCGAAATGCTCCGCGAGCGGATGCGCAGCGACTTCACCGTGCAGTGGGACCCGAACTTCGACTGCGAGGTGACGCTCGGCCCGGCGAGCATCAACCTGCAGGGCACCGCGGGTCTGTCGGGCAGCGCGGGCAACGTCGGGGCGAGCGTCGACTCGACCGGCTCGGGCGATATCTCGGGTAAGTGGAAGTTCAAGAACATCCCCTTCAACGCCAAGCTGAAGATGAAGCAAGGCGCCTTTGCCGGCGCGACGCTGAGTTCGAGCACGACGCAGCATTACGGCCCGTTCGCGGGCAACGCGGGGGCGACGCTGTTCACCGAGAACAGCACCGCCACCGGCCGGCTGGAGTTCGGCCTGAAGGCGAACGCGAAGCTGGGTATCGGCGCGGGCATCGGCCCGGCGGGCGTGGCCTGCTGGCCGGGCGAGGTGCAGCTCAATTTCCAGGCGCGGGCGTTTGTCGAGCATTCGATGGACTACGCGCGGGCGGTGAGCGAGGGTCGGCCGAACTGAGGGCGGGGTCGCGCGGAACGGCCGGAAGTCAGGCGGTTGGCAGCCGTCGCCGGCCGTGGCGGCGTTGCCGTTGCCGGTGAGCGGCGCGCACGGCGCGCCCTACCGCTGCGGGCAGGACCCGCCA
>CAYONP010000040.1:22369-29699 GCA_964405335.1 uncultured Fimbriimonadaceae bacterium
CGGCGGGCACAGCCCGCCGGCCAGTTGCCGGTGAGCGGCGCGCACGGCGCGCCCTACCGCTGCGGGCAGGACCCGCCATGACGTCACACCGACCAGCGGCGGGCACAGCCCGCCGGCCAGTTGCCGGTGAGCGGCGCGCACGGCGCGCCCTGCCGCTGAGGGTAGGACCCGCCATGCCGTCACACCGACCAGCGGCGGGCACAGCCCGCCCTACAACGGAAGTATTCGTTGCCCGCAGGACTCCCCGCCCCGCCCACTAATCCCGGCCCGGTCCGGGAGGCGGTGGATGAAGCCGGTGCGCGTGGCGGTGGTCGGCATGGGGATTGGGCGGCCGAATGGACGGGCGATCGATCGGCATCCGCGCGGGTCGGTGGTCGCCCTGTGCGACCTTGAACGCGAGCGGATGGAGTCGTTCGCCGCCGAACTCGGCCATGAGGTCGCCTACTTCACCGACTACAAGAAGCTCTGTGCCTGGGACGGCGTCGACGCGATCTTCGTCGGCACGCCGAACCAGTGGCACGTGCCGGTCGCCCTCGAGGCGGTCCGGCGCGGCAAGCATGTGATGGTGACCAAGCCGCTGGCCGACTCGCTGGCCGCCGCGCGCAAGCTGGTCGCCGCGCAGGAGGCCGCCGGCGTGGTCGGCATGATGAGCCTCTCGACCCGCTACGGCGAGCAGTGCGTGCACCTGCGCGAGCACATCACCGGCGGCGCGTTCGGCGAGATCTACTATGCCCGGGCGCGCTCGGTTCGGCGCAGCGGCATCCCGGCCTGGAACCTGGGCTTCATCCAGAAGGGCGGCGGCGCCTTCCGCGACATGGGCGTCCACGTGCTCGACGCGGCCTGGTGGCTGATGGGCCTGCCCGAGCCGGTCACCGTGACCGGTGTGGCCGGGGCCAAGTTCGGCCCGCGCGGGCTGGGCTACTGGGACTTTCGGCCGGTCGGCAAAGAGGTCTCCGCGCAGTACGATTCGGACGACTACGCCGGGGGTTTCATCCGCTTCGCCGACGGCTCCGGCCTGCAGGTCGAGTCGTTCTGGGCCAGCCACCAGCCGGGCGAGGTGCAGATTGAGCTGTTCGGCACCGAGGCGGGGGCGAAGCTGAATCCGCCGACGATCTACCGCACGGTGCACGGTGCGCCGCAGGACACGGTCATCCACCTGCCGAAGGGCCCCGAGGCGTGGGACCGGATCGCCGACCACTGGCTCGAGTGCATCCTGGACGGCAAGCCGTGCGGCGCGCCGCTGCGCCACGGGCTGGCGGTGCAGGAGATGCTCGAGGCGCTGCTGAAGAGCGCCGAGACCGGGCGTGAGGTGCGGCTCAGGAAGGACCTGCCGTGAAGCTGGGATTCATCGCGGACAACAACCTCGAGCAGATCGAGGCGGACTGCCGGTTCGCCGTCGCCGAGGGGTATGAGGGCCTCGAGTTCAACCACTGGGGCGGCTTTGTCAACGTTACCGCCGACCAGATCACCGCCATCCGCGCGCTGCTCGACCGCTACGGTGTGGCCTGCTCCAGCTTCGGCATTTGGGGCTTCAACCACCTCTCGGCCGACGCCGACGAGCGCGCCGCCGCGCACGCGCAGATCCCGCGGGCAATCGAGTTCGCCGGCATGCTCGGCGCCGACGTGCTGATCCTCGGCGCCGGCGGCAAGGCCGGCGCCTCGACTGACGAGCAGGCCGACGAGTTCGTCACGGTGGTCGGGCCATATGTCGACCGCGCGGTGACCGCCGGTCTGCGGGTCGGGCTGTACGGCTTTCACGGCGGCAGCGCGTTCCTCGAGACGGTCGACGCCTACGCCGCGCTGTTCAGCCGCATGGCCAACGTCGGCATCAAGTACGACGCGGCCAACATCCAGCACGCGGGGCAGGATTACCTGCGCATGGCGCGCGAGCACGGCGACCGCATCGCCCACGTGCACATCAAGGAGCATCTCTACCACGGCGGCCAGCTCGCCAGCCAGCCGGCGGCGGGGATGGGCGATATCGAGTGGGGCAAGCTGTTCGCCTTCCTCTACGAGGCCGGCTACAACGGCTGGCTGACCGTCGAGCCCCACGGCCCGCGCTGGTCGAGCGGCACGCTGCGCTGGACGATGCTCAAGCTGACCCGGCGGTACATCGCGCAGTTTCTGGTCTAGACCGCGATGGCAATGCGCGGTAGGGGCGACCCTTGTGGTCGCCCGCGGTGCGCCGGCGCCGTTTGGCCAAGGGCAGCCACAAGGGCTGCCGCTACCGGCAGGGCGGTGCGCGCGCCGCGGAGCGCGGGCGTCCTCGCCCGCCCGGATGCCGCCCGACACGGGTCCGGCAGGCCCCCGTGCCGGCGTGGCACGACGTCCGACCTCGCCGGCGCGCCCGCCGTTTGACCTCCTCGCTCCGTCGCAGCAGAATGGTCTCGCCGGTTCGCCGAGGGCGTTGCCATGTCGATGAAGCCGATTGTGCTGCTTTCCGCCGTGGTGCTGCTGGTCGCCTATCGCACCTATGGGCGGCTGCTGGCGCGGCTGCTCCGCCTCGACCCGAACCGCGCCACGCCCGCGGTCGAGCTGCGTGACGACGTCGACTACGTGCCGATCGAGCCGAAGTTCCTGCTCGGCCAGCACTTCTCGGCCATCGCCGCCGCCGGGCCGATTGTCGGGCCGATCCTGGCCGGCGTGCTGTTCGGCTGGGTGCCGGCCATCGCCTGGATCCTGCTCGGCTCCATCTTCATCGGCGGCGTGCACGACATGACCTCGCTGGTGGCCAGCATCCGCCACGGCGCGCGGTCCATCGCCGAAGTGGTTCAGCTCTACCTCACCCGACGCAGCTATCTGCTCTTCCTGGCCTTCATCTGGATCGCCCTGGTCTATATCATCGTCGCCTTCACCGACCTGACCGCCGGCGCCTTCGTCGGCGTGCAGACGCTCGACGACGGCACGCAGGTGCTCGGCGCCGGCATCGCCACCTCGTCGATTCTCTACCTGATCCTGCCGATCATCATGGGCCTGCTGCTGCGCTACACCAAGCTGAGCCTGGTTGCCGCGACCTGCATCTTCGTGCCGCTGATTGGCGTGGTCATCTGGGCCGGGCAGCTCATCCCGTTCGACCTGGCCGCGCTGCTCGGCATCCCCGACGCCTCGGCGCACAAGGTCTGGGATGTCATTCTGCTGGTCTACTGCTTCGTCGCGGCGGTGGTGCCGATGTGGCTGCTGCTCCAGCCGCGCGGGCATCTGGGCGGCTTCTTCCTCTACCTTGCTCTCGGCGGCGGCATGCTCGGCCTGCTGTTCGGCGACGAGCGGGTGTCGTACCCGGCGTTCACCGGCTGGACCGCGGCGAATGGGCAGAACCTGTTCCCGATGATGTTCATCCTGATCGCCTGCGGCGCCTGCTCGGGGTTTCACTCGCTCATCTCCAGCGGCACCACCTCGAAGCAGCTCCGGACCGAGACCGACGCCAAGCCGATCGGCTACGGCGCGATGCTGATCGAGGCGCTGGTGGCGGTGATGGCGCTCTGCTGCGTGATGATGCTGCTCGGCGACGACCCGCGGGCCAAGGGCCAGCCGAACCAGATTTACGCCCTCGGCCTGGGCGAGTTCCTGCGCAACATCGGCATCAACCCGGCGTTCGGCGTGCCGTTTGCCATGATGGCCTTCACCACTTTTGTCTACGACACGCTCGATGTCTGCACCCGGCTCGGACGCTACGTGCTCGAAGAGCTGCTCGGCCGGCACGACCGGCTCGGCCGCTGGCTGGCCACCGGCCTGACCGCCGCCGCGCCGCTGACCTTCGTCATGCGCCAGGTGACCGACGCGGCGGGCAACCCACAGCCGGTGTGGAAGACCTTCTGGTCGCTCTTCGGCGCCAGCAATCAACTGCTTGCGGCGATGGCGCTGCTCGGCGTCACGGTCTGGCTGTGGCGCACGCGGCGCGCGCAGTGGGTCTGGCCGGTCTGCGGCCTGCCGACGCTGTTCATGTTCGTCATGAGCGTCTGGGCGCTGCTCAGCCTGGTCGGCGCCAGCTTCGCCGCGGGCAACCTGGGCGACCCGGTGCTGTGGGTTTCGCTCGTCCTCGTCGGCCTGGCCGTGCTGCTGTTGATCGAGGCGATCAACATCCTCGCCCGCGACCTGCGCCGGCCGTCGGCGCCCGGCGAAGAGACAGCGGACGGGCCCTGATACAGTGCCAGAATTGGGTCCGTCCCTTTTTCGGGATGCCTGGAGGAGCGCCGTGCAATACGTCAGACTCGGCCGCACTGGTTTGCGCGTCAGCGCTGTCGGTCTCGGCTGTGGTGGACCGAGCCGGCTCGGGCAGTCGGGCGGCGCGAGCGTCGACGACGCGGCGCGCGTGGTGCGCCGCGCGCTTGAGCTGGGTATCAACATCATCGACACCGCCGAGGGTTACGGCACCGAGCCGGCCGTCGCCGCGGGCATCGCCGGCGTGCCGCGCGACGAGCTGGTGCTGTGCACCAAGAAGGGCACCGGCCGGCGCGACGGGCTAATCACCGGCGACGAGCTGATCGCCGGCTGCGAGGCGAGCCTGGCCCGGCTCGGCGTCGAGTGCATCGATGTCTACCAACTCCACGGCGTGACCATCGACCGCTACGACCACTGCACGGCCGAGCTGGTGCCGGCAATGCTGCGGCTGCGCGAGCAGGGCAAGATCCGCTACCTCGGCATCACCGAGCAGTTCAACGGCGACCGCGACCACACCATGCTCCGCCGTGCGCTGGCCGACGACTGCTGGGACACGATGATGGTCGGCTACAACCTGCTCAACGCGAGCGCCGCGCGAACGGTGCTGCCTGAGTGCGCAAGACGGGGCATCGGCACGCTCTGCATGTTCGCCGTCCGCCGCGCCCTGAGCCGGCCCGCGCGGCTGGTCGAGGTGATCGGCGAGCTGATCGCCGCCGGTCACCTGGCCGTCGATGGCCTCGATGCAGCGGACCCGCTGCGTTTCCTGCGCGAGCCGGGCGTGGCCGGGTCGGTGACCGAGGCGGCCTATCGCTTCTGCCGCCACACGCCGGGCATGGACGTGGTGCTGACCGGCACGGGCGACGTGGCTCACCTCGAAGAGAACGTCGCCAGCCTGCTCGGCCCACCGCTGCCCGAGGCGGTGCTGGTCCGGCTGGAGCGGTTGTTCGGCGGGGTGGATTGCGTGACGGGGCAGTAGGGCTCGCCGCGGTGCGGCCGGCGACGGCCGCGCGCCGACACGGGCCGTTCGGGTCCGCCGGCGGTCAATGCGCGCCGGCGTGGACCTCGGCCTCCATCTCGCTCCGCGTCTGGATGCGGTCGATCAGACCGTCGCGGACCCAGACGATGCGGTCGGAGACGTCGACCATCTTCAGGTCGTGGGTGGCCGAGATGACCGTAACGCCGCTCTCCTGGTTGAGCCGTCGGAGCAGCTCGATGATTTCTTTACCGGTCTTCAGGTCGAGGTTGCCCGTCGGCTCGTCGGCGAGGATGATGCTCGGCGAGTTGGCCAAGCTGCGGGCGATGGCCACCCGCTGCTGCTGTCCGCCCGACAGCTCGCCCGGCTTGTTGTGCAGCCGGTGGCCGAGGCCGACGGTCTCGAGCAGCGCCCTCCCGCGCTCCATCATCTCGTCGTACTGCATGCCGGCGAAGATCATCGGCAGGGTAATGTTTTCCAACGCGGTCATCACCGGGATGAGGTTGAAGGTCTGGAAGATGTACCCGATCTTGCGGCAGCGCAGCCAGGCCAGTTCATAGGCATCGAGCTGGGCCATGTCGACCTCGTCGATGAAGACCGTGCCGTTGGTCGGCTTGTCGAGCCCACCGACCATGTTGAACAGGGTCGATTTGCCGGAGCCCGACGGGCCCATGATCGAGATGTACTCGCCGCGAAAGATGTCGAGCGAGACGCCCTTCAGCGCTTCGACGGTCTCGTCGCCCATCTGGTAGTGCTTGGTCAGGTCCTTGGTGCGGACGATATACTCATCGGTCACCGGCATCGCTTCGCCCTTTCGTCACACCGCCGTGCGCAACGCCGCCGCGGCCGGCATCTTGGCCGCCTGAATCGCCGGCAGCACCGCCGCCGCCACGCTCAACGCCAGGCCCAGCACCAGGCTCATGATGAACGTGCTCAAGATCCCGAACCAGGCATCACCGAAACTGAACGTGTAGCGGAGGCTGTGAATCACGTACATCACGCCCATGCCGACGATCGAGCCGACGGCGCCGGCGAGCAGCCCGAGCAGGCCCGACTCGATCAGGAACAACTTGACGATGAACTTGTCCAGCGCCCCGAGGCACTTCATCGTCCCGATCTCCTGGTAGCGCTCGGCGACCGCCATGAGCATCGAGTTGCAGATGCCCACCACGCTGACCAGGAAGGCCATGATCACCAACCAGGTGGCCCGCGCCATGTCGGCCTGGTCGGTCGCCTCGCCCGCCGCGGTGAGGATGATGCTGGTCATCCGGACCGAGGCGAAGAAGGCAATCCCGAGCAGGATGCCGGACGCCGTGATGGCCACCCGGCCAATCCGGATCATGATGCTCCGCATGCACATGTTGAAGGCGGTCAGGTTGGGCAGGTTGATTTCGCTGTGGATGTGCGCCCGCCGCTCGCGCGGCGCGTTTGGCCCGATGATCTCGTTGGTCGGCTCGGCGACCTGCACCGCCATCAGCACGCCCAGGTCGACCTGGCTCGAATCGAGCACCTTGGCGATGTTCAGCCCCTCGGGCTCGCGCTGGTCGGAGAGGTGGCCGATCACCCGCTGCTGGGCGCTCAGCTCGCGTGCCATGCCGGCGACCACATCGTCGTGGCCGATCACATCGCCCGAATCGGACTTGCCGCGCGCCGGCTCCGGCGACTTCGGCTCATCCTCCGGAGGGATCGGTTTCTCGTCGCTCATCGGCCTCCGCCTCTCGATCCGGCCGGCTCGCCCCTACCGCCGCGGCCCGCTCGTCGTCCAGGGCGAGCGCGAAACCCAGCAGTCGCCGCCGCGCGAGCGTCTGCAGGTACTGCGTCAGGCTCAGTTCGGCCTCGCGCGCGTTGAGCTTGTGCCGGGCACTCAACCGCCCCGCCAGCTCGCTCACCGGCGTCGCGCCGTCACACCACTCCCACACATCGCTGCCCAGCTCGTCCAACTCAATCTGCCGCTGCTCGGGCAACTGGCTCAGAGCCTTGAGGACCTTCATCCACGGACTGAACTGCAGCGGTATGCTTAGCAGGACGCGACCGTTCTCCTGCCGCTCCCAGGCAATCGCCTGATTCCGCACCGGACACGCCGCCAACGCCTCGTCGCGGGTCAGCCCCGAGCGACCCCGGCGACGCGTCCAGCGGCTCAGATCAGGCAGACGCATCGACTCTACACCATCGCGATTCGCGGCGTCAAGGCGGCAGACC
>CAYONP010000040.1:29799-47678 GCA_964405335.1 uncultured Fimbriimonadaceae bacterium
CACCACCCAGGCTGGGCAACAGCGCCCGCACCTGCTGGATGACCTGCGCCAGCTCGCGCTCGCGCCGAGGACGCTCGGCCTCGGGCACCTCGCGTTCGTAACGCTGCGCATCGAGCGACAGCCGGCCCATCAGCTCGTTGCCGATGAACAACGGGTGCCGCGAGCGCGTGCCCCACTCCTCGGCCGCCCGGCGACGGAGGGCGAAGTACCAGTCCAGGCCGGCCAGCAGGTCGCTCGTCTCATCGCCGCCGAGCGGCTCGCCCACACTCGCCAGCCAGTACTCCAGCGCCGCCTCGGGCGCCGGGCCGACGGCACCGCGCTCGATCAGCGGCCGCTCGCCAAGCAGATCGGCCAGCGCCTTGGCCGGCGCGGCGACGCCACTGGTCAGCCGGAAACGCAACAGGCCGAGCACCGCCAGGTCGCAGCCGTCCAGCTCGGCTGGCAGCGTCGGCTCGCCCAGCGAGGCGGCGACCTTGTTCCACTGCGCCCGCCAGCGCCGGGCCAGGGCGACATCGCTCGCCCGCAGCACGCCCTGCGCCGCGGGCGGCGGTGCCCCTCCGCCCGCCGGCGGCGTCGGCCCGAGCTGGAGCGCCGTCGGCAGCGTGGTTCGCGGTTGACCGCCCAGGTCGTCGATCCGCAGGTCGGCGAAGGCGACCTCGATGGGGCCGATGCAGAGCAGCCCGATGCCGCCGGCGCTGAACCGCTCGTCGCGCCAGACGTCGACCAGCTCGCCGCCGCCGCGCAGGGTGTGCACCCCGCCGCGGACCTGCAGCTCGAGCGGGCCGGCGCGCTCGGCCAGCACCTCGCTCTGGCCGGTGATGATCAGTTGGAAGTGGTGGTTCTCCACCACCCCCAGGCCATAGAGCCCGTCTGCGCCCAGGCTGAGGAAGTAGCCGCTGCCGGTGTCGCGGTCGTAACGGTAGGCGAACCCGTAGCCGTGGATCTGGTCCTCGGGCGGCTCGCTGAGCAGCCGGCAGTCGATCTGCGCACGGAAGTCGGCCACGCGCGGCTGGGCAGCATCGAGCAGCAGGATCTTGTCGGCCAGGCCGCTGGCGCACAGCTCGCCGGCCTCGAACCGCCACTGCTCGTCGAGCACCCAGCCGGTGGTGTTGTCATCGAACGGGTCGTGAAACAGCGGCGCCGGCTCGGGCGCGGCGAGCAGCAACAGCCAGAGCAGGGCGGCGGTCACCGCTCAGTGGCCGTTCGGGCTGGGAATGCAGTACGGCCCGCTGGGAATCGCGACCACGCCGGCTTCGCGCCCGTGCCGCTCCAACGCCGTGGCCACCGCCGCCTCGACGGTCGGCTGCGGCTCGACCAGGCAGCGGCTCAGTTCGTCGGCCGGCACGCCGTCGGCGACGACCATGACCTCGCCGCGGCGCAGCACGCGGCAGAGCATCTCGACCTCCCACTGGTCCTTGACGAAGAAGCCGGGCTGCGCGATCCGGTCCATGAAACTCCGGTGGTCGGTCGCTTCGAACAGCAGGTCGCGGAACTCATCGGAGCCGATCCCTTCGGACAGCTCCGCGGCGATGATCACCGTTCCGCCCTCGGCCAGCGCCGGCAGCGCGCCGACCATGCCCTTGACCGCCTGGTACAAGGTCGTGTCGAGCGGATAGCCGGCGCTGGAGGTGACCACCACCGGCGCCGGCGCGCCCATCGGCACGCGGCAGATGGTGTCGCTGAAGGCCACCCCGGCACGGTGCGCGGTCTCCAGCTCGCCGGCGAATACGCCGCAGATGTCGCGTTCGGCGTTGATCACCACGTTGACCGAGAAGTCGACCCCGGCGCGGCGCGCCACCTCGAGCGCGAACTCGTGCAGCGGGTTGCCCTCCAGCACGCCGTTGGTCGCCCGCTCGTCCTCGAGCAGCGCCGGGCTGTGGAAGTAGTGGACGGTCTTCAGCGAGGTCAGGCCGGGACAGACGATCTTCCGCCCGCCCGAGTAGCCGGCCATGAAGTGCGGCTCGATCAGGCCGGTGATGATCTTCAGGTCGGCCTCGACATAGGTCCGGTCGACGTAGAGGTCGACCCCGGCGCGGCTCTTGCCGAGGTAGGCCTGCTCCGCGTCGACGTGCGAACGGTGATTGACGAAACGCAGCCGGCCGGCCAGCTCGGCGCCGACCATTTCGACCAGCTCGTCGCCCTCGTTCGGGCGGTGATTGCCGGTCGCGATGAGCACGGTGATCTGCTCGTCGCGCAGCCCGGCGGCGGCCAGCTCGGCGAGGACCGGCGGCAGGATCTTGGCATTCGGCACCGGGCGAGTGATGTCGCAGATGACGATGCATGCGTCGCGTTTGCCCCGCGCAAGCTCGCGCAGCGGCGGGCAGCCGAGCGGCGCGCGGCAGGCATCGGCCACGGCGCCGACCTGGTCGCCGAGCGGCCGCGCCTCGCCCAGCCGCAGCACCTCACGCAGGTTGGCATCGGGCAGTTCGACGCGCAAGCCGCGCCGGCCATACTCGAGATCGACGACCATGAGCCTGTTCCGGCCGCGATTCTAAGCCCGCCGGCGAGGTGGTGTCAAACGGCGGTGCGACGCCCGCGCCTCCGAATGGACCGCCGGCACCGGGCGGGCGAGGACGCCCGCGCCCCGGACAGACCGCCGCCTACGGAGCGCGGCCGTCCCCGGCCGCATCAGGCGGGCGAGGACGCCCGCGCCCCGGACGGACCGCCTTCAGCGGCCCGGTCGGCGAACGAGCCTACCCCGGGCCGCCGAGGTCGAGCCGAACTCAGCCCCCGACCACCGCGAAGTAGTGCTCGAAGAATCGCTCCGGATCGACGGTCGCCGCCACCTCGTGCGGGCCCTCACGGTCGCCTCGGAAGACCGTCACGCCGGCCAGGCTCGGGCTGTGCCAGTCGACCGTCACGCGGCCGCGGCGCCAGGTGATCAGGTCGGGTGCGAACAGCGCCGCGGCGGCCAGCGGGTCGTGGAACGTGATTTCGGGCCGGCCGCGGAACCAGACCTCGGCCATCTCGGCCACCGCGCCGAGCGCCCCGCCGGCGCGGGCAAACCGCTCGCGGCAGGTCTCGGCGGCCAGGCGGCACTTCAGCGTCACATCGAGCCCGACCCCGCGCAGGCCGGCCGGCGCGCGTTGGAAGACGATCGCGCTGGCCTCGGGGTCGCGGTCGGTGTTCCACTCGGTCCAGCCGCCCGGCGCCTCGCCCGGCAGGTAGCGCCCGCCCATCAACGAGTAGCTGGCCAGCAGGCCGGGGATCTCCGGGTCGGTGGCGAACAGCAGGCCGATGTTGGTCAGCGGACCGACCGAGAGCAGGTGAATGTCGCCCGGCCGCTGGCGGATGACATGCCGCATCCACTCAATCGCCTCGCCGGGCACAAAGTCGTCACGGTGCGGCCAGCGCTCCAGCACCTCGGCCTGCGGGCACTCGGGTTGGGTCAAACCGCGCAGCAGGCTGGCGTCGGGGCCGCAGTGGATCGGCACATCGTCGCGTCCGCCGGCGCGGCAGACCGCGTCGGCGAGCATCGCCCGCTGCCGGTTCGAGCCCGAAACGGTGGTCACCCCGACCAGCTCGCAGCGCGGCTGCTTGAGCAGGTAACCGAGCGCCACCGCGTCGTCGATGTCGCTCCCGATGTCGGTGTCGAGGATGACCGCCAGTCTGCCGTCCGCCATGAACCTCTCCGCGCACCCGCGGCTTGGCCGCAGCGGCTATCGCACCTTCCCGCGCGCGGCGATCTCGAGGCGGTCGACCACCTCCTCGCCGCGCACCGCCCAGGCCGCGTCGAACAGGTTGACCACCGGGCAGATGTGGGTCGGCAGGAAGGTCAGCCGGTCGCCCAGGCGCACCGGCGGCGGACCGTCGCCCTCCCAGGTCGCCTGCCCATGCTCCTCGCTGCACTTGTAGAGCTTGAGCCGCGGATGCTCCAGGCAGCGCGCCCGACCCCACGGCTCGGTCTGGTCGTTGAAGAACGTCTTCGACCCGCCGTCGACGATCACCCGCTCGCGCGTCGGCAGATCGACCACCGTGGTGATCACCCGCCCGGCGCAGTCGTCGACGCTCAGGCCCATGTGCTCGGCGCACATGATGTCGTAGAAGCAGTAGGTCCCCGGCCGCACCTCGGTCACGCCCTCGACGCCCGCCACGTGCGCCGCCGTCGGCGTCGCGCCGGGCGAGACCTCGGTCACCGGCAGGCCCGCGGCGCGCATCCGCTCGGCGACCTCGACCAACTGCTGGGCCACCTGCTCGCCGACGGCGTTGACGCCGGCCGGGTCGGCCGCGCGGTGAGCCTGGCCCTCGTGGGTGAACAGGCCGACCAGCTCGAGCCCCGGCAGCGCGGCAATACGCTCGGCCTCGGCCACGGCCTGACCGAGATCGACCCCGTCGCGGCCGAGACCGCAGTCGACCGTCAGCCGCACCTTGATCGACCGTCCGCCCATGCCGCGGCTGAACAGCGCCGCCTGTTCGGCACCGACCACGGCGACGCGGACGTCGGCCCGGTCGAGCAGCGCCTGGAGCCGGCCGAACTTGGCCTCGCCGAGGATGGGATAGGCGACGAACAGATCGCGGCAGTCGGCCTGCTCGAGCATCACCTCGGCCTCGCCCAGCTTGGCGCAGGTCAGGCCGACGGCGCCGAGCGCGAGCTGCCGGCGGGCAATCGCCGGCATCTTGTGGGTCTTGATGTGCGGCCGCAGGTCGCACCCACCCTCATCGCAGGCGGCCTGCATCGCGCGCAGGTTGCGCTCGCAGATGTCCAGGTCAATCACCAGCGCCGGGGTGTCGAGTTCATGCACCGTCATGGGGCCTCGATCTCCAGGATCTCGATCGCATCGCGGGCCAGGATCGCCTCAATCTGCTCTGGGTCCACCCGCGGCAGCCGCGTGCCCTCCAGCATGTCGTTGACCGAGCGGGTCCCCGCCGCCGTCTCCTCGGGGGTGGCGACAGGATAGTCGCTGCCGAAGAAGACTTTGTGCAGCACGCCATACTCCTGGGCCAGCCGAAGGATGTTGTAGTACTGCCAGGGGCGGTAGAACAGCCCGCTCAGGTCGCAGTAGACCCGCGGGTGCTTGCGCAGCAGGGCAATCGTCTCCTCGTGCCAGGGATGGCCGAAGTGGGCGATCCAGAACTTCAGCCGCGGGAACGCCAGGGCGACCTCTTCGAGCTGCTCGGGATGCGCATGCTTCAGCGGCGCGCGGCGCGGGAAGGTGGTGCCCTGGTGGAATAGCACCGGCAGGCCGAGCCGCTCGGCTGCCGCCCACAGCTCCATTGCCCGCGGGTCGGTCGCCGCGTAGCCCTGGTAGATGGGCATCGCCTTCAGGCCGACCAGCCCCAGGTCGTGCCTCGCCGCCTCCAGCCGCCGCGCCGGCTCCGGGCCGGTCGGGTCGATCGAGGCAAAGCCGAGCAGCTTGTCCGGGTGCTGGGCAACGTATTCGGCCACCCACTCATTCGGCACGTTCAGCCCGAGGTGCCGACTCTCGAAGGCCAACACAATCGCGCGCTCGACGCCCTGCATCGCCGCCTGGTGCATGTCGGGCGTGCAGGTCATGTCGATCGGCTCGCTGCGCATCCGTTGCGCCTCGGCGCAGAACTCCTCGGTCAGGTGCTCGGGCAACCAGATGTGGGTGTGGCAGTCGACCATCGCTTACGGCCAGACCAGCAGCTTGACGCCGGCGGCGAGGACCAGCACCAGGATGACCCGCGTGAACGCCCCGGGGCTGACCCGCTTGACCACCCAGGCGCCGGCGAAGCCGCCGAGGATGACCAGCGGGAAGGTCTGCGCGTTGTGCCGCAGCGAGGCCGGGTTGATCAGCCCGTTCTCGAGGTAGGCGGGCACCTTGAGGCAGTTGAGGATGAAGTAGGCGCCGGTCGCCGTGGCGATGAACCGCTCCTTGGTCATCTTCAGGCTGACCAGGTAGAGGTTCGAGACCAGCCCGCCCTGGTGGGCGATGGTCGAGGTGATGGCGGTCAGCGTGCCGGCGACCACGCCGAGCCACGGCGCATGGTGCCACGGCGCGCGCTCGGGCGTCTCTTCGCCGGCCGGCCGGCGGCGCAGCTCGAGGGCCAGTTGCCAGCCGCCGAAGAACAGCGCCAGCCCGCCCATGACGCGGTTGAACAGCATCTTCTGCTCGGCCAGAAGGCCGAGCAGCGGGCTGGCCAGCAGCACGCCGATGACCGCGCCGGCGGCCATGGTGACCACGATCCGGCGGTCCCACTTGCCGAAGTAACGCCAGCCACAGAACAGGTCGCCGACAATCAGCAGCGGCAGCAGGTAGCCGATGGCGTACGAGGCGTCGCCCGCGCCGAGGGTGGCAATCGGGCCGATCAGGATGCCCAGGCCGGGAATGCCGGCCTTGGCGAAGCCGATCAGAAACGTCGCCAGCAAGACCAATGCCACGGCCTGCACCCAAACAGAGCGGCGGGCCGGTCACCCGGCCCGCCGCATGATAGCACGTCGGCCGCCGATCAGTCCGGCCGCGTGACCAACCGCGCCATGAGCAGCGCCACGGCCGCGTTGCCGAGCAGCCACAAGGGGCTGATGCCGCTGAACAGCAGCGCCAGCGCGCCGGCGGCGCAACCGGCCCAGGCCCCGGCCAGCCACGGCCGCAGCGGCCGGACGCCGTACAGGAACGCCGTGGCGACGAACGGCCAGGCCACGCAGGGCACCAGCCCGGCCACCGCATGACCGTGCAGCGCGGTGCCGAGCATCGCCACGCCCGCGGCGACCGGCAGCCCGCCGAGCACCAGCCCGGCGGTCAGGCGCGGCGCGCGGATGCGGCCGAGACCGAGCAGGCCGATCAGCAAGAAGCCGTAGACCACGCTGCCGGCCAGCGCCCGCGGAGCGACGAGGCTGCGCCCCGTCAGGCCGCCGGCCGCCGTGGCGACCAGCTCGGGCTCGCCCGCGGCGCCGAGAGCCTTGGCCGCATTGAGGATGCCCGCGCCATAGCGCTTCTCGTCGTTCTTTGGCGTGGCCGTCTCGCGCAACCGGGCGCGCACCGCGTCGGGCCCCTTGGCGCCGCGCTGAATGAGCAGCGCCGCCACGCCCGCCACGTGCGGGCTGGCCATCGAGGTGCCCTGCCAGAACTCGAACCGGTCCTGCTTCTGGAAGATGGTGTTCTGCAGCACGCCGTTCTCGTTCTCTTCGGGCGAGCGGTACTCACCGCCCGGCGCGGCGATAGCGACCTGCTTGCCCCACGACGAGTAGAACGCCAGGTTGCCCGACGGGCCGACCGACGAGACGGCGATGCACTCGGGATAGGCGGCCGGGAAGCCAACGCCCTCGCCGCCGCCGTTGCCCGCCGCGCAGACGATGGTCACGCCCTTCTGGTGCGCATAGGTCACCGCCTGAGCCATCACCGACGTGCCGCGCGGCCCGCCGAGGCTCATGTTGATCGCCTGCGCCCCGTTGTCGGCGGCGTAGCGGATGGCGTCGGCAATGTCCGAGACCTGCCCGCTGCCGGCGGCGCTGAGCACCTTCAGCGGCATGATGGTCGCCTCGTAAGCGATACCCGCCACACCGTGCCGGTTGTTCGTGCTCTGGGCAATGGTCCCCGCCACGTGCGTGCCGTGGCCGTGGTCGTCATACGCCTTCTTCTTGTTGTGGATGAAGTCGTACGGCTTGGTGAACGCCGTCTGCTTCAGGTCGCTCGCCGCCGGTAGGCCGGCCTCAGGCTCGAAGGCGCAGCCGGTGTCGATCACCGCGACCACCACGCCCTTGCCGGTGGCCTTCTCCCAGGCTGCCGGCATGCCGATCAGGCGCAGGTTCCACTGCTCGCCGTAGCGCGGGTCGTTGGGCTTGAACTCGTTCGGCTCCGCGCCGGCCATCGAGCGCAGGCGGTGCACCGCGCCGGGCAGCTCGACCTGATCGAGGTGAATCGTGTAGTTCGGGTCGGCCGCCTCGACGTTCGGGTCGCGGCGCAGGCGCTCGAGCAGCCGCGCCCGCCGACGCGGCGAGAGGTGCGAGACGTCGCCGATCATCAGCTTCTCGTCGACGCTCTCGGGGCTGTTCGGCCGCAGGATCACGTCGAACTGGGTGTCCCAGTGGGCAATCGCCCCAAGCGGCATGTCGTCGCGGACGTCGACCACGATCTCGGTCGGGGCATAGTCGCCGTGGAACCGGTGCAGCCGCACGCCGGCGAGCATCGACCAGACCAGCAGGCCGCACATGAAGAGCAGCAGCAGACCCGCCTGGAGCCGTTCCTCGCGCTGGGCCTCCTCGTCGGTCAGGGTGCGCCACCAGCGGCGCAGCGAGAGCACCGCGCCGAGCAGGCTGAACGCCTTCCAGAGGAAGTTGAGCAAACCGCGCATGTCTGGCTCCTAAGCGTCCTTGAGCTGCGGGTGCCGCTCGAGGATGTACTCGTACTTGTCCTTCATCTGCCCGGTCCGCTCGTCGAACAGCGGATTGCCGCCGGCATAGACGGTATCGGGCGGATCGCCGTACTGGTTGCGGCCCTCCCGCTCGATCCAGGCCTCAATCTTCTGCTTGATCGTCTCACTCACGCTCGACATGGTTGCTCCGCTGATCACCCGCGCCGGCGCCGCGACGCACGCCGGTCCGCTCATCGAAATCGGGACTGCCACCGACGTAGGCCATGCCGCGACGCAACTTCTCCACGCTGGGAAATGTGCGCCGCAGCTTATCGAGCGCCCGCTCGGGACGCCGCCTGCCGGACCGTACCGCTCGCTCGTTCATGCTCGCCCTCGCTCGCCTGCAGCACCGCGGCATAGACCGCCACGGTCTCGCGCGCGGTCCGCTCCCAGGTCAGTCCGGCCGCCCGCTCGCGCCCGCGCCGGCGCATCGTCTCGGCCAGCTCCGGGTCGCCGAGCAACCTCTGGATGCCCTCGGCCCAGGCCGCCGGATCGCCCGCGGGCAGCACGAGGGCCGCCTCGCCGCCGGTCTCGGGCAACGCGCCCGAGTCGCTGACCAACACGGGCACGCCGGCGGCCATGGCCTCGACCACCGGCAAGCCGAAGCCCTCGGCGACCGACGGGAAGCAGAACAGGTCTGCGCCGCGGTAGACCGCCGGCAGGTCGGCATCGGCCACGTGGCCGAGGAAGCGGACCTTCTTCTGCAGCCCGAGTTCGAGCCACTGCCGGCGCGCCTCGCCGGCGCCGTGGCTGAGCAACCCGGCGACGACCAACGTCGGCGTCTCGGCGGGCAGGCGGCTCAATGCGCCGAGCAGCACGCCCAGGTTCTTCTTCGGCTCGACATTGCCGACCCACAGCAGGTAATGCTCAGGAAGCCCGTGCTGTTCCCGGATTCTGGAATCGTCGTCGCTCGGCGCCGCGAAACGCGCCTCGGCGGCGAGCGGCACGGCCACCGTCCGCTCGTGGAGCGCGGGCAGGTAGCGAGCCACGGCGCGCCGCGTCGCCGCCGACGGGACAATGATCGCCGACGCGCCGCGCACGCCGGGCTTGAGCGCGAGCGAGTAGTAGGCCCGGTTCGTGCTGGTGCACAGCTCGGGCCGCTCGAACTGGATGAGATCGTACAGCGTGACCACATAAGGCCGCGGGCAGAGCGCCGGGGCGATGTAGGCCGGGGCGTGGAAGAGGTCGACGCCGTCGCCGTGGATGGTCCGCGGCAGGACCATCTGCTGCCACCAGATGCGGCTCGCGCGGCTCTTCGCGTCGAACTCGGCATAGCGCACCTCGAGCCGCTCGTCGGCGCAGAAGCCGGTTGGGCAGAAGCGCTCGCAGAAACGGTCGAAGGCGCGGCTGACATAGAGGATGAACCGGTCGTCGGGTCCGGCGGCCGCCGGCAGGTTGCGGGCCAGTTGCGCCACCGAGCGCTCGACGCCGGAGAAGCGGGCACCGAGCAGTGAACCGTCGAGAGCGACCTTCATGCGAGTCTCGCCGGCACCTGGCCAGCCGGCCGGCGGGCCCCTGCCACGGTGCTCATCCTAGCATGACGCCGAGGCACGGTCAACGCGAGCACCGCCGCGGGCGGCCGGCCCGGTCGGCGACCGGGCCCTACCCTCCGCCGCGCTTGACGTCGCGGGTAGGGCCGCCTCGCCAAGGCGGCCGGCCCGGTCGGCGACCGGGCCCTACCCTCCGCCGCGCTTGACGTCGCGGGTAGGGCCGCCTCGCCGAGGCGGCCGGCCCGCAGCGCGCGATTCACCTTCGATTCCACCTCACCAGAAGGGCACCACGCCGGCGACCGCGAACCGAGTCGCCCACCATGGACGAGCTGCACGAGCGCCTGGCCTTGGTGCGGGAACGGGTCGCGCAGGCGGCGGTCGCCAGCGGCCGGCCGCCCGCGGCGGTGACGATTGTCGCGGCGGCCAAGCAGCAGTCGATTGCCGCGCAGACGGCGGTGGTCGCCGCGGGGATCGAGCACTTGGGCCATAACTACGCGCAGGAGGCGGCGGCCGCCCGCGCGGTGCTCGAGCAGCCGGCGGTGTGGCACCTGATCGGCCATCTGCAGCGCAACAAGGCCGGCCTGGCGGCGGAGCTGTTCGACCGCGTGGACACGCTCGATTCGGCCCGGCTGGCTGATGCGCTCGGCCGGCGCCGCGAGCCGGTTGCCGGCTCGCTGCCGGTGCTCCTGCAGGTCCGCCTGGGCGGTGAGGCGAGCAAGTCCGGGGTCGAGCCGGAGGAGGCTGGTCGATTGCTCGAAGCGGTGCAACAAACCGGTGGCCTGGTCTGTCTCGGATTGATGACGATGCCGCCGCCGGGGAGCATCGCCGAGAGTCGGCGCTGGTTCGCGCGGTTGCGCGAGTTGGCCGAGCGGCTGCGCCGCGAGTCGGGCGACGCGCTGCCGGTTTTGTCGATGGGCATGAGTCAGGATTATGAGGCGGCAATCGCGGAAGGATCGACGGAGGTCCGCCTCGGGACGGCGATATTCGGCCAGAGAGCGGGATGAGCTGGGCCGGCTGCATGAGGTCGGCGAGGGTGGCGAGGAGGCAGGACCGATGGCCCGGTCGTTGACCAACCGCTTGATGAGCTTCTTTCTGGGCCCCGTCGAGGAGGAATACGACGGCTTCTACGAGGAGGCGGACGCCGACCTGGGCGATCCCGCCCCGGAGCAGCACATGCCCGAGCCGAGTCCGGCCGCGACACGGCGCGGCGGCCTGTTCACCCGGCGCGACGAGAACAACCTCGTCGAGCTGACCCAGGCGCCACCGCGGGTCGTCATCCAGCATCCGCGCAACTACAGCGAGGCGCAGAACCTGTGCCAGGTGCTGAAGGACCGCTCGCTGCTGATCGTCGAGTTCAAGGACACCGAAGAGAAGGACCGCGGGCAGTTGATCTGCTTCCTCTCCGGTGTCGTCTCGGCGCTTGACGGCACCGGCGAGCAGATCAACGAGCTGACCTACGCGTTCGCCCCGCGGCACTTCACGGTCGAGGCCGATGCGGCCCGGGGCACGGTGAGCGCCGGGACCATCCCGCGCTACCGCATGCCCGACTGAGGTGGACCTCGCCGAGGCGAGAATCGGCCTGCTCGGGCTCGGCGCCATGGGCTCGGCCCTCTGCCGCGGGTGGCTCGGCAGCGGCACGCTACAGCCCGGCCAGCTCTACGGCTTCGACCCGGTGCCCGCCGCCCGCGACAACGCCGCGCGGCTCGGTCTGACCATCGTCGGCAGCGCCCGCGAACTGTGCGAGCTGTGTGACCTGGTCTGGGTGGTGGTCAAGCCGCCCGACGTGGCCCGGGCGCTCGAGGCCGCCTTCGCCGGCAGCCGCGCCAAGCCGCTGGTCTGCTCGGTCGCCGCCGGTGTTCCGCTGGTGGCGATTGAAGAACAGGCCCCCGGCCGGCCGTTGATCCGCGTGATGCCCAACACGCCGGCCCTCGTCGGCGCCGGCGCGAGTGCCTTCGCCCGCGGGCCGGGCGCGACCGCCGAACATGCCGCCGCGGTGACCACGCTGCTCGGCGCGGTGGGCACCGTGTGTGAGGTCGCCGAGCCGCTGCTCGACGCGGTGACCGGACTCTCGGGCAGCGGGCCGGCCTATGCCTATGTTATCATCGAGGCGCTGGCCGACGGCGGCGTGCGCTGCGGCCTGCCGCGGGCGGTGGCTTACCAGCTCGCGGCGCAGACGCTGCTCGGCGCGGCCAAGATGGTGCTCGAGACCGGCGAGCATCCCGGCCTGCTCAAAGACCGGGTCAGCTCGCCCGGCGGGACCACCATCGCCGGCCTGGCGGTGCTCGAGCAGGCCGGCTTGCGCGGCGCTCTGATTGAGGCGGTGACCGCCGCCACCCGGCGGGCCACCGAACTGGCGTGAGGGAGCCATGGCGATTGCCAGCCTGTGCTCGGCGGTGTGGTACCTGTGGCGGCTCTACCGCCTGGTGCTGCTCGTCCGCGTGGTCGCTGGTTGGCTCGACACGCCGCTCGAACGCACGGCCATCGGCCGGGTCATCCTCCTGATCACCGAGCCGGCGTTGGCGCCGATTCGGCGCCTCGTGCCGCCCGAGCGGACCTCTGGCCTTGACCTCTCGCCGCTGCTGCTCGGCATCGCGGGCGAGGTGCTGCTTCGCCTGCTCTGCTTCTAACACCCGCGGCGATGGAGACCGTGATGCGATCGCGACACCTGGTCTGGTTGCTGGCTCTCGCCCTGCTGCCGGCTAAGGCGCAGGACAACCGCCACCTCGCCCCTCGCGTGGCGGTGGCCGACTTCATCGTCACCAGCGCGGCCGAACGCTACTGGCTCGGCTACCTCTACAGCGAGGTGCTGGCCAGGCGGCTGATGCGCTGCAGCGGCCTGGTCGTGGTCGAGCCGGTCGAGGTGCGCTCGCGCCAGGCCGGCGTCGCCGCGCGCGACTTGGATGCGCTCGGCCTGCAGTGCCTGCAGACGGCCGAGGCGCTCGACCTGCCCTGGGTGGTCAGCGGCCAGCTCGAAGACCGGGGCGAGACCGTCGTGGTCACCTTCCTGGTCGCCTCGCGCGCGGGGGGCAAGTACTGGGCCGACCAGTCGATGGAAGTACCCCTGAGCGAGCTGTACCGGCCGCAATCCGAGCTGTTTCTCGAGCGGTTTCTGCGCGACATGGGCGTGCGCAGCCTGCCCAAGGGCGAGTGGGCTATCGTCTACGACTACGACCCGGGCCTGGCGCTCGACGTGGCCGAGCTGGTCGGCGAGGGCTGGCGCGCCTATGCGCCCGACGCGCCGGAACGGGCGATCGAGCTGTGGAAGCAGGCCGTGCTGCGCGACCCGGAGTGCTACCTGGCCGAGGAGGCCATCGCCCTCGCCTCGTATCAGTACCGCCGGGCTCTGCTCGAGCGCAGTCGCCAGCTCTATGAGAAGCTGGTCGCCGAAGACCCGACCAACGCCCACAACCACTTTCGGCTGGCCGAGGTGCTGAGCGACGGCGGTGACTGGACTCGCGCCGTGCAGGAGTACCGCGGCGCCGTCGAGCTCCGGCCGGCCTTCCTCGAAGCGCGGCTCGGGCTCGGGCGGGCCTACCTCGAGACCGGCAACGCGCAATGGGCCGAGGTCGAGTTCCGCACCGTGCTCGAGCAGGACGAGAACAACTACAAAGCGATGCAGAACCTGGCCGTCGCGCTGTTCCGCCGCGGCCGGCTGCCCGACGCGATCGACACCTGGCGGGCCATCCTTGCCGTCTATCCCGGCGATCCAATCGCGCAGCGCAATCTCGAGCGCCACCAGCGCGACATTCAGCCCACCGAGGGTGCCACCATCCCAGGTCCGACGCCAAACTTGGTGGAATGAACCAGCTCGATTGGTTCCGCGGACCGGCCATCATCACCGCCGCCCGGCTCTGGTGGCGGCTGCGCCGGGTCATTCTGGCCCCCATTGCCGCGGCGCTGCTGCTCGCCGGACCGGGCTATGCCTGGGCGCGCGCCGCGCCCGACCAGCTCGCCTCCGAGCTGTGCATCCTGCTGCTCACCCTCGCCGGAAGCTGGCTCGGTGCCGGCTGGACCGGCGCCCTGGCGCGCGAACTGGCCGCCGGACGCGAGCCCACCGTCGCCGCAGGCTGGGCCGCGCTGCGGCGCGCCGGACCGGGCTTCTGGGCCGCGTTTGCCGCCCGCACGCTGCTGGTCTACCTGCCGTTCGTGCCGATTGTCTGGCTGCAATCGGTCACGCCGGCAGAGCTCGAGGTCGGCCAGCCCAACTACCTGCCGTTGGCGATGCTGCTGCTGATCCCCCTCAGCGCCAACCTGGGCGCGCTGTTCGCGCTCGGCGCGCCGGTGGCGGCAACCGACGCCGGCGGCGCCCGGGCGGTGCTCGAGCGCGCGCGGCGGCTGGGTGACCAGTCGTTCCTCGCCCTGCTGACCCAGGGCGGGCTGCTGCTCGCCGTCGCGTTCGTCGGCTCGATTGCCGTGCCGGCGGTCGGTTTCTACCCGAACCACCTGCTCGGCTCGCTGCTCTGGTGTATGTTGGCGGTCTGCCAGCTCCGCGCCGAGCATGCGGTCGCCCGCGCGGAGGCCAGACCGACGCCGGGCGGTTGACCCGGCGATCTCGGCGCATTGCGATGCGCCGCTACATCCGTCGTCAGCGGGTCTTTCGGCGCATTGCGATGCGCCGCTACATCCGTCGTCAGCGGACCGTTGCCGCTGGGCTCACATCCCGATGAACTTGACGTGGCCGTCGAGCCAGAGCGCGTTCTTGCCGCCGTTGTCGGTCTTGCCCTTGTGCCAGCTCTCGGCGTCGAGCATGCAGGGCACCTGACTCAGGTCCTGGCCGAAGAACTCGGTTCGGGTGATGCGCAGGCCGTTGAACAGCTCGACCCAGCCGTAGCTCGAGCCTTCCTGCTCGAAGACGGCGACATCGTTCGGACAGGCATAGACCTGCTGGCTCTTGGTGTACGGCCAGAGCACGTCGGGCATGCGCGGCAGGTCGGGCGTGACCGTCGGCTTGGCCGCCATGGTCGGCAGCTTCTGGTCGTGATCGCTAACGTACAGCAGCAGCGCCACGCCGAGCTGCCGCAGGTTGCTCGCGCACGAGGCCTTGCGCGCCTGCTCACGAGCCTTGGCAAAGACCGGGAAGAGCATAGCCGTCAGGATACCGATGATAGCGATGACGGTCAGCAACTCAATCAGGGTGAACCCGGGTCGAGTCTTCATGGCCGGCTACCGCAGCGCGCCGAAGGCGCGGACAATCGGCCCCAGCTCGGCCTGATCCTGGGCGTTGAAGGTGGCGAAGCGCTGGATGCCGTAGCCGATCAGCGGCCCGACCTTGGCCCGGAACTGCGCCCGCATCGCCGGGTCGCCGCCGCGCAGGCGCGCGCCGAAGCCCTCGATGGCGCCGCTGACTCGACTGACCAGCTCGCGCCGCTGCTCGGGCGGGAACGAGTGGTAGCGATCGAGCAGCGCGCCCAGACCGCTGTCGATCATCTGCTTCTGCTGGTCCTCGGGGAGCTGTAGAAACTGGTCGAGCAGCCGCATCACTTCGTCGACCTCGATGGGCACAATCTCCCAGCCGTAGGTCCAGCGGCAGTCGGCCACCTCGGCCAGCCGGTCGAGCACTTGGGGCAGCGGCATCTCGATCACCGCCAGGCCGACCGGCAGCTCGCCGACGGCCTCGGTGCAGACCACCCGCGTCTCGGCCGCGCCGGCGAGCGCCGCGACGGCGTCGGCCAGCTTGGTCTCGGCGGCGACGGTCAGGTCGACCGACTGCTCGACCAGGTCGAGCGGCAGCTCCGCCTCGCCGCGCAGCTCGTCGTCGGTGCAGAAGACGATCGCCGGCCGGGGCCGGGCGGTGGCCAGGCCGGCAAGCAAGTAGATTGCCCGCTCGCGCTCGACCTCGAGATGCAGCGTCAGGCTGCCCTGTACCGCCTCGTCGACGACGATGACCGTCTCGAGCTGTTCGGCCAGCGTGGCCATCGCATCAGCGACGGCGACATTGTCGAAGGCGAGGGCGATCTTCTCGACCGGCGGCGCCTCGGCGGCGGCGAGCGCGACGGCCAGCAACAGGGCCGCGGTTGCCCCACGAAGACTCATGACCCACTCCCGCGCAACCGGATACCCCGGCGCGTTGCCCCAGGATACCCAACCCACGGACGCCGCGCAAGTGGCGCGGGCAATCGCTTGCACGTCGGGCGGACGCGTGGTAGAAGATGGATCCGTCGGCCGGGTCCTCGGCCGCACGGGAGGTTCTGGTGGCCGAGCGGATGCGGCGGCTGTGGGGCGTGGTCTGGTCCTTGCTCAGCCGCCTCGCTCGGTGGGTGGCCCGGCTGGTGGTCCTGCTCGGTCACAGCGTGCGCAAGCAGGGCCGGCTGTGGTCGGTCTCGCGTGAGGCGCGGACGGCCGAACGGCGGCGCGACGAGGTGCTCGAGAACCTCGGCAAGATGGTCTACCTGCTGTACAAGCGGAACCTCGTGCGCAATGCCGACCTGCTGGCCGAGTGCGAGAAGATCGTCGCCCTCGATGCCGAGCTCGACACGCTGACCAGCCGCGCCGAGGAGGTCCGCTCGGTCGCTCCGCCAGCGCCGCGCGGCAAGCCCGTTGCACAGGTGGCCGCCGTGCCGCTGGAGGCCGAGCGGATGGGTGCGGCCGCGCCGCTGCTCGAGGAGTCATCCAGCGCGCTGGGAGACTCCTGACCATGGCCGAGCGACACCGCTTCCTGCTCCGCGAAGACGAGATTCCGACCGCCTGGTTCAACCTCAAGCCACACCTCAAGTGGCTGCCCGACCCGCCGCTGCACCCGGCCACCGGCCAGCCGATCGGGCCTGACGACCTGGCCGCGCTGTTCCCCATGGCGCTGATCCTCCAGGAGGTCAGCCAGGAGCCGTGGCTCGACATCCCCGGCGAGGTGCTCGACATCTACCGCATCTGGCGGCCCTCGCCGCTGACCCGCGCCACCGGGCTCGAGGCCGAGCTCGACACGCCGGCGCAGATCTACTTCAAGTACGAGGGGGTCAGCCCGACCGGCTCGCACAAGCCGAACACCGCCGTGGCGCAGGCCTACTACAACAAGGCCGAGGGGCGCATGAGGCTGACCACCGAGACCGGCGCCGGCCAGTGGGGCAGCTCGCTGGCCATGGCCGCCGCGCACTTCGGCCAGACCTGTGATGTCTGGATGGTCAGGTGCTCGTACGAGGCCAAACCCGGCCGGCGCACGTTGATGCGCAGCTTCGGCGCCTCGGTGCGGCCCAGCCCGTCGCCCGAGACCGACTCCGGCCGGGCCATCCTGGCCGCCGACCCGGACTGCCCCGGCAGCCTCGGCATCGCCATCAGCGAGGCGGTCGAGGCGGCGGCGAAGGACCCCGGCGCGAGCTACTCGCTCGGCTCGGTGCTCGACCATGTGCTGTTGCACCAGACCATCGTCGGGCTCGAGACGCAGAAGCAGCTCGAACTCGCCGGCGTCGAGCCCGACGTGCTGCTCGGCTGCATCGGCGGCGGCAGCAACTTCGGCGGGTTCTTCTTCCCGTTTGTGCCGACCAAACTGAACGAGCGGCCCGGCCTGCGCTTCGTCGCCTGCGAGCCGGCCGCCTGCCCGACGGTGACCCGCGGCCGGTATGCCTACGATTTCGGCGACACCGCCGGCATGGCGCCGATGGTCAAGATGCACACCCTCGGCCGCGAGTTCGTCCCGCCGCCGGTGCACGCCGGCGGGCTGCGCTACCACGGCATGGCGCCGTTGATCTCCGCGTGCGCCGAGCAGGGGCTGATGGAGGCGGTCTCCTTCCACCAGCGCGAGTGCTTCGAGGCGGCGCTGCAGTTCGCCCGCTGCGAGGGGATCCTGCCGGCGCCCGAGTCGTCGCACGCGATTCGCGGCGCGATTGTCGAGGCGCTGGCCGCGCGCGAGGCGGGCGAGAGCCGGGTGATCGTGTTCAACCTGTCGGGTCACGGCTACTTCGACACGAGCAGCTACGACGCCTATCTCGGCGGGCAGCTCGAGGACTATGAGTACCCGGCGGAGGCCATCGCCCGGGCGATGGCACACCTGCCAGCGGTCTAGACCACCGGTCACCGACGAGACCGCGCCGCGGGGCGAGGAGGTAAGAGGTATGTGCAAGTACATCTTCATCACCGGCGGCGTGG
>CAYONP010000041.1:0-22413 GCA_964405335.1 uncultured Fimbriimonadaceae bacterium
CCTACGCCACCCTGTCAACACGCCGGAGCGGCTGGACAGCACTGGCGGGCAAGCCGCCAGTGGCACCAACCGCCGATGTCAACGATAAACTAACGCCTATGGGGACGGACCCTTTTCCCCAAAAAATGGGTCCGTCCCTGTTTCGGTGTCGCAGTTGACACCGCCGGCCTGGGTTGGTATGCTGCGGTGGCTGGACAGCGGCTCGTCGCGTTGCCCGATGGAGGAGAGGATGCCGGGCGGACCCGAACTGATCTGGATCCTCGTGATCTTGTTCCTGCTCTTCGGCGCCAAGAAGCTCCCCGAGCTGGCCCGCTCGAGCGGCGAAGCACTGCGCGAGTTCAAGAAGGCAACCAAGGAGGCGATGAGCGAAGACGACTCGCCGTCGACGACCAAGGCCGCCGCCAGCGTCGAGACGCCTCGCCGGCTTGAGCAACCGACCGAAGCGACCACCGAAACCACCTCGACCTCCGCCTAGCCGGCGCGCCGCTGCGACCACTCGTGCTCTGGCTCCTCGCCCTGCTCAGCGCCTTGTCGCACGCCGCGGCAAATGTCAGCCTACCGCCGGAGAGCGCGGTTGAGGCGAGTCGATAGCCTCCCCGGCCTGCTGGCCGCGGTGGATGCCGGTCGCGACGAGCTGGTCGACATCTGGCAGCGACTGATCCGCATCCCCACCGTCAACACCGGCCTCGCGCCGACCGGCCATGAGACGCCCTGCGCCGAGTTTGCCCGCGACCTGCTCCGCGCCGAGGGCGTCACCGCCGAGGTGGTCGAGTCGGCCCCCGGCCGGGGCAACCTGCTCGCCGAGTACCGCGGCGGCGACGGCCCCACGCTGCTCTTGATGAGCCACCTCGACGTGGTCCCGCCAGGCGACGAGAGCCGCTGGACATTCCCACCCTTCAGCGCCGAACTGCGCGACGGCTGGGTCTACGGCCGCGGCGCGAACGACTGCAAGAGCCTGGTCGCCGCCGAGCTCTACGTCCTGCTTCTGCTGGCCCGGCTGGGCGTCGCGCTGCCCGGCGCCGTGCGGCTGGCCGCCTGCGCCGACGAGGAAGCGGGCGGCGAGTATGGCTTCCGGTACCTCGCGGCGCATCATGCCGACCGGATCCGGGCCGACCTGGCGCTGAACGAGGGCGGCGGCTCGCTGGCGCGGCTGCGCGACGGCGGCCTCGGCTGCCTGGTGGCCTGCGGCGAGAAGGGGCGCCTGGAGGCCACCATCACGCTGTTCGGTCGCAGTCAGCATGCCTCGGCGCCCTGGCTGGCCGACAATCCGGTCGATCGACTGCCCGAGGTGCTCGGTCGCCTGGCCGGCTATCGGCCCGAGATCCGACTCGATCACGCCGGCGAGCAGTTCGCCGAAGTGCTGGGCATCTCGCCGCCGGCAGCCGCCGAGGTCGATCCGGTGCTGGCGCGCTTTGAGGAAACCCGCGCCGGCGATGTCAGCCGGTTGCGTGGACTGACGCGCATGACCTGGGTGCCGACCATGCTCGCCGCCAGCGAGAAGTCGAACGCCGTGCCCGACCGGGTGCGGGTCACCCTGGATGTCCGCACGCTGCCGGGCCAGACGCCCGAGTATGTCATGGGCGAGCTGAAGCACTGCCTGGGCGACCTGGCCGGCGTCGACGTACAACTGGCGGTGACCGCCGAGTGCAACGCCAGCCCGCTGACGCCATCGGTGGCCAGGCTGTTCGAGCGTGCCCTGGCGGCGCTCGGTGAGGGGCCGGTGCGCTGCCTGCCGAGCCTCTGCAGCGGGTTCACCGAC
This sequence comes from uncultured Fimbriimonadaceae bacterium, assembly GCA_964405335.1. Lineage (GTDB taxonomy): Bacteria > Armatimonadota > UBA10988 > UBA10988 > UBA10988 > CAYONP01. The sequence goes on from CAYONP010000041.1 coordinate 1,760, forward strand.
GCGCGGTTGGTGCGCCCCCTGGCGGTACCAGTCTACGGCTTTGCCCCGTTGCCGCGTGAGACCGACCTGGACCGCTGCGGCTGCCACAACATCGACGAGCAGTTCCCGGTCGAGGCGGTGGTCTACCGCACCAAGGCGATGCTGGCCCTGGCCTGGATGCTCTGCGACGGCGAGGGGTGAGTTGGCCGTCGCCCCGAGGCGGCGTGTGCCACTGCCGGCTTGCCCGCCGGTGCCATCGGTCGGGCTCGTCGGCAGCACTGGCGGGCACGCCGCCAGTGGCACCGGACAGTGTTTTCAAGCGCCTGCGCAGCGGCCTTAGGCGCTGAGCTTGACGGTCGTCTCGCGGCGGTCGAGGGCGTCGAGGAGCTGGTCGACGTAGAGCGGTTTCTCGAGCACGGCGATGATGTTCGGATGCCGGCGCAGCTCGTCCTCGTCGGCGACGAAGGCGCTGAGGACGATCACCGGTAGCGTCGCCTCGCGGTCGTTCTCGCGCAACCAGCGGAGCACGTCGTAGCCGGTCATGCGGGGCATGACCAGATCGAGAATCAGGACATCGACCTTCGCGGCGGCGAGCGCCGCGATCACCCCCACGCCGTCGGCGACCTCGAGTGGCTGGTGTCCCGCCTCGGTAAGCGAGACGTTGAGCGCGTGTCGGACCAGCAGATCGTCGTCGGCAATCAACACCTGCATCGGTCATCTCCGCCGGTCGCGAACGGCAACGCGGCCGGCCGGTCAAGACCTGCGCCGAGACCCGTGGGCAGTCGGGCGAGCAGACCCGCGGCCCACCTTCGCGCAGCATATCCACGAGTCGTTACGAGATCGTGTCTCGCAGGTTGATGATGCATTGTCGCCGGACCGAGGCATGCCCCAAATGGGCCATTTCACCAGCAATCAAGCGTCCAGAATGGCATTGCTTAATATATAGCCACGAAACCTGCGGGTCTCGAGGTACTCGCCCAGGCCGCCGGCGGCGTCGAGCTTTTTGCGGATGCGGTAGATGTGGACTTCGAGGGTCTTCGATTCGCTCTCGAGATCGCCGTCCCAGACCAGAGCGCTGAGGCGGTCTTTCGACATCAGCGTGCCGATGTTCTCGCACAGGGCGGCGAGCAGGTCGAACTCCTTGCCGGGAAACTCGACCGGCTCGCCGCGCAGGGCGACGCCCTGGCTACGCAGATCGATCTCGATCGGCCCGTACTGCCGCGTCGGCTCGCGGTCGGCCTGCCGGCGGTCGAGGTCGACGCGGCGCAATGCGGCCCGGATGCGGCCGATCACCGACTCACGGACGAACGGCTTGGTGACGTAGTCGTCGGCGCCGGCTTCCAGCCCGACAATCTCGTCGTAGAGCTGATTGCGGGCGGTGATCATGATGATCGGGATGGCCGAGAACGAGCGGATGCGGCGGCACATCTCGATGCCGTCGACTTCGGGCATCATGAGGTCGAGGGTGACCAGGTCAAACGGCTCGCGCCGCAGCATGGCGATGCCTTCTTCGGCGTTGTAGGCCTCGTCGACCTCGAACTGCGCTGCGTGGAGCATGATTCGGAGGAGTTCGCGACTGCTCGCATCGTCGTCGACGATCAGGATGCGTTGCCCGCTCATCTGCTTCTCGGTGAGACAGAGCTACCCGGTGCCGGCTGCATCCAACACGCGCAGCGCGAGTTGCCGGGCCCACAGCCCAAGCCCCACGAGCAACCAACTGGCCACGGTCATGGTCGCAAAGCTGCGTGTCGCGTCGCCCCACGAGCGGGCCAGCGGCTCATCCCCCAGCTCTGCCGCGACGCCCCGCTGCCACCAGCACACGCCGGCTGCCAGCGGTAGGCCGGCCATCCAGAGCACGAGCAGGACCTTCAACCACGCCAAGGCCGCGCCAAAAACTGCCATCGGACCGGCCTCGCCCCGAACACCACTGACATGTTAACGCCGGCGCGCCTGCGCCGCAACGGATCAGCCCTTGCGCAGATCCTCGTAGACCGTCAGGTCATAGCCGATGCCGACCGAGTCGAGCACGCGGCACAACGCTCGGAGCGCCACGCCGAAACCGTCGGGGCCGCTGAAGCCACCGAACTGCCCGCCGCCCTTGACGTGCGGCTCAAGGTCGACGAACACGCCGGGCAGCCCCCACTCGCGGCAGGCCGCCGTCCAGGCCGGCAACTGCCGCTTCACATCGGCGAAGATGCGCGCATAGCCGCTGCTGCCGCGATCGCACGGCACAAACCGCGAGAGCATCTCCTCGTCGACATGGCCGACGAAGGTCTCGTCGTCGCGGCGCAGATAGTCCTTGACGTGAATCCAGCCGATCCCCTCGCGCATCGCCAGGTACTGTTCATAAACCTGTTCGGTGGTGTAGCCCTGGCAGGCGATGTTGGCGCCGTCGAAGACGAGCAGCAGCCGGGGATGGTCGACGGCCTCGAACAGCGCCATCTCGAGCTCGCCGTTGCGGCCGACCAGGTTGGCCTCGACCTCGAGCCCGAAGAACAGGTCGGCCGCATGGCAGGCCACGCAGATCGCCCGCAACTGCTCGGCGGCGCGGTCGACATGGTCGTACGGATCGTCGTCCTTGGGCGGGTAGAAGCTGAACCCGCGAATCAGCTTGGTCTCGAACGCCTGGGCCAGCTCGATCGCGTGGGCCACCTCGCCGGCGAGGTACTCCTCGAACGGTACATAGCGGTTGCTCGTGCCATCGTCGAAATCGAGCAGCTTGACCTTGCCGATGGGCGAGCCGAGCGTGGCCACCCGCACCTCGAACTCACGGTGCAGCTCGACCAGCGCGCCGACCTCGTCGTCGGTCAGGCTCATGACGTTCTTCACCCCGCCGCCGAGGTCGACAAAGCGTGGAGAGTACCAGCTCACGCCCAGCGCGCGGAGCATGGTCAACTGCGCCTCGGCTCGCTTCGAGACCGGGCCCTCGTCGGCCAGCCCACTGAGCACCACCTGCTCGCCCATGCCAACTCACTCCTTGCCCGCGCGACGACCGGCCGCAGGCAGTGCCGAGAGCAGTCGGATCGCCTCCGCCTCGGACAGCCGCTGCAGCCGCTCGAGAAAGTCCAGCTCGTCATTGGCCAACTGTTCGAGCACCACCGCGCCCTGCGGATCGAGGTTGCGCGCCGCCAACTCGGCCAGGATGCGGTACGACTCGAGCTCCTCTTTGATCGCCAGGTCGAGCACCTCGAGCGGGCTCAGGCCGGGCGACGGTCGCGGCGCCGGATCGAACCGACCGGCCGTCGGCTCGTCCGAGCCGGGCGCGAGCAGCGCGCGCCGGCGTTCGAGCCCGCGGAGCCGCTCGGCCTCGCCGGCGGCCAGATGCCGATAGAGCGCCGCCGCATCGAGGTCGGTCGCCGCGGCCGCCGCGGCGGTGTAATAGTCGCGGGCCAGCTCCTCGGCCACGATGGCCATGCCCAGCGCCTCGACCGCGTCGATCTCGACCGGCGCCGCGCCCGTCTCGCCGCGCTCCTCCGGCGCCGCCGGATGCAGGTACGCGAGCAGGTCGATGCCGGTCATGTGCTGGCAGATGTCGAGGTGCAGCATGGCCAGCACCGTCGGCGCGAGATCGGCCAGACCGGCCTGCTCGAGGCCCTGGAACTGGTAGCCCTTCAGGCGGTCGTCGATCACCACCAGCGGCACGCGGTTGGCCGTGTGCGCTGGGCTCGGCCGCGCGCTGTTCGGCGTCTCGAGCTGCTCGACGTTGCCGTAACAGGCGGTCAGCAGCATCGACGCCCCGGCGCGGCGGGCGGCGCGGACCAGTTGCGGCAGCACCGCATCGAGCGCCTCGACCGCGGCGCGCGCCGTCTCGGGCTGACCGCGATGGCCGGCCAGATCGGCGTTGGTGTAGTCGACCACAATCAGATCAGCCGCCGCCTGGTCGAGCAGCTCGACGGCCTGTTCGGTCAACTCGCGAGCCAGCCGTTCGGGTCGCTCGACAATCTCGTGCAGCGGCGGCGAGGGCAAGACGAAGCTGCTCACCGTCTCGGGCCCGACGCCGGCCTGCAGCGGCTCGAGGTGATCGGCCGCGGCTGACTCGCAAAGCAGGGCGACGCGCTTGCCGGCGGCCGCCAGCTCGCGCGAGAGGGTGCAGCGCGGCGGCTCGGCCGGGAAGGCGACCGGGCAGCCGAGCCGCTCGAGCGTGCGATGCCCGGCCAGGCCGATCACCCGCGGCGCCGGCCAATCCTCGCGGGCGAACCCGTCGAACGCCGGGTCGGCCAGCGCGCGGAGCAGGCGCTCGATGCCGCGGAGCTGGTGGCAGAAGCAGAGCACTTGGTCGCCCGGCCGGACGCAGCCCAGCGGCAGGCCGTCGGTGCCCAGCACGACGGTGGGTGAGAGATCGGCGTCGTCCTCGCCGCGGCTGTAGCCCGACTGGATGGCCTGGATGGCGGTCGGCGCCAACCGGCCGGCGCCGAGCACCATCGCGCCGTAGGCCCGCTCCAGCGGCTCCCAGCTCGACACGCCGGGCAGGGCATAGTTGCGGCCCATCAGCGTGGCCACCCGGCCCACGCCGGTGCGCATCATCTCGGCGGCAAAGCGCGCCAGGTAGTTCATGCCGCTGCGCGGCGGCGTGTCATAGCCGTCGAGCACCGCGTGGATGAACACCTGCTCGCCGGCCACGCCGGATTCGGCCAGCAGGTGCAGCAGCTCGAAGTAATGCGCCTCGCTCGAGACCACCTCGCCGTTCGAGACCAGGCCGACCAGGTGGAGCCGGCCGTCGCCGTCCCGCAGCCTGGCGATCATCTCGCGCAGGACCGGGTTAGCGTTGAAGCTGCCGTCGTCGATGGCGGCCCCGATCAACTGCTGCGCCTGTGCCACCGGCCGGCCCGCGGCGAGCGTGGCAAACCCCGCCGGACCGCTGCCGACCGTGCCGGCCGGCAAGCCGACCGCCTCGCCGGCGGCCTCGAGCACGAGGTGTGGATAGGCCTCCTCGAGCTGGTCGTAGTTCGGCGTCTCGGCGGCGACAATGGCGTTGCCGCGCGCCTCGGGCCGGTAGCCCCAGCCGTCGAACACCACCAGCAGCACCGGGCCGTCGGACTCACTCATGCAACTGCCCACGCCAACCCGCACCGCGGGCAGTCTAGCCGCGCCCCGGCCGCCCTGTCAAACCTGCGACTCACGGGGTCAGATCCCAGAATCAACCGGAGAATGACAAGCTGACGCCGAATCGTCATCGATCGCGTGATTTTGAGACCTGACCCCGGGATCAGGCGGCGACGGGATCGGCGGTGGAGGTTTGCTCGGCGGGCTCGAGCCGGCTGTTGAGCGGCAGGATGATTCGGATGGCGGTGCCGACGCCGGGTTCGCTGTCGATCTCGATCCGCCCCTGGTGCGCCGCGACGGCGTTCTGGACCACTGCGCCGCCCAGGCCGGTGCCCTTCGGCTTGCCGAACGTGTAGAACGGCTCGAAGACCTGCGCCTGCACCTCGGCGGTCATGCCGCAGCCGCTGTCGCTGACCTCGATCACCACATGCTCGGGCTTCAGGTCCAGCCGGAAGCGCAGTTCGCCGCCGTTGGGCATCGCTTCCATCGCGTTCTTGGCCAGGTTCTGCACCGCCCGGCTGAGCTTCCGCTCGTCGAGCCGGAGGACGCAGTCTTCAGGTGCGTCGACGACCACGTGGAGGCCCGGCACGCCGGCGACGCGCGTGCGGGCGGCCAGGGTCTGGAGCATGTCGCGCAGCGAGCAATCGACCAGGCGGAGCCCGCCGATGCCGGCGACGAAGTCGCTCAGCTCGGCGCACATCAGCTCCAGGCGGTGCGATTCGCCGCGGATCATGGCCGTGTACTCGTTCTCGCCGGCCTCGGCCTCCGCTAGCGAGCGCTCGATGGCCTTCAGCGGCGCGCGGACCCGCTCGCAGATGGCGCCGGCCATGTTGCCGACCAGGACCAGCTTCTCGTCCAGCCAGCGCGCCTCGAGCTGGCTCAGATTGGCCAGCGCCACCGCCGCCTGGTCGGCCAGCAGCGAGAGCAGCTCGAGCTCCAACGCGGCGAACGGCCGGCCGACGCGCTCGACGGCCAGCAGCCCCTCGGTCGCCTCGCCGCAGCGGAGCGGCAGCGCTACCCGGGTGCGCGAGCCCAGTTCGATCAGCCCGCCGTCGAGCACCTCGGCAATCCGCTTGCCGGCAGCGCCCGCGACCCAGCCCGGGGCGACGCCGTCGTGGTCGGTGACCGGCGGGCCGAGCAGGCCGTCGTGGTTGGCGGTCAGCAGCACCGCCGCGCGTCCGGCGGCGACGCGCTCGACGGCCAGTCGCGTGGTCAGTCGGGCGGCGTCGTGGCGGCTCTTGGCCTCGCTCAGCGCGGTGCTGGCGGTGAGCACATCGAGGGTGGCCGCCAGCCGCTCGTTCTCCTCGCGCAAACGGCGCTGGCGGAGCGCGCGCTCGACCGCGGCCGGCACCCGCTCGAGCGAGCAGGGCTTGAGCAGAATGCTGCTGAACCCGGTCTGCATCGCCTGGCGGACGAGCGGCAGGTTGCCATACCCGGTGCTCAGCACGCCGACGAGGTTTGGGTACCGCGCGCGCAGCCGGCCGAACAGCTCGAGGCCGCCGAGGCGAGGCATCTTGTAGTCGGTCAGCAGCACGTCGATGTCGGCCGGCGGAGCCTCGGCCACGGCCACCGGGTCGGTCGCGCCGACGGCGTCATAGCCGGCGTTGCGCAGCACGTCGACGAGCAGCGTGACGATGGCCGACTCGTCGTCGACGACCAGCACGCGCGCCGTTGCCCTCGGCGGCTCGACCTGCTTCTCTACCGGCGGCATCGGAATCCCGTGAAGCGGCGCCAGACGGATGTGCGCCCAGCGACCATCCGAATCATCGGCCTGCCGGCGAGGAGTTGTAGCCGCGGTTATCCGGCCGCACGCCGCCAGGCCAGCGCCGCCGCGCCGAGCGTGCCGGCATGGGCGCCGAGCAGGCTGGGGCGCAGGTCGAGGAAGCTCGCGCGGCGGGGATCGAGCCGGGCGCCGATACCGCGACGCAGGCGCTCGAGCAGCGCCGGCCCGGCCGCCTCGATCACGCCGCCGCCGAGCACGACCCGGTCGGGATCGAGCAGGTAGTAGAGGTTGGTCAGCGTGGTGGTCAGCGCCGCCTCGCTCTGCGCCAGCAGCTCGACGGCCAGGGAGTCGCCGGCCGCGGCGGCGGCGTGGAGCGCGCCGATCGTGAACTGCTCGGGCCGGAGGACGGTCTGCCGGCCGGCGGCGCGGGCCTGGCCGATCAGGTCGACCAGGCCGGCGATGCCGATGCAGCACTCGGCCGCGTGCGGGTTCGGGTAATAGCCGACCGGCACGCCGGGCACCGCTTCGTAGCTGATGTCCATGCCGCCCCAATGCGCGCCGCGGTAGAGCCGGCCGTCGATCACCAGCCCGGCGCCGAGGCCGGTGCCGACCATGACCACCAGCAAGTGTGATGCGCCCTGGCCCGCCCCCAGCCAATGCTCGCCGACGGCCGCGGCGTTGACGTCGTTTTCGACCGCGACGGGCAGGCCCAGCGCCCGCTCGAGATCGGCGCCAAGCGGCGTGCCGGCCCAGCCGGGGATGTTCGAGGCGCCGCCGATGATCGCGCCGCTGGTCACCTCGACAATGCCCGTCGTGGCCACGCCCACTGCCTGCACCGCCGGCGAGCGCAACGCTTGTAGCGCGCCGATCAGCCGCCCGAGCAGGCCGGGTTGGTCGGCCAGGGTGCCGATCGTCTGCTCGGCCAGCCGTGCGCCGTCGCGGTCGACCAGCGCCAGCTTGGTCCGCGTGCCACCCACATCGACCGCGGCCACGCAGGGGCGGGTCATTGGCCGGTCGCCTCGCGCACGCGGCCGCCGGCGGCGGCCAGTCGGGCCCGCGCCTCGTCGGGCGAGCAATCGGCCAGCGCCGCGACAAGGGCCGTCTTGAGGTCGCCCGCGTCGGCCAACGCCGCCTCGGCGGTCGTCTCGTCGAGGCCGGTGACGGCACTGAGGATCCGCCGCGCGCGGTCGCGCAGCTTGCGGTTAGTCGGCTGTACGTCGACCATCAGGTTGTCGTAGACCTTGCCCAGCCGGACCATGGCGCCGGTGGAGACCATGTTCAGCACCATCTTGGTCGCGGTGCCGGCTTTGAGGCGGGTCGAGCCGGCCAGCACCTCGGGTCCGGTGTCGACCCGGATCAGGTGCTCGACCTCGGCGGGTCGGCCCTCGCCGGCGCAGCAGAGCAGGCCGGTGGCGGCCCCGGCGGCGCGCGCGGCGGCCAGCGCGCCGAGCACAAAGGCGGCGGTGCCGCTGGCGCTGATGCCGAGCACCACGTCGAGGTTGCCGACGCCGCGGGCGGCGATCGCCTGGGCGCCCGCCTCGGCGTCGTCCTCGGCGCGTTCGACCGAGTGGAGCAAGGCCCGCTCGCCGCCGGCGATGATCGCCTGCACCTGCTCCGGCGAGGCGCCAAAGGTCGGCGGGCACTCGGCGGCGTCGAGGGCGCCGAGCCGGCCCGACGTGCCGGCGCCGACGTAGAACAGCCGCCCGCCGCGACCGAGCCGCTCGGCCACCGTGTCAATGAGTGCGGCAATCGGCCCGCTCGCCGCCGCCACGGCCGCCGCGAGTCCGGCATCCTCGCGGTTCATCAACGCGACGATGCCGGCGGAGTCGAGGCGGTCGAGCCCGCGCGAGGCAGGGTTGGGCCGTTCGGTGGCCAGGTCGTGATAAGCGGGCATGGTCACGTCTCGTTGAGCCAGACGCTGATTCGGCGCTCGGGGTGATAGGGTTTGATGATGATGTCGGGCCGGCCGTTGCCGGTCAGGTCGGCCGCCTTCGACTCATGGGTCGGCACGCCGTCCCAGATCTGCTCTTCGGCAAACCCGCCGCGGCCGTCGTTGCGGTAGATGAAGCCGCGCGCGTTATCGTTCCGGCCGAGGCCCATCTCGGCGACGAAGATGTCGAGCCGGCCACTGCCGTCGAAGTCGGCCAGCGCCAGGCTGTGGGCGTGGAACAGGTCCTCGCGCAGCATCCGCGGCTCGTAGTCGGGCGCGTGGCAGACCGCCAGGCGGGCGGGGAAGGTCTCGCCCTCGGCCAGCACGATTTCGAGCCGGCCGTCGCCGTCGAGGTCGCCGACGGCGACGCGGGTCATCGAGAAGCCCGGCGCGAACGGATGCATCGCCCACCGCCCGCCCTCGCGGCGGAAGATGCGCGGGCCGGCGAGCAGTTCATTCACGCCGTCGCCGTCGATGTCGACGACGACCAACCCCTCGACGTCGTGCATCCCTTCGGCGACGATGGTGCGGTACTCGACCGGCCACGGCTCGACCCGCGGGTCGGGCGGGATTTGGTAGTAGCCGAGCACCCCGGCGCGTTGCGAGCAGAAGACGAGTTCGGGTCGGCCGTCGCCGTCCAGGTCGCCGACGGCCTGATCGTGGTATTTGTAATACTCTGAACAGATCAGGTGTCGCGGCCAGAGCCCGGTCGGGTCGTCTGGATTCTCGAACCACCAGAGCCGGTTGCCGTTGTACTGCTCGCCGCAGAACAGGTCGAGCCGGCCGTTGCCGGTCAGGTCGACCATCGCGCCGCCGGCTTCGAGGTTCGGGCTGGTGGCCAGCGCGAAGCGGGTCCAGTCGGGGTTACGGTACCAGAACAGGTTCGGATCGCCCTGTTTGCCGCCGATCAGGATGTCGATCCGCCCGTCGCCGTCGAGATCGGCGGGGAGGCAGAGGTCGAGTTCGGCGCCCGGTGGGTCGGGGTCGATTATCTCGTGTCGGAACCGGAGTGGCGCCAGGGCCATGCAAATCTCGTTCTAGAGCGGGCTCGACGCGATGGCGGGCCGCTTGGTCAGGATAGCATGTCTGCCGATTGACGAGAATCTTCGCATAATCGTCAGATGGTGGGTGTATGTTGGGAGCAACGGAACCGCACGAGGTGTTGTCCGTAGCGGTGGAGGCGGAGCACGATGCGAGCGACCACGCCGATGGGCCCCACGGAGGCGCGTGAGGCGTTCGAGATGCTGCTCGGTCCGCAGCAGCGCAAGCTGCGCGGCCTGGCTCTCGCGCTGACCCGTGACAAAGACCGCGCCGACGATCTGGTGCAGGAGACGCTCGTCCGCGCCTTCGCCAGCTTCGGCCAGTTCGAGCCGGGGACCAACTTCGGCGCCTGGCTGCGGCGCATCCTGACCAACACGCACATTAACCTGCTCCGCCACGAGCGCCGCCGGCCGTCACCGCTGTCGCTCGAAGCGGGCGCCGAGGATTGCGGTTTCGACCCGGCCGACCAGAGCCCCGAGGCGGGCGACCCCATCTGGCAGCTCGCCCAGCCGGTGTTGACCGAAGAGGTGCAGCAGGCGTTGGGCAGCCTGCCCGACGCCTTCCGCATCCCGCTAATTCTGTGCGATCTGCGTGACTGGCCATACCAGCGCATCGCCGACCATCTCCACATCCCGCCCGGCACGGTGCGCAGCCGCATCTTCCGCGCCCGGCGGATGCTCCGCCGCAAGCTGCAGCGGTTTGCCGAGAAGAACGGCTACGTCACCGCCGCCGACGCCGCCGGCTAGCCGTGCTTGCCCTGATCGCCCTGCTCGCGGCCACCTGCGCGGCGGCCGAGCCGCTGGCCGTCCTGCGCGGCACCGACTTCGCCGGCGGGGCCAACCGGCACTACGGCACCACCATCCATGGCAAGGATGAGGTCAACTACGTCTACGCCCGCCCGACCGGCGCCGAATCGACCATGCAGGCCGCGTTCGCCCTCGAGACGGTGCCGGACGAGCCGCAGTTCGTCTACCTGCTTGGCCTCGATGACGACGGGCCGGACGCCTGCGCCATCGAGGTACGGGTCAACGACGCGGTGGTCTACGCCGGCGACGACGCCTTCGGCTACCCCGCCTGGCGCGTGGTCCGCTGGCCGGTCCCGCCCGACACGCTTCGCGCCGGCGGCAACCGGATCGTCATCACCAACACCGAGCCCGCCGGCCCGCTCGGCAACGTGCCCTGGTTCTGCCTGGCGCTCGGTGCCGTCGCACCCGCCGGCTACGAGCTGCGCCTGCCACGGCCGGCGCTGAGCGAGGCCTTCCGGGTGAGCCTGCCGGCCGAGCCGCGGCCGTTTCCCGAGCCATTGGCGCCCGAGCACCCTGAGCCCGGTTTTGCCATCCGCATGGTCAAGGGCTGGCACTGGACCGGCCGGCAGTACCTCGACGTGCTGCCGGCCATGCAGACGGCGAAGTTCAGCCACCTGATGTACTGCTACACCAGCCTCTTCCCCGACTTCCCCGCCTGGCGCAACGAGTGGTGGAAGCCGCTGCCGGACGAGCGCTGGGCCGAGATTGAGCAGGTGCTGGCCGAGGGCCGGGCGCGCGGCATCGAGCTGGTCTTCGCGATGCACCCGCAGTTCGCTTCGCCGCGGCCGCTCGAGCCCACCAGCGACGAGGATTTCGCCGCCTTCAGCGCGCACTTCGTCGCTGCGCAGCAGCGCGGCGTGCGCTGGTTCGCGGTGCCGTTCGACGACGTGGCGGCGAGCACCGCGCAGTTCGCGTTCGTCAACCGGCTGTTCGCCCTGCTCCGCGCGACGGACCCCGCCGCACAACTGATCTTCTGCCCGACCTGGTACTGGGGCGACGGGGCGACGGGCGAGGCGCGGGCCTACAACGACCTACTGGCGGCGGAGCTGCAGCCGGAGGTCTATCTGTTCTGGACCGGCGACGCGGTGGTGACACCGAGCATCACGCGACAGGCGCTCGAGACCTATCGCTCCATCGTCCGCCATCGCGTGATCATCTGGGACAACTATCCGGTCAACGATGCCCAAGCCACGCTGCACCTGGGGCCGGTGATCGGCCGCGACACGGGGCTGTGCGAGCTGGCCGACGGCTATCTGACCAACTCGATGTGCCGCGAGAGCGAGATCGGCGTGCTGCCGATGCTGACCTGCGGCGACTATGCCTGGAACCCCTGGGGCTACGATCCACTGCGCTCAATCGGCCAGGCGATCCACCAGACCGGGCGGACACCGGTCGAGCGCGAGCTGCTCGCTGAGCTGGTCGAAGCCTACCCGGGCATGATCTACTTCGGCGCCGGTACCGGGTTCAACCCGGTCCGCGAGAACTGGCGCCGGCTGCGTGAGCTGCCCCACTCGGGTTACCTGGCGCGGGCCTATCTCGAGCGGCTGGAGCGGCTCAGCGCGCGCTGCGCCGAGGTCTTCGGCGAGCGCTTCGCCGCGGCGCAGGCGCGCTTGGCCGACGACCCGGCCTGGCTGCGCGAGCGGGTAGCCGAGCGGTTCGGCGAGTGATCAGTCGAGATGCCTGGCCAGCCGCGCGTTGATCGCCGCGGCGTCGCTGTAACCAACCCACTTGTCGACCAGCCGGCCGTGGCGATAGAGGAACAGCGCCGGGATGCTGCGGATGCGCAGCCGGTCGGCCGTGCGGCGGCTCTGGTCGGTGTTCAGCTTGGCCACAATCAGCCGCTCGCCGTGCTGCTGCGCCACCGCGGCCAGTTGCGGCGCCAGCATCCGGCACGGCCCGCACCAGTCGGCATAGGCATCGACCAGCACCAGCCGGCTGCCGCCGATGACCTGCTCGAAGTTGGCATCGTGAACCTGAATGGGCCGGCCAACCATCGCCGCCGGCAGAACGAACGGCTCACCCGGCGGTTCGCCACCGCCCGGGGTGCCGAACGCCGCCGGCACCAGCAGGCCGGCCAGCACGCCGAGGCCGATGCACCGCCCGGGGTGCTGAAAGGCGCGGAATCGCCCGTCGGTGCCCATCAAGCGACAGAAGACCAAGCCGGCAAACGCGCCGGCGACGGCGCAGACCAGATACCAGGCCATGCGGTCCGACCTCCTTGCCCGTTGTCTACCATATCGTCGCCGCCGACGCGCGCCATCACGGGGTCAGGTCTCGATTTCGCGTATCCTGTAGCAATCCGAACCTGAATTCGTTACATATGGCGTGATCATGGGACCTGACCCCGTGAAGGGTTGGGGATCTCGCGGCGTTGACCGGGGGCAGGCGTGGTGTTAGCATCGGTGGCCATGGCAGACAGCGGCGGTGGGTTGTTCAGGCGGCTAATTGCGCTCGGTGACAGCCTGTCGCAGGGCACGCTAAGCGCGGGGGTGTCCGAACGCAGCCAGCCATACGGCGTGCCCGCCTTGCTCGCGCGGCAGGCTGGCGCGCGGTTCCGTCTGCCGTTGCTCGCCTCACCCGGCTTTCCCAGCCATATCGACCGTGGGCTCGAGGTGCTCGGCAGCCAGTTGACCAATCGCGAGGCGCTGGGTGGCTTGCGTCTGCGTCCCGAGGAGCCGGTCGACAATCTGGCCTGTGCCGGGGCGCGGCTGATCGACATGCTCCACCTGCGCTGCGCCGAGCTCGAGCAGCGCGCCCGCACCGCGGTCGTGGCCCGGTTGATCCGCCTGACGCTGAACCCGCTGGGCAGGCCGGGATACGAATCGATGTCGGCGATGGACCAGGCGGTCGCAGCCGAGCCGAGCTGCGTCTGGATGTGGCTTGGGGCGAACGATGTGCTCGAAGGGCTGTTCGCGCCGCAGTTTGGTTTCACGCCGATCGACCGCTTCGCCCGTCTGTGGCGCGAGGCCATCGACCGCCTGCTCTCCGAAACCACCGCGCAGATCCTCACCCCGACACTGATCGACGCGACGCTGGCGCCGTTGATGCGGCTCTGGATGCGCCGCCATCCGCTGCTCGAACGGCGCATGAGGCGGACTTTCGCCGCCTACAACGAGATCATCCGCGCCACCGACGGCCGGCGCGGGCGGGTGATCGTGATCGATCTCGATGACGCCTTCCTGCGCCACTGGCACGAGGGGCTGCACCTCGACGGCGCGACGGTGCCGTTCGAGGTGCCCGGCCGCCGGCTCCGCTTCGAGCCCCTGCGCGGCCTGCCCGGCCGGCTGCTCAGCGGCGGCCTGGCCAGCTATGACGGCCTGCATCCGACCGCCACCGGCTATGCCTTGCTGACCAACGAGGTGATCGCTCAGCTCAACGCGCGTCTGGGCCTGTCCATCCCGCTCATCGACCTGGGCCGGTTTGCCGCCGCCGATCCGTTGCTGCTCCACGCCAATGCCTATCTCTGGCCGGTGGTGATGCAGTTCACCGACTGCACTTGGGGCTCGGGCGTGGCGCGGCTGGCGCGCCGGCCGCACTGCGAGCCGGTCGACCTCCGTGGCAGTTGAGTCGGCGACGGCGAGCGAGACGGAGCGGCTCGAACGGGCGCTCGACGGCCGGGCCTGGGTCTCTTGGCTGCTGGTCGCGTTCAACACCGGCCTCTATGCCTGGTGCGCGTGGCGTAGTCACTCGATCAACGTCGCGCCCGAGGTGATGGCGATCGGCTGGAAGTCGCCCGTGGCCGTCCACGCCGGGCAGGTCTGGCGGCTGGTCTCCTGCCTCTTCCTCCACGCCGGCCTGCTGCACCTGGCCCTGAACATGGTCGGGATCATCAACGTCGGCAGTATTGTCGAGCGGCTGATTGGACCGGCGGCGTATCTGACCCTGTTCATCGCCGCCGGCGTCTGCGGATCGGTGCTGAGCAGTGTCCTCGGACCATACGCCGGCGTCGGCTCGTCGGGCGCGGTGCTCGGCCTGCTGGGTGCCGCGTTCGTGCTCGCGGTGCGCCACGGCGGCCGGCTGCGCGAGGTGCTTGGCCGCAGTTTCGTCTGGCAGTGCTTCGGCCTGCTGGTGCTCAACGTCATCTTCGGCTTTGTGATCCGGCGGGTCGATAACCTGGCCCATCTGGGCGGCATCGCTTGCGGGCTGACGGTCACCTGGCTGTGCGACCTGGCGCCACTGCGCGCCGGCCGACACCCGTGGCGGCGCGGACTGGAACTCGGCCTGCTCGGCGGGACGCTGTTGGTTCTGATGGCCACCGGTGCGATGGTCCTCCGCGCGGCGCGGCCGGCCCAAGTGGTCGAGTGGCACCAGATCCGCGGGCTCGACCTGATGCTCGAGGTGCCGACGTTCTGGCTGGCTCGGACCGCCGGCGCCGCGGTGGAGTATTACGCGCCGGGCGTACCGGCACGGCTGCAGGTCGAGCGGCTGCGCCTGCAGCGCACCGTCGCGCCCGAGGAGGAAGAGCAGATGGTCGCCGCCGCGGTAGCCGGCCTGCCGCTGCTCAGCGAGCCGGCCGAGCTGGGCCGCGCCGGCGGCCGGACCATCTGGCATGTGGCGCTGCGCGGACCCGAGGTGGTGGAATGGTACCTGAGGTTCGACGGCAACGAGGCGCTGCGGGTGACGGGCATCGCCCGGGCCGACCGGCTGCGCGAGTACCGTCCGGTGTTTGTCCGTGCTGCCCTTTCGCTGACCGACCTGCGCGCGGCGGAGCCGGCTGATGCGCCGTAGCCTGGCCGCCGCCTGCCTGATCGCCCTCGCCGCGGGCGGCGTCGAGCCGCTCCGGATCAGCATCACCGCCGCCGGAGAGCCGCTCGGCACGGTGCTCACCAACGTCGCCGAGCAGGCCGGACTGCGGCTCGATGCGCCCGACGAGCTGCTGCAGCGAACCATCACGCTGAGCCTCTCGCGGGTCACGCTCGAAGTTGCCCTGAACCAGATTGGCCGCCGCGCGCGGCTCGAACTGAGCGTGGTCGACGGCACGCTGCAGGTGCGCGCGGCCGGTCGCGCGTCGTCGGCGCCGCGCGACAACCTGCCGCCGGCCGTGGTCGCCGCGGGTGAGACGCTCTTCCGCGCCGCGGTGGACAGTGGCGCCGTGCCCGACCGCGAGCGCTTCGCCGCCTGGCTCCGGGCGCAGCGGCCCGATTGGCGCGAACGGCTCCCGGCCCGCTTGACCGCCGACCTGCTCGGCGCCGAGCCGGAGCTCGATCAGATGGCGCGCGTGGCCGAGCTGTGGCTGCGCGCCGGCGTGATGACCGAAGCCGAGCGCTATGCCGGGCGGTTGACCCGCTACGAGCGGAACGCCGCCGACGCCTGGGCGCTCTATGCGGAGATCGAGCTCCAGACCGGTGATGCCGGCTCGGCCGTGCAGCGCGCCCGGCGGGCGATCGAGCTTGCGCCCGATCATCCCACCGCCGCGGCGACGCTGGTCTCGGCGATCTACTACTCCGGCAGCGAAGCCGAGGCGCTGGCCGAGGCCTACTCGGCGGCCACCGACCGGCCCGACAACCCGCGCATTCTGGCCGCCATCGGCGACCTGGTCCGCCGCCGGCCCGAGGCCGCCGGCGAGGCGACCACCTGGCTGCAGCGCGCGCTGGCGCTCGATCCGCTCTGCGCCGACGCGCTCTATGCTCAGGCGGCCGTCGCCGCCGGCATGGGTGAGGACACCGCCGAGCAGTGGCGCGACTGCCTCGCCGCCGAGGGCTCCTCGCTGCGCGCCGGCCGAGCTAGGCTGGCCGCGTCGGCCGTGCTCTCGACCGGCCTGAGCGATCGCGGCGGCACGGTCTGGGACATCAGCCGCGACGGCCAACGCGTGCTCTATGCCGATCCGTTCCGCAAGCAGCTTCAGATTACCGACACCAGCGGCTTCGGCCTGGCCGTGCAGGTGACCGACCAGGAGACCAACAAGAGCTGGGCCACGCTGAGCCCCGACGAGGAGCAGCTCGCCTGGGTGGTCTCCGGCCGCACCTCGACGATCTTCATCCAGAACGCCCACGCCTCGGGCGCACACCGCGAGATCGCCGACAGCGAGCGTGGCCGCGTCTTCCGCCGCACCGCCTGGAGCCCCGACTCACGCTTCCTGGTGTGGACCGAGACCGGCGGCCCAGAGCCGCCCCGGCTGCACTGCTGGAATGCCGTGACCGAGGAGCTGGTCGAGCCGCCCGCGCCGCTGGGGACTGTGCCCGGCCTGTGCGACGTGGCCTGGCTCGACGAGGATACGCTCGTCGGCACGGTGGTCGACCAGCGGCGTCACGCCCTGGTGCTGATCCGCGGCGAGGCTGTCTTCACGCTCCGGCCGCCGATGACCGGCGCCGCGCCCGTGCCGGCGGTCGACCCTGAACTGCGCCGGGTGGTCTACCGCCCGAGCGGCGGGCAGCTCATGCTCGGCGCGGCCGACGGGAGCTTCGGCAGCGAGGTGGCGCTGCTCACCGGCACCTCCGGCCGCGACGTCGAGTTCGGCTGCTGGTCGCCCGACGCCGAGGTGTTCTACACCTCGCTGCGCGGCGTCTATCCCGTCGCTCTGCACCTCGCCGGCCTGCGGCCGACGCACTCACTGCTCTGCCGCCCCGAACCGCTGCTCGCCGCCGGACCGACCGCCACTCGGTACCAGTTCACCGTTCGCGGTGAACTCGATCACCCAGTGGCGGGAGTGCTGCGGGCCTCCATCGTGGCCGACGACGGCAGCGAAGCGTGGACCGACGAGGCGAAGTTCGAGCTGCCGCCGGGCGGACAGGCCGAGGTCGCGGTCGCGCCGGGCGTCGATGCGCCGGGCGACTACTGGTTGCGCGTCGAGCTGACCGTCGACGGCACCGCCGACGAGCCGCGCTGGTACCCGTTCACCGTCACTCGCTGAGGATCCACTCGGCCGCCGCGGCGCAATGGAGCGCGACCGTGTCGTAGAGCGGCACCGCCGCCTCGGTCAGCAGCAGCGGCAGCTCGGTGCAGCCGAGCACCACCGCGTCGGCGCGCTCGTCGCGGGCCAGCCGCTCGATGGCGCCGAGCAGCGCCTGCCGCGTCTCGTCGCGGACCTCACCCCGGCACAGCTCGTCATAGATAGCGCGGTGAACCAGGTCCATCTCGGCCTCGCTCGGCCGGACCAACGCGCAGCCGGCCACGGCGGCGATGCGCTCGGCCATGAACGGCTGGGTCATGGTGAAGCGCGTGCCGAGTAGCACCACCCGCCGGCGCCCATCACGGGCGAGCGCGGCGCCGACGGCGTCACCGATGTGCAGCAGCGGCACGCCGGCGGCAGCCTCGACTTGCTCGGCCAGGCGATGCATGGTGTTGGTGGCAATCAGCACCGCCTCGGCGCCGGCCGCGGCCAGTCCGCGCGCCAGGCGGCAGAGATGAGCCTCGAGCCCGGACCAGTCACCGTCGGCCTGCATCGCCGCGCAGGCGGCGAAATCGACGCTCTCGATCACCAGCGGCGCGGAGTGGAGCCCGCCGAGCCGCTGCCGCACCGCCTGGTTGAGCAGTCGGTAGTAGACAATGGTCGACTCCCAGCTCATGCCGCCGAGCAGCCCCAGCTTCCGCACCGCGCACCTCCTCGGGGTCAGACCCCGATATCACGCGCTATGTTACGCACTTGCCGCTTGATCGTAACCCTCTGCCTGAGTCCGGGGTCTGACCCCGGGTGGCGTGGCCTTGACTCGGTCAGCGGCGGGTGGCACAACGATGCAGGAGATTGGCCATGGGCGTGCTGTCCGAGGCCGCGCTGAGCTGCCGGGAGTTGGGACAGGAGCGCCTGGCGCAGACTGCGCAATGCCGTACCGCCGAGGACTATCAGCGGCTGTGGGCGGAGCCGAAGCACGAGTTCCCCTTCGCCTGGGGCACCTGTTGGAAGCACACGGTCGAGTACAGGGTCGATGACTTCGCCGCCGAGGCGGGGTTCTTCATCGACCTGCTCGGGTTCCACACCAACGCGTTCGGGTCCGACTACTGCATGGTCATGGGGCCCGAGCACGAGTTCTACCTCAGTTTCCGCCCGCCGGCAGAGGGTGAGGCGAGCACGCCGCCGGCGGCCATCAGCTTGCAGTTCATGGTTGCCGACATCGTGGCGGTGGGCGCCGAGTTGGAGCGTCGAGGCATTGCCTTGACGCAGCCGGTGCAGCCGTATGGCAGCCCGGACCACCCGATGCGCACCTGCAAGTTCGTCACGCCACATGGCGTGGAGATCATGCTCTGGGGCATGGTCGAACCGAGCGAGTAGCGGGCCGTTCGGCCCAAGGAGCTGTAGCATGACCTCTCGCGCACTGGTTGGAGTGATTCTGGTCGGACTCGTCTTGTCCGCCGTCGCCGCGCCCGCGCCGGAGTTCCCGGTCTGCGCCGTGGATGGGTTCCAGCTCAGCCTGCAGGCCTACACCTTCCGGGGCCAGTCACTGCTGGAGACCATCGACACGGCGAAGGAGCTGAAGATCGAGTTCATCGAGGCCTATCCTGGCCAGGCGGTCGGCGGCGGCCTGCCGGGCAACTTCGGCGTCGATTCGCCGCCCGAAGTGCTGCAGGCGGTGCGCGACAAGTTGGCCGCCAACGGCGTCAAGCTGCGGCTCTTCGGCGTCACCGGCTTCCCCGGCGACGAGGCGGGGTCGCGGCGGGTGTTCGAGTGGGCCAAGTCGCTCGGCATCGAGGTGCTGACCGCCGAGCCGCCGCAGGACCAGCTCCCGATGCTCGACACCCTGTGCAACGAGTATGGGATCCGGATCGCCATCCACAACCACCCGCAGCCGTCGCGCTACTGGGACCCGGCGGTGCTGGCCGAGGCGGTAAAGGACTGCAGCCCGATGATCGGCGCCTGTGTCGACTCGGGTCACTGGGCGCGCAGCGGGCTCGACACGGTGGCCTCGCTGAAGCTGCTCGAGGGGCGGGTGATCTCGTTCCACCTGAAAGACATCAACGCCAAGGAACGTGGTGCGCATGATGTCGTGTGGGGCAACGGCGTGGTCGACATGGCGGCGCTGCTCGCCGAGGCCAAGCGCCAGGGCTTCGCCGGCTGGATGAGCATCGAGTACGAAGTCAACGACGAGCACCTGAAGGACAACGTCGCCGCCTGCGTCGCCTGGTTCTACGAAACCACCGCGGCGCTGGCCGAGGGCTGAGAGCCGAGACCGGTCAAGTCGCCGGCGGGGCGGCCGATGGATCGTCGGTCGCCCCGCGCAGGGCGGCTGTAACGCAGCTTTCAGGCGGTCGCGCCTGAAGGGGGGAACCTGACCGCCGGTCACACGTCGGATCGAATACCGGCGCCGTTGCGGTGCCGGTGGTCAGTCCCCATTCGGTGCGGCCGCCTGCTGTAGGGCGTGTTGGAGAACGGGCACCGGACGCCGGACCGGTAGGGGCGGCCCTTGTGGCCGCCCGCTGCTGGAGCGGGTTCGTTGGCCCGCGGGCAGCCACAAGGGCTGCCCCTACCAGGGTTTTTCAACCGGCCCGCAAGGACGGCGCTCCGACGCCGAGAGTGGAGGGAGAGTCGTGAAGCGAACACTGTGGCTGGTGCTGTGCAGTCTGGTCGCCCTGCCGGCGACGGCCGAGCTGCCGGCGACGCTGGACGAGCTGAAGGCGTTGCACGCCGAGCAGGGCACCACGCCGGAGGGGGCACTCAAGCTCTGGTTCGACGCCTGTTTCGTGTACATGAACGAGGAGACTCGCGAGGCCGGGGCGGCGATGCTCCAGTACCTGACCATCCCGTACATGGACGAGCCTGAGTGGTTCAAGCTGAACAGCGCTCGGACGTTCGTCGAGCGGCTGCTCGACCCGGCCAAGCAGCACATCTTCCGCAGCTATGCCAAGGGCACCGCGCCCGACAACGGCTATGCCATGGACCCCAACGACTGGGAGCTGGACCACATCCGCAACAACCAGCGCGAGGGTGACGACCGCGGGATCCAGTGCTACGTTCGAAGCAGCGGGGCCGACACGCCGCGGCCGGTCTATCTCAAGCAGAGCACGCGGACCGAGCTCTGGTTCGTCAACGTGCATGCCAACGTCTACACCGATATCCGTCCGCCGGTCGACCCGAACCGGGAGACCTTCCGGTGAGTCTTGCCGGGGCCCCCCCCGCGCCCCGCCCGGGGGGCCCCCCGGGGGGGCGGAGTTGTGAAGCGGGGGGGGGCAGGGGGGCCGCCCGCGCGCCGGGGTGCCCCGG
>CAYONP010000041.1:22423-46470 GCA_964405335.1 uncultured Fimbriimonadaceae bacterium
GGGTTTGCGGGGCGGGCCCCCCGGCGGCCCGGCGCGGGGGCCCCCGCCGTGGAGTGCGAAGTTGAGAAGCTGGGCTGTCCTGGTTGCCGGCCTGCTCGCGGTGCTGCCGCTGCGCGCCGAGCTGCCCTCCACCTACGACGAGTTTGCCGAGCGGCACCGCCAGATCGGCAAGGTGCAGGCTGAGGTGCTCAGGCTCTGGTTCGACGCCTGCTTTGTCTACATGAACCCTGAGACCCGCGACGAGGGCCGGCGGATGCTGCAGCACCTGACCGTGCCGCTGCGGGATTTCGACGACTGGGACCGCGAAACGACCAACCAGAACTTCGTCGAGCGGCTGCAAAAAGAAGAGTTCCAGCACATCTGGCGCAGCTACGCCATCGGCGCGGAGCCGGACAACGGCTACGCCATGGACCCCGACGACTACCAACTGCGCATCGCCTTCGACCGCGCCGACCGGTTCCAGCGCGGCTGGGAAATCGGCCTCGTCTCGTCGGGCGCGCCGAAGACGCAGCGGCCGGTCTACCTCAAGCGCAACGTCGACGACGGCCTGTGGTACGTCTCGGCCTTCGCCAACCTCTACGTCAACGTCCCGCCGCCGACCTGAAGCCGCACGCCAGCGCCGGCAACCGGCCCGGACCAGGCCCACCGCCGCCGACCTGAAGCCGCACGCCACCCGCGCGCCGTAGGGCGGGCTGTGCCCGCCAACGCCGGCAACTGGCTGGACCAGGCGGACCGTCGAAGGCCACGTCTGCCGGCAACCGGCTGGACCAGGCGGACCGTCGAAGGCCACGTCTGCCGGCAACCGGCGCGGACCAGGCCGACCGTCGAAGGCCGCGTCGCGCATGGCGCGACCTACCGGTGCCGGCCGCTGGGTTTGATCAGGCCCATCGATGACGGCCGCGTCGCGCATGGCGCGACCTACCGGTGCCGGCCGCTGGGTTTGACCAGGCCCTTCGACGACCGTCGCGTCGCGCCGCGCGCGACCTACGCTCACCAGCCCGGCTGCTCCCACGGGCGTAACATCATCCGCTCGACCGTCTGGATCGCACCCGCCTGCCCGTCCGGCCGGGTGAGCAGGAGCAGGCAGAAGCGGCGATCTTCGTCGATCTCGAGCCTCGGCGCGCCGTCGCCGCGGTGCTCTTCGTAGGTCCGCCACGCGCCGTCGATGAAGTCGCCGATCGTGACAAGCCACGGCCCTTCGCCGCTCAGCCGTAGGCTGCCGGTCGAGAACGGGGTGATCAGCCGCGCCGCGCTGGCCTCGAGGCTGCGGCCGTCCAGCGCGAGCAGGCCGTAGCGGGCGTCGCCGGCGACCAGTTCGCCGGCCGCGGTGCGCAGCGGGCCACTGGTGAGCGCCAGCCGCACGCCGCCGTCGTCGCCGACGTGGACCAGCGTGAACTCACCGGCGACGCGATCCTCGTTGACCAGGTGGACCCAGCCGGTGCGCGTGGGCCGGGCGAGATGATCGCGGGAATCGCGCAGCCAGGCCGGTCGGTCGGGGCCACGGTCGATGCCGTCAAGCAGTCGAGCGTAGGCCGCGCGGCGCGCCTCGGCGTCGTCGCTCAGCTCCAGTGGGGTGGGGGTGTAGAGCACCTCGCCCGTTCCGAGTCGCCGGCGGTAGAGACCGCCCTCGTCGACCGCGTCGACCACCTCGACGCGCAGCGCCGGCGTCGCGGTGACGCCGAGCCGTTCGAGCAGCCGCACGCCGCAGAGCCGTTCGAGCCGCTCGTCGCGCGTCGGCTGGCGCATGGCGTCGAGGGTCAGCTCGCCGGTGACCAGCAGCCGCCCGCCCGCCTCGGCATAGGTTACCAGCCGCGCGAACGCATCGTCCTCGAGCGCCGCCGGGGTGGGCAGGAGCAGCGCGCGGGTGGTCGGCGGGATCGGCTCTACGTCGTCGATCACCTGGAACCGGCAGTGCAGGCCGAACAGCGTGTCGAAGGCCCGGTAGGCCGACTGGTAGGCGATCGAACCGTCGGCGCCGAGGCGCAGGCGGCTGGGCAGCATGACGGTCACCGCCGCCGGCTCGTCGCGCGGCTCGATGAAGCGGAACAGCAGGCTCAGATTACGGTGGACAAAGGCGACGTCCTTCGGGACCATCGCGTGAGGCCAGAACATACCCCAGGGAAAGACGCGCTGCTGGCTGTCGACCAGGCACCAGTTCTGGATCTTGCACGCGCCATAGGCCAGCGCATAGGCGCCGATGGACTCGAACAGCGTTTGCTGCTGTGCTTCGCTGCGGACGATGTGGTAGTGCGTCGCGCCGTTCTCGACCGACCAGGCGGGATGCGTCTTGACACCATACTCGCCCAGCGAGACACCCTTGCCGCGGGCGCGCAAGTCGTTCCAGGCCAGCCGCGCGGGGAGCAGCTCGAGGTCGCGGCCCGGCTCGTCGAAGTAACCGATGTCCGAGACATCCTGACCGTCGATGGTTAGCCGCTGATCCATGCCGTCGAACGGGAACTGGTAGTACTCCGAGGTGATCGGATGGACCGCGTCGATCGCCCGGACGGCCGCCACATGGGCTTCGTTCCAGCGCCGCGTCAGCCAGGTCTGGTAGCTGAGCCAGTCGACCATCGCCGGGTCGTCCCAGCGGCTGTTGTGCGGTGGCGGCGCGGGCGGGTCGCCGGCGGGGTCGAGCCGCCCGCCCCAGGCCGCCGCGGCCGCCTCGAGGCTGCCGTGCCGGTCAATCAGCCACTGGCGCCAGACCGGACCCACGGCGGCGGGGTCCTCGCCGAGGCGCATCTGGTAGTCGCCGTTGATGTAGTAGAGCAGCCCCGGCACGTCGGCCAGGCGGCGAGCATACTCCGCGACGACGGCGCTCTGGCGGGCCAGCGCCTCGTCGCCGACGGCCACGTTGTGGCCGACCAACATGCCCGGCATGAAGACCAGCCCGGCGGCCTGGGTCAGCTGCGCCATGGCCCGGAAGTCGTCCCAGGGCATCTGGGCCAAGTCCCAGCCCGGGCTGACCAGTTGCAGGTTCTCATACAGGTTGAGTCCGAAATCGCGGCCGACGCTGTGCTCGGCCCACCAGGTCAGCGGATGCTCATGCTGCGAGCGGTAGGTGTAGGCGTAGGTATCGGTGCCGAAGAGAAACAGCGACCGGCCACCGAGCGTGAGTTGGTTGCCTTCGAACCGCAGCGCCGGCCCTTCGGCAACCTGCTCGGGCCGGTCGACGACCAGGCCGGTGGTCATCCGATCGACCTCGCCCTCGGCCGAGAGCAGCACGGCATCGAGCCGGTAGAGCGGCGCGTCGAACCGCGGTAGCTCGAACCGCGCCGTGGCGCCGTCTTCGCCGGCCACGCTTTGGACGGTCATCACCGGCTGTTCGGCGCCGTTCGGCCGCAGCTCGAAGCGGACCTGCGTGGCGGCGGCCGGCCACTGGCGGCGGAGCCGGACGCGCGCCTCGATCGGCTCGCCGTCGCGATAGAGCCGGCGATCGGTCTCGAGGCCGTGGAGGCTGACGCCCCGCTCGATGAACCGCACCGCCTGCCGCAGCGCGGCGGCCGCCGGCGCCTCCGCCGCCGCGAAGAGGTCGAGGTCGTCGACTCCGAAGCCGCACCAGACCGAGCCGGCGAACAGGCCGGCGTGATTGACGATCATCGCCGCCGCCGCGCCGCGCGGGCGACCGTAGCGGTCCTCGGCCTGCGCCAGCGGGATCCAGCGGGCCTGCTCGCCGAGGACGCCGACGGCCTGCCAGCCGCCGCAGCGGCCGTCGATCGTCGTGCCATCGTTCAGGCGCAGGCAAGCGACCCGTGTGAGCGGCGCCGACGGGTCGAACAGGCCGATTTGCAGCGGCGAGACCTCGAGCCCGTCGCCCGGCCGGCCGGTGGCGGTGTTGAGCGGCTGCACGCGGCCCGACTCGCGCAGCAGGCGCACATCGTCGACCCAGACGGTGCCGCTGGCGCGGTAGAGCCCCGCGCGGATGCGCCAGCGCACGGCCCCCGGGGCGTTGTTGAAGGCATAGACGAAGCGCGTCCAGTCGCGGTCGTCGCGGAGCGAGCCGAAGTCCTGCCAGGCGACGATCTCGTCGGCGTCGTTGAACTGATAGAGCGCCAGGAAGGCCAACCCGGCGCCGCTGTAGCCGGCGGTTTTGAGCCACCCCGAGAGGCGCCAGGCGCCGACTTCGGCGGGTAGGTCACAGTAGATCTCGGCGCCGCCGTCGCCCAGCGGTGCCGTGACGCGGGCGCAGCGCTCGCCGTCGTGCGCCTCGGCGACGAGCTCGGCCTGCTCATTGACCCGCCGCCAGCGGCCGTCGAGCACCGTGCCGCCGATCGGCAGCTCGGTCGTCGCCTCGAACGAGCCGTCGGGCAGCGGCGTGCGGCCGGCGGCCAGGTCGGCGGCCAGGCGCCGTTCGGCCAACTCGGCCGCGCCGACCCAGGCCTCGCCGTCGCGGGCCAGCAATTCGTCAAAGGCGTAACCGCCGAGGTTGATGAACGACCCGCCCTCGGACAGAAAGCGCAGCAGCGGCTGCGACAGGTCGACCGGAAACCGCCGGCCGGTAGGGAACACGACCAGGTCGTAGCGCTCCACCTCGAGCACGCCCGCGGCAGCCAGCTCATCGGCGCCGAGGCGGTCGACGGCCAGGCCCTCGGCTTCCAGAATCGCCGCGATGACCGCCGGAGATGAGCCGAGTCCGGCGGCGAGGTCGGGCTGGTCGAGGATGGCCGCCCGGCCGGTCGGCGCGGCCCGCTCGCGCCTCGCGGCGACCTCGTCGATGCCGGCCGGCCGGTCCCCCGGCACCAGCGTCCAGTCGGCGAACTCGGCCACGCCCTCGGCCTGGAACAACCCACAGCGCAGGGAGATGATCCGCGCGTCGGGGTGCGGCTCGAAAGTGAAGCTGTGGCGCGCCCAGGCGTGATCGCCGGTGAGCTGGACGAAGTCCTCGAACTCGACCAGGCCGCCGTGGGAGTCGAGTTGATAGACCGCGGCGAAGGCGAAGCCGGCCGCGCCGACCGGCAGCACGCCCGCGGTGCGCACGTCGACGGCGACGGTGTAGGTGCCTCCGCCGGGGAGCAGGATCTCCTGCGAGGCGCCGCCGGCGGACTCGAAGCGCAACGCCGGACGCGGCTCGGCGACCAGTCGCGCGGGTCCTAGCGACCAGCCGAGCCCGGTGGTGTAGCGCGCGTCGCGGACCAGGTTGGTCGGCGGCGCGGCGAGGATCGGCAACACGAGGAGCAGACTCACAGCCCATACTCCCGTCGCCAGGCGTCGACCGTCAGCCAGGGCGGCGACAGCGCGGCGATGCGCGCGAAGACCGGGCAGCCGGGGTGGTGTGCCCCGGGCAGGTAGCCGATCGACATCAGAAACTCGCCGGTGATCTCGCCGCCGGTGAACCGGAAGGTGCGCCGGAAGAGCTTGACCCAGGCCGGCTTGTCGAGCGGATGATGCGCCGCCAGCCAGGCCGCGAAGCCGCCCTGCTCGCGGAGGGCGCGCAGCCGGCGGGCGTTATCGATGATCGCCTCGACCTTGAGCCGGTTGCGGATGATCCGCTCGTCGGCCAGCAGCGCCGCGCGCTTCGCCTCGTCGTAATCGGCCACGGTGTCGACGTCGAACCCGTCGAACGCGGCGCGCAGCCCATCGGCGCGGCGGAGGATCAGCTCCCAGTTGAGCCCGGCCTGCATGATTTCGAGGCAGAGGCGCTCGAACAGCGCCGCCTCGTCCTCAAGCGGGAAGCCGTAGTGCTGGTCGTGATACGGCCCGTGCAGAGGGTGGCCCGGCGCTACTTCGCAGTACCAGGAGGCAGCAGGATCAGCCATGCCGCAGCGTTCACATCGCCGGGCCGGCTACCTCCCCGGAGTCGGACACGCCACCGCGATCGGCCCGGCAGGCGGTGAGCTGCGCGCGGCGAACGGAGCGGCGTGGGGTCGATCGTCGCCCTGGGATGCCTGACCGTGCCGCTCGAGCCAACCACGCCGCCGACCGGCCTGCGCCTGCGCGCGCTGCTCGTCGGCCTGCCGTTGGTGGTTCTGCTCTCGTTCGTCACCGTATACAGCGACATGGTCATCTCGTCGATGCAGATCGGCGTCATGGCCCTCGCCCCGGCGGCGCTGGGCATGTTGCTGGTCGTCGTCGGCGCGACGCGGCTGCTGCGCCGGCTGACCGGCCGCAGCCTGCTCTCGTCGCACGACACCTTCGTCATCTATGTGATGATGATGGTCAGCGTGCTGATGACCGGCCGTGGGACGATCGAGAAGCTCATCCCGCCGCTGATCACGGCCAACTACTTCGCCACGCCCGAGAACAACCACATGTCGCTGCTGGGCAGCTATCTGCCCGAGTGGCTGGTGGCGTTCGATCCCCGCGGCGCGCCGCAGCAGCCGGTGGCCAAGGCCTATTTCGAGGGCAACCGACCGGTCGAGTGGCGGCTCTGGCTCGGCCCGATCCTCTCCTGGTGCGGCCTGCTCGCCCTCGTCTATCTGACCTTCCTCTGCCTGGCGGTCATCCTCCGCCGGCAGTGGGCCGATCACGAGAAGCTGGTCTTCCCGCTCACCACACTGCCGCTGACCGTGCTCGACGAGCGCCAGGCCGGGCCGTTCCTGCGCAACCGCCTGATGTGGATCGGGTTCGCCATCCCGCTGGTGGTCGACCTGGTCAACGGCCTGCACGCCAACATCCCCGTCGTGCCCGAACTGAAGATCAAGATCTTCCTCAACAACTACCTGACCACCAAGCCGTGGAACGGCCTGCCCTACACGCCGCTGACGCTCAGCTTCGCCGGCATCGGGTTCTTTTACTTCCTGTCCAACGACATGCTGCTCAGCCTCTGGTTCTTCTTCCTGCTCACCCGCCTGACCGACCTGCTCGCCGTCCAGCTCGGGTTCCAGCTCGGCAACATGCCGCGCCACCCGCCCCGGATCTACGTCGGTTACCAGAACATCGGCGCCTATCTGGTGCTCGTGCTCTACCTGGTGCGCACCGGCTGGCCCCACTTCCGGCGACTGCCCGCCGCCGCCACCAGCCGCCGCCGCGCCGACGACGGTAGCGAGATGCTGCCCTACCGGGTGGCAGTCTGGGGCGCGCTGCTCGGCGCGGCGGGCTCGGTCTGGTGGTGTGTCGCCGCAGGCCTGGCGCCGCTCTTTGCCGTCGCGCAGATGGGCATCTACCTGTTCTTCATCGCGGTGATCATGGCCCGCGGCGTGGCCGAGGCGGGGCTGCTCCAAACCGAAACGACTTTCCGGACCATCGACGTGCTGCGCGTCTTCCGACCGCAATCGCTGTTCGGCAACCGTAACCTGGTCATGCTCGGCTTGCTCGACACGGTCCTCGCCCGCGACCTGCGCGGCCTGCTGCTGGGCAATGTCCTGGATGACCAGAAGCTGGCCGCCGAGCTGCGCTTCCCGCAGCGCTCGATGCTGCCCCCACTGGCCATCGCCATCGTGGTTACCTTGATTGCCGGGTCGTACTTCTTTCTCACCGTCAGCCATGACTTTGGTCATGTGACGATGTACCCGTACCCGAAGGACAACGCGAAGGCGAATCTCGACGACGCGGCGGCGGCGATGCAGCAGATGATTCGCACGCCCGGCGCCGCGGCGCCGTCGTTGCTGATTGGGGTGGTGGTCTGCGCGCTGCTGACGATCTTGCGCGCGCGGCTGGTCTGGTGGCCGTTCCATCCGTTGGGCTACGCGGTCTGCGGGGCCTGGACGCTGGTCGTCTTCTGGTTCTCGGCCTTGCTCGCCTGGGTGATCAAGCAGATCATCCTCAAGGCGGGCGGGATGCGGCTCTACCGGCGGCTGATGCCGTTCTTCCTCGGCCTGGCGTTTGGCAGTTTCGCCAGCGCGTTCGGCTGGACGGTGGCAGTCTTCACCTGCCGTTTACACGGCTTCGCGCTGAATGCGCCACAATTCGGCTTTGACTGAACCATTCGCGGCGCCAAGGCGTTAGAATGGTGAGGGACGGAACACCACCAGCGGGTGGTCGGCGTGTGTGCTCGTCCCCCGGGCACGGCGCTGGGCCAGTCGTCGGTGTGATGATGACAACGACACAAAGAGGTCGCCCGCGGGCGTGAGCCTGCGTGGACGGCCTTCCAGACGGATCCTTAGGGTCGGTCGCGAGCATCTCGCGTAAGCCATGCTCGCCTCCACATAAGGCGTCGCGCGACGGTCTTCGGGCCCGCGTGACGGATGCGGCCATGCGCCCGGCGGCGCGCGGCCGGCCTGGCAGACATGTCCCGGGCTCATCCGGGTTAGGAGAGTGGGCATGAAGCGACGAGGCTTCACGCTGATCGAGTTGTTGGTCGTGATCGCCATCATCGCCATTCTGGCGGCGATCCTGTTCCCCGTCTTCGCACAGGCACGCGAGAAGGCTCGCAGCGCGAGCTGTCTCAGCAACGTCAAGCAGATCGTGCTCGGCGCCAAGCAGTACACCTCGGACTACGACGAGAAGTGGCTGGCGGATCTCTGGATTCCGCACAACGGCATCGGCGCCTGGGGCACCTGGATGGAGCAGCAGAAGGCGTACGTCAAGAACACGCAGATCTACCTGTGCCCGAGCGCACAGGCGACCCCTGGGTTCTTCGGCTACACCGGCGCGGCCAACCGCGTCGCCTCGACCTACTGCTGGCCCGGCTGGATTGCCTACGACTACTACGATTTCTTCGGCACCATCATGTTCGCCGGCTTCCCCGTCGGCGAGCTGCGCCCGGCCGATCCGAACCGGCCGTGGGGCTACTGGGCGAACATCGAGTTCTCGCGGCATCCGGCCAAGGCCACCTTCCTGCTCGAGGGGTACATGATCACCTACGATCCGGTGGCCGGCCTGGACTTCGGTTCGGCGGCGACCACCGGGTTTGACCCCAATCCGGCCAACACCGCGTTCCATCGACACCAAGAGGGCATGAACACCGGCTACTGCGACGGCCACGCCAAGTGGCTCAAGGCCGCGGATTTCTGGCGCAACAACACCGAACTGACCGTCGGTGTCTACGCCGGCTATCCGTGCAGCCCGTTCATGCACCACGGCGACTAGCTGGACGCCAAGCCACCTGAACTCGCCCCGCTCTCGGGTGGGGCGTGGTGGCCAACGCCGGCGCCCGGGTCGGGCGATCCGGGCGCCGGTGGTGCGACGCATCCCGGCACCGCGCCGGGCAAGGAGTGAGAGCATGAAGCGACGCGGCTTCACGCTGATTGAGCTGCTGGTTGTGATCGCCATCATCGCCATCTTGGCGGCGATCCTCTTCCCGGTGTTCGCGCAGGCGCGCGAGAAGGCGCGCTCGGCCAGTTGTCTCAGCAACGTCAAGCAGGCGGCGTTGGGCGCCAAGCAGTACACCTCGGACTACGACGAGAAGTGGCTGCCCGACCAATGGGTGTTCTGGCCCGCCAGCGGGTCGTGGGGCACCTGGATGGAGCAGCAGAAGTCGTACGTCAAGAACACGCAGATCTACCTCTGCCCCAGCGCGCCGACCACCCCGTCGGCGTATGGCTACACCGGCGCGGCCAACCGCGTGGCCGGTACCTACTGCTGGGGCGAGTGGCTGCGCTACACCTACTGGAACTGGTTCGGCACGGTCATGTTCGCCGGCTTCCCCGTCGGCGAGGCCACGCCGGCCGTCAACCCGTGGGACTACTGCGCCAACATCGAGTTCTCGAAGCATCCTGCCCAGTCGGCCTTCCTGGTCGAGGGCAGCAACATCACCTACGACCCGGTCGCAGGGATGGACTTCGGCTCGGGCGCCTATACGTCGCTCGGTGGCTCGCCCGCCGATGCGAACTACTACCGGCACCAGGAAGGCATGAACGTCGGCTTCTGCGACGGCCATGCCAAATGGGTCAAGGGCAGTGACTTCCTGTCCAACAACTCGGGCCTCACCGGCGGCGTCTACTCAGGCTATCCGGTCAGCCCGTTCATGCACCACGGCGAGTGATCGCCGACCAGTCTGACCGCATCACGGGGCCCGGCAACGGGCCCCGTGGGCAGTTGGGCTGGGCTATTCGGCGGCGATGAATGGCGTCCGGCACAGACCTGACATGGAGGATGCGACCGTGCTATTACTGAATTGCACTAATAACCGGTCGCATTGGCTGCCACGCAGGCAGATCCAGCACCGGTTGCCGCGAAGCCACGACGAACGCGCTTGGCGCCAGACATCCGCCTCGCCTTCCAGGTCGAAATCGGTACTCCAGCTTCGCAGGCTGGCGCCAACCCAATTCAGACCGGGCACGATGGATGCAGTGATGCCTGTCCTTGACAGGACATTCATGCAGTGCAACAATGATGTGCACCAACGTGAACGGAGTCGCCGATGCAACGCCGCCGATCGTCTGTTCCTTTGCTCACGATCTCCATCCTCCTTTGGTTCGACGCACCGGCCGCCGGCCGACTGCTGTCCATTGGCCCAAACAGCAGCGTCATGGAACTGAACCCGTCGACGGGTGTCGCCATCGGCGTGCTGGTTCCGGCGGGTACTGGCGGAATCCAGGGCATTTCAGAGCTGGCCATCGGGCCGGATGGCCTGCTGTATGTCAGCGTCACGGGCGGGGCACATGCCAACTCGGTGTTCCGGTTTGACCGGCACACCGGGGACTTCGTGGACAAGTTCGCCTTTGGCGGCGGTCTGAACCTGCCGCTCGGCCTTGCCTGGGGCTCGGACGGACACCTCCTCGTGTCGAGCTACTGGACCGGCAGCGTCCTCAAGTACGACGGATTGACTGGGGCCCTGATCGGGACGTTTGCATCTGGAGGAGGGCTCGCCGGGAGCCACGGACTGGGCTTTGGCCCGGATGGCCACTTGTACGTCGCCGGCAATCTGAGCCAAGGCGTGTACCGGTACAACGGACTCACGGGGGCGCCGATGGGTCTCTTTTCGGTCGGTGGCGGCCTGGCTGCACCTATCGACGTCGAGTGGGGGAGCGACGGCAATCTCTATGTGACGTCCGACGTGGCAGTGGGCCGAGTGCTCCGGTACCAGGGCGCCTCTGGGGCGTTTATGGGTGACTTCATCGTGCCCGGCGCAGGCGGACTCACCCGGCCGCAGGAGCTCCAGTTCGGGCCCGATGGCGCGCTCTATGTGGACCGAGGCGTGGGCGGCCGGATCCTGCGCTATGACGGGCAGACCGGCGCCTTCATCGATACCTTCGCGCAGCAGTTTAGTGCCCGGTTCATCTTCTTCGACGATGTCGTTGTGCCCGAGCCATCCGTTCTGTTCTTCGTGTCCACGGCTCTGGCCGGCGCCCTGATCCGGCAGCGCCGTCGGCGCGCGCTCGATCGCCGACCAGTCTGACCGCATCACGGGGCCCGGCAACGGGCCCCGTGGGCAGTTGGGCTGGGCTATTCGGCGGCGATGATCTCGTACCGGCCTGAACCCAGCTCCAGCTTTGCCCCGCCCGCCGCGCCGCCGTCGAGCGTCACGCTGGCCGGGTCGCTGGTCGGCACGGTCACCAGCGCGGTGCAGTTGGGCGGGATGGTCACCGTCAGGTGGAACCGACCGTCGCGCAGCGCCCACGAGGTGGCCACTTCGCCGTAGACCGAGTCGTAGCTCGCCGAGGCGCGGGTCAGGCCGCCGCCCGGCTCTGGGGCGATCAGGAAGGCCCCGTCGCCGACCATCGCGGGATCGAGCTTGATGCCGCAGACGGTCTCGAACAGCCACTGGCCCACCGCGCCGAAGCTGTAGTGGTTGAACGAGTTCATCCCCGGGTCCTGGAACCCGCGGTCGGCCGTCCAGCCGTCCCAGCGCTCCCAGATCGTCGTCGCGCCGTGGGCGATCGAGTAGCCCCACGAGGGGAAGGTCTCGTTGAGCAACAGGCGATAGGCCATGTCGGTCCGGCCGAAGCGGCTGAGCACCGGCATCAGGTGAGCCGTGCCGACAAAGCCGGTCGAGAGATGGCCGTCGCGCGCCTCGATGTCGGCGCAGAGGTACTCGATCGCCTTCGCGCGGTGCGCCTCACTGAGCAGGTTCATGTGCAGGGCGAGCACATAGCAGGTCTGCGTGTCGCCCTTGATTCGCCCGTCCTCGGCGACGTAGGCCTCGTTGAAGGCGTCGCGGATCTCCTCGAACAGCCGGCGGTACTTCGTCGCGTCGTCGGCCCGGCCGAGCACGCCCGCGGCGCGGCTGACGAGATCGGCGCTGTGCGCGAAGTAGGCCGTGGCGAGCACGTCTTTCGGCGTGTCGGCGCGGATACTCAGCCAGTCGCCATAGCCCTGGCTCGGCCGCAGCAGGCCGGTCGAGTGGTTGCGGCAGTACTCGACCCACGAGGCCATCGCCTGGTAGTGCTCGGCGAGGATGGCCGCGTCGCCATAGACCTGGTAGATGACCCACGGGCAGATCACTCCCGCGTCGCCCCAGGCGGCGGTGCCCTTGCCCAGGAAGGGCGGGATGCGCGGCGCCGTGTCGGGCATCGCCCCCTGCTCGTCCTGTGCGTCGGCGACGTTGACCAGCCACTGGGTGAAGAAACCGGCCACGTCCATGTTGAAGCAGGCGGCGCGGATGAACACCTGCGCGTCGCCCATCCAGCCCTGACGTTCATCGCGCTGGGGGCAGTCGGTCGGCACTTCGAGGAAGTTGCCGCGCTGGCCCCAGACGATGTTCGAGTAAAGCTGGTTGACCATCTCGTTGTCGCACTCGAACCGCCCGGCCGGCGGCGTGTCGGAGTGCGCGACGATGCCGGTGATCGCCTCCAGCGGCGGCGCGCCGGGGTAGCCGGTCAGTTCGACATAGCGGAAGCCGTGGAAGGTGAACCGCGGCTCCCAGACCTCCTCGCCCGCGCCCTTGCAGGTGTAGAAGTCCGTGCAGCGCGCCGAGCGCAGGTTGGTCGTGTAGAGGTTGCCATCGGGCTGCAGCATCTCGGCAAAGCGCAGGCGCACCTGCGTGCCGGCGCCGCCACGGACCCTGAGCCGCACCCAGCCGACCAGGTTCTGGCCGAGGTCGTAGACAAACACGCCGGGCGATGGCTCGCTGACCGAGCGCGGGGTCAGCTCCTCGGTCACCCGCACCGGCACGCCGCGGTGGGCCTGGAGCGGCGCCTCGGTCGCCGGACCGACCTGCACGGCGTCCCAGTCGTCGGCATCGAAGCCGGCCACCGCCCAGTCGCCGAGCTCGAGCCGTGCGTCGTAAGCCTCGCCCATCAGCATGTCGGCTTCGCGGATGGGGCCGTAGCTCGCCCGCCACTCGCCGTCGGTGACGACCACGGAAGTGCCGCCCGGCGACTCGATCACCAGTTGCGCCTTGAGCCACGGCTGGCTGCCGTAGTGTTCGCGGCCATGGATGCCACAGTAACCGCTGTACCAGCCTTCGCCGAGGATGGCGCCGAGGGCGTTGTCGCCGGCGGCCACCTGATCGGTCAAGTCGTAGGCGCGGTAGGGAATGCGCAGCCGGTAGTCGGTCCAGCCGGCGGCGAAGTACTCGTCGCCGATGCGTTGGCCGTTGAGCTGCAGCTCGACCACACCGAGCGCTGCGACATAGAGCGTGGCGCGGGTCGGCGCCGCGTCGAGCGCGAACTCGCGGCGCAGGTAGGGCGCCGGCGGCAGCACCGCGCCGGTACCCGGCTCGGGCACGCCCCAGGGCGTGTCGCGCACGGTGGCCACGATGCGCACCGGACTCCAGGCCGAGTCGTCGAACTCGGGCGCCTGCCAGCCGGCCGCCTCGTCGGAGCTGCTCCGCCACGCGCCGTCGATCCGATAGCTGACCGATTCGCCGCCGATGCGCAGGCGCAGGTGGCCGGCCAGCGCCGCCGGGCTCATGCCCGCATTGACCCCGGCGACGGCGAGGACGTTGACTCCGGCGCGCAGCGAGTCGGTCAGCTCGAACACCTGCGGCCGGCGCCAGGCGTCGGCCTGGCCGTCGCTGGCGCCAATCTCAGCGCCGTTGAGCCAGAGCGTGTACTGGTCGTCGCAGGCGATGGTCAGTTCGGCCGCCTCGGGCGCGGCGGCCAGCTCGACGCGGCCGCGGAAGTAGCGCGTGGCGGGCGGCGAGCCCTCCTCGGCGTGCCAGACCCACTGCCCGCCCTCGAGCGACGGCGGGCGTTCGCCGGCCGGCGGGCGGTAGCCGATCCAGTCGCCGGTCCAGTCCTCTTGGCTGAGCAGCCCCATGGCCCAGCAAGCCGGCTCGCTGACCGCCACCCGGCCGGCCTGATCCCAGCAGCGGACCTTCCAGTGGACCAGCTGCCCGCTGAGCAGCGGCACGCCCTGGTAGCGGATCTGGATGCTGTCGCCCGACTCGACCCGGCCCGAGTCCCACAGGTCGCCCTGATCGCCGGCCAGCTTCTCGGGTGTACTGGCCACGATCACCTGGTAGGCCGCCTGGAGCAGGTCGCGGCCGTCGCCCTCGAGCTGCCAGAACAGCCGCGGATGCTGCGTCTCGACGGCCAGCGGATTGACCAGGTACTCACAGCGCAGCTTGACCGGCCGCACCTGGGCCTGCGCCGTGCCGACGGCGCCGGTGGCGATCATGGTGGCCAGCAACTGGGTGCGCGACGGGGCGGACAGCATGACGTACAACTCCTCACCGGGTCAGGCGGCTTCGCCGAGCAGCGCGGTGACCCTCTCGTCGGTCAGCCAGCCGCCGATCGCGAGCAGGTCGCCGAGGGTAAAGCGCTGGCGGATGAGGTGCCCCCAGCGCACCGCGCGATGAGCCGACTCGGCGCCGATCGGCACGCTCAGCTCGCTGAACCGCGTCGGCGCACCGGCGCGGCGAAGCGCTTCCTCGACCGCCACCGCCGAGCGCGTCGCGCCGCGCAGGAAGGCGAGCAGCTCGCCCGAGCGGTGCCGCGCGACGAATGACCGGCGTGCCGCGGCGGCGGCCTGCCAGCGGGCCAGCTTGACCTCGGCGTCGCGCCAGACCTCGTCGCTGGTCGGCCCCTCGCCGAACTGGGCGACGACCTGGTCGCGCAGCGTCCGCGGGTCCATCGCCGGGCTGTCGCCGGCGACCGCGTCGAGGTCGAGCTCACTCCAGGCCTGCTCGTAGGCCCGCGCGGCGATCAGTGTCCCGACGCCGACCTGCTCGCCGTGCAGCGCGTAGTCGCGGCCGTCGCCGCCGGCGGTCATGTCGAGCAGGTGCGAGATGACATGCTCCCAGCCCGACAGCGGCGCGGTCTGGTTGACCAGCGACATGGCCATGCCGGCGAGCAGCAGCGCCTCGAAGATCAGGCGCACCGCCTCCGGCTCGGCTCGACCAACCGCCTCGGCCGCTTCGATCATGGCCGCCTCGTGCGGCGCGATCAACCGGCTCGCCACATCGTTGAAACCCTCGGTCATGTCGAGCTGCGCGGCCAGGTACCAATCGCCGTACGAGACGCTGCGGGCCAGGACATCGCCGAAGCCGGCGCGAGTCATTGCCGACGGCGCCTCGGCCAGGACCCTCAGGTCGGCGACAATCGCCTCCGGCGGTGCGGCCGGCAGCGTGCGCTTGACCCCGTCGACCAGCAGCACCGCCAGAGCCGAGGCATAGGCCGTCACGCTGGCCGCCGTGGGGACGTTGAGGAACGGCACGCGATGCCCGCCGCGGGCGGCCAGCGCGCGGGCGTACTTGGCCGCGTCGGTGACGCTGCCCGAGCCAGCGGCGACGAGCAACCCGGCACCGGCCAGCGGCGGCACCAGCGCCTCGGCCGCCGGCAGGTCGGCGTGGAACGGCAGCGGCAGCCGCACGGTGCGCATCGGCGCCACCGACGCCAGCCGCGATTCGATCTCGACCTTGAAGTCGCCGCCGGCGCGGGTGATCAGGCTGTCGTCGATGATGAGCAGGATGTCACCCTCGCTGCGCAACGCCTCAGCAACCTCGGCGACGGCGTCGCGCGCGTCGTCGAGCAGCTCGATGCGGTCGATGGCGACGGGGAAGACGGGGCTGCCCGGCGGTGCCCATTCGCGCGCGAGGGCGTTGATCTGGGTGATGTCGGTCGGGTCGATCATCAGGACCTCAGAGCCGGGAGCGGCGGTCGGCGCTGCCGGCCCAGTAGAGGATCATCCCGACGCTGAGGACGGTCAAGCCCGCGGCCATGCCATAAATCCAGGGCTTGAGGATCTTCATGAATCGCCCGAGCGCGGCGGCGGTGTCGTCGTCGCCGAACTCGCGGCCGGCCTGCATCGTGAGCCAGACAATCAGCCCGATGACCATGACGAAGCCGATGACCGAGACGATCCCGCCGATCAGCGGCAGGTACTCGACCCACCTCGGCCTCAACTTGAATTCGCGACGCCATTCTTCGGGCATAGCTCGCTCAGAAAGCAGCCGGTGCAGTCGGGCCGGCGCGCGCCACAGACCCGCCGGCCGTGCCAGATCAGTGTGTGCCCACCCTCGATCCAGCGCGGGCGCGGGAACAACGCCATCAGGTCACGCTCGATCTTCGGCGGGTCCGTCTCAGTGGTCAGGCCGAGCCGGTAGGCCAGCCGCGTCACGTGTGTGTCGACCGTCACCCCGCTGGCGATACCATACCCCGTCCCCAGCACCACATTCGCGGTCTTGCGCGCCACGCCGGGCAGGCGGAGCAACTGCGTCATGCTGCTCGGCACGGTGCCGCCGAACTCCTCGACGATCATCCGCGCCGCGCCGCGCAGGCTCTTCGCCTTGTTGCGGAACAGGCCGATGTTGCTGATCGCCCGCTCCATCTCCTCCTGCGATGCCGCCGCGAACGCCGCCGGGTCGGGGTACTTCTCGAACAGGCCGGGTGTCACCTTGTTGACCTGCTCATCGGTCGATTGGGCCGACAGGATCGTGGCTACCAGCAACTGGAACGGATCGGCGTGCAGCAGCGCGCAGACCGGCTCGTGATGCTCGCGCAGCCGGCGGAGGATGGTCGAGGCGCGCCGCTTGCGCTGCTCCTGCGTCTCGGCCGCCACGCTCTCGGCGGTCACCGGCTTGGCCATCAGTCCTGCTCCAGATCGATCCGCATGGTCCAGACGAAGACCTCGCCGGCCGGCAACGTGACCAGGCCACGCCGCGCCTGCAGCCCGTTCGGCCAGCCGAGCCACGGCTCGGGGCACCAGTAGCCACGCTCGCGCGAGCCGTAGAAGACGAACAGCCGGCTCTCGGCGCTGGTCCACTCGGTGCCGCGCTCGATCGCCTGGCCGACCCGGAGCGTCAGGCCGTCGGGATAGACCGCCGTCAGCACCGCCGGCTCGGGCAGACCGCCGACCACGCCGTTGAGGAACAGGTCGTCGGCCAGGGTGACCGCGCTCAGGTCGATCGGCGAAGTGCCGTCGAGGAGCCCGCGGCGGGTGAGGCCGTGCCGGACCTCAGCGGGCACACTCACTCGCACCGCGTCGAACGGCTCGGGCACGGCGAGGGTCAGGTGGTTGCCCAGGCAGAACGGCATGCCCGTCGGCGAGGTCACCTCGACGCGGGCGGTCAGTCCGCCGTCATCGAGCGTGTAGCCAAGCCGGAGCTGGAACGGCCAGGGATAGCTCGCCAGCGTCTGCTCGTCGTCGGCCAGACCGTAGGTCGCTCCACCGGCGTCCTGCCACAGCAGTGTCCAGCGGCGGTGCATGGCGAAGCCGTGGATCGGCATCGGGTAGCGTCGGCCGTTGTGCTCGAACGAGCACTCCTCGGCGCCGGGGCCGTAGTTGCGCCCGACCGCCGGCCAGAGCCACGGCGCGCGGCCCTGCCAGCCGCCGTCCTCGGTCGGCGCGAACCGGTTGGCACGATAGAGCAGCTCGCGCCCGTCGATGGCGAGGCTGCTCAGCTCGGCGCCGCGGTCGGCGATGGTGGCGGTGAGCCGGCCGCCGGGCGAGGTGAGGGTCTCGATCCGGGGAGTCATCGGGCTCTCCGCCAGGGTCCGATGCAGGCGGCGCCGGCGATCACGATGGCGGCGGCATACCAGCCGGCGGACGGGCCGATTTGCGTGGCGGCGAAGCCGAACAGCACCGGGCCGGCCATCGAGCCGGCGTTGACCACCGCTTCGTGGATGCCGCCCTGCCGGCTGGCATCCTCGCGGCCGTAGACACTGCGGTAGAAGCTGGCCGCATAGGCCACGCCGGTGCAGAACCCGAACGCCGCCAGGGCCACCGCGGCCAGGGCGATCTGCCGCGTGGCGACCAGCGCCAGGGCGACCACCGCGATGACCTGCGACCCGCGCAGCCAGGCGCCCGACGAGGCCTCGGGCCGGACCAGGCCGAGGTAGGCGAAGCTGGCCGTCTGGACCAGCGAGACCATGGCCACCCAGGCGGCGGCGGCCACCTCGCTCAAGCCGAGCTGCGCCGGCCCCCACTGCGGAAACAGGGCGCGCAGCGCGCCGAGGCCGACATAGGCGGCGAACATGCCGGCCCAGGCCTGCAGCCGGCCGGCGGAGTCATGCGGCACCGGCGGCTCGGCGCCGTCGTCGGCGCCGCCGGGCAGCGTGGCGGGCAGTCGGCTGCAGAGCAGGCTGGCGCCGGCGGCGACGCCGGCCACGATCCGGAGGGTGACCGCCGGGCCAAGGGTGGTCACCGCCAGCCCGCCGAGGAAGGTGCCGGCGGTCCAGCCGATGCCCCAGCCGATGTTGAACGCGGCGATGCGGCGGGGCAGCACGCGGCTGGCCGCGCCGTGTCCGAGCCAGCCTTCGAGCGCCGGCCAGAACATCGCCGCGCCGACGCGCTGGCAGCCGAACAGCAGCCCGATAGCGAGCAGGCTGGGGGCGAGCGGCAGGGCCACGCTGGCGGCGGCGACGACCGCCGTGCCGATGACGCAGGCGGCGCGGCGGCCGATCCGGTCGGCCGCGTGGCCGAGCAGGATGGTCACCGCCACATATGCCGCGGTGGGGAGTCCTAAGACCAGGCCGGTGAC
Source organism: uncultured Fimbriimonadaceae bacterium (assembly GCA_964405335.1). Lineage (GTDB taxonomy): Bacteria > Armatimonadota > UBA10988 > UBA10988 > UBA10988 > CAYONP01. The sequence goes on from CAYONP010000041.1 coordinate 41,106, forward strand.
CTGCAGGTCGGCCTGCCACGGATCGCCCTTGAGCCAGAGCGAGAGCGAGATGACGGTCGCCGCCTGGCAGGAATCGACCAGTGCCGCGGCAATCAGGAAACCAAGCGTGCGCGGCAGACGTCGCCTACCCATCGACAGCTAGACTCCGGATGGACCAACTCACGGGATCGGGGCGCGCACCGAGGCGGCTCTGGCCGCTGGCCGTGCTGTGGCTCGGCCTCCTACCCGCGCCGGCGCTGCAGCGCGTCGGCGATCGCTTCGTCGACGACGCCGGCCGGGTCGAGCTGCTCGCCTGGGCGTTTGGGACGGTCGCCCTCGATCAGCTCGAAGAGTACCACAACGCCGGGCTGAACGTGCTCTACCTCGAACTCGGTCAGGGCACCGACGAGGCCCGCCAACGCCGGCTCGCACGCGCCGCCGCCGACCGCGGGATGCAGGTCATCCTCGGCCTCAACTGCCTTGACGCCACCCGGCCCGACGAGAGCCTCGACCCGTCCGACGCCGAGGCGGTCCGGGCCACGACCGACTGGCTCGCCGGCGTCGTCGCCGACTGGCGCGACACGCCCGGCCTGCTGGCCTATGCGCTGCAGCACGAGGCCGAGGATCGCATCGCCTGGACCCAGCCCGCGCTGGCCGCGCACCTGGCCGCGGTCTACGCCGTGCCGGCCAACCTCAATGCGCTGTGGGGCAGCGCGCTGAACAGCTTCGGCGAGGTGACGCCCGAGGCGATTGCCGAACTCGATCGCGCCGCGCCGTCGGGCGTCTCGCCCGCCTCGTTCGAGGTCGCCCGCTGGCGGCTCGAAACCGCGAACCGGCTGATTGGCCGGTGGGTCGAGGCCATCCACGCCGCCGATCCAACCAGGCCGGTGATCGGCGGTCGCGCCGCGCGGCTGCGCGAACTGCTCAACGCGCCCTCGAGCCTGGCCGGGCTGCAGCCGGCGGTCGACGCCTACGGTCTGGGTTACCGGCGGCCGGCGTATCCCGTCGAGGCGGTCAGCATCGCCCACCAGAACGGCCGGTTCGCCGTCATTCCAGGCCTCGACGCGAACCAACCAATCGCTGAGCTCGGCGACAGCATCCCGCTCTGTGTCGGTCGTGGAGCCTGCGGGGTGAGTTTCTCGAGCTGGGCGGCGCTGGCCGACGACCGCGAGCGGCTCGGCCTGGTGCGCGCGCGGCTGGCCGAGGCCCGGCGGCAGGGCTGGGCCGCGTTCCGGCCGAGCGGCACCGCCGCGATCCTGACTCAGCCCTATGTCCGCGGCCCGGCGGCCGGTCGGCGCGACCTGTTCGGCTACGGCGCGTTCGGCGGCGACGAGCCGGCCGGGCTGCTCGAGCTCGTCCGCCGCGGCACCCGGTTCGGCCTGCTCAGCATCCTCACGCCGCGCGACCTGGAGACGACCGACCTGTCGCGCTTCGCCGTCGTCTTCGCCAGCTCGCTGTTCGAGCTCGACCAGCACGACCTGGCCGATCTCGAGGCCTACGTCGCCGGCGGGGGGCGGCTGTTCGCCGACCTGGGCATCGGCTGCCTCGGCCCGCCGGGCGACCTGGCGGCCATGCCCGAGCCGCTCGGCGCGCTGTTCGGCCTGCAAGTCAGCGAGGTCCGCCCGCTTCACGAGCGGGCGCTGCACGACCCGCGCGACTTCGACCGGCTGATGGCCACGGCGCCCGGCGAGGCCGTCTTCCCCGAACTCGATGCCAACCTGTCGCATCCCGGCAGCCTGCGTTTCCTGCGCCGGAGCTACGTCTTCCCGAGCATCATCCCGGTCAAGTACACCTCACCGCTGCTCAGTCGCACGTTGTTGCTCGCCCCGGCGGCGTTCGTGCATTTTGGCGAGGAGACCCGCGTGGTGGCCGAGCAAGCGCAGTCGCCCGAGCGCCGCGACGGCCGGCCGGCGGTCTGCGGGCTGAGCATCCACCCCCACGGCGACGGCCTCGGCCTGTTCTGGGGCACCTTCGCCTGGCAGGGCTGGGGGCCGGCCGAACCGACCTTTGTGGCGGTGATGGAGTCGCTGCTCGGCTACCAGCCGCCGCTCGTTCTGCGCGGCGAGCCGCTGATCCCCGAGGCGGCCCGCATCGCCCGCGGCGACGACGGCATCTTCGTCGAGAACCTGACCGGCGACGAACTGGCGCTGGAGTTCGATGTCGCCGGCTATGAGCCGAGCCTCTATGCCGGGGGCCTTAACCTCATCCGCCGACCCGAGCTGCTGCCCGACGGCCCGCAGCCGGGCCGCTCGCGCTGGGGCTTCGTCAACCAACGCCTGGTCGACCTGGCGCCGGGCGAGACGCGTTACAACGCTGCCTCGCCGCTGCAGCTCTGGCCGCAACAGGCCGACGCCGCGGCCGAGCTCGAAGTCTACTCGCCGGACCGGATCGAACTGACGGTCTATGGCAGCGGCGGCACGCCGGGGCGGAGCACCGCCGGCGGCTGGATTGTGCCCGACCCGGACTGGACCGAGGTCCATCTGGTCATCGGCGATGGACCCTACCGGCTCGAGCCGGGCGAGCTGCACCGGGCCGAGTGGGTGGTCACCGAGCTACGCCCGACCGGCACCTTCATCACCCGCGAGACGACCACGTTGACGGTCACCGGCGACCGGCAGATCGTCATCCGCCGGCCGGTCTATCAGTTCCATCTGCGGCTGACGCCGCTGCGCGATCGTCCGGCGGGTGGGGCGGCAGGGCGAGAGTAAACACCGAGCCGGCGCCGACACGGCTCTCGACGCTCAGCGTGCCACCCAGCATGTCGGTCAGCCGCCGCACGATGGCCAGGCCCAGGCCGGTCGAGACCGAGCCGAACCAGCCGCCCTCGTGGAGCTTCACGTAGGGCTCGAAGATCCGCTCCAGATCCTCCTCGGCGATGCCGATGCCGGTGTCGCGGACGGTCACCTCGACACCGTCGCCGAGCGGCCGGGCCGAGACGGTCACCTGCCCCTGCTCGGTGTACTTGACCGCGTTGCTGAGCAGGTTGATCAGGATCTGCTTCAGCTTCAGCCGGTCGGTGGTCAGCGTCGGCAGATCGCCGGCCACTTGATCGACCACGGCGATGCCGCGGTCCCAGGTATGCGGCTCGACCGACTCGACCGCCTCGGCAACGACCACTTCGAGCCGCACCGGCTCGCGCATGATGGCCACCGGCCCGCTGGCCATGCGCGACAGGTCGAGCACGTTGTTGAGCAACTGGAGCTGGACCGTGGCGTTCTTCAGCACCTTCTGCAGGTAGCCGCGCTGCACCTCGCTCAACTCGCCACTGTAGCCCAGCAGCATGTGGCAGAAGCCGATGATGGCGGTCATCGGAGTGCGTAGCTCGTGGCTCACCCGCGCGATCATCTCGTCCTTGGCCCGGATCGCCTGGAGCGACTCTTCCTGCAGCGCCCGGTACGCCTCGAGCTGCTCGGCAAGCTGGTGCTGTAGCAACCCGGCGGCCTCGGACTCGATCAGCGACTCGTGCCAGCCGAGCAGCTCGCCGGCCGCGTCGACCATCGGCCGCGAGCGGTAGAGCCAGGTCGCCGGCCGCGGGGCGGCGAGGCGCAGCTCGAGTTCGATCCCACCGGCCGGCTGGTCGAGGTAGCCGGCCAGCCGCGCGCCGTCGGCCAGGCGTGGGATCAGCCGGTCGCCGAGCACTTCGGCGCGGGCCCGGCCGACCAGCGAGTCGGCGCCGTCGGCCTGGAGCAGGCGGGCAAACAGCGGGCTAAGGGCGCGGTAGACGCCGCCGGCATCGACCCAGGCCACCGCGCCGACCTCGGCCTCGAGCCAGGTCGGCAAACTCGGCGTGGCGGTGGTGGCAGCGCGCTGCAAGTCAACTCGCCGCGGACCGACGCCGCCCGCGGTCGGACCGCGCGTGCCGGTGGTCGACCCCTGATTCGAGTATAGTGAGACCGCAACCGCCGGTCAACATTCGCGCCACATTCGCGCCACGGGTCACGGCCGCAGCGCCGGCTTGCCGACCCGCCCGGCGGCGAACTCGGCGTAGGCCGTGGCCGCCTCGGCCAGCGGCCAGCGGTGGGTCACCAGCCGACCGACCTCCAGCCCGCGGCGATAGAGCTCGAGCATGTCGGGATACTCGGCGTAGTGGTAGAACCAGCTCCCGAACACCGTGATGTCGCGGCGGATGAGCTGGTTGGCGACGTTCAGCGGCACGTCGCCGTTCTCGCCGCAGCAGGCGACGGTGCCGCCCGGGCCGACCGCCGCCAGGGCGAGGGTGAAGCCCTCCGGCCGGCCAGTCGCCTCAATCGCCGCTTCGGCCAAACGGCCGCCGGTGAGTTCGCGGATGGCCGGCAGGGCGTCGACGGCGGACACATCGACCACCGCGTCGGCGCCCATCTCGCGGGCGTAGCCGAGCCGTTCGGGCACGCGGTCGAGGGCGATCACGCGCGCGCCGCGGAAGCTGTGCAGCAGGATGTTGCCCAGCCCGATCGGCCCGCAGCCGACCACCACCACGGTGTCACCGCCGCGGGTCGGCAGCCGGCGCGAGGTGTGGTAAGGCACGCCCAGCCCGTCGCCGGCGAGCAGCGCGCCGACCTCGTCATCGACCTCGTCGGGCAGCGGCACCAGCACGTGGTCGGGCGCGGCGGCCAGCTCGGCGTGCAGGCCTGGACAAACCCGCCAGTGCCCGCACCAGGTATAGCGCCCGCGGGCGCACTGGTCGCAGGCGCCACAGCCCCGGACCGCGTGGATGCCCACCCGATCGCCGTCACGCCAGCGTCGTGAGCGGCTCGCGTCGACCACCACGCCGGCCGCCTCGTGGCCGCCGTTGGTCGCCATGCGCTGCTCGCCGCGGTAGCCGTGCAGCTCACTGCCGCACAGCAGCGAGGCGGCGATCTGGACCACGACCTCGCCCTCGCCGGGCTCTGGATCGGGCACGTCGATCAGCCCGACCTGTGATCGGCCGAGCATCTGCACTGCGCGCATGGGCGGCTCCGCGCGCCGGTTCGGTGGCCGTCGGCGGGGTCCTGCCGCCCTTACCCGGCCGATCGACCGCGTCAAGATCAGGGTCGGTGTGAGTGGAGCGAGAAAGGACCGAACGCATGGCACACACGCTACCCGACCTGCCCTACGCCCACGATGCGCTGGAGCCGCACATTGACGCGCGGACGATGGAGATCCATCACGGCAAGCACCACGCCGCCTATGTGGCCAACCTGAACAAGGCGGTCGAGGGCACCGACCTGGCCGAGGCGAACATCCGCGAGATCTGCGCCAACCTCGGCTCGGTGCCCGAGAACATCCGCACCGCGGTGCGCAACAACGGCGGCGGGCACTGCAACCACAGCCTGTTCTGGAAGGTGATGAGCCCCGACGGCGGCGGCGCGCCGACCGGCGCCCTGGCCGACGCCATCGCCGCCGAGTGCGGCGGCTTCGACTCGTTCAA
>CAYONP010000042.1:0-14928 GCA_964405335.1 uncultured Fimbriimonadaceae bacterium
GGGCCCGGGTCGGCGCACTTTGCCGTCGATGTCGCGACCGGCGAGGTGACGGTCACGCCGCTCGGCGGCTCGCGCGCGGTGTTCGGCGGGTCGGTGGTCGGGTTTGCCACCAGCACGCTGCTCGACGAGCCGGGCGACACCGGCCTGCGCGCGGTCGACGTCCAGTTGACCAACCACTGGAACCTGCCGATTGGCCAGCAGCCCGACGGCACGCCGAACGGCCTGCGGGTGATCCTCGGCGACATCACCAACGTGGGGGCGAACACGCTCGATCTGCGCACCAAGACCACGGTCGAGACGATCGCCGGCACCGGCTCGGCCGGGGCGAGCGACGGCGCGGCACTGGATGCCACCTTCGTCCTGCCGAACGGGGTCGCGGTCGGCGACGACGGGGCGATTTACCTGAGCGACATCAGCAACCACAAGATCCGGGTGCTGCGCGGCGGGCTGGTCTCGACGCTGGCCGGCTCGGGCGGCAACGGGCTGCTCGACGGGGCGGGTTCGTTCGCCAAGTTCAACCAGCCGGCGGGGCTGGCCTGGGGGCCCGACGACTGCCTCTACGTGGCCGACCTGACGGCGATTCGGCGGGTCACGCCCGACGGCCTGGTCAGCACGGTAGCCGGCAGCTCGGTCGCCGGCGGGGCGAATGGGGCGGGCCCGGTGGCCACCTTCGACCGGCCGCAGGGGCTCTGCTTCGGGCCCGATGGCAAGCTCTACGTGACCGAGCTGGCCAACCGCATCCGGCAGATCACGCAGTTCGGCGCCGACCCGACGCAGGCGGCGAGCTACGGCGTGAGCACGCTGGCCGGCAGCGGCGCGGTGGGCGCGGCCGACGGAAACGGCGCGGGGGCGACGTTCAACCGCCCGGCGGGGATCGCCTGGGGCGGTGATGCACTGTACGTCGCCGACACCAACAACCACAAGATACGACGCGTAGAGACGACGGGTCAGGTGGTCACCGTGGCGGGGACCGGCGCCGGCGGAACGGTCGACGGGCTGGGCACGGTGGCGCGGTTCGACGCGCCGCACGGGCTGACCGCGCGCGACGGCACCCTCTACATCGTCGACCGAGCGGGCCGCCGCGTGCGGCAGATGCGGCTGCTGAGCGGGGCCAGCCGGGCGGCGACGAGCGCCTCGAGCTGGCAGGTGTCGAGCCTGGCCGGCTCGGTGGCGGGCGACCTGGACGGCGCGGGGAACGTGGCGCGGTTCACCACCCCGCGTCACCTGGCGGCCGACGCGGCGGGCAACCTGGTGGTCGCCGATGAGGGCGCGCGGAAGGTCAAGCTGGTGCGCCCGCAGGCGGGCTTCTTCCCGCTCGGCGTGCCGACCGGCGACGCGCCGAGCGAGGCAGTACGGGTGTCGAACGCCGATGGCTTCATCCGCCAGACGGCGAACGGGACGGACTGCCCCTATTTCTGGTACCAGTCGCCGCTGGCCGCCGGCGAGCAGAGCGCGGCGCGACGCTGGTCGTTCATCATCCCGAAAGACGTGAGTGCGTTCGAGTTCACCGTCCAGGTCGACGCGCCAACGAGCATCGCGGCCCCGCCGGGGGCCGTCGACGGCAGGCAATCGGGCGGCGTCGGCTCGCCGGATGTGATGGTCGAGACACTGGCGGGCGAGCTGCACTTCCTCGGCTTCGCCATCGATGATGGCCCGCTGGGCATCGCGCGGCTGGGTGCGGTCAGCGGACTGGACTTCGACGACGCCGGGAACTGCTATTTCTGCCAGTTCTGGCCCGATGCGGTCCGGCGGATCGGCACCGACGGCCGGGTCACTCGCATCGCCGGCGGCCGGCCGCCCGGCTCGACCAACGGCAACGGCAACGTCGCGACGTTCAACACCGCGCTGGGCATCGCGGTGACGCGCGACGGCCGGGAGATCTTCGTCGCCGACTTCAATAACCACCTGGTGCGCCGGATCGGGCTGACCGGCGCCGATCCGACCGACCCGACGCACTGGACGGTCAGCACGGTGGCTGGTGCGGCGAGCGTGGCGGGGCGCGCCGACGGCTCGGGCGACGTGGCCAGGTTCAACAACCCAATCGACGTCGAAGTCGATGCCGGCGGCAACCTGTGGGTGGTCGAGTCGAGCGGCAAGCGTGTGCGTCGGCTGACCCGCATCGGCGACCCGGCGCTGCCCACCGGCTGGCAGGTGCAGACGGCGGCGGGTGACCAGTTCAACGACACCCCGGTGGCGGGCTCGACCGATGGGTCTGGCACCACAGCCAGGTTCGGCGCGCTCCAGGCGATAGCTGCCGCGCCGGACGGCTCGGCCTACGTGGCCGACCCCGACAACCAACGGATCCGCCGCGTGGTGCGTTCGTCCGGCGGGCTGGGCCACACGGTCAGCACACTGGCCGGCTCGACGGCCGGTTACCTCGATGGACTCGGCGCCGCCGTGCAGTTCAGCTCCCCCTTTGCTCTAGACGTCGACGCTGCCGGTTGGGTCTATCTGATCGACCGGAACAACAACCGCGTCCGGCGCGTGAGCCCCGGTGGTGAGGTGACCACGGTCGCCGGCACCGGCGCCGGTGGGCGCAACGACGGCACCGGCGACGTCGCTCAGTTCAGTTCACTGACCGATCTGGCCGTCGACCCAGCCGGCGACATCTATGTGATCAACGACAATACCCACGTCCTGCGGGTGATTCGCCGGGTGGTCACGGGCCGCTGAGGGCAGGACCCGCGGGCGGCGCCGCGAACGGGTCGCGCGGAGAGCGCGATGCGCTGGCTCTGCCTGGTGATCGGCCTGGCCGTGTCGGCCACGGGCGGCCGCGGGGGGCCGCCCCTCCCGGTGCGGGGTGACCTCGGCCGCGGCGAGAAGCTCCGCATCCTGGTCGACAAGGTGATGCAGCCGGTCGACGACTGGGTCACCGCGCCGTGGATGATTGCCGAGGCGGCGACCGCCGGGTTCAACGTCTATTCGCCGCGGATCGGCTTCGACGATCTCGACGCCGTGCGGCGAGTGACCGACTGGTGCGCGGCCGAGGGCGTCTATCACCTGGTCTGGATGCGCGGCACCCTGGTCGCGCCGGCCGAGGCCGAGGGCGAGCGGCTGGTCTGGGCCAACGGCGTCGAGCAGGAGCTCTACAGCCCGTGCGCCGACGCGTTCTGGGCCTGGACCGAGCGGTACATCCTCGAGTATGCCCGCCTCGCGGCCGAGCAGCCGGCGCTGCTGGGGGTCTTTCTCGACTACGAGAACTACTCGCCCAACGCTCAGGGCAACGGCTACGAGCTGAGCTACGATGCGGCGGCGCTGAACCGCTTCGCCGCCGACCGGGCGCTGACCATTCCCGCGCTGCCGCCCGACCTGCGCCACGCCTGGCTGGTCGAGCAGGGCCTGCACGAGGCCTTCGAGCAGTGGCAGGTCGCGCTTTGGCGCGAGCGCTGTCGTGACCTGCGGGCGAAGGTCGATGCGATCTGCCCCGAGTTCTGGTTCGTGATCTACCCGGCGCCGGGCACGAAGTTCATGCGCGAGGCCTGCTGGCCCGAGTGGGGCACGCCGCGCGCGCCGCTGGTGCTGGCCGATGCCAACTCGTATGGCCGGGCGGCCAAGTTTCTGCCCGAGCCCGAGGCGCTGGCGATCAACCGGCAGCGGATGATCGAAGGCGAGGCGCTGGCCGAGGCAGCCGGGCTGCACTACCTCTATGCCGGGGGCATCGACCCGGTGGTGCGCGGCGCCGACCCGGAGTTCTGCGGCAAGAACGCGGTCATGCTGGCCGAGCAGACCGACGGCTACTGGATTTTTTACGAAGGTCCGACCTACGACGGCACGCACCGCGACTACTTCCACTGGTTCAGTTGGGCCAACGCGGCGATTGCCACCGGCTGGTGGGACGCGCAACGCGCCCCGCGCGAGACGCCCGACGGCTGGGAGCTGGAGCTGCGGCGGGCCGACCTGAGCACCCTGCGACTGGTGCCGCCGGCGGCCGGCGGACCGGCCGAGCTGCCCGAGCTGCGGCTGCGTGGCGAGAACCTGATCTTGCTGGCCTGCCGCGCGGGCGAGCCGGTCGAGCTGACGCTGCGCCACCATCCCTTCGCGGCCTACCGCAGCTTCCTCGGCTGGGAGGTGCGCGACCCGAGCAGCACCCGAATTGCGGCCGGCCGGATCGACTTCGACCAGACCGGTGGGGTGGCGTTCGAGCCGCAGCAGGACGGCATCTACCTGCTGCTCGCCTCGGCCGGGCAGTGTCCCTACTCGGTGACCGCGAGCAACGTGCCGGTGGGCCTCTGGTGCGGCGATGGGCTGGGGCTGATCGGCCCCGCGCCGGCGCTCTACGGCTGGGCCGGCGAGGGTGGCTACGAGGTCGAGGCGGTCGGCTCGGGCGCCGAGACGGTCAAGCTCACGCTGACCGGCGCCGAGGGCGAGCAGAGCGCCGAGACGACCCCCGAGCAGGCCGCCGTGCGACTGACCGGCGGCGCGGGCGAGTTCACACTCTCCTGTGCGCGCGCGGAGAGCGGGGTGCTCGAAGACTACCGGCTGAAGCTGAGCGGCGCGGCGGCGCCGGTGTTGAGCCTGCTGGCCGAGCACCGCTTCCGGCTGGCGCCATGATTCTGTTCTGGCTGATTGCGAGCGGTCTGCCGCCGGCCGAGGTCTGGCCCGGCGCGACCTGGGAGAGCCGCGACCCGGCCGAGGTCGGTCTCGATGCCGCGGCGCTCGATCGATTCGCCGCCCTGGTCGGCGGGCGCGGTTGCGTCGTCCGCGGCGGCTATCTGGCCTACACCTGGGGCGACGCCGCCGCGCGCGGCGACGTCGCCAGCGCGGCCAAGCCGGTCTATGCGCACCTGCTTTTCGCCGCGCTCGAGGCGGGCCGCATCGCCTCGCTCGACGAGCCGGTCATTGCCCACGAGCCGCGCTTGGCCGGCGTCGACCGCGACATCACCTGGCGGCATCTCGCCACGCAGACCTCCTGTTACGGCCTGACCGAAGCGCCCGGCACGGCCTACTGCTACAACGACTGGCAGATGGCGCTGTTCTGGGACCTGCTGTTCACCAAGGTCTACGGCGCGCCGGTCGAGTCGGTCGACGAGCAGGTGCTCCGGCCGCTGCTGGCCGATCGCATCGGCTGCGAGGACTCGCCGACGATGCTCGCCTTCGGCGCGGGCGACCGGCCCGGCCGGCTGGGCATCTCACCGCGGGACTTCGCCCGCTTCGGGCTGCTCTACCTGCGCGGCGGGCGATGGCGCGGCGAGCAGCTCATCGCCCCGGAGGCCGCGCGCCGGGCGGTGACCGAGCCGCTGCCGCCGAGCTTCCCCCGCGCCGGCACCGAACCGGCGCCGATGCTGCCCGACCAGCGCACGATGGGCTCGCGCAACGTGCCCGACAACCAGACCGACCATATGGGCAGCTACTCGTGGCTGTGGTGGACCAACGGGGTCGACCGCGACGGGCTCCGCCACTGGCCGAGCGCGCCGAAGGACAGCTACGGCTGCTTCGGCCACGGCGGCCGGCGGGCGATGGGGGTCATCCCCAGCCTCGACCTGATCGTCAGTTGGAACGACACCCGCATCGAGGGCCGCGAGGCCGAGCAGGCGGCGCTCGCCGCGCTGGTCGCCGCGGCGCTGCCGGCCCCGCCGGCAGGGACGGTGATGGTCGATCCCGAGCGGCCCAGCCGCCTGATCCGCTGGCCCGACCGGCCGCTCTACCTGTGCGGGCCGGGCGACCCGGAGGACTTCTTCTACCGCGCCGGCGACCAGGAGCGGATCATCGATGCCGTCGCCGCGGCCGGGGCCAACACGCTCTACCTCCAGGTCATCCGCTCGCACGGCGGCGACGGCGACGCGACGCACAACCCGTTTGCCGGCCACGACCCGGCCCGCGGGCTGGACCCGGCGGTGCTGGCCCGCTGGGACGGCTGGCTGGAGCGCATGAACGCCGGCGGCATCGTGCCGATGCTCTTCCTCTACGACGACTCGTCGCGGGTCTGGAACACCGGCGACGAGGTCGGCCCGGCCGAGGCGGCGTTCGTCACCGCCATCGTCGAGCGACTCCGGCGGCACGAGCTGGTCTGGTGCATCGCCGAGGAGTATCAGGAGGCGCTCAGCCCGACGCGGGTCTCGGCGCTGGCGGCGCTGATCCGCCGGCTCGACCCGTGGCATCCGGTCGCGGTGCACAAGCTGCACGGCACCGACTTCGCCGAGTTCGCCAACGCCGCGAGCGTCGACCTGTTCGCGATGCAGTACAACGAGGCCGATCCGGAACGGCTCCGCACCGCGGTCGAGACGGCGGTGCGCGACGCCGAGGGCCGCTACCCCGTGGTCCTGAGCGAGTGCGCCGACATGGGCACCGGCGCCGAGCTGGAGGCCAAGCTGCGACTGACCGCCGAGGCGGGCGCCGGCGTGATGGTGCTGGGCATGGACGGCATGACCACGCCGCCGGACGATCTGGCCGCCTGCGGCCGCCTGCGGCGGGAGATGGAGCGGTAGAGCCCGCCTCGAGCTATGCCGCCCCGAAGACCTCGCGGATCGCCTCCAGCTTCATGTACTCATCGCCCGCCGTCGGCGCGACGATGCCGCCCTCACCGAACTCGTTCCAGGCGTAGACCAGGAACGCCGGCAGGCCGCCGGGGAAGCCGAGCTTGTCGCTCCCTTCGACCGCCGCCTTGACCGTCCGCAGCGCGGCGGTCCACTGCTCGCGGTCGGGCAGGTCGAACGAGGCGCGCCGGTCGCGCCAGGGCCGCGGGTCCCAGCCGGCCGGCAGGTAAGGGACATAGGGCAGGGGCGAGTGCTCGGCGTAGAGCCGCCAGGCGCCCTGGGCCTGCGCGAGCAGCTCCTCGTACGGATAGGGCTCGGCGCGTTGGGGCAGGTCGGGCACGTCCATGTAGGTGGCCAGCCAGTCGAAGGCGCCGAGCAGCTCGGCCGGCGGCAGGCCGCCCGCGCCGGTGCCGATGGCGACCAGCGGATCGCCCGCCTCGGCCTCCCAGCAGCAGCGGCGGAGGATATCGACCCGCCGCTGCATCTCGGCCGGGTCCTGGCCGCAGTCCATCCAGAACTGGTGGAAACCGTGGATCTTGATCGCCGGCCGGCCGTCGAGGCGCAGGTAGCTGGGGTGCGTCAAGGCCGCCGCCCACTCGCGGCAGCAGGTCTCCCACTCCTCGACGGTGGCGATGCCGAACGGCGGGTGATTGACCGCCTCGAGCGTGAAGCGCAGCCGGTGCGCCTGCGGCGAGGCCATGAAGGTGGCCAGGCCGTCGTTGAGGTGGACCGCGCCGGGCTCGACCGTCTCGCGGCCCTTCACGGGGTACCAGAGGATCTGGAAGAAGTCGACCGCGTGCTCGGCGGCGGCGACGATCTCGCGATCCATCGTATCTTGCTCGTTGTACTCCCCCAGCAGCGGCACGCGGCCGGGCCAGTCGGGCCGCCAGTCCACCCCGCGGCTGTGCCACTTGTTCGGCACGCTGCGCCACCAACCGGCGAAATAGTGGATCCCAACCAGTACGTCTGCCATGCTGCACCCCGACCCAGCCCGGTTCGCGCGGGCCGGGCGAATCCTGCAGGAGCCGGCCCGCCGGCCGCGGAACTGGCCGCCGGAGCCCGCCATGCGCCCGACGCCGGTCCTCTACCACAACCCGCGCTGCAGCAAGAGCCGCGAAGCGCGACAACTGCTCGAAGACCAGGGCGTCCAGTTCGAGCTGGTGCGCTACCTAGAGGAGCCGCCGACGCGCGACGAACTCGACGCGCTGGTCGGCCTGCTCGGCGGCACGCCGGCCGACCTGCTGCGCACCAACGAGCCACTGGCCAAGGAGCTGGGCCTGACCGCCGAGAGCGACCCCGACGCGATCCTCGACGCGCTGGCCGAGCACCCGATCCTGATCCAGCGACCGGTGCTGGTGGTCGGCGGCAAAGCCGTTGTCGCCCGGCCGGCGGAGCGGGTGTTGGAGCTGATCTGAAAGCCGGGCCGCGAGCAGGCGGTTCCGGCGTGCGGAACAGGTGGCGTAGGGGCGGGTCTCAGACCCGCACGAGTGCCGACGAGCCCGCTCCCAGAGCGGATCCAGTCGCCGGCGGGCAGGTCTGAGACCTGCCCCTACCAGAAGGCTCAGCACAGCCGGTGCCCTGGCATTCCGCCGCTGGACCGGACAGCTTCGCGCTACGTCCGCTTCAACCGGCTCGGGAACCCTCGTCTCGTAACCCAACCCCCCTGCGCGACCTGGAGGACGCCCCGACCCTGTCGAGGGCGTCCTCTTTTTGATCGAGCCGGGAATCACGCCAAGAATCTACGTCTCATCTAGCGTTCATTTTCGGTTCAAGCGATGTTCCATGATAGGGATAACCCAACCCCCCTGCGCGACTCGACGGCGCCGACGGAGCAATCCAGCGGCGCCGTCGTCTTTAACCCGGCGCCAGCGTGCCGCTGACGCTGACGTCGTCGGCCTTCTCCGCTTCGTAGCCGACGGTGACCTCGCCGCTGCCGCGGACGATCCAACGCAGACGGACGTAGCCCTCGCCGCCGACGCCTGATTCGAGCAAGAGGCGTTCGGGCCGCGACTCGACCGCCGCGATCTGCTCGGGCCGGAAGCGGTCGAGCTCCTGTCCCCCGCCGATCACTTCCAGGTTGTCGCCGCGGATGGTCACCCGGTCGGGCGTGCCGACCCGTCGCGAGGCCGCCATGGCGCTGCGCGTCGGCATCAGCTTCGGGTTGCGGAAGGTCGCCGTGACGCGGTAGAGGTCGTCGCCGAGCGGCTCGATCTCGAGCGGATCGGCGACCACCTCGGCGATTGCCTCGGCGTGGAGCAGGCAGAACATCGCGTTGCGGTGCAGCATCTCCTCGATCATGAAGCTCGGCGGCACGCGGCCGAACTCGCGCTTGAACCCGCCGACCTCGATCTCGCCATAGAGCGGGTGCTGCACCGGGTGCCACTCGACATAGGCATCGCCGAACAGCACCCGGTCGTTGAACTGGTTGCGGCTGCCGCGCGGGTCGGGCCGCTCCTCGCCCGCCTCGGTTTCGCCCCGCTGCACGCTGGCGCCGGCGGCGTCGTACTGCTCGCCGGCCCACATCTCGTTGGTGAACGAGAAGATGCCCAGCCCCTCATAGGTCCAGTTGACGAACCCGCCGTGGACCGTGTAGAGGTCGCGCCAGATGATCATGTAGTCGTAGAACGGCAGGATCGACTCGCCGTCGGCACCCAGCCGGTCGTAGACCGCCACGTCGGAACGCGGGTACTGGACGCTCTCATCGCCCGGCCCGCGGAGGATCATCCCGCCCGAGTTGTGGAACGACTGCACCGCGGCGATGTTCGGGTGGGCCAGGATGTAGTCGGCCACCGCTCGCGTCTCGGGGAAGCAGAGCGGATAGTCGCCCGCGCCGCGCTGCTGGTGGCCCGGCCGCCAGTCGCTGGGCCAGTTGCGGTTCATGTCATAGCCGCCGACCGAGTCCTCGTTGACCCGCCCGTCGCCGTCGTTGTCGATCCCCTCCAGGCCGAGCAGCAGGTAGTCGGCGGGGTGGTCCTCGTCGGGCGGCAGGATGACCCGTGGATCATCCGGGTCGAGTCGCACGTTGCCGGTGCCCGGCGGCACCTTCTTGCGCATCTGGGTGATCTCGCCGTCGCCGTCGAGATCGTCCGGGCCGTCCTCGTCGAACAGCCCGTCGCGGTCGTCGTCATAGGGCCGCGTGCCGCTGCGCGACGAGCTGCTGGTGTTCGGCGACTCGAACCAGTGGTCGCGGCCGTCGGGGTTCTGGCTCGGCAGCAGATAGAGCACGCGCCCATCGAGCAGCTCGCGCGCCCGCTGGTTGGTTTCATAGCGCTCGAGCAGCCACCAGGCGAGGTAGAGGATCGCCTCGGTGCCCTGCACCTCGTTGCCGTGCACGTTGGCATCGATCCACATCGCCACTTTGCCCGTGTCGGGGCCGGTGGCCTGGTTGGTCAGCACGATCACCCGCAGCGGCCGGCCCTCGTGGCTGGCACCGATGTCGTCGATGCGGATGAACGTCGGATAGGCCTCGCGCAGCCGCTCGAAGTGGGCCAGGATTTCGGCGTAGGGGTAGAAGCGATTGAACGCGAGGTCGACCTTCGGCCGCAGGATGCCGGCCTGCGCCTGCACCGCGCCGGCGGCGACGAGCGACAGCAGGAGCGCGCGGAGGAGGGTCTTCACGGTTGGCCTCCTTGGTTGGCGATCAGTTCGGCGACCGGCTGGCCGGCCGACTGCGACTGCGCCCACGCCCGGGCCGGCGCCGCGCCGGCGGGCAGGCGGTAGAGCCAGCGGAACTCCTCCGAGCCGCCCAGCTCGCGCAGCCGGCCGACGGTCTGCAGCGGCCGGCCGGCGAGCAGTTGGCCGCCCTCGGGCAGCTCGAGCCGGACCCGCACCGGCTGGAACCGGCGGGTGATCTCGCCCATCGCCGAGCCGGTCGGCAGCCCGCCGGTGTTGACCAGCGTGGCGCGCGCCTCGAGCAGCCCGCCACCCTTGTCGTCGACCTCGACCTTGTGCCACGCGAGCCGGGGCAGTCGCTCGGCCAGCGAGTCGACGAAGCCGGTCCAGCGATCGGCGATGCCGGCCAGCTCGGCGGCCGGCGGGTTGTCGCGGACGAGCGGCTTCCAGCCGCCGATCTCGACCGCGCCCAGAGTGGGATGCTCGAACGCCGACCAGGCGACGAAGCCATCGCCGCCGAGCGCCTCATCCTGCCAGCGCAGCAGCTTCGCCTCGTCGCTGCCGTCGCCGCGCAGGCGGGGCGACCAGACCGCGCTCTCGAGGGTCAGGATGCCGGCATGGTGGTAGCACCAGTCGGCGAAGTTGCCGGCGCCGTCGGGCGCGCCGCGGGGCTTGGTCTGCAGGCCCTCGAGCAGCGCATCGGCCAGTCGGCCGAGGATGGTCAGGTCGGGCGCCAGCGGCGCGGTGGCGTTGATGTCGGGCCGCTCGGTTGGCCGCGGGCGGGTCGACAGGTTGTCCTCGCTGCCGAGCACGACCACGGCAATCAGCTCGGGATGGGCCAGCACAAAGTCGGCCAGGCCGCGGGCCTCCGGCTCGCTGAGCTGGTATTGCCCGGCGGCCGGCGTGCCCTCACGGTAGCGGTGCGGCCAGTTCGCCTCGAGCCGCACGCCGCCCGGGCCGTCCTCGTTCAGGCGCCGGTCGCCGTCGTTGTCGAGGCCCTCGGTCTCCAGCCGGTGCGTCCCCGCCTCGCCGCGGTCGCGGTCGGCCCGGCGCACGACGCGCGGGTCGGCCGGGTCGATCAGGTAGTCACCCGCCGGGTCCGGCACTCGCATCTGCGTGATCCAGCCGTCGCCGTTCAGGTCGTCGGGCGGATCCTCGTCCTCGAATCCATCACGGTCATCGTCGACCGGCGCTCCGCGCCAGGGCGCCTCGCCAACAAACGCGCGGAAGGCGGCGTCGGGATTGGCAAGCGGCACGAGATGCACCGTCGCGCCGGCCAGCAGCGGCGAGCCGGCGGCCAGGTGCGCGCCGATGGCCAGGGCCAGTTGGGTGGCCGCCGGGCGGTCGCCGTCGGGGTCGGCGAGCATCAGGACGGCCGGGCGTCCCGGCGTCTCGGCCGCGCCGAAGGTGGCGCAGAGCAGCTCGCGGCCGTCGGGCGTGGCCGCCAGCGAGGCGACCTGTGCGCGGCCGGCGACACCCCACTCGCGCACCTGCTGCAGCGCGGCCTCGGGCGCGCTATAGCCCTCGGGCGGCGGTGGCTGTGGCTCGGGCGGAGGCTCTTCGGCCGCGGTGGGCAGGCAGAGGAGGCAGAAGATCCAGGCCAGGCCAACCCCCCGGCGGGCCGGGCGCTGCAGTGCCATGAGGCGAATTCCTGGGCGGCGATTGGACACCGCGTCGGACAACCCTTCGCCGCACCGACGGCCGGGGCGCGCCGTTGGACGGCCGGGTCGCCCCGGCGCGGTAGGGACACGCCAACGGCGTGTCCGGCGATGCGCGGCGCTAGCCGAGGTACGGCTTCGCCTCGGCGAGATCCACCTCGAGCCCGAAGCCGGGCGCGTCGGACGGGACGAGCTTGCCGTCGACCGCGTAGGGCACGCCGGGCAGGCCCCAGGTTTCAGCCAGCGGCACGCCGGGCGGGCTGGCGATGAAGAACTCGGTCCAGCGCAGGCCGGGCAGCGCATAACTCGCGTGCTGGCCATACGGCGTGGTGCCGCCGCCGTGGAGGATGACGCTCACCCCGGCCGCCTCGGCCAGGGCGACGATCTTGATCACGGCGGTCAACCCGCCGCACCAGTTGATGTCGGGCTGCAAGATGTCGACCACCCGCCGCGAGACGGCTTGCTGAAACGTCGGTGTGCCGAACCAGTGCTCGCCGGTGGCCAGCGTCTGCCAGGGCAACCGGGCGCGCGCCTCGGCATGAGCGTCCAGATCATCGCTGGGCAGGCACTCCTCCATCCACTTCAGCCGATAGGGCCGCAGCGCCTCGGCCAGGCGGACCGTGTACTCGACGTCGAAGGCCATCCAGCAATCGAGCATCAGCTCGACGCCGTCGCCGACCAGCTCGCGCCGCGAGGCGATGTGGTCGACATTGCGGTGCAGGCCGTCGAGCCCATCCGGCGGGCCCCAGGGGCAGGCCATCTTGCTGCCGCGAAAGCCGAGCTCGAGGTGCCAGTCGGTGTCGTTGCCGGTGGCGTAGCAGTCGCAGTGGTCGCGCGCCGGGCCGCCGATCAGCTCATAGACCGGCCGGCCGAGCAGCTTGCCCTTCAGGTCCCAGAGCGCCAGGTCGACCGCCGAGACGGCATACGAGGCGATCCCGCCGCTGCCGAAGACGGTGCACATGCGGGTCGCCATGTCCCACACCTTCTCGGTGGCGGTGACCGGCTGGCCAAGCAGGCGCGGGCCGAGGTGCCGTTCGATGATCTCGGCCACCGGCCGGCCGTGGTTGCCGATGGCGAAGCCCTGCGTGCCGTCCTCGGCCTCGATGACGCAGAGGAACGAGCCGAACGGCGGCATCCACAGCGGCCGGAACGGCGCGAACTCCGGGTAGCGCGTCATCGGGCAGGCGACCGGCCCCTCGGCCGACCACGGCTTGCGCCGCGCCGGGGTCGTCGCCTCGCGGCGCGGCAGGTTCAGCTCGACGGTCCGGATCGACGTGATCTTCATCACACACCCCGCGCGGAGGGTGCGCCGTGGGCTTGATGGTGTCAAGCGGGTAGCCGATTGCGTCCGCGCAGGAGCTTCGAATCGCGCGGTGTACGACTGAGGCCGGCCGGAGCCCGTGGCGGGCATTCTATCGGCGGATCGGCGACCGGCTGGTGGTCGGGTCGATCGGCCCCGAAGCGGAGTCCGATCCACGCGGCTTTGAGCGCGCGCTTCGACGTGCGGTGGACAGACTTCAGCAACTGGCAGCCGAGGAGCACGAGCGTGAGTGAGCCTATCCAGTGGGAGCAGACGCTTGCCGACGACCTGGCCGACCCGCAGTTCCGTGCTGCCTGGGAGAGTTCTGCCGTCGGACGGGCGCTCGCGCTGTGGCTGCTCGACTACCGAGCCACCCACCAGCTCTCGTTCCACGAGCTCGCGTCACGACTGGGCATCGATGCCGATCGCATGGCCGACCTCGAGGCAGGTGAGGTCGATCCGCCGGCGGCGACCCTGCTCTGGCTCTCGCGGGTCCTCGCGACGCCGATCCGACTCCAGGTCACCCGTGGGCTGCCCAGCGATCCACCCGAAACCGTCATCATCGATGCCTCAGCCGCGCGCGACACCGCGCTGGCGCAGCGGTCGTAGCCTCACTCGATCACCGGCCCCAGGATGATCACCTCGGCCGCCACCTCGGCGCCGGCGACCACTGTGATCGACTCGGTGGTCAGCGGGTTGGTCGCACTCGAGGTGATGCGCAGGACATAGACCCCGGCCGGCACCGTCACCCGGTACGAACCATCCTCCGGGTCGACCGTCGTCGTCGCGACCAACTGGCCGCTGGTGGCGAGACGGACCTCGACCAAACCGTCGGCCCACGCCGCTTGCGTGCCGACGGTGCCCGAAATGGCGCCATAGGTCTCGAGCAAGGCCTGCACCTGCACCAGCCGCACCGCGGTCGGCTTGAGCAGCAACATGCCGCTGGCGCCGGCCTCGACAATCGCCCGCGCCGGGTCGATGTCGAGCACCAGCACGCTCAGGCCGTCGGCCGCGACCTCGAACCGTCCGTTGAGCTTCAGCCCCGAAGTCTGCCCGCTCGGCGTGGTCAGCGGCACCTTGACCTCGGGATCGGCTGCATAGACCACGTAGTTCGCCGGGTCGTCAGGATCGCTGTTCGGCGCGAGCACCAGCCGCAGCTCGTTGTAGACGCCCGCCTCCAGCTCGACAATCGGCCCGCAGGCGACGTGGCGGAAGGCGAGTTCGACCACGTCGAACGCCCTCGGCGGGCCGAGCTCGATGGTCGCCGCGGCCGAGCCGCCGGCGCCAATCACCACCACCCGCTCGACGGTCAGCACGACGGCGCGGAAGTCGCCCGCCTGGTCGGTCAGGCCGACCTGCAGCCGGCCCTGGTCGGCGCCGGGCGCGCCGTTGGAGTCACTCGAACACCCACCCAAAAGCGCGGCCATGCTCAGCATCACGACAGCAAGTCGAGTCATGACCATCTCCCTGGCCTGACTCTTGCCCGTGATGGCGGACTGGAAACGCGGGCGGGTCAAGCGAACAGGAGCGTGAGCAGCTCGCCACCGAGGTAGTGGAGCCGGATCCGGCGCGGTAGGCGGTCTTCGTCAAAATGGCAGCGCACGGCGTCGCGGGCGTGCTCGACCAACTCCGGCCAGGTTTCGGCCTCGGTGTAGATGGAGGCGTCGAACGCGCGGGCGGAGAAACCGCCGGACGGCTCGTCCTCGACCACGAAGAGGATCTCCGTGGGCACGCTCATCCCAGACTCCGGGCACGCAGCACGCCCATTATGCCACTCTCGGCCTAGCTCTTGTCGAGCACCGGTCACTCGCCCAGAAACTCCATCTGCAGCGGCGAGCCCGACGGCTGCGCGCCGCGCGGCGGCACCGGCAGGTTGACCGGCTGC
>CAYONP010000042.1:15028-23379 GCA_964405335.1 uncultured Fimbriimonadaceae bacterium
CGGCGAGCCCGACGGCTGCGCGCCGCGCGGCGGCACCGGCAGGTTGACCGGCTGCACGACCACGTTCTCGCGCGGCAGACGCTCGGCGGCCGGCAGGATGTCCAACGGCCTCGCCGGCAGCGTCTGGTACCAGTAGGCGGTCGAGCTGTAGTCGTCGCTGCGGTCGTTGGCGTGGCCGTGCTCGATCGAGGCGCGCAGGCTCTCGCCGAAGATCACCGGGTCCTCGATGTGGTAGCGATAGACGGTCACCTTCTCATTGAAGCTGTGCGGCGTGCCCTCGTGGTAGCTGACGCCGTGGTAGCCGAAGGCGTTCTTGGTCTGCATCCCCCAGGCGTGGCAGAAGTAGTCTTCGCTGCCGGTGCCGTGCAGCTCGGGCGGCCACTTCACGCCGTCGATCATGAACATGTCGTCGCCCTCGCCCCACCAGCCGCCGTAGAGGTTGTGGATGCTCAGGTTCACCCCGACGAAGTGCCCGCGGCCGATCAGGTCGCAGAACTGGTAGTTGGTGTCATCGGAGAGGTTCACGTGCGGGTCGTTCGGGTCGTCGAGCCGCGGTCGCGCCGGACAGGGGTTCTCGCGCCGCCAGCAGGCGTGGAAGTAGAGCTGGTCGGCGGGCAGGGAGTCGTGCTCTTCGTAATCGACGTAGAAATAGAAGGCGCCGGTGCGCTGCTCGCCCTCATTGGTCACGGTGATCCGCGCGCCGCGGCGGAAGGGCATCGGGAAATAGCAGTTCATCGCCGCCTGCGGACCGGGGTTGCGGTTCGCCGACTGGTTCAGCACTGCGCACTCGAAGCTGGTGCAGGTGCCGTGGCCGACGCCGAAAAAGTCGCCCACCGGCGCGATGACCGAGGCCTGCTCCTGCCCGTCCCAGTACATGCGCAGAACAAGCCGGCGCGGCCAGGCCGGCTCGTCATGCCAGACGGTGACCCAGAGGTGGCGGACAATCCCCGCGCCGGCGATGTCGGCCAGGGTCAGGGTCTCGCCCGGTTCAATCGGTCGCGCATCGGCGTTGCGGCCGGAGCGGTCCCAAGAGCTCTGCCGCCGCGTCCGCCCGGCGCGCTGGAGCGAGAGGTTCTCGAGCATCGTCCATCCCCGTATTGAGGACTTGGACACGGCGCGCGGGCGGGGGTTCTGCGGGGGCCGTCTCAGGGTCAGGTCCATCAACCCATCAACATGTTGCTGGGCCGCTCCGGATCGGTTACATGATGGGTGATATCGAGACCTGACCCCGGGCACTGTTCGTGAGACGGTGGCACACTGGGCGCAGGATGAGGCGATGAACCGACGCGACTTCCTTGCCCGCACCGCCGCGCTCAGCGCCGGGCTGCACCTCGCCGGCCGCGCGCGGGCCGACGCGCCGCTGCCGACCCGGCTGCTCGGCCGCACCGGGCGCGAGGTGACCATCCTCGGCCTGGGCACCGCGCCGATTGGCGAGGGGCCGCCCAGCACCGACGAGGCGGAGCGCATCTTCGGCGCCGTGCTCGACCGCGGCGTGACCTATGTCGACACAGCCCGGATCTACGGCAACGCCGAGGAGGCGCTCGGGCGCCTGGTCCCCGCCCGGCGCGATGAGCTGTTCCTGGTCGGCAAGGTCTGGTGTGACACAGCCGCCGAGGCCGAGCGCTCGCTGACCGAATCGCTGCGCCTGCTGCGCACCGACCACCTCGACCTGCTCCACATCCACCACATCGGCGGGCGCGACGTCGACCGCGTGCTGGCCGACGACGGCGTGCTGCCCTGGCTGGTGCGCCAGAAAGAGGCCGGCGTCATCGGCCACATCGGGATGACCGGCCACG
This sequence comes from uncultured Fimbriimonadaceae bacterium, assembly GCA_964405335.1. Taxonomy (GTDB): domain Bacteria; phylum Armatimonadota; class UBA10988; order UBA10988; family UBA10988; genus CAYONP01. The sequence goes on from CAYONP010000042.1 coordinate 16,825, forward strand.
CCAACCCGAGCCGCTTTCTGCGCCTGCTGGAGACCGACCAGATCGATGTCGTGATGACCGTCCTGAACTACGCCGACCGGAACCACTATGGCTTCGAGAGCGACGTGCTCAGCGCCTGCCGCGAGCGCGGCGTCGGCGTGGCGGCGATGAAGGTCTATGCCGGCATCGCGGGCGGGTTTCCCAACCACCGCAACGGCGCCGTCGGCTGCGCCACGCCGGCGGAGCGCCTGCCCGCGGCGCTGGCCTACGCCCTCGATCTGCCGGGCGTCTCGGTCGCCGTGGTCGGGCCGTTCACGTTGGAGCAGGCGGTGCAGAACGTCGACTTCGCCCGCGCCTACCGCCCGCTGCCGGCGCCGGCGCGGGCCGAACTGGTGGCCTTCGGGGCCGAGCTGGCGCCGACGCTGGGCACGCGCTACGGGCCCAACGGGTAGTCGGCGAGCAGCGCATCGAGCGCCGTCGCATCGTCGTTGGTCAGCTCCTCGGGCGGGCGGCAGGCGGCGCACTCGAGCCGGCCGAGCCGCCAGAGCACGTGCTTGAACCGCGGGTTGGCGTGGCCCGGCGCGTAGCACCGCTCGGCCAGCGGGTGGAGCCGCCGGCTGACCTCGCGCGCGGTGTCGAGCTCGCCGGCATGGACCGCCTGCGCCAGGGCGACGTGCAGCTCGGGCGTGATGCTGCCCATGCTCGAGAGGATGCCGTCGGCGCCGAGGGCCAGGTCGGCCAGCAGCCAGCGGCTGTGGGTGCTCCACACCGCGCAGGCCGGATTGGCCGCCCGGATGGTCGCCAGGTTGGCCTGAAACGTCGCCGGCGACGCGCTGCCCTCCTTGACCGCCACCACGCCGGGCGCGCGGACCAGCTCGGCCAGCCGGTCGCCCTCCCAGCCCGACTCGGGCAGCACAAACAGGACCAGCGGCAAGCTGCCGGCCGCGTGCAGGTCGATCAGCCGGTCGACCGGCTCGACGCCCGGCTTCGGCCAGATCAGCAGCCCATGCGCGCCGGCCTCGCCGGCGGTCTCGGCCTGGCTCAGCTCGTCGCCAGCGGAGCCTTCGACCACGCCGGCGAGAATCGGCACGCTCGACACCTCGACCGCCGCACCGATCACCCGCCTTCGCTCCTCGGGTGAGAGCGCCGAGATCTGCCCGGCGTGGCCGCAGACCAGGATGCCGGTGACGCCGGGCACCGCGCTCAGTTGCGCGATGTGGCGGCGCAGCGCCTCGAGATCGAGGCTCAGGTCGTCGCCGAAGGGCGTCATCGCCGCCGGGATGACGCTCCGGCGGGGCAGCGAGCCCGGCTGGTTCATGGCCACCCCCGGCGCAGGACGGTCGGAAACAGAATCGCCTCCAGGTCGGGCGAGCGGTCGCCGGCCGCCACTCGGTCGGCCAACTCGCAGGCCGCGGCGGCAACCAGCAGCGGCGGCGGCACGCGGTCGGTCGGCAGCCGTTGTCCGGTCAGCCCCTGCCGGCCGAGCGGCACGCCGGCAAAGACCTCGGGCAGCTCGCCGGCGGCCTCGCCGGCCAGCGCGGCGAGGTAGGCCTGGTCGGGATTGAACCGCACCCAGGGCAGCTTCGCCTCGAGCCAACCCTGGTACAGGTTGTACAGATGGTGCGCTTCGGGCACCGGCTGGAGGTGATCGGGCGTGCCGCCGAGGACCATGACCAGCAGGCGCTCGAGGTTGATCCGCGCCTGGATGAGCTGGCCGGATGGATCGCGCTCCTGCCAGAACCGCTCGGTCGCGCGGCGGTCGAGCAGGTGGCCGGGCCAGCGGGCGAGCAGCCGACCCTGCTCGGCGGCGGTGACCAGGCTGAGCGGATAGGCGAACCGTGTAGCATCACCCAATGCCGGCGCCGGCAGCGCCAGCGGCGGCAGGTCGCGGCCGTCCGGCTGGCCGTTGCGGTCGAAGTCGAAGTAGAACGCGCCGGGCGGACCCAGCCCGCCACCGACCAGGGCCACCGGCAGCGTCTCGCTGTAGGCCAGGCTGCTGTAATCGACGACGCCGGTGCGCGGGTCGACGGCGGGGTTGACCCGCTCACCCTCGGCACCCCAGAGCAGCGTCGCCGCGCCGTCGCCGACCGGCGTCTCCCAGGTCGCCAGCCAGGCCAGTCCCTGCACCTTGCGGCGCTGCTGCACCAGGGTCAGCACCGCCGCGTTGCCGCCGGTGCTCCAGCCGACCACGCCGACATTGCCGGGCGCCGGCACCAGCGGCGCCACCAACTGCGCCAGCGTTCGGCCGCGGCTGTCGCGCCCGCCGGCAGCAAAGGCGATCACATCGGCCAGGGCGAGAATGCTCTGTGGCCCGCGGCGGTCGTCGCGGCCGCCGGTCTGCACGGCACCGGCCGCCGGACCGGGGAAGAGAAACCGGAGCTCGACGAAACCGAGCGGCGCGAGTGGCGAGAGCACGCGGCTCATGTCGCCGGCGCCCCAGCCGCCGGGCACGTGGATGACCACCGGCGCGCCGGCCCCGTACCGTGGCGCCTCGGGCACGGCCACCCGCACCGCGATGCCGTCGGGCCCGGCCGCCTCGCTGCGCACGCGCAGGTCGATCTCGCGCAGCGCGGCGGCGGGCAGGGCGGCCAGGAGCAGCAGGGGCAGCCAGCGGCGCATCGGCATCTCAGCGCCCTCATCATGCCCGAGCCGCGCCGGCGCGGCAAGCCCCAGGGTCAAGGAGCAAGCAGCCGGCCGCCGGGCAGGCGGCGGAGGAGATCGACCAGTGCCGCGGAGATGGTGAAGACCAGCAGGCCGAGCAACGCCATCGGCAGCGCCGACGGCAGCCAGGCGGGGAAGGCCGGCAGGCCGAGATCGTAGCGGAAGACGTTGATCACCGCCGGGTGGATCAAGTAGATGCCCAGGCTCAGCGGGCCGAGCCAGGCGAGCAGCCGGCCGCCGGCGCGCTCGCCCGAGCAGTAGGCGCGGAAGCAGACGAACAGCGCCAGCGAGGGGAAGAAGACGGCCGGGCTGTAGTAGTCGAAGAAGGTGTTGTCGCGCGGCTGGCCGGGCACCGTCTGTTGCGCCACGCCGAGGATGATCGCCGCGATGCCGACGGCGGCAACCAGCGCGGCACCGTGACCGACCAGGCGCGTCACCGGCAGGTTGGCCAGCACATAGCCGAACAGGTAGTAGCCGAAATAGACGCAGCCGCAGGTGACCGCGACGCCGGCGGCGCCGAGCTCGTCGTGGAACGCGATCAGCGCCATCCCCAGCGTGCTGAGGCCGAGACCCAGGCGATAGGCCCGGCGCAGAGGCTCGGGCCGCAGCCACCGGGCGACGGCGGGGGTGAGCAGCCCGAACCAGATCAGCCAGGGCAGGAACCAGAGGTGGCGGTAGGCCGAGCCCGAGACGAAGGCCCAGGCGATCTTCCGCGGCCACCAGTTGCGGTCGCGCACGAGCAGGCCCCAGACGATGAAGAAGGCCGTCCAGGCCAGGTATGGCACGACGATGCGAACCAGCCGCCGGCGGTAGAACGAGCGCACGTCGACCGAGCGCAGCGGGGCCAAGTTGAGCGCGCCGCTGAGCATGAAGAAGAGCGGCACGGCCGGCCGGGTGAGGCCGGCAATCAGGTTCGCGGAGTGCCACTCGCGCGAGTCCATCGCCGCGGTGTCGAGCACGACGGCGGCGATGACATGGCCCATGACGACCATGAGCGAGGCAACCACACGCAGCACATCAAGGTACAGCAACCGGCCCGCGCCCTCGGCGCGGGGCTCCGCTGCGGCCCCCATCGCGGGCTCTCCTGAACCGGCCCCACCGCCGGCTCGAGCGACCTTCTCTCGTGCGCGCTAGCCGAACTTCACCGCGTAGACCGGCGCCAGCGTGGTCGACAGCGTCTGCCACGACTCGCCACCGTCGCCGCTAGTATACAGATTGCCATTGGTCGTGCCCATGAGCAGCGACCGGCCGTCCTCGTCGAGCGCCATGGCGTGGCGGTAGACCAGATCGTAGCAGTGCTCCTGCGGCAGGCCGCGGCGCAACTGCGTGAAGCTCTTGCCACCGTCGTCGGTGCGGGTCACCACCAGCGTGCCGTCGGGCGCGGTGCGTACGCCGTCCGAGAGCATCGGGGCGAACCAGGCCGTGTCGGCCTGCTCGGGATGCACCTGCACCGCGAAGCCATAGCTGCACGGCTCGACGTTCTCAATCTCGTACCAGCTCTCCAGGTTGTTCGTGCTCCTGAAGATCCCATTATGATGCTGGCACCAGAAGACATCAGGATTCGAGGGTGACTGGACCACCAGGTGCGGATCCTGGGCGTCTTCGTTGTCCTGCAGCTCGGGCGGCATGTAGCGGGCGATCATGCCCTTCGAGTGCTTGCCCCACGTCGCGCAGCCGTCCTCGCTGGTCCACACCCCGCCGCACGAGGCGGCGATGCTCACCCGCTGGTCATCGCGCGGGTCGACCATGACCGAGTGGATGCCGGGGTGCTCGTACCCGCCGCCGAACCACTGGCTGCGCTCGGGCCGGTCCCACAGCTCGCGGCAGAGGCGCCAGTCGTTGGCCCGGTCGTCACAGATGAACAGCCCGCCCGGCAGCGTGCCGGCATAGAGCCGGCCCGGCTGGTCGGCGCTGCCCGGCTCGAGGCAGAGCAACTGGATCAGGCTCCACTTGGTCGGCTGCGGCTTCTGCTGCTCGGCCTCCAGCTCCTCGGGCGTCGGCTCGGGATAGGTCGGCGGGGTGAGGTCTTCCCAGGTCTCGCCGCCGTCGTCGCTGCGCCGGAACTTGGCCCCGAAGTGGCCGGTTGCCAGCGCGGCATACAGGGTCCCGTCGCGCGGGTCGGCCAGCATCGTGGCGATCGGCTCGCCGACAAACGAAACCCGGTCAATGCGCCACGAGCCGTTGGCCCGGCGCAGCTCGACCAACCCCTTGCGCGTCGCCACCAGGGCGCGGTCCGACATCGCTCTGCTCCTTATCCGCCCGAGAGTGCTTGCATGATGAAGATCTCGCCGTCGGCCGCGACCGGCTGGTCGAGCGAAGCCCGATCGAGAATCTGCCGCCCGTCGACGAAGATGGCCACGTGCTGCCGGCAGTGGCCGCGGTCATCGAGAATGTAGCCGCGCAACTGCGGCAGGTTGGCGAACACCGCCTCGAGGCTGTCGCGCAGCGTGCCGCCGGCCACCTGCTGCGGCGGGCAGTCGACATGCCGGGCCAGCGTCCGCGTGAAACTCACCCGTGGCACGGTCAGCCCTCCGGGTGCATCAGGCCGAACACCCGGCCCTCCGGGTCGGCCATGATGGCGTAGGTGCACTGGCCTGGAATCTCTTTCGGCCCGAAAACCGCGGTCGCGCCGAGCCCGGTAGCCTGTTTCATCACCGCGGCCACGTCGTCGACCTGCACGTAGACGGTCAACTGCGCCGGCGCCGGCATGCCCTGCGGCAACTGAAAGATGCCGCCGCTGATCTGCCCGTCGCCGGTGCGGATGAACTGGTAGTCGTTGTCATAGCGTTCGATCGACCAGTCGAACAGCGTGCCGTAGAACGACTTCATCGCCTCGGCATCGGCAGCGAACAGCTCGTAGTGAATGACGGGATTGCCCACTTCGACCTCCAGGTCGGCGGCCACCAGATTCGACTCTAACGCCAATCGCGGCGGCGCGCGGGTGGTCCACGGGTAGGTGACCACCGCTCCTCCGGCTGGTGCAACAAGGCGACCGGCGGCCGAGTTCCGTCACGGGCCGGCCCGCTGGGGCCGGCCCGCGCGCGGTCAGTGCTCGGTGTGGATGCCGATCACGTTGCCGTCGGGATCGCTGAACAGCGCGAAGTGGCCGTGACCGGGAATGGCGGTCTTGCCCTGCACCGTCTTGCCGCCGGCCGCCTCGGCCGCGGCCAGGGTCTCCTCGAGGCTGTCCACCGCGAAGTAGACGCAGATGCCCGTCTGGCCCTCGTCGCTGCCCGCCAGGCCGCCGCCGAGCGGCACGTCGTCGCCGTGCGAGACCATGTCGTAGCCCGGCATCATCGACTCGACCTTCCAGTCGAAGACCTTGGTGTAGAACGCGGACAGGCCGCTCTGGCCCATGATTTCCCAGTGACAGATCGCATTGCCCATGGCGTGAAACCCTCCTCGGTTCACTCGTTCGCTTCGTTCTCGCGCTGCAGGTAATCGCTCAGCGACTGCAACGCCTCGCTCCAGTAGCGCTCGTAGCGCCGCACCCACTCGGTCGCCGGCCGCAGCCCCTCGGGCCGCAGGCGACAGCGCCGCACCCGCCCTTCGCGGCTGCGCTCGACCAACCCAGCGCGCTCCAGCACGCTCAGATGCTTGCTCACCGCCGGCAGCGACATGTCGAACGGCGCGGCCAGCTCGCTCACCGTCGCCTCGCCCTCGCTCAGTCGCTCGAGCATCGCCCGGCGCGTTGCGTCGGACAAGGCACCAAACGTCCGGTCCAGGTCCGGTCCTTGATGAACCATTTGGTTAAGTGTAACGCCGGCCGGTCGGGCGGGCAAGGGTCGCGGGAAGCCGCGTCCCGCGGCCAGCGTTGCCTGGAGGCATAGTAGACCGGGCGGCGGGGGCTGGACGGGAGATTGACGATGCGTATCTTCACCAGCCTCGCGGTGCTGGGCCTGCTGGCCACCCTGG
>CAYONP010000042.1:23479-39195 GCA_964405335.1 uncultured Fimbriimonadaceae bacterium
GCCCTGCGCGAGGCCAAGAGCGAGGCCGAGGCGGCCGCGCTGCCCACCGCGCTGTTCGCGGCGCAGACCAATCTGGCCGAGGCCAATCGGCCGGCCATCGCCGCGGCCTGGCGCGCCGCGGCGCTCGACGAGAACGAGCTGCGCGACGGAATCATCGGCGTGCTCGGCAAACACGGGCGCTTCCGCTACCGGTTCGGCTCGAACGGCACCGTCTCGGCGCAGCATGCCGAGGGGCAACCGCCGTCACCCGCCGAGCCGGACCTGTTCGAGTTCGCTCCCGCCTACTCCGAGGAGGACACCTACACGCTCCAGATCGGCATCACCACGACACCCGTGGCAACCGTCGATCTCGACGAAGGAAGCACATCGGTCAGAGTCTCGCCCGGCATCGCCGGCCAGGCCGTGGCCCGGGCCGCGGTGGCCGAGTATCTGACCGTCTCCGAGGGTCACACCCGACTGCGGGTCACGGCGCGCACGACGGTCGACGCCGGCTATGGCGGTGTCGCCTGTGGCGGCGCCGGCGGCAGCCAGGGACACCAGACGATCGAGCTCTACGGCCTCGACGGCGAGGTGCAGCGGGAGGAGTTCCTGCTCGGCTCGGTCGTCGCGCCAGTCGTCTACTTCATCATCGAGAACGTCGACGGACCGTTCATTCGGACGGCGACCTTCGATGTCTCCAACACCGGCGGTGAGTATCTGGTCAAGGTCGGCGGCGAGGCCAACGCCTGGGCCGGCGGCCTCGCCGGCGGCTCGGCGCGGACCGAGACGATCAACGAGATTGTCACCGTCGAACTGCTCGACTAACCTGCGGCCCCCGGCGCGAACAAGACACAGACCGGCGCCGGCACCGGCACCTCGGGCCCCGTGCGGCTCAGCGCGCCGGTCGCCGGGTCGACCGCGAAGACGACCAGGTTGTCGCCCTCCTGGTTGGCGGCGATACACCAGGCGCCGTCAGGCGTCAGCGCGAAGTTGCGCGGCGTCCGACCGCCGGTCGACTCCCAGCCGGCCGTCGTCAGTCGGCCGGTCGCCTGGTCGACCGAGTAGATTGCCAGGCTATCGTGTCCCCGGTTGCTGCCGTAGACGAATCGGCCGTTCGGGTGCGCATGCACATCGGCGCAGTGGCTGCGGCCGTCGTAGTCGTCGGGCAGCGTCGAGAGGTGATGGATCTCGCTCAGACTGCCCGCCGCGGCGTCGTAGGCAAAGGCGGTCATGGTCGAGTCGAGCTCGTTGATCACGTAGGCGAACCGACCCGACGGGTGCAGCGCGAAGTGACGCGGCCCGGCGCCGGCGTGGGTTACCGCGTGCGGCGGCTCGTGCGGGGTCAGCGTGCCGGCCGCGGGGTCCAGGTCGTAGAGCAGCACCTGGTCGAGGCCCAGGTCGCAGACGAAGGCCAGCCGGCCGGTCACATCGAGGTTGATCGAGTGCGCGTGCGGTCCCTCCTGCCGCTGTGGATTGACCGACTTGCCTTCGTGCTGCACGACACAACTCGGCGCCGCCAGCGAACCGTCGTCGCCGATCGGGTGAACCGCCACGTTGCCGCCCGAGTAGTTGGCGGTGAGCAGCACCGCGCCGGTTGGGTCGACCGTCAGGTGGCACGGCGCGCCACCGTGCGTCGGCTGCTGGCCGAGCAGCGTCAGTGCGCCGCCGGCACCGACCGCCAGCGCCGCCACCGCCCCGCCGCGGGTGCCGTTGAAGTTGCCGATCTCGCTGACCGAATAGAGCCACCGGCCGCTCGGGTGGAGCGCGAGGAACGATGGATTGGTCAGCTCGGCGGTCTCGCCGGTGAGGGTCAGGGCGCCGCCGGCCGGGTCGAATTCGGCGATATAGATGCCGCGGCTGTCGCGCTGTGAGTAGGTGCCGATGTAGACCCGCATGGTGCCTCCCGCCTGGTCAGCCCGCGCCCAGGCCGCGGTCACTGCGACCGCGGCGGCGCCGCCGATGAACGCACGTCGATCGGGCACGGTCCGCTCCGTCTGCGCGGGAGTGTAGCGTGAATCGGGTAGCCTGGCGAGGTTGATCCGCGGCCGGCTCACTGGCTTGAACTCGGACGCTCCGGACGAGGGTGTCCATCCCGCCGCGGTCGCCGCGTCAGCCCATTCGACGTTGGAGTTCGCGGTAGACGGCGTCGTAACGGTGGTCGACGGGGGTGGTTTCCATCGGCGCATCGTCGGACATGCGGCCCTGAGAGGATCGGCAGACCCGCGATGGTGTAGCCGGCGCGAATGCCTATAGCTCAAGCAGCCACCGCACGAAGGCTGGAGTCCGGATCCAGTGCACGCTCAGAGCGGAGCACACGTCGGGAATGTGTGGGCGCTTCGCCTCAGCCGCGCGAGGCCGTTCGTCGGTAACTACAGTGCCACCGGTAGTCACGGCATGCGCGATCACGTAAGGATCTGCCTTCTGAGAGGTGGCTTGTGGGTCAACCAGCCTGCACCAATCCGGGTGCGTCATTATCTGCTGAACGACAGCCAGCTCTGCAGCTCCTGTCGGACGGACTAGCTCTTTCCGCGATCTCAGCCAGGCCAGGAGGCTTGCCTCTTTGTACTCGTCCCGCACTTGCCGACAGACGAACAGCTGGCCGTCGGAGCCTGCGCTCTGAAAGGCCTCCCACACCTGCGGGAAGAGGTCTGGTGGGTAGTTCACCTGCCACATCACGATGAGGACGTTGGTGTCGATGCTGAAGGGGGTCACGCGACCTCCTTCTCGGCATCAACCTGTCTCTCGGTTCCCTGGTGTGCAGCTTCCTCGAGCCGCGGTAAGTGCCGCACTTGCAGACCCACCATGGCCTCGAACTCCGACGCAGAGAGCCGCCCTTCAGCAAAGGCGTCCAGCACGAGGGATGAGAACGCCCGCCCATGCCGCGCGACAGCAACGATGGCTGGTGGCGGACCGCCGCCCGAACTGCGCTTCTCACCCATACGGCGCCAGTCGTCTGTGATCCGCCGATGTTGCTCCTGGTGTGCCTCCCAGTCGAGCAGGCCCAGGTCCAGTAGTCTCCGGGCGAGCGCGCCACGACTGACAGAGAACTGCCGCGCCAGATCTCGAATAGCAGTCTCAGCTTCGGCGGGCGACATTTGGGCGCCGTTCCAGCCAATCGCCTCGACCGACGACCGGAGGGCCTCGGCAGGAAGTAGCACTGCGGCTGCGGTGAGGTTGCATTGGACCTCGGTCGAGACCGGCTGCGCTTCCGCTGACTCCAGCGGAGGCCGTTCCCATCCAGACACGCCCGGCCGACCAACAAAAAGGTGGACGACTTCGTGGATCAGAGTGAATATACGACCATGCAGCGTGTCTGAGCCGTTCAGGGCGATTGCGGGAGCATACGGATCGACAAGGGCGAACCCGCGCATCTCCAGGGGCTCGACGACCCACTCCCTGCGGATGCCTGACTGAAAGATCAGCACTCCAGCCCGCTCCGTGGCTGCCTTCCAGGCTGCGAGTGCGGCCGCTGGCCCGTGCCACGACCGCTGTTCGACGTCGCTGACCCCGAGGTGTTGGCGGATGGCGTGTGCCAGCTGCCCGACGGGCTGGCCAAGGCGTGCCGATCCGACCCACCCAAGGAACCGCGCGCCGAGCTCCTCACGCTCCTCTCGAGCCCACTGCTGTCTAGTCCTGACGTAACGCAGGAACGACCTAAGCTGAGGTGACCACTCTGAAGTGATGCCTTCCGGGAGCTGCCGGAAGTCCGGAGGATCTTGCGGTTCGGGCGGAGGTGCGGGCAGGAAGAACGCCGCTGACGGACGCCGGCAGGCCTTGGCGACACGCTCCAGCTGCGCCAGACTGGGATGGGCCGTACCGCGTTCCCACCCGAGATAGATCGCCTCGGAAACGCCGGCCTTTTTCGCCGCGTCAGCCACGACCAGGCCCGCGCTCGTGCGGGCCCAGCGCAACACCTCGCCGGTGATGAATGCCGTCGGACTGCTGGCCATTGGTCTGTTGCCCGGTGCGATCCACCGTCGCACGCGCCCGATCCGTTCAACGTGCTCACGGGCTCGCGGCGTCGCGTCGATCAGCCGCTCTTGCAGCCCTCAGGTAGACGCCGCCGCCGCCGTCAGGCCGGCACCGGCAGCTCCACCCAGCCGCCGGTCTCGACCGACTGCTCCATCGCCACCACCCATTCCAGCGCGCGGTAGCCCTCTTCGCCGGGGATCGGGTTCTCGGCCCGGCCGAGAATCGCGTCGACGAAGCCCTGGATCACGCCCAGGCTCCAGGTCTCCTCGGTGTTCGCCTGCATCGCCGGCACGTCGTAGGTGGTCCGGCCCGTCGGGCTCTTGTGGTAGACCACCACCGGCGCGCCGGGCTCGACGCTGAGCCGCAGCACGCCGTGCTCGCAGAAGGCGCTGAAGCTGTTGTCCTCGGTGCCGTGGCAGGTCCACGAGGTGTTGATGGTGCCCAGCGCGCCGTTGTCGAACTCGACCAGCGCCTGGCTGTTGTCCTCGACAGTCCCGCTCTTCTCGAGCGTCGCCTTGTGGGCGATGATCCGCTTCGCCTCGAGGCCGGTCAGGAAGCGGACCAAGTCGCACTTGTGCACGCCCAGGTCGGCCAGCGGGCCGAAACCCGAGATGCTCTTGTTGAAGAACCACTCGCTGGTCTTGCTCCAACCCTCAGGGCCGGGATGCGCGAAGGTCGTCTGGATGTGGTAGATGCGCCCCAACACGCCGGACTGGAGCACCTCGCGGGCGACCTTGTGCGAGCCGCTGTAGCGCTGGCTCTGGTCGATCATGAGCACCCGGCCGACCCGCTCGGCGGTATCGATCATCTTCCGCGCGTCGCCGAGGGTGAGCGCCATCGGCTTCTCGCACAGCACGTGGACGCCCGCTTCGAGCGCCTTGAGGGTCACCTCGGCGTGGAGGAAGTTGCGCTCGCAGACGCTGATCGCCTCGACCCCGCTGGCCAGGAAGGCGTCGAGGTCGTCGTAGAAGCGGACGCCCTGCGGCTCGTACTTCGCCACCTGGTCGGCGCAGAAGCTGAGGTCGCCGTTGTACATCGCGACCAGCTCGCAGTCGGGCGAGGCGAGGTACTCACCGATGTGCAGTACCTTCGCGATTTGCCCCACGCCGGCAATCCCAACCTTCAGCTTCCGCGCCATCATCTGCTCCTTCGTCGGCGAACCCGGGGAGTCTAATCGGTGGCCGATCGCGCGTCAACGCGGCCGACCGTGGGCACGCGGCGAGGTTGGCGGCCACGCAGAACCGCCGCTTACCGCCGCGGGCTGGTTACGCCGAACCCGCCCGCCGGGCGGGTTTCGTGTTCGCAGCCACGGGTTTCAACCCGTGGCTCCACCCGATCGGGCAAACAGCCGCTCCGGCGCTGGTCGGCGGCAATGGCCGACTTGCAGGAGGGTTTTGGATGTGCTATACGAACCCAGTGCGAGGGCGCGCGAGGCAAGCGCGCAGGAGGTCCGAGTTGGCCGAGGCAGGTGAGAAGAAGCCGATCCTAATCATCGCCGTGGTGGTGATTGTGGTCGCCTTGGTGGCCATCTTCATGAGCTCGCGGGGCGGGGACGAGGCGACCGTGACCGAAACCGAGCAGCAGTTGCAGCCGTTGACGCCCGAGACGGCGGGGAGCCTGATCCCACCGAGCGGTTCGACGCAACCGGGCGGGCCGATGACGCCCCTGGAAGGGCCGGCGGCGCCGGACGGGAACTGAGGCACCGGCGACGATCGATCGCACAACAGATCGCCGCGTCGCGCGGCGAGAGGAGCACTCCTATGATGAGAAGACGACCGGGTTTCACGCTGATCGAGTTGCTGGTGGTCATCGCCATCATTGCAATCCTGGCGGCCATCCTCTTCCCGGTCTTCGCCAAGGCACGCGAGAAGGCGCGCCAGACGAGCTGCCTGAGCAACCAGAAGCAGATCTCGCTGGCCATGATGCAGTACAACACCGACTACGACGGCCGGTGGGTGTCGGTCTACGATGACGCGGTCGGCCGCATCATCTGGGCCTCGAAGCTCGATCCGTACACCAAGAACCGGCAGATCTACGTCTGTCCGTCGTCGAACGCCAGCGCCGATCCGGCCGCCGGACAGGTCTGGCCGAACAACCTGATGCGCATCCGCTACAGCATGAACATGCGGCACGGGGTTCACTTCCCCGAGGGCACCAACCAGACCGGCGGGCTGCCCTATCCGCTGAACGAGTCGCGGTTTGCCTACGTGGCCGACACCGGGGTGGTGTTCGAATCGAGCAACGCCTGGTGGAACCACTGGCACCCGACCGCCGGCGGCGCCTGGAGCCAGACCGCCTACACCAGTGAGGGCGAGCTGTACCTCATCGGTGCGCTGGGCGAGACGTTCTACCCGTGGCACAACGGCGGTCTCAACATCGCCTTCGCCGACGGGCACGCCAAGTTCCGCACCACGCAGAGCATGGTCCAGGACGTCAAGCTGTTCCAGGTCCTCTAGCCTCGGAGCGAAGAGTCGCCAGGCCGGGCGCACCGGCGCCCGGCCGGCGGCTTTGGGGCCAAGCGGTACGGCGCGCATTCCACGCCGCCGCGAACGACGGACCGCCGGCGTCCCCGCCGGCCATGGTAGGGCGCGCCATGCGCGCCGCTGCGAACGACGGACCGCCGGCGTCCCCGCCGGCCGACGAAGCGAACCCGCGCGCAATGGCGCGCAATGGCGCGTTCGGCGACTGCGCCCTACCGCCGGTAGTCCTCTTTGCCCCCCGCCTTCTCCACCAGCACTACCCCTGTGATCTCCATCGCCCGGTCCACCGCCTTGGCCATGTCGTAGATGCACAGTGCCGCGCCGGCGACCGCCGTTAGCGCCTCCATCTCGACGCCGGTCACCGCCCGGACCCGCGTGCGGGCGGTGATCAGCACCGCCGCGGCCGGCTGGCCGGCGGTGTGCGGGATGCGTGGCTCGGCGGCCGCGTCGTCGATCGGCTCCAGCTCCACCTCGACCGAGGCGAGCGGCAACGGGTGGCAGAGGGGGATTAGCTCGCTGGTCCGCTTGGCCGCCATGATGCCGGCCAGGCGGGCGGTGGCGAACAGATCGCCCTTGGGCAGATTGCCGGCTCGGACCAGCGCCAGCGTGGACGGCTGCATCAACACCGCGCCGCGGGCGGTCGCGCGGCGGTCGGTCGGCCGCTTGTCGCCGACGTCGACCATCCGTGCGGCGCCCTGCTCGTCGAGGTGCGTCAGCCGCGGGGGTTCGCTCATTGCAGCGCGCTGTCGGCGCAGGTGTCCAGGTCGGCGGCCACCTGCCCGGCGTCGCCGAGCTGGTTGATCAACGTCGTCTCGGCGGTTTCGAGGCACTCGCGCACGGTCTGCCAGCCGGCCACATTCGGCTCGGGCCGGGCGATCGGGATGAGGTCGAAGGCGACGCGGTTGCGCGGATGCTCGGCGAAGAAGGCGGTCAGCTCGTCGGTCTCGGCGGCGCTGTGGCGCACCGGCAGGTAGCCGGTAACCTGCGCCCAGTGGGTGGTCACCTCGCGCGAGCTGAAGTACTGGATGAACTGCCAGGCCAGCCGTTCGCGCTCGGGGGTCGAGCGGAGGATGCAGATGTTGGCGCCGAACAGCACCGTGCCCTGCTCGCGGCCCGGCCCCGCCGGCATGGCGGCCATGCCCCACTCGAACTTGTCGCCGACCAGCTCGGCGATGTAGGGCCGCGCCGTCGACGAGCGGAAGAACATCGCGCACTGCTCGTTGGCGAAGTCGTTGTTCTGGTCGCCGCGCTCGCTGACCTGATAGCCCAGGCCCTCGTCATAGAGCGTCTCGAGCACGCGCAGCGCATCCACCGCCGCGGGCGCCTCGAAGGCCGCGCTGCCGTCGGCCTTGAGCAGCTCGCCGCCGAAACTCATGACCATGCCGTCGAGGGTCGAGGCATCGACCGAGGCGGCGTAGGGCGTGATGCCGTGCTTGGCCTTGACCGCGCGGCAGGCGGCGAGGAACTCGTCCCAGGTAGTCGGCACGCCGACGCCCGCCTGATCGAGCATGGTCTTGTTGTAGTAAAGCAGCAGCACGCTGGTGGTGAATGGGAACGAGAGCAGTTGGCCGTCGAACTGGGCGAAGCGGTTGCGCTCGAGGAAGCTGGCGAAGATGTCAGCCTGGTCGTCGTCGCTGAGGCCGATCTCGCGGTCGGCGGCAAGGTCGTCGAGCGGCCGGACGATGTCGGCGGTCATGTAGTCGGCGAGCATCGACTCATAGGCGACGGCGAGGTCGGGCAGGTCGGCGTGGGCCGGGTCGGCGGCGGAGGCCTTGATCTTGTCGTACAGCTCCGGATAGCTGCCGACCAACGTGCCTTCGATGGGCGGGCCGCCCGGGTGCGCGGCGTTGAAATCGGCGATGATCTGGTCGAGCGCCGTCTGATTCTCTTGCGACTGGGTGTGCCAGAAGCGCAGTGGCTTGGCCGTGCCGGCGGAGGTGACCGGCGCCGGACCGGCGGCGGTCGGCTCGGACGATGGCTTACGGCAGGCGACGAGCGGGAGGGTGAGCAGCAGGCCGGCGAGGATGCAACGGCGCATCGACGATCTCCTCGCCGGTATTGTAACCGGAGACGGCACGATCGTCGCCGCCGGCGCGCCTGCGTGGGCGCATTGAACATGACTGTGTTAACCGCCGTCGATGGCAGCAGCCCCAGCAACTAGGGGAACGAGGAGGCGCGAGTTGAAGAGCAAGATTCTGATCGCCGGCGGGCTGGCGGCACTGATGTTGGCCGCCCCCTCGCTGCTGGCGGCAGGTGGGCCGGGTGGCGGCGGCGGGCCGGGCGGCGGTCGCGGTGGTCGCGGCGGCGGCGGCATGTTTGGGCGGCCGGCGAAGATTGTCGCGGTGTCGGCCGAGAGCCTGACCCTCGAGGTGCAGTTCCGTGGCCGGCCCGGCGGCGGCGGTGGTGGCGGCCGCGCGACCGACCTGCCGATCCCGATGGCCGGCGGGCCGGGCGGCGGCGGTGGCGGGCCGATCCAGCTCAACATCACGCTGAACGGCGACACGAGCTACCGGCAGGTGGCCGAGGGCGCTCCGGCCGACATGGCGGCGGGCAGCTATGCCTTCTGCCTGGGCACGGGCAACACCTGCATCGGCGTCGGTGTGTACAAGGCGGGCGCCGGCGAGGAGGGCTTCACCCCCTACATCGCCACGCAGGCGCTGAGCCAGCCGTTGCTGGCGGCCGTCGGCGCGACGCCGGACAACTGGCCGAACCAGATCAGCGGCCGGATCAAGAGCGTCAACGGGGCCAGCATGGTGATCACCATGCGCAACCAGGATGGTGAGCAGGATGTGACCATCCAGACCAACCCGCAGACCAAGTGGCTGAAGTCGGCCGACGGCAAGCACGGCGACCTGAAGGTCGGCCGCTGGGCGTCGGTCGCGCCGGTCATGCCGCAGGGCGGCTTCGGCGGCGGGCCCGGTGGGCCTCCCGGCGGTGGCGGCGGCGGGCGCACCAGTGACCTGCCCCTGCCGCAGGCCGGTGGACCTCCCGGTGGCGGCGGCGGCCCCGGCGGCGGCGGCGGCCGCATGCCGCAGATCACCGCGGCGGTGGTGACCCAGATGCCCGACGGCTTTGAGCCGGTGCAGGGTCCGCAGCAGGGCGGCCCCGGCGGCGGCGGGCGTCCGGGTGGCGGCCGCGGCGGCGCCTAGACGTTCTGGAACACCCTCACATCGGCGCCGCGGCTCGGGAGGCATCCGAGCCGCGGCGTCGGGTTGTTCGCCGGCGTTGTGACCGCCGGGGCCGCCGGCACCACGGTCGTATCGAGCGTCGTGGTAGGGGCAGGTCTCAGACCTGCCCACAGACGACCGGATCCGCTCTGGAAACGGGCTCGTCGGCATTCGGGCGGGTCTGAGACCCGCCCCTACCAGACGTCTCCAACACGCCGTATAATGCCGGCGCGGCGGACAGCTCCATGACCTCGGCGCCGATGCGGCTGGGCGTGCTGGTTTCGGGGGGTGGGACCAACCTGCAGGCCATCCTCGACGCCGTCGCCGACGGCCGGCTCGAAGCCTCCGTTGCGGTGGTGATCAGCGATCGACCCGGCGCCTTTGCCCTCGAGCGCGCCGCCGCGGCCGGCATCGAGACCGCCGTCATCCGGGTGACCGACCATGCCGACCGCGACGCCTTCAGCCGTGCCGTGGCCGACTGCCTGGCCGCGCACCGGGTCGAGCTGGTGGTCCTCGCCGGCTGGCTCAAGATCTTCACCGCGCCGATGTTCAGTGCGTTCGCCGGGCGGATGATCAACACCCATCCCGCGCTGCTGCCCAGTTTCGGCGGCGCGGGGATGTACGGCCTGCATGTCCACCAGGCGGTGCTCGCGGCGGGGTGCAGGGTCTCCGGCTGCACGGTGCATCGGGTGACCGAGGAGGTCGACGCGGGTCCCATCCTGGCCCAGGCGGCGGTGCCGGTGGCCGACGACGACACGCCCGAGTCGCTCCAGGCGCGCATTCTGCCCCATGAGCACCGACTGCTGGTCGAGGTGATTGCCCAGTTGGCGGCCGAGCGCGGGAGAAATCGATGACGGCGACCATCCGACGGGCGTTGCTGAGTGTCTATGACAAGACGGGCATCGTCGACTTTGCGCGGGAGCTGGCCGACCTCGAGATCTCGTTGGTCAGCACCGGCGGCACGGCCCGCGCGCTGCGCGCGGAGGGCCTGGCCGTCAGCGACGTCAGCGAGGTGACGGGCTTTCCCGAGATGCTCGACGGGAGGGTCAAGACGCTGCACCCGAAGGTGCATGGCGGGCTGCTCTTCCGGCGCGACGTCGACGAGCATCTGGCGGCGGTGACGGAGCACGGGATCGAGCCGATCGACCTGGTGGTGATCAACCTCTATCCGTTCGAGGAGACCATCACCCGGCCGGGAGTGACCTTCGACGAGTGTATCGAGCAGATCGACATCGGCGGTCCGGCGATGCTTCGCTCGGCGGCGAAGAACCATGCCTTTGTCACCGTGATCTGCGAGCCCGCGCGGTATGGCGAGGTGCTGCGGCAGCTTCGCGAGCAGGGCGGCACCACGGCCGAGCTGCGCTGGGCGCTGGCCGCCGAGGTGTTCGAGCGGACCGCCGCCTATGACCGGGCGGTGGCCGACTGGTTGCGGCAGCAGTCGCCCTGACGAGAGGAGGGCCATGCCAGCGCGGATGAGTCGAACCATCCTCGGCCTCCTCGTCGCGCTCGGCCGGCCCGCTGCCGCGGCCAGCGAGAGCTTCGATGCCGCCCCAGCCCAGCCGTTGCCCGCGCCCTGGAGCTGGCAGGACGGCAGCCTGCGCTGCGCGCCGGACGGCGAGGCCACCGGCGTCCTCGTGTCGCTGGCCGACGAGAGCCCGCACCTGGTCCTCGCGGTCCAGCTCGAGTTCGCTGCCGGCCAGCCCTGGGCCGGGCTGCTCTATCGCGCCGCCGACGCCCTGAACGGCCAGGTCGCCGTCGTCTCGGCCGATGGCGGCTGGCGGATCGGCTACCTCGCCGACGGCCACCTGGTCACCGCGCTGACCGGCCGGGCGGCCGAACTGACCTGGCCGGCGACGCTCGAACTGCGCGTCGAAGGCGAGCTGCAGACCCTCTCGCTCAACGGCGAGCGGGTGGCCACGCGACGCGATCGACTGCGCCGGCGCGGGGCGGTTGGGCTGGTCGCCGGCGGGTCGGGCGAAGTGCGCTTCGACAACTTCGCCGCGACGCCGCTGGCGGCGGTACCCGAGGCGCCCGTGGCGCTGCCGCCCGACGGTCCGCTCGGGCCGCAGCCGCCGGCGCCGGCGGGCGAGCTGTTCCGCGAGGATTTCGACCCGCCGCGGCACGAGTGGCGCCGTGACGAGACGCAGGTCGTCGCCGCCGGCGAGCTGCGCCTGCGCACCGGACCCGGCTACAAGCTGACCGGCGTGCCGGCCGAATGGCGCGACTACGCCTTCGTCGCCCGCGCCCGGCAGCTCTCCGTCGGCGGCACCTACGGCCTGGTCATCCGGCTGCAGCCCGACGGCGCCAGTGGTTACCTGTTCGTCGTCCGCAACCCCGATCTGTATGCCGTGGCGCGGCTCGACGACGGCGTGCCGGCGCTGCTCGACCGCGGTACCTGCGCGCTGGGGAACGTCTGGAACCAGCTCAGCGTCGATTGCACCGGTGACCGGCTGCGCTTCCGGGTCAACGGCACCACGGTGACCGAGCTGGCCGACGACGCCTATGCCGCCGGCGGCATCGGTCTGTGGGTCGACGAGTCGCGCGAGGCGGCGTTCGACGATCTGCTGGTGGTGCGGCTCGGCGAGGCGCCGACGTCGCTCGGTCCGCCGCCGCCCGGGGCGGTGGTGCGCGAGACGTTCGACCCGCCGGTCCTGCCCTGGGTGCTCGATGCCTATCGCCAGATCCGCGATGGGGCGCTGTTTGTCGGCTCGCCGGCGGGCCAGTTCGTCGTCGCGGGGGTGTCCGACATCGGCTTCAGCGATTACGATGTCGAGGTGACCGCCCGCCGGCTGGACGGCCCCGAGACCGGCCGGCACGGACTGCTGGTGCGCTTGCAGCCCGACGGGGTGCGCGGCTACCTGTTCGCGGTGACCGGGCGCGGTCAGTATCTCGTCTGGCGCCGCGACGCGACGGGCGTGACCGAGCTGGCCCGCGGCGAGGCCGAGCGCGACCCGCCCGACGACCGGCTGACCGCGCGGTGCCGTGGCGACCAGTTGCTGTTCGCCCTGGGCGAGCGGGTGCTCTGCACGGTGACCGACGGCGCGTATCGCCGGGGCGGGGTCGGGGTATACGTTGACCACGGTGTCCAGGCGCGGTTCGACGACCTGCTGGCCACCGAGCGCGGAGAGCCATGAATCGTTGTCGCGCACTGCTCTGCGGCCTGCTTGCCCTGATGCCCCTGGCCGCCGAGGCGCCCCTCTTTGAGGATGCGTTCGAGCAGCCCGGCAACGGCTGGCTGGTCGACGAGTTCAGCCGCTTCGAGGACGGCCGGTACGTCATCGACGCCCGCGGCGAGGGCGGCTATTACCGCTGGATCGAGCAGCCGCGCGCGGCCGACTACCTGGTCACCGTCGAGGCGGTCAAAGGCCGCGGCAACAACACCGAACCGCTGTTCGGCCTGCTGCTCCGCGTGCAGGAGAGCTGGCGCGACAGCTACTTCCTCGGCGTCAACGGCGCGCAAGGCTACTTCTTCGGCAAGTTTGTCGGCGGCAACGCCGTCATCCTGAAAGAAGGCCGGGCCGAGCCGCTGCGGCCGGGCGGCGAGCCGAACCTGCTCGGCGTCCGCGCCGCGGGCTCGACGTTCAGCCTCGAGATCAACGGCGAGGCCGTCGCCACGGTGGCCGATCCCACCTTCGCCGCCGGCGCGGTCGGCCTGTTTGTCGAGGCGCCGGCGCTGGTCCGCTTCGACAACCTGCGCGTGACCGCCGGCGGGGCCGTGCCGCCGGTCGGGCCGGGCGACCCGCCGCCGGTCGGCCCCGGCCCGCGGACCATCTTCGCCGACACGTTCGATCGGCCGACGGGCTGGGCCGAGGACCAGTTCCGCCAGCTCGCTGGTGGGGAGTATCACCTGCGCAACGAGGCCGGCGACGGGGAGCAGAAGAGCTTCCTCTCGTGGCAGCCGGCGACGGCCGACCTGACCGACTTCGCCGCCTCGGTCGACGCGCGGCAGCGGATCGGCTCGCCAGGCCAGTTGTTCGGCCTCTGCTGGCGGGTGGTCGACGGCGCCCACTTTTACTTCTTCTTGATCAACCCCGACGGCGCCTGGTATGCCGGCGCCCGCAACGGCGACGAGGTGCGCGTGCTGGCCAAAGAGACGCGCCATCCGTCGATCCGGCCGGGTGAGCAGGTCAACACCCTCGGGGTGCGCTGCGAGGGCCGGCAGCACCAGGTCATGGTCAACGGCGTGCGGGTGACCGAGTTCACCGACGCGACCATCGAGCGCGGCGCGGTCGGTCTCTACCTCGAGCAGACCGGCCATGTCTCGTTCGACAACCTGCTGGTCACCGACCTCGGCGCCGGCGGCCCGCCGGTGGTCGGTGCGGCACCGGACCATGCGATTGCCTGGCCGGTCGGCCCGGTAACCTATCACGAGCCGCTGAGCGGCAACATTGGCGAGCAGACCTGGCTGGTCGACCCGCTGCACCAGTTTGCCGAAGGTGGTTACGTGGTCACCGCCCCGGCCGAGGGAAGTGAGACGCTGCTGGCCCTGCCGACCGCCGCGACCACCGACGGCGTGGTCGAGGTCAACGCCCGGGCCGTGGCCGGGCCGGTGCTCTCGAGCTTCGGGCTGGTCGTCCGCGGCGATACGGCGCGGGAGCGGTTCTACTACCTGCTGATGAACAGCGCCGGCAAGTACTTCGTTGGGCGATGTATCGACGGGCGGTTCGAGACCGTCGACACCGGGCCGATCGCCACCCTCCGCGGCGGCGACGCGGGCCAGGACCTGCAGGTCCGACTGCAGGGCGGCCGACTGCGCTTCGCGGTCAACGGCCAGGAGGTCAGTCGCCTCGACGACGAGCAGTTGCCCGCCGGCGCGGTCGGCCTGCACGCCGAGCACGGCGTCACGGCCTGCTTCCGCAACCTGCGCGTCCATGCACTGGCGGGTGAGTGAGCGTCCGGCCGAGAGCCGTCGGAGCGCGGACGTCCCGCCGGCCGGCACGGATGGCGGAGCGGGCGGGGACGCCCGCGCTCCCGGCGCCGTGGCCGACACGATGGGGAGAATGAGGTGATGCGCCTGGCCCAGTATGGCAGCCTGAGCCTGCTGATCGTGCTGCTCTCGGCCTTCGGCTGCAGCACCTCGAGCACCGGCGGCAACAACCCGCCGCCCGGGCCGACGGTGCCGACGTTCAACGCCACCCGCGCCTTCACCGACCTGGAGACGCAGGTCGGCTTCGGGCCGCGCAATCCCGGCTCGGCCGGACATGACGCCTGCCGCAACTTCATCGCCGGGCGGCTCGACGCGGCCGGCGCGCAGGTGACCCAGCAGGCCTTCACCTTCAACGCGGCGACCGGCGCCGACATCGACGGCACCAACCTCCTCGGCGCCTTTGCCGGCTCGGCCCGACAGAGCGGCGCGGTGCTCATCGGCGCGCACTGGGACACCCGGCCGGTGGCCGACCAGGACGCCGACCCGAACAACCGCGACGAGCCGATCCTCGGCGCCAATGACGGTGCCAGCGGCGTGGCGGTGCTGCTCGAGCTGGCCCGGCAGTTCGCCGCCAGGCCGCCGGCGCGGCCGGTGATTCTCGCCTTCTTCGACCTCGAAGACCTGGGCAACACCGCGCTGACCGCCGGCGAGCCGCTGTTCGGCTTCTCGCTCGGCAGTCGGCACTTCGCCGCCAACATGGGCGCGCTGCGGCCGAGCGAGGCGATCGTGGTCGACATGGTCGGCGACGCCAACCTGCAGATTCCGCAGGAGGGCAACTCCGTCGCCGGCGGCCCCGAGCTGGTCGATGAGCTCTGGCGGCGCGGCAACGCGCTCGGCTTTGCCCAGTTTGAGCAGCGCCAGATTTCGGGCATCATCGACGACCATGTGCCGCTGATCCAGGTCGGCGTGCCGGCGGTCGACCTAATCGACTTCGACTACCCCGGCCCGAACTCGAACCGCTACTGGCACACCCTCGACGATACGGTCGACAAGTGCTCGCCGGCCAGCCTGCGCGCGGTCGGACAGACGCTGCTCGATTACCTCTACAATCCCGGCACGAGCCGCCTCGGCCGAGCCGCCGGCGTGCGCGTCGCCCGCGGCGCATGGGACGCCGAGCACGGCCTGCACGCCCACCACGCCACCCATCGGTAGTGCCGCCGCCAACGGCGCGCCCGACGCCAACCGCGACGC
>CAYONP010000042.1:39295-46395 GCA_964405335.1 uncultured Fimbriimonadaceae bacterium
GAACACGCCGTTGGCGTGGCCGTATTTCATGATTACATGTAATGATCTTCACGCGCCGACGCCACGGCATCACCTCCGACCCGACGGACACGCCGTTGGCGTGTCCCTACCGTGCCGGCCTGCGCGGTCGGGGCGACGCCAACGGCGCGCCCCGCGAGGAGGAGTGGCACGACCTTGGGCCAACCCCCATCCTGCTCGGAGCGGCGTTGTGACCAGGCCGATCCTCGGCGTCACCCACCAACTGCTCTGCCCGGACGCCTGGACCGACGCCGAGGCGCATGAGCGGACGTTGTGCGAGATCATGCTCGACCTGCCGGTCGAGGCGATCGATCTCCTCGGCCCGCCCGACGGCAACCCGGCTCGCATCGCCCGCGAGGCGGCCGCGGTGCGCTCGTCGGGCAAGCAGGTCCACTTCTGTCTGCCCTTCCTCCACGCCGAGCCGGGCAGCGATCCATCGCACCCCGACGCGGCCCACCGGGCGCGCGCCCTCGAGACCGCCACCGCCGGCCTGGCCGTCGCACACGCCTTCGGCGCGACGCGGGTGGTCACCGTCAGCGGCGCCGACCTGGGCCCCGAGCGCCGCGCCGCGCACACCGCGGGCTATGTCGAGTTCCTCACCGCGCTCTGCGCCGCGGCGGCGCCGCTGCCGCTGGTGATCGAGCCGATGGACCGCGAGATCGACAAACGCGCCCTGATCGGCCCGACCGCCGAGGCCGCCGCGCTGGTCCGCCGCGTCCACGCGGCCGGGCCGACCAACCTCGGCCTGCTGGTCGACATGAGCCACCTGCCGCTGCTCGGCGAGGGCTTTGACCAGGCGCTCGACGTCGCCGGCGAGCTGACGCACCATGTCCACCTCGGTAACTGCCTGCTGAGTGATCGGGGCGACCCACTCTACGGCGACAAGCACCCGCCGCTGGGCTATCCCGGCAGCGAGCACGACGCCTCGCACCTGCGTGAGTTCGTCGCCGCGCTGCGGCGCAGTGGCTACCTCGCCCGCGACGGCGCGACGGTCAGCTTCGAGGTCCGGCCGCGGGCGGGCCTGACCGAGCGCGAGACGATCGAGCAGCATCTGGCCTGGTTCGAGGAGGCGTGGGCGGCACCATGAGGTTCCTCATCCGCTGCGACATGGAAGGCCTGACCGGCGTCACCACCTATGACGAGGTGACCCCCGGCAAAGCGCTCTATGAGGCCGGCCGCGACCTGCTGATGCACGACCTGCTGGCGGTCATCGACGGCCTCAGCCCGGCCGAGGTGGTGCTCTACGACGAGCACGTCGCCGGGCGCAACGTGCGCCTCGACCGGCTGCCGGCGAACGTGCGCGCCATCGTTGGCAAGCCGCCCTACCGCGTCGACTGGCCCGGCGGGCTGGGGCCGGGCATCGACGCGATGTTGATGGTCGGCTTCCACAGCATGGCCGGCACGCCGGGTGGCACGCTGGCGCACACGTACGAGCACGACATCGAGGCGATCGAGATCAACGGCCGGCGGGTCGGCGAGGTCGGCGTCGAGTCGGCCCTGGCCGGCGAGCTGGACATCCCGATGATCCTCTACGCCGGCGACAGCGCCGGCGCGGCCGAGGCGCAGGCGCTGATCGGCGGCCTGACCTGCGTGGTAACCAAGGAGTCGCTCGGCGACACGGCGGCCGACTGCCTCGCCGCGTCGGCCACGGGTGAGTTGCTGCGCCGGGCGGCGATGACGCTACGCCGGCCGGTCGGCTGGCCGGCACCGCTCAAGCTGGGCCAACCGGTGGAGCTGCGGATCACGCTGGCGGACACGCCATACCGCGCCGCGTTACAGAACGTTCACCCTGGTATTATGGCCTCGGAAACCACGGCGATTCTGGAGTTTAACAGCCTCGCGGCGGCTTGGGCGCAATACTGGGAGTGCAAGCTGGCGGCGCAGGCGGTGCTGGCGCGCGGCTGAGCACGGACCGGAGGAGGGCGCGCGATGCAGCAGTGGCTGAGACGGGTCGGTCTGGCGGCGGCCCTGGCCGTGGTGGCGGCCGGCGTCGGCTGCAGCAGCAGTGATTTCAGCGTCGACACGCTCGACGCGGCCTTCTCCCGCCGCGGGCGCGGCGCGGTCGATGGGTTCGTGTTCGTGCCGACGCGCTCGCACCTAGGCCTCGGCGCGCCGGTGATGCCGCACGCGCAGATCGAAATCGTCCCCCTGCCGCTGCGCGACAACCTGCCGATTGTCAACAGCCAGGCCAACGAGCATGGCTTCTACTCGTTCGATCAGCTCGAGCTGAACCGGCCCTATCTGGTCCTGGCCACCGAGCCGTTCGGCGGCACGCGACGGCTGGCCGGGCTGCTTAACTTCAACCCCGACAACGAGTTGGTGCGACGCGACTTGACCGATATCACCACGCTGGCGGCGCGCGTCTATGAGCTGAGCGGCAACTCGCGGCCGCTGTCGTTGTTCCAGATCCAGGCGCTCGAGCGGCTCTCCGAAGAGGCGCTCGACGAATCGCCGCAAGGCGGGTTCGCCACCACCGACATCAACGTCCTCGACACGCTGGCCACCGATCTCCTGGCGCGCAGCTTCGGCGACCTGCTGGTCCGCGTCTCGAGCGATCCAATGGCCGAGGTGACCGTGCTGCTCAACGGCGTCGAGGCGGGCAAGGTCGGCAGCGGGCCGGTCGACAGCCGCGAGTTGGCGCCGGGCGAGATTCTGATCGAGGATCTGGTCCGCGGCAGCCTGACCGTCGAGCTCCGCGCCACGGGCTTCTTTGCCGACACCTTCGAGGTCGAGATCCTCGGCGGCGAGCAGGTCGACGTCGATCGCCAACTGGTGCCCCTACCGCGGCTCGGGGCCAACCTGCCGCCGGTGATCATCGGCGTCGGCGCTCAACCGCGCCGGCTGCCGTTCCAGGGCGGGCGAATCCAGTTGGCCGCGCGCATCCGCGACCCCGAGGGCGACCGCGTCACTGCCGTGGCGGTGGTCCGCGGGCCGGCCAACCAGGTCCGCACCGTGCCGCTGCTGCCGCGGGGCGACCGAACCTTCGTCGGCGAGCTGGACATCGCCGGCAACCCGAACCGGACCAACGAGGTCTACGGCGTGTTGGTCCTGGCCGTCGACGCGCCGTTCACGCTGCCCGCGACGCCGAGCGAGTTCGAGCGTGACCGCGGCCGGCCGTCGCTGCGGCTATTCCAGTTCCTGGTCGATCCGGTCGAGTCGCCGCCCGACCCACCGGCCTGATTATGGCCCTGCTCGAACTCCGGGGAGTGACCGCCTGCTACGTGCAGCGGACCATCCTGCGGGGGGTCGATCTGACCGTCGAGGCGGGCGAACTGGTCGCGCTCTGCGGCCCGAACGGCGCGGGCAAGTCGACCGTGCTCAAGAGCATCGTCGGCCTGACCGAGGTGACCGGCGGGACGATCCAGCTCGCCGGCGAGCCGGCCGGCGCGACGCCGCGCGCGAACCTGGCCCGCGGCATCGTCTACTTGCCGCAGGGCGGGCAGGTCTTTGCGCCGCTGACAGTGGCCGAGAACCTCGGCCTGGCAGCCAGCCTGGCCGGCGCCGACGGGCGGCACGACGAGGCGCTGGCGCCGTTCGACGAGCTGCGCGGCCGGCTGCGGCAGCGGGCGGGGACCTTGTCGGGCGGGCAGCGGCAGCAGTTGGCGCTGGCCATGGCGCTGCTGTCGCAACCGCGGCTGCTGTTGGTCGACGAGCCGACCATCGGCCTCTCCGCGCCGCTGGCGCGGCGGGCGATGGAACTGCTCTCGGCGGTGCGCGAGCGGCTCGGCGCGGGTATCTTGATGGTCGAGCAGAACGTCGGCCTGGCGCTGGCGACGTGCGACCGGGCAGTGCTGCTGGTCGCCGGCCGGAGCGTGGCCGACTGGCCCTGTGCGGCGGTGCGGTCGGACGCCGGGTTGACCGAGCAATTCATGCTCGGGCTGGAAACCCCGGTTTCAGAGCCGTGTCGTTGACAATAGCGGGGCTCGGTGCATACTTTGCATCGGAGCCCCGCAGGCGGCGATTCCGTGCGCCTCAGGATTGCAGGCATGTCCGAGCTGATTGTCAAGGTCGGTGGCGAGGGCGGCACCGACTCCCCCACCACCGCCGGCGAGTTCATCACCCTGACCGCCATCCGCGAGGGTAACGAGGTGTTCACCCTGCGGACCCTGCCGGCCGAGATCAAAGGCGGCCTGGCCACCTACCAGTGCCGCATGAGCGCGCAACGGGTGGTCTCGCAGGGCGACGGCCCCGATGTGCTCTGTTGTATGAACCAGGAGTCGTACGACGTCCTGGCCGGCGAGTTGACCCGCGACGACTCGGTCCTGGTCTACGACAGCGACAGCGTCCACCTCGACGAGCGGGTCAACGGGCAGGTCACCAAGTACGGGGTGCCGATGAGCTCGATTGCCAGCGACCAGGTGAACGAGCGGCGGACCAAGAACATGGTCCTGCTCGGCGCCCTGGCCGAGCTGTTCGGCATCCCGCTCGAGACGCTCAAGCAGTGCGTGGTCGACAAGTACGGCCGGCGCAGCCCGCAGGCGGTCGAGCTGAACCACAAGGCGCTCGACGCCGGCGCGCAGTATGTCGCCGAGAATCTCAGCCGGTCGGAGCGCTACCGCTTCGAGAGCAATCCCGACCAGGCCAAGCGGCGGCGGATGGTGGTCGACGGCTCGGAAGCGGTGGCCATGGGCGCCGCGGTGGCGCAGTGCGATCTCTACGCCGGTTATCCGATCACGCCGGCCAGCGACATCATGCACTGGCTGGCGGCACATCTGCCCAAGTTCGGGGCGACGGTGATCCAGACCGAGGACGAGATCGCCGCCCTCGGCGTCTGCCTCGGCGCGAGCTTCGCCGGGGCCAAGTCGATGACCGCGACGAGCGGCCCAGGCCTGGCGCTGATGGTCGAGATGCTCGGTCTGGCGGTGATGGCGGAACTGCCGGTGGTGGTCATCGACGCCATGCGCGGCGGGCCGTCGACCGGCCTGCCGACCAAGTGCGAGAGCGGCGACCTGAACCTGGCCGTGCTCGGCGCGCACGGCGACGCGCCGCGGATCGTCGTCGCGCCGGCCAACATCCGCGACTGCCTGCACGACACCATCGGGGCGTTCAACCTGGCCGAGAAGTACCAGACGCCGGTGATTCTGCTCAGTGATCAGTCGATGGCCATGCGCACGCAGGCGATTGAGCCGCCCGACCTGGGCAAGGTCCGGCTCGACCGGCGCTTGCTGCAGACCGTCACCGACGCCGACTACAAGCGCTATGAGCTGACCGAGAGCAACGTCGCGCCGATGACCTTGCCGGGCGGCGAGGCGGCGAACTTCTACACCATCACCGGCCTGGCGCACGATGAACACGGCAACCCGGCGACGAACAACGGCCCGCTGAGCGCGCGTTACATGGAGCGGCGCGAGCAGAAGATCCGCGCCGCCGCCGCCGAGCCGGGATGGTCGCGGCTGCACGGCCCGAAGACGGCCCAGCTTGGGGTGATTAGCTGGGGCAGCATGGAGGGTTCGGTGGTCGAGGCGATCGACCGCCTGGCGGCCGAGGAGATCGCCGTCCGCTGTCTGCACCTGCGCATGCTCTCGCCGCTGCCTGTCGAGGAGATCATGGCCTTTGCCGCCACGGTCGAGCAGGTGGTCGTCTGCGAACTGAACTTCAGCGGGCAGCTCAACCGGTTGATCCGGGCCGAAACCGGATTGCCGACGAGGCTGGTTAACAAGTACGACGGCGTGCCGTTCACGCCGGGCGATCTCGTCGCCGCGCTGCGCGAGGAGGTGTGACCGATGGCCGATACTGTTCAGGCACAGACCCTGGCCGAAGCCAAGCCGCGCACGGCCAAAGAGTACCGGAGCGACGTCGACCCGATCTGGTGTCCCGGCTGCGGCGACTTCGGCGTGCTGTCGTCGGTCTCCGAGGTCTTGGCCGAGAGCGGCACCGACCCGCGCGAGGTGGTCATCGTCTCGGGCATCGGGTGCAGCAGCCGGTTCCCCGCCTTCCTCAAGTGCTACGGCTTCCACGGTGTCCACGGCCGCGCGCTGCCGATTGCCACCGGCGTGGCGCTGGCCAACCCCAACCTCAACGTGATCGTCGTCGGTGGCGACGGCGATGGGCTGAGCATCGGCGCGGGGCATTTCCCGCACGCCGCGCGGCGCAATGTCAACATCACGTATTTGATGCTGGACAACGAGATCTACGGCCTGACCAAGGGCCAGATCTCGCCCACGACGACCGACCTGGGCCTGGCCAAGAAGGCGCTCAGCTCGCCGTTCGGGAGCTGGGAAGCGCCGCTCAACCCGGCCGGCCTGGCGCTCAGCTACGGCGCCAGCTTCGTCGCCCGGGCTTACAGCGCGCAGCGCAAAGAGATGACCAAGGTGATCGACGAGGCGTTCCGCCACCGCGGCTTCAGCTTCGTGCAGGTGATCAGCCCGTGCACGACCTTCTATAACAGCTACAAGACCTTCACGCCGCGGGTGGTCAGCGTCACCGCCGACCACAACGTGCACGACCGGCACGGCGCTATCCACCTGGCCTACGACCAGGACCACATCTGGCTCGGCGTGCTCTATCGCGAGCCGACCCGGCCGACGCTCGACGAGCAGTTCAAGCATCTCGGCGAGGTGGCGCGGGGCGGGCGCGAGCACTCGCTCGAGGCTATTTTTGCCACCTATGGCTGAGCCCGACCCAGGCTATGAGGCGCTGCGCGCGGCGCTGTTCGAAGGCGAGCTGACCGCCGACGAAGCGCGCGACCTGCACGCCGCGTTGGTCGCCCGGCGCGACATGATCCGCGCCGCCTGTGAACACGGTACCGCGCGGCCCGAAGACCTCGCCGAGCTCCAGCAGATCGACCAGCAGCTCCAGATCCTGGCCGAAGAAGAGGTCGTCGCCGAGTTCGTCGAGGAGGCCTTCGAGGCCACCGTCCGGCGGCAGGAGATGCTCGACCAGGCGGGGGAGATCGAGCCGGAGTGAGCCGGCGGCCCGTTCGGCGAACGGGCCTTACCTGGGCGGGCGGGGACGCCCGCGCTCCGAACGGACCGCCGGCGTCCCGAGGACGGCGGCCCGTTCGGCGAACGGGCCCTACCTCGGCGGGCGGGGACGCACGCGCTCCGGACGGACCCCCCGCGACCCGAGGCCGGCGGCCCGTT
>CAYONP010000043.1:0-5772 GCA_964405335.1 uncultured Fimbriimonadaceae bacterium
CCGGTCGTACCACGACCGCAGGAGACTTGACTCCTTGTGAGAAGTCCCTACCGCAGGGCAGACGGGCGCGGCTCGCCGGCGCCTCAGCCGATCGCCGGCAGGCCCGCGCGCCGGCGGAACTCGTCCAGGATCGCCTGCGTCGCCGTCGCGCCGACCCGCGTGGCGCCGGCGGCGCGGGCGTCGAGCAACGCGTCGAGCGTGCGGATGCCGCCGGCCGCCTTGACCTGCACGTGCGCCGGCGCGTGGGCGCGCATCAGCCGCAGGTCGTCCAGCGTCGCGCCCGACGTGCCGTAGCCGGTCGAGGTCTTGACCCAGTCGGCGCGCAGCTCGCCGCACAGCTCACACAGCCGGATCTTGTGCTCGTCGGCGAGGTAGCAGTTCTCGAAGATCACCTTCACCCGCGCGCCGGCGGCGTGGGTGACCTCGATCACCGAGCGCAGGTCGGCGGCGACGTAGGCCCAGTCTTCGCTGAGCACCTTGCCGAGGTTGACCACCATGTCCAGCTCGCGCCCGCCGTCGCGCAGGGCCTGCTCGGCTTCGGCCACCTTGACCGCGGTAGCGTGCCCGCCGTGCGGGAAGCCGATGGTCGTGCTCGGCGCAACGGTGCTGCCGGCCAGCCGCTCGGCGCAGCGGGGCAGGTAGTAGGGCTTGAGGCAGACGCTGGCCACGTCGTAGCGCAAGGCCAGCGCCATGCCCTCCTCCAGCGCCGTGTCGGTCAGCATCGGCTGGAGCAGCGAGTGGTCGATCATCTTGGCCAGCTCGGCGTAGGTGGGGTTCACGGCGGTGGCTCCAAGCGGCAGCTTCGCCGCCTGCCGCCTGCCGCCTGCCGATTGCCGCCTGCCGCCTGCCGCCTGCTGCCTGCCGCCTGCCGATTGCCGCCTGCCGTCTGCCGCCTGCCGTGCGATAAGGCCAAGACCTTGCACAGCCGAGGTTCGCGTGAGTCCCGCGTCTTGCGCACGGGGAGTTGCCATGGGTCATGGTTGTGGCTCCTGCACGCTTCGCGGCCCCGCCTGCGCCTGCTGCTGCCTCTCCCGCCGCCGGTTCATCAGCGCTAGTGCCGCTGGTCTCACCGGTGCGGCGGTGCTGGGCGGCTGGCGGCCGGCGGCGGCGCGACCGTTGCAGGACCTGCGTGAAGAGATTCCGGTCGGCGAGCTGCGGCCGAAGCCGACGGTGACCATGCTGGCCGCCGTCGTGCGGGCCCGGCCGCCTTACTGGCTCGGCTGGCCCGGCACCAGCTACGATGTCGAGGGCTGGCGCCAGCGCTACAGCGAGCTGCTCGAGCGCGCCGCGCAGCGCAACGGCATCAGCCTCGGCGGGCCGGGCGATCCGCTCGAGGACGACAACGCCGTCAACGCCTTCTGCGAGCGCCTCCAACGCGAGTCGCCCGATGGCGCGGTGATCATCGTCCAGCACCTGGGCGTGTGGCACTGGGTCGAGCGCATCGCCGCCGCCGGCGTGCCGCTGATCGTCTTCGCCCCGGTCGGCACCGCGTTCACCGGGCAGGTCAACCAGGTCGGCCACCGCAAGGGTTGTTACGTCCTCTCGACGCTGGACTTCGAGGCGGTCGAGCAGGGCCTGCGGATGATCGTCGCCAAGCGGCTGTTCGAAGAGTCGCGCATCCTCGTCGTGGTCGGCGACCGGCGCAGCGAGACGGTGCTGCCGAAGCTCGGCACCAAGGTCCGCTACGTGCCGCGGACCGACTTCGAGGAGCGCTTCGCCAAGATGCCGGTGACCGCCGAGGTGAGCCGGCTGGCGGACCAGATCCAGCAGGAGGCGACGCGCATCGTCGAGCCGCACGGCGACGACTTCGTCAACGCCATGCGGGTGTTCACCACGGCGAAGATGCTGCTGCACGAGGAGCAGTCGAACGCGCTGTCGATGGACTGTCTCGGCATGGTCGCCGCGCGGAAGGCGCCGACGCCGCCGTGCATGGCCTGGTCGATGATGCAGGACATCGGCGTCACCGGCGGCTGCGAGGCCGACCTCTACGGCGCTGTCTCGCTGATGATGACCAGCTACCTGTTCCGCAAGCCCGGGTTCATGAACGACCCGGTGCCGGAGACAGCGAAGAACGAGCTGATCGTCGCCCACTGCGTCTCGGGCAGCCGGCTCAACGGCTTCGACCAGCCGGCGGTGCCGCGCATCCTGCGCAGCCACAGCGAGTCGGCCCTGGGCATCTCGACCCAGGTGCTGTGGGAGCCGGGCCACAAGGTGACCCTGCTCCGCTTCACCGGGCCCGACCGGTTCATCGTCGACACCGGCACGGTGACCGAGAACATCGACACCCCGCCGGCCGGCGGCTGCCGGACCAACTTCTCGGTCAAGATGGACCGCGTCGAGGACTGCCGCGACGTGCTCGGGTTCCACCAGGTCGTCTTCTATGGCGACCACCGGCGCGACCTGCGGGCGTTCGCTCAGCTCCACGGCTTCGAGATCGTGCACTCGCCCGAGCAGGCGACCCTGGGGGCCGGATGATGAAACACCTCGCTGTTGCGCTCATGCTCTGCGCCCTGGCACCCGCCGGAGCGCAGTTGCGCCTGGGCCTGCCCGATGCGCCGGGCACGCCGGTCGACGCGGCCGGCGTGCTGCTCGAGGACTGGGGCCCCGTCGCCGTCACCGTCGACGGCGCCGAGTGGACGGCCGGCGTCGCCTGCGACCCGACGCCGACCAGCGAGCGCCGGGCGACCGTCGGCGCGGTCGAGCTGCTCAGCCGGGCCTGGCGCGCGCCGGCCTGGCCGCACAGCACCGACGTGCTGACGGTCACCGCCGAGAACCGCGGCACCGAGCCGGTGATGCTGCCGCTGCGGCTCGACCTGCCCGCGACGGTCAGCCTCTCGGGCGGCGTCGGCAGCGTCGGCGGGCGGACCGTGCTGCGCTA
The DNA here is from genome assembly GCA_964405335.1 of uncultured Fimbriimonadaceae bacterium. Classification (GTDB taxonomy): domain Bacteria; phylum Armatimonadota; class UBA10988; order UBA10988; family UBA10988; genus CAYONP01. The sequence continues at coordinate 2,879 of CAYONP010000043.1, forward strand.
CGACGCCGACACCGCCACGCCGGCCGAGCACCGCGACTGGGGCTACGTCGCCGGCGGCACGCCGATGCCCGGCTGGGGCCACCCGGCGGTCGCCTGCGACCCGGCCTTTGCCAACATCCGCGCCGGCATGGGCGGCGTGCCGCTCGAGTACCGCCTGGCCGTGCGGCCGGGCAGTAGCTGGAACGTCGCCGTCGGCTTGATGGAAAGCCACCACACCGCGCCGGGGCAGCGGCCGCAGATCGTCCGAGTCGAGGGCGAAGAGCCGCTGGTGATCGACCCGATCGCGGTCTGGGGGCAGCATCAGCCGGGCGTGGCGATGTTCGTCGGCCGCGACCTGAACGCCGACGGCCTGCTGCGCATCGAGGTGCTGCCGGTCAAGGGCGCGCCGGACGTGAATCCCATCCTGAACGCGCTGTGGCTGTTCCCGCGCGAGGTCGAGCCCGATGCGCGGGAAATCGTCGCGGGGCGGCTGAACGACCAGGCGGCGGCCTATGTCGATGTCGGCGGCGCGGGTGACCAGGCCTTCTACGTCACCGAGGCGGTCGAGTATGAGCTGGCCCTGGCGCCCGGCGCGACGCGCGAGCTGACCTTCCTGCTCGCCTGCCGCGGCGGTGGGCTGCCCGAGAGCGAGGCCTGGACGGCCGCCGAGCTGCGCCAGTCGGCCGACGACCTGTGGCGCGACTGGTTCGCCGGCGGCGCCGAAGTGCGGCTGGGCGATCCCGCCGCGACGGCGGTCTATCGCACCGCGCTGGCCGCGCTGGTGACCGAGCGCGCGCAGGCCGGTGGCTACTTCGCCGCGCTGCCCGGCGGCGTCGGCCTCGAGGGCTACTCGCCCGAGGCGGCGGCGATCGTCTGCGCGGCGCTCGACGCCGCGGGCCAGCACCTCGAATCGCGCCGGCTGTTGCGCCTCTACTGGGACGCCCCGCCCGAGCCGCTGGCCGGCCTGGCCGCGCGCAGCGAGGGCTGGGGCTTCGTCGCCCTGGCTCGCCACGCGCTGCTCACCGGCGACGAGGCGTGGGGCCGCGAGGCGATGCCGGCGGCGGTCGAGACCCCCGGCGGCGAGCCGCAGGCCGAGGGCCCGCTGGTCGACCTGGCGCGGGAGGTGCTGCGGGTCACCGCGGCGCTGGCGACGCTCGACGGCGAGACGCTGGTGCTGCTGCCGGCGGCCGAGCCGGCCTGGTTCGACGGTGAGGGGCTCAGCCTGACGGGCCTGCCGACGGTCTACGGTCCGCTATCGCTGACCGCCCGCAGTGAGGGCGAGCGGGTCACCGTGCGGCTGACGCCGCCAACCGACCGCCCCTGCCCGGCGATCACGCTGACCGCGCCCAAGCTGGACGGCCGCGCGCCAACGGTCGTATTGCTCAACGGCCGTACGGCCACGCTGACCGACGGCCGGCTAACGGTCCCGCCGGCACAGGCGTCGACGGTGGTCTTCGGCTGGTAGGGCGCGCCATGCGCGCCGATGGACCGCCGGCGAGGGCCGGGCTGTAGCGGCGCGCTGCGCGCGCCGAATGCCGGCTGGAAGCCGGCGGTCCACGGGTGTCGGCTGGAAGCCGGCGGTCCACGGGTGCCGGCAGGTCGCGGCGCTTGGTAGGGCGCGCCATGCGCGCCGATGGACCGCCGGCGTCCCGCCGGCCGCCGACGAGGGTGTCGGGCAGTAGCGGCGCGCTGCGCGCGCCGAATGCCGGCGGCACAGGGGCTGCCTCGGTCAGCCCGGACTCGCCTGACAGCGCGGGGCTGCCACTCCCGAAGGGCGAGGCGAGACCGTTCTCACGCGCCGCGCCCGATGGTGGCGGAGTCTCGCCACGACTAGCGCCAACTGCCTCGTCGGCGGTGTAGACTCGTAACGGAGATCATGGTGAGGATGCGGCGCCGGCTTGATCGACCCGTCGACCCGGGGAAGCATCCAGGGCGGTGGTTCACCGTGTCGGCCGGCGTGCCGGGCTGGCTACAGGTCGCCAACCTGGTCGCCTTACCGCTCACCCTTTTCGGCCTGCTCTGGATCCTTGCCGTCGGCCCTTGGGCCCGCTTCCTGCCGCTGCCCGGGCTGCTGCTAATGGCGGTTTGCTGGCCCGTGACACTGCTCTGCCTTCGCGGGAAGCGGGCGTGGATGCGGCTCCAACCCGGCGAGATCCGAGAGGCGCGCTACCTCAAGCGCGCCCGCACCTATCGGCTCGACCACCTGCGCGGGTTGGTCTATGACGGCACCGGCGCCTCGGTGCTGTTCGACGAGGGTGAACTGCGGATCGATGGCTGGGTGGACGGCGGCGGGCGACTGGTAGCCTGGCTCAATCACCGGTTGGGCGGTGCGGACGCGCTCGGTGAAGCGCCACTGCCCCAGTGGATCGGGCTGGATGAGCCGGTCAAGTTCGCGAACATCAGAACCAGGCGCCACTATTGGCTTGGCCTATGGACGCTCTGCCTTTGCCTTATTGGTTTCACCGCTCTATCGCTTCACTGGCGCGAGCAGCGCTTGCTCCCAGTGTACTTGTTCGAAGTGCTGGTGGCGCTCGCGGGCCTGTTTGTACTTCTGCCGAGTTTCCGGCGCTCGTACTGCACTGAGGTGGTCGCTGGGCAGGAGGGTCTGCACCTTCGTCGACTGGCGGGGGCTGTTGACGTTTCCTGGCACGATGTGCTCGGCGTCCAGGTCACCAGGCTTTCGGTGACGATCCGCACGGCGTTCGGCGACTGGCGTTACCCGGCCAAAGCCCCCAGCGCGCGTGACCTGGCCACCCTCATCCACCGCGTCCTCGCCCTGCGCGAGCAAGGCCACACGCTGCCCGGCGAGGTCCCAGCGCCCGACACGGCCCTGTCGCGGATGGCCGGAATCGAGCCGGCCGTGGTCGAGCGGGGGATCAGTCGCTCGGCCTGATCGCCGCGGGCACGATCGCCCC
>CAYONP010000043.1:5872-18264 GCA_964405335.1 uncultured Fimbriimonadaceae bacterium
GGGCGGCGAGGGCCGCGGCACAGCCGGCGGCCTGGCCGGTGGCCATGCAGACCGCCTGCACCCTCAGCGCGCTGTTGGCCAGGCGGTCGCTCGAGAGGCAGCGGCCGGCGACCTGGAGGTTCGCCGCGCCGGCGGGGATCAGCGCCCCGCGCGGCACCGTCGGCACGATGTCATCGCCCAGCGGCTCGGGCCGCACTCCGGCGTTGGTGTGTTGATCGACCGGATAGAAGGCGTAGCAGATCGCCTCGGGCCAGTGGTAGCCGCTGACGTAGCGCTCGATGGTGCAGGTCTCCTCGCCGATGATGCGGTAGGTTTCGCGCACGGCGGTCTGCGGCTGCATACGCTCGAGCCGGACTCCCTCACAGCCGGGCAGGCCGCGGACGAAGTGGAGCAGGCGCAGCACCGAGGCGCGGCCGCGGGCGTTGGTCTCGGTCCAGGCGGCCGAGGTCGAGGAGTCGGCGCCGAGGACGTACTGCGCCGCCTCGCCGCCGCGGCGGAGGAAGTCGAGGAAGGGGCGGTTCTCGCCCGCCACGTCGCCGGGCTCCAGCAGGCCCTTGGCCAGCGCGTCGACATACCTGGCCTGGACCAGCTCGGGGTCGAGATACTCGGGGTTGTAGCCGCCGAGGCGGAAGCAGAGGGTGCCGGGCATGACATCAGCCTCGCGCCGGCGGGGCAGGCCGATCATGCCGATCAGGTCGGCGTCGCCGGTGCAATCGACCAGTTGCCGGCAGGCGACGCGGCGAGTCAGGGCCTTGCCGGCGATCTCGACCAGCCAGCCGTCGTCGCGGGGGGTGATCCGATACGGCAGCTCATAGAGGCAGAGCCGGACGCCCGCCTCGATGGCGGCGACCTCGGCGAGGATGGCATAGAGCGGGCCGTTGATACGCACTTGGTGATGCCAGTGCGGGCCGGGCACGGTGACGTCGGGCAGGCTGCCGCCGTCGAGTTCGACGGTGCGGCGGACCAGGTCCCAGCCGATGCCGGCAATGACCTGCCGGCCGTGGGCGTGGAACAGGCCGGGGAAGGCGACGCCGCCGAGGGTCATGGTCCCGCCGAGCTGCGGGGCGAGGTCGACCAGCATGGTCGACGCGCCGGCGCGGGCGGCGGCGACCGCGGCGACACAGCCGGCGGTGCCCCCGCCGACGACGAGGACCTCGACGTCGTGGTCGAGTCGTTCCATGTCGGCTCCGCGGCGACGGTAGGTCGGCGCGGGGTGGGAGTCAAGGTGGCGGGGTGGAAATGACGAGGATTGGCCACCCGGCGCGCCTGGGGGCGGTGGCCCGTGACACCGGTCGTGGGGGGGGGGGGGGGGGGGGGGGGGCGGGCCCCCCGCCCGGGGCGGGGGGGGGGGGGGGCGCGCCCCCCCCCCCCCCCCCCCCCCCCCCCGCGCGCCCCCCCGCCCCCACGACTGCTGCGCTAGGCTCGCGGGAGGTCCACCCCCGCCCACCGCCAACGCTGTGGCGGACACCGGGTACGGCTCAACGCGGGGAAGCCGCGCGGCAGGCACAGTGAGTTGGCATGACCGAGTTTGAGAGCCTGGTCCGCGTGCGATCCCGGTGCGGCACGCAGGGATCAGGCTCCGTCCGGCTTGCAGAGCTGTTCGAGGCACTCCCGCCCCAGCTACACTGCCCCCAGTGGTCTGTGCTCTGGCTGTGGGACCACGCCGAGGTGGCGGAGTTCGGGGACATCCGGCATGTTCAAGCTGCCATCGAACACGGCGTGCACGGGTTGGTCCTAGACTTCAGTGCGATGGTCCACTTCGCGGCCGCTGCGCGGATCGTCGGCTACGGGGTCTTCGTCGGTTACGAGCGCGGCTACCAGATGGTCACCCGCGAGGACTACTGGATATCACACGCAGACGAACACCCGCCATTGCTCCCGAACGCCCGCATCGTGTTGGAGGCCTTCGGCAACGACTGCTGGTTCGCTGCCTCGCCGTTGACGGGCCTGTTCGAGTCATTGCGCGAGACCTTGGGCGATCGGGTCCACGCCCTGCCGTTGCCGCGCTACGCGGCGGCCTGCCGCCGCGCGCTCGCGGCGATCGAGCAGTACCGGGCGTCGCCGTCGATGCGCGCACTGGGCGGACTGGTTGACGGACTATTCGCCGAACTACACTGTACGTGCCCCAGTGAAGCGTCTGGCTGGAAACAGCTCGAAGACGCCTGGATCGAACTCGAGCTGGTCTACGCCGACTTGGTGAATGGCGAGCGAAAGCCTGAGGAGACCGACTGGCCTGCCGTCGTCGAGCGCGCGATCGACCGCATCGAGATGGCCCTTCGCAGCTGAAGCTACGCTCATCGCGGGCACGCTCGCGGGAGGTCCACCCCCGCCCGCCGCCAACGCTGTGGCGGAGCCGCTCATGCTCGCGCTGGTTGGTTGGCTGTGCCTCGCCGCGCCCGTGCCCGGCGCGACCCTCTCGTTCGCCGACGATACCCTCGCCGGCTGGACCGCCTCGGCCGACGTCTGGACCATTGCCGAAAGCCCCGAGCTGTTCTGTCACCCTGACGAGCCGCCGCGGTTCGTGGTCGATTCCCTCACCCGCGGCGAGGCCGTCACCGGCACGCTGCGCTCGCCGGTGTTCACCATCACCAGTCCGCGCCAGGCCTTCTCGGTCTCCGGCTGGGACGGCACGCTGAGTGGGCAGAACAACGGCGACCGCAACTGGGTCCTGCTCCGCGCGCACCCTGGCGGCGAAGTCCTGCGCCGGGCGCACACGCCGGGTCAGAACCGACTGGTGCCGGTGCGCTGGACGACCTTCGACCTGATTGGACGGGAGGTCTACGTCGAAGTCGTCGACGACAATCCGGTGATCCGGCCGGGCGGCTTCGCCTGGATCGCCTTCGCCGACTATCGGCAGGAGACGGTCGCGATCGACGACGGTGTCGAGGTGACCGATCTCCACGGCCTGCGGCTCGACGACGCGGCGGTGCCGGAGCTGTGCGGCTCGCTGCCGTTCCTTGCCGCGCCGCCGGGGGCGCGGGGGGCCAGCCGGCGGCGGAGCGAGCCGCCGCTGGAGTTCATTCCGCTCGGCGGTCCGGCCGAGGCGGTGTACCTGCTCGGCTTGGTCAACTGGGGCTGGGATCACGGCACCGCGCACTGGGGCGAGCATCCCGAACTGCGCCCGGTGCGCGACGATCAACTCTACGTCGGCTGCCGCCTCGGCGAGCTGGAGGTGCGCTATGCCGACGGTGCGAGCGACCTGGTGCCGCTCGAGCTCGGCGCCACGGTCTGGTTCGTCGAGCACTTCATCGGCGGCGCGCCGGGCGGCAAGGCCGTCGACGAACCGTTCGCCAGCCGGCCCGACCTGCGCGCGGTGCTCGAGCGCTGCCTGCGATTGGTGCGCGATCCCCTCGCCCGGGCCGACTCGCCGCAGACGGTCTACGCGCTCGCGCTCCGCCCGCGCCCGAAGCCGATTCGCGGGCTGCTGATCCGCGACAACCCGGCCTTCCGCGGCACGCCGCTGATCACCGCGGTGACGGTACGTACCGCGCAGCCGACCGCCGAGATGGCGCCCTTCCCGGCGGTGAGCGTGTCTCAGCGTGAGCTTGAGCCGCGGATCGACTTGGCCGAGCCGCTCGATTGGTCGGCCGATCTCGAGGCGCTGGCGGCGGCGCTCTACACCGGCGAGGAGGATCTGCCCGAGCAGCCCGAGCCGCTGGCCTTTCGTGACGGCTTCGCCGCGGCGGTGCGTTTCCGCGGCGATCGCTTCGCGACCATGCTGAACAACCTGTGGGTGGCCAACCTCGAGCAGATCGCCGGCAAGTTCGCCGCCGAGGACGGCTGTTTCCACGAGACCGGCCGCGACACGCCGTGGTATGGCGGCTACAGCGGTGTGGGGACCTGGGCGCCCGAGGTGGGGGTCTACTACGACGGCGCGTTCGGTCGCTGCTCTGACCACTTCGCCACCCTGGCGCTGCGCTGCCTCGACGAGCCGGCGCGGCTGACCAGCTACGTCGACTTCTGCGACTACTGGCTCTACTGGCGCCGCGCCGACCACGACCCGGCCAACGGCCCGCCGAACGAGGGTTTCGACGCGGCCGGCTATCCGCCCGACGCGCCGTCGCACTGGGGCTTTGTCATGCAGGGCGGCGGGCCGCCCTGGCCGATCAACGAGATTGCCGGCGACGAGGAGACCGACGGTCACGGGGCGACGATGGTCGGCCGCTGGGTCGCCTGGCGCATGGCTGGCGCGCCGCGCGGCGAGTGGCTGACCGCCCCGCGCGAGGGGGTCTTCGGCCGCAGCCGGTGGGACTCGACGCGCGAGGCGGCCGAGTTCGTCTGTTGGCTGCTCGATTACACCGGCCGCGACGTGGTCTATTGCGAGGGTGAGACCACCGGCTGGGCCGGCGGCCCGCAACTCTCGCTGGCGGTGCCGGGGTGGCACAGCGTGACCGATCCGGTGCGGCGGCGCGAGATCTACGCCGGCGCCGACATGTACGAGGTCTATCCCAGCCAGGTCTGCCTGATCGGCCTGCGGTGCAGCGCGCAGATGGCCGAGGCGGCGGGCGAGCCGGCGCTGGCCGCGCGCTGGCGGGCTTATGCCGAGCGGATCCAGACCGGCATGCTGCGCGAGCTGCGCGACGGCGACCACAACGCGCCGGCTTGGAACGTGGCCTACCAGTCGGTCTATCCGAGCCTGCAGGACTGCCTGGTGCAGGCCTGGTTTGCCCAGTACCTCGACGGCTACGACCCGACCCGCTGGCAGCCCGAGATGGCCCGCACCACGCGCCACACCTATGCCCGGCAGCGGGCGCAGGCACCGGGCCTGGCGCCGGTGCTGGGGTTTGGGTACGGCATCGGCTGGCTGGCTCAGTCGGCGCTGATGCTCGATGAGCTGGCTGACGCGGGCGAGCTGCTGCGCAACATCGCCCGCTACAGCTACGACAAGAACATGGACTACGCCGACGCCGAGCGCGGCATCGACTGGCGGCGCTGGCTCTGGGTCATCCCCGAGGGGACCAACCTGCTGCCGACCGGGCGGTGGCACCGCATCGGCGATCTGTCGAACGGCGCCAACCAGGGCCCGCCGCTGCACGCGATCGAGATCTGCGCCGGCGTCGACGACACGCAGCCGGCGGCGCTGAAGCTCCTGCCGCGCGTGCCGCCGGGGTTCGAGGGGCTCGAGGTCGAGCGCTTCCCCGCGCTGGTGCCATCGGGCGACGGGCTGGCGACCGCGCGGATCAACTATGCCTTCACCGCGCCCGAGCAGTTCGATCTGGTCAGCGACCGCGACCTGCCGACGCTGGCCGTGCGGCTGGGCCCTCACGCCAGCCGCGACGCGGCCGAGCAGTCGGCCCGACGGCTCAGCTTCGGCCTGCAGCCGGGCGCCCGGTGGCGGGTCCAGCAGTCCGGCCGCGCGGCCGAGGGCGAGGCCTGGTGGGTCTGGATCGAGGGCCTGAGCCACGTCACCACGCTGTCGCTACGTGGGCGGTGAGGCGCTCAGACGCCCTCGCGGTCGAACCGCACCGCGCGGGTGTCGCGCTCGGCGCCGGTGGCCACCGCCAGCGGGCCGTAGAGTTCGGGCCGGCGGGTTTTGATCCAGCGCCGGCCGGTGCTGCGGGCGAGCAGCGAGCGGTCGAGCTCGGCGACGACCATCGCCTCGCCGGCGTGGCAGGTCTCGGCCAGGATGCGGCCGTAGGGGTCGAGGATCATCGCGTTGCCGGTGCGGATCTCGTCGTCATCGATGCCGACGCCGTTGCTGAAGGCGAGGAACAGCCCGTTGTCGTGCGCCCGGGCGGGCAGCCAGCGAAGCAGCCAGCCGCGGCCTTTGGGACCCGCCAGCTCGGCCTCGATGGCCACCGGGTCGGCCGCGCGCCGGTCCCATTTCGCCCGGTCGACCAGGCCCATGGTGTGCGGGTCGGGCGAGTCGCAGCCGCCGGTCTGGTGCGGGGCGAGCAGCAGCTCGGCTCCGTCCAGGGCGGTGAGGCGCACGTTCTCGCCCAGGTTACAGTCGTAGCAGATCAACACGCCGAGCCGCCAGCCCGAGGGATCGTCGAAAACCGTGAAGCTGTCGCCGCTGCTGACATGCTCGCTGACGAAGGCGTGCAGCTTGCGGTGGCGGGCGACCCGGCCGTCGGGCATGGCCACCGCGTAGGCGTTGTAGATCCGTCCGTCGTCGCCGCGCTCGAGCAGGCCGGCGCCGATGGTCATCCGCTGCTCGCGCGCCAGGGCCTGCAGCCGCGCGGACGACGGACCGGCGGGGATCGGCTCGGCCAACTGCCACAGCTCGTCGCGCGAGAGGTGGCGCAGGTGCCAGTAGCCGGTCAGGCAGCACTCGGGGAAGACGGCGACGCGCACCGCCTGCGCAGCGGCGGCGTGGACGAACCGCTCGACGGTGGCCAGGTTGGCCGCCACGTCGCCGGGGGCGGGTTCGAACTGCACCGAGGCGACGCGTAGCATGTCCGACACGGGCGGCTCCCGTGCGGCGGTTCGGCGGGTCGCGCTGCGTCCCTGCCGGTGCTAATCCGCGGCGGTCACGGCGTGGTCGTCGACGAACGCGACCGACTCGCGGATCAACTCGTCGAGCACCGCCAGGTCGACGTCGGCGAGGCGCCTGAGGTACAGGCAGCACTTGCCCAGCTTGTGCTTGCCGAGCCGCGCGAGATGGTCGGCATAGCCCTCGAAGCCGGCCATCAGGTAGAGCGTGAACTCCCGCTTGCGCGCGGCGAAGCCGATCACGAACCAATCGCCCGAGCAGCCGCTCTGGTACTCGTAATGGTAGTCGCCGAAGCCGACGATGCTCGGGCCCCAGATGACCGGCGGCGCGCCGGTCGCCTGCTCCATCATCCGCGCCAGCGTGCGGCAATCGTCGCGGCGGCCTTCGTCGATGCCGGTGAGGTAGTCCTCGAACGAAACGTCGGTCGGCCTGGTCTTCAGCTCGGCCATCGGTGGCTCCGTCGACTCCATCGTGAGTCGCTACCGGCCGGCGGTCAGCGCACGATTCGCGCCTCGGCCCAGTTGCCGTGGTCGGCGGCGATGCCGTCGCCGCCGTCTTCGATGAGCAGCGCCAGCCGGCTGACGCCGTCGATCGGCACCGTGACGTCGAGCGGCGCGTCGTCGCGGCGGAGCAGCGGACTGCGATACAGCTCGACGCCGTCGCCCTCGACGACGAAGACGATCGAGTTGGCCCAGACCTCCTGGTCACAGCCGATGGTTGCCGCAAAGAGCCGGTGGCCGGGCGGCAGGTCGAACTCGATCCGCGACTCGGCGTGCGCCCCGAGGCCGCGGTGGTAGCGCCGGCCGGCCATGGTCATCGGCTGGTCCATGATGCTCCGGTTGCGCCGTACCTCGCCCCAGCCGGCCGTCGCCGAGCGCCAGGGCAGGCTGTCGAGGTAGAGGCCGTCGATGCGCTCGATTGCCCGCCGGGCACGCTGCGCCGGCAGCTCGGCCGGCGGCGACTCGAGTGCCGCCAGGCGGATCGCCCACGGCCGCGCCGGGTGCGGCGGCAGGGGGAAGTCGGCCCACGGCTCAGGCAGCAGCGGCCGACGGGCCGGCAGCGCGCCGCGGACCCAGGCGCCGCAGCGCGAGCGGGCGTCGGTCAACACCACCCGCAGGTCGAGCCGGTGGCGTCCGACTAGGAGCGGCGCCGTGAACCACTGCCACTCCTCGACGGGCGCGGCACCGGTGGCCGAGAAGCCGCCGCGCGAGCCGGTCTGGCGCAGCTCCAGCGGCTGCCCGTCGAGCTCGGCCTCGGCGGTGGCCGGCGCGCCGCCGGGCGGACCCTCGATCAGCAGGCACAGCTCGCCCGGCGCGGCCAGCTCGACCTCGCCGGTGGCCCGCCACGCCAGCACCTCCGCCGCGTCGCCGTCCGGCGACGTCCAGTCAGGGCCGAACGGCGCCGGTTCGGGTTCGTAGACGATTCGCTCATGTGTGCTGTCCCACGCGTCTGCATTCGCCGGGGTGTAAGGCGGCGGTTCGAGGCCGCGGATGCTGTGCTGGTCGGTCCATTCGATCACCGCCAGCTCGTACGGCCCGAGCTCGATCTCCGCCGGCGCGGCCGTCGCCTCGCGTCGCGGGTAGAGCCAGCGCAGTGTGCCCGGGCCGCGGCTCGGCAGCGCGATGGTCGCCGGCTCAATCCACGGGTTGCGGACGAAGCAGAGCGTGCGCTCGGCGCCGACGTAGGCGTAGCCATAGGCCTCTCTCTCGCGCGGCGAGCCGCCGAGCAGCACCGGCTGCCGCAGCTCGTCGCGGTGCGCTCGTGCCCAGCGCATCAGCTCGGCGAAGAAGCGCCACTCCTCGGCGTCCATGTGCCGTGGGTTGATGTAGGTCGAGTGGAACCAGTGCCCGCGCGCGACCGCCATGACCAGGTGGTTGTAGGCCTCACCGGGGCACTGGATGATGACGTCGAAGCACTCGAGCGCGTCGGACGGCAGCCAGAACGCGTCGTCACCCTCGCGGATCACCGCGTCGCGGGCGGTGGTCATCGATTCGAGCCACTCGGGGCAGGGGCTCACGCCGCGCGGGCTGTCGTCGCCGAACGGGCCGATCACATACGGCGTGTGCATCAGCCACCAGGGGCTCGGCCAGTAGCCCAGGCAGGTCGGCTCGAGGGCAATCTCGGGGTTCTCCGCGCGCAGCGCGTCGAACACCTCGCGCAGGCCCTCGGCGATGGCATAGAACGAGTCCTCGCCCGGCGCGTGGCCGTGGCCCTCGGCGGTGCACGGCCAGGCCAGGCCGTCGAACTTGACGTGCGCCAGGCCGGCGGCCCGCGCATGGGCCACCACCGCGTCGCGGAACTCGCGCTGGTACCGCCCGCCGCGCGCGAGGCAGGCGAAGCGGCCGAGGTGCGAGCCGGGGGCGACCTCGTAGCCCTGCTCGGCCAGCCAGCCGTTGTCGAGCGCCGGCGGGTAGAGGCTGGACGGCGAAACCCACAGCCCCGGCCGGCTGCCCATCGCCGCCAGCGCGGCGCCGATGCGCGCAAAGCCCTCGGGATAGCCCTCGCCGTCGACCTGCCAGATGCTGTGGGCGTCGGACCAGCCCATGTCCATCGCGTAGGAGTCGAAGAAGAAGCCGGTCGGCTCGTACAGCCCTTCGCGCAGCGCGGCCAGGTTGGCCAGCACATCCTCCTCGCCGAACGGCACCGGCATGGTCCACCAGTTGTTGTAATGGACGTGGATGTCGCGCGGGTGGATGCGCACCGCCTCAAGGTAGCGCAGAAAGGCCCGCTTCAGCGCCGCCCGGTCGCCACGCTCGGGCGACGAGCCGACCACCGCCGGCGGCAGCGCAACCCACTCGCGCCCGATCTCGAGGTCGATCGGCTGGCTGATCCGGACCATCTCGCCGTCGACCACGGTCATCGCCGAGGGATGCTCGACGCCGAGGAAGAGGCCGTCGCCGATCACCGGGCACGAGACATGCGCCGGGCCGACGCGCTCGAGCGCCTGACCCTCCACCCGCGCCTCGAGCAACGCCGCGCGCGCGAGGTGCACCGGCGCGCCGGTGGCCCGCAGGCGCGGCGCCAGGCGCAGCGTCCGGCCGTCGGCGGCGAAGGCGACGGTCCACTCCGCTTCGAGCCCGACCGCCGGCCAGTTGGCCTGGACGACCACCCGGTCGGCCGCCGGCTCGGCCCGCTGGTCGGCCTCGGCCAGGCTGACCGTCCGCCCGTCGGCGAGAGTCAGGCTCAACAGCGGGCCGGCGATGGTCCACTCGGCGTAGCGGACGAGCCCGGGCGACACCTCGGCGACCAAGTCGGCCGAGCGGAGCGACGCCGGCCCCGCGACGATGACCAGTGCGCACGGCCAGTGGAGCGGCATCCCAGCCTCCCAGCGGCGCATTCGGCCGGCCGGCGTGGTGGACCTTCCCACCGGCTCGACGAGGAGCCGGCGCGCCGGCGGCCAAACCGAGCGGCATGACCATCGATCGACGGACCTTCGTGCTCTCGACCGCCGCGGCAGCCGCCGCGCGCGGGCAGGCGGGGCGGCTGCGCTTCGGCCTGATCGCCGACCTGCATTACGGCCTGGCGCCCGACGCGTCGGAGCGGCTCGCGGCGTTCATGGCCGAGGTCGCCGCGCGGCCGGGGCTCGACTACATCATCCAGTTGGGCGACTTCTGCCACCCGACCGACGCCGCGCGGCCGTTCGTCGATGCCTTCCATGCGTTCGACGGCCCGTGCTACCACGTGCTCGGCAACCACGACATGGACAAGGGCGGTAAGGCCGACATCCTCGGCCTGTGGGGCGCGCCGGGGCCGTACTACGCCTTCGCCGCCGGGGGTTGGCGGTTCATCGTGCTCGACCTCAACCACATCAAGCGCGACGGCGGCTTCATCGACTACGAGCAGGGCAACTACTTCGCCGCCGGCTCGAGCCTCAACTGGGCCGGCACCGCACAGCTCGAGTGGCTGGCCGACGAGCTGGCCCGCTCCGACCGGCCGACGATCGTCTTCGCCCACCAGCCGATCGGCGCCGCCGGGCCCGGCCAGCCGTTGCCCGAGCCCCAGCGCGAGCTGCTCGAGGTGCTCCGCCACGGCCCGGTGGTCGCCTGCCTCTATGGTCACCTGCACGTCGACCGGCACGACCGGCGCCACGGCATCCACTGCCTCGGCATCAACTCGGCCAGCTACCACTGGTCGGGCGGCATGCACCCATACACCGACCCGCTCTACGCCTTCGCCGAGCTGTCCGACGGCGAACTGCGGATCGAGGGCCGCTGGTCGAGCTACTCGGCCACCGATCCGCGCGAGACCACCGCGGCGGCGACCATCGGCGCCGACCCGTGGATCTCGGACCGGCGGATTGAGCTCGGGCGTAACGGGTCGTTGACCGTCGGCTGAACGCCCGGATCGCCGTCAACGGGCGCGTTCCGTCGGCGGTATCGCGCTGGTGGGCGGAGGAATCTCGATGAGACGAGTGAGCACCGTGGCGGCGGCGACGCTGATCCTCGCCGGCCTGGCCGCGGCCGGCGGGGCGGGAGACGTCATGCGCGAGACTCGACCGACGGTCCCGGCGGACGACCTGACCGCCGCGGTGAGCGGCAACCACGACTTCGCCGTGCGGCTCTACCAGCGGCTGGCCTCGAGCGAGGGCAACCTCGTCTGCTCGCCTTACAGCATCTCCGTCGCGCTCGGCATGACCTACGCCGGCGCCGGCGGCGAGACGGCGGCGCAGATGGCCCGCGTGCTCGACTTTTCGCTGCCGCCGCCGCGGCTGCACCCGGCGCTCAACCGCCTCGACCTCGACCTCGCCTCGGGCAGCGACGAGACCTTCACCCTCCGCGCGGCCAACGCGCTGTGGGGCCAGCAGGGCGTGACCTTCCAGCCGGCGTTTCTCGACACGGTCGGGCGGAACTACGGCGGCGGGCTGCGCACGGTCGACTTCCGCGCCGACAGCGAGGGCGCGCGGCGCGGCATCAACGGCTGGGTCAGCGAGCAGACCGAGGCGAAGATCCCCGAGCTGCTGGCGCCTGGCGACCTCGACGACGAAGTGCTGCTGGTGCTGACCAACGCGATCTACTTCCTGGGCAAGTGGCAGTTGCCGTTCGAGCCGGCGAGCACCCGCCCGAGGCCGTTCCATTTGCTCGGCGGCGAGTCGGTCGAGGTGCCGTTCATGGGCCAGAAGGCCTACTTCGGCTATGCCGACCTGGACGGCGTCAGCCTGCTCGAGCTGCCGTATGAGGGTGGCCGGGTGAGCATGTTGCTGGCCCTGCCCGACGAAGGCATGCTCGGGCCGCTCGAGCGCGCGATGACCGGCGAGGCATTCGGCCAGGTCGACCAGGCGCTCGCGCCGACCGAGGTCATCCTGCGGCTACCGAAATGGCGCTTCGAGACCCGGCTCAAGCTGGCCGACACGCTCCGCGAGATGGGCATGGGCGACGCGGTCGACCCGCTGCGGGCCGACTTCCGGGGCATCACCACCGACCTGCCGTTCTACATCGGCGAGGTGATCCACCAGGCCATGGTGGCGGTCGATGAGGAGGGCACTGAGGCCGCCGCGGCGACGGCGGTGGTCGGCCGCGCCGGCGCGGCGCCGCCGCAGACCGAGCCGATCGTGATGACCTTCGACCGGCCCTACCTGTTCTTCATCCGCGACCGGGCGACCGGCAGCCTGCTGTTCTGCGGCCGAGTGGCCGACCCGCGGTAAGTCTCGTCACGGAACCACACCTGTAGTGGCGCATCGCAATGCGCCGATTGCCTGGTGTGGGATGCCGCCGACCCCGCCGCCGGGCGCATTGCCATGCGCCCCTACAGCCGTCGGCGTGCTGCACCCGTAGCGGCGCATCGCAATGCGCCGAATGCCCGGTGCGGAAGGTTGCCGACCCCACCGCCGGGAGAACCGCCGTGCACCCCAGACATTCAAGGGCGTGCTGCACCCGTAGCGGCGCATCGCAATGCGCCGAATGTCCGGTGCGGAAGGTTGCCGACCCCACCGCCGGGAGAACCGCCGTGCACCCCAGAC
>CAYONP010000043.1:18364-46053 GCA_964405335.1 uncultured Fimbriimonadaceae bacterium
CCGGTGCGGAAGGTTGCCGACCCCACCGCCGGGAGAACCGCCGTGCACCCCAGACATTCAAGGGCGTGCTGCACCCGTAGCGGCGCATCGCAATGCGCCGATTGCCCGGTGTGGGATGCCGCCGACCCCGCCGGCGGGCGCATTGCCATGCGCCCCTACAGCCGTCGGCGTGCTGCACCCGTAACGGCGCATCGCCATGCGCAGGCGGCCGGACCCGCTCGCTCAGTTCGGCTCGAACACCACGCCGTCGTGCTCGATCCGCCCGTCGGGCAGGAAGCGGAAGCTGGCCAGCGTGTCGGGCTCGATCCGTCGCTCGATCTGGGTCTGGAAGCTCGTCTGACCCCCGGTGTTGTTGAAGTAGTTGTAGCTGAGGATCACCCGGTCGACCGGCAGCGCGCTGTCGTTCTCCTGGATCCGGAAGCGCTGCCGGCGACCCGGCTCGATGTCGATCGTCTCCCCGCCGGTCGCCGGTTGCGGCTCGGTCTGCCCTTGGAGCACGAAGTCGGCCAGCAGGCTCATCCGCGAGCCGCTGTCGTTGAAGTAGTCGAACCAGGTGCCGGCGAACGGCGTGCCGCTGCAGGCGCCGAACAGGCCGGCGAGCAGCACCGCCGCCGACAGGGCCAGACGTTGACGCAGTCGCATGATCCCCTCCTGGGACGTCTGGGACCATTGTGTGCCCCGCGCGCTGCCGGGGCAATCGCGCGGGCGGCCGACCGACTAGCTCAGCTCCTGAGTCCGGTTGGCGCGGTTCCAGAGCCAGACGCGCCGCCGCCTACCAACTCGTCGCCACCACCGCATTGCCGATCATGGCCGCCGCCAGCTCGACCGCCAGCGAACCTCCGCCGCCTGCCTGGCGCGGGTTCAGCTCCAGCGTCTGCAGCAGGTGGCAGTAGACCGGCAACAGCGCCTCGGCCTGGTCGACCGGGCCGCCGAAGCGTGCGGCCAGCACCTGGCCCTCACCGAACCGCGCCGCGCCGACCCAGAAGAACCGCTCGCCCGCCGCCCCCGGCTGGCGGCCGACCAGCGTGATCACCGCGCCGTGGTCCAGCTCGAGCGCATCGACCTCGTCGAGCGCGGCACCGCCGGTGAGCACGTACTGCTGGGCCAGGACGCGGGCCGCCTGCAGCAGCGTCGGTGCGCGACGCAGTTCCTCGTCGGCTTCGGCCAAGACGAACAGCACGCCGGGCGGGCTCGCGGCGGGGTCGACCACCTGCTCCCAGGTTGCCTCGGTGCCGCGCGGGGCGACGAACCAGAGCGACGCCTCGTCGGTCTCGACGGCAAACACCTGCCAGTCGGCGGGATACTCGAACGACGCCTGGTCGCCCTCGGCGCGGTAGGTCTGCTGGGTGCCGTTCGGCGGCAGGATCTGGCCGGGTGTCAGCAGGCGGCGACGCCAGGCCGCGCGCTGCGCCTCGCGCTCTTGCTCGTCGAGCCCGGCCCAGCGTTCGCGCACCGCGGCCCAGGTGTCGGCGATGGAGTCAACCGCACGGCGCGATTCGGGATCGAGTTCGGGCAGCGCCTCGGCCAGCATGGCGGCCGCCGCGCGCCGCTCTTCGGGCGAGGTGCGTGAAGGACGTCCCCAGGCCTCGCCGCGAGCGAAGTCGAGCAGGTCGAAGTAGGCGTTCACCGGGTCGTCGCCGACCGGCTCGGCCGCGGTCACAGCCAGCGTGCCCTGGACCGGCGTGATGGTCTCGCCCTCGGCGCGCATCGCCAGGAACTCCGCCTCGCCGACCCCGCGCAGCGCCGACGCGACCGCCGCCGGCGAATCGACGCCGCGGCCGGCCACGGTCAGCAGCACATCGCCGGCGCGCAAACCCGCTCGCTCAGCCGGCGAGCCGGGCGCCACGGCGACCACCATCACGCCGACGCGGTGCCCCGACTGGCGCTCGATGGCGTCGAGATCGGCAGGGTCGAGCGCCCGCAGCTCCCAGCCCGGCGCGCCCGGCGCGGCCGGCGCGACGGCCTCGATGGTGAGCTTGACCGCCTCCCAGTCGTCGCCCGCGCGGCGGGCGAGCAGGATTTCCAGCGGCGGCGCCTGCTCGGTCAGCGCCTGTTCGGCCGAGCGCGGCGTGTCGACCCCGCGCGTGCCGATGGTCAGGATGATGTCGTCGACCTTGAGCCCGAGCCGAGCGGCGGGCGAGTCCTCGGCCACCTCGGCCACCCGCACGCCGACCCGGTGGCCGGTCGAGCGCTCGATCGCATCGAGGTCGGCGGGATCCAACGCGGCGAGCCGCAAGCCCAGCTCGGCGGCGCTCGGCCCGGCCTGAGCAGCCGTTAACAGCCCAACGCACGCCCACGCGACCAGAGCCCTGCGCATGACCTTCCCCTGCCCGTCTTCGATTGCCGAACGCTCCGCCACGCTCGACGCTTCCCGCTCGTTCTCGCCGAAGCCCCGCTCTCCTCGCCGCTGCTATCGCAGGTTCACGCCCACCACCGCATCGCCGTCGTCGCCCTCGCGGAGGCTGAACCGCATTCGCCCGGCTTCCTCCAGGTGCTTAACCGGCCGGCCGCCGTCGTCGTCGCCGTCGGGACCGAGGCTGTAAAGCGTGTAGCCGTCCTCGGTCGGCGCGTAGCGGTACGGCTCGCCGGCGGTGAAGGGATCGTGCGGCAGAGCGGTCAGATAGTCGGGTATCAGGGACTCGAGCGTCTCGGGCAAGGTGCCGTGTTCCTGCTGCCAGAGCTGCAGCGCGAGGGTGAGCAGCAGCCCGCGGTCGGAGGCCAGATCGGTCTGGTGCCTGAGGTGCGCCGGGGCGACAACCGGGATCAGCGGCTCGAGCAGCGGCGGCGGGGCCGGTTCGTCCGCCGCCGCGCCCCAGGGCGCGCGCGCTCGTTCGACGGCCGCGGTCAGGTAGGCGTCGATCTCGTCGAACACCTGCCGCGGCGAGTGGTCGCGCAAATACTGCTCGAGCTGCTCCTGCTCGCCGGCGTCGAGCTCCAGACCGGCGCCGGCGAAGGCCTCGATCGCGGTCTGGTCCTCGAGCATCTGCGCCAACGTGCCGCGGGTGAACAGGTACTCCCAGTCGAGCACCTGCCAGAACTCGATCGACTCGGCGCACAGCCGCTCGAGCCGCCGCAGCGCGGCGCGGCCGGCCTCGCCCTCGAGCCGCGGGACGATGTCCCAGGCGGTTTTGCGGGCAATGGCGCCGATGGCGATGCCGACCAGATCGTTGATCAGCGGCCCGCCGCGGCGGATGTCGTGCCCCATTTCGAGGCTGTCGAGGCACGAGTCGAAGGCCGCCTCCCACTCCCACTCGGCGCCGCGCACCTGCGCCTCCATGCCCAGGATGCGGGCCAGCTCGCGCAGCCCGGCCAGGTGCGCGAACGAAGTGTCGAAGCCGAACACGAGCGGCTCGCGGAACTCCAGCGGCAGCGCCTCGCGCAGTTTGGCCAGGGCCGCGGCGTTGGCCTCGACGTAGGCCGCCCGCGCCGCCAGGCGCGGGTCGTCGAGGAACGGGTCGTCGCCTGGCCGCGGCTGCCAGTCATCGACATAGGCCGCCTGCGCCAGCGCCTCATCCTTGGCCACCAGCGCCACGGCCGCGACGTAGGTGTCACGGGCGTTGGGCACCGGCATGTCGATGGCCGGCGGTGTCCACAACGGCTCCTCGGCCGGCTGGGCGAGCAGCAGGGCGGCGAGCAGGCAGGCGGGCATGGCTCACTCCAAGGGCAGCAGGTCGCCGTCGTCGTCGGCGGTGGGCTGGCGCGGTCGGCCCGCGGCGTCGGTCAGCTCCGGCAGCGGCGTGCCGCCGTCGTCATCGCCGTCGGGCCCGGCGCTGTAGAGGCGGTAGCCGTCGCCCTCGCGGCGATAGCAGAGCGGCCGGTCGGCGGTGAACGGGTCGCGCGGGAGGGTGGAGAGGATCTCGGGCACCAGTTGTTCGAGCGACGGCGGATAGCCCTCATTCGCCTGTTGCCAGGCGTGGAGGGCGAGTTGGGTGAGGAGGAGGCGGGCGTCGGCGAGTCCGGCGTGGCACCCGTATCGTATCTGCGTCAGCTCTGGCTCGGCCCAGTCCAGCACCGGATGGGGCGTGAGCTCGGGGAGGGGCTGGTGCCAAGCGGTCTCGGCGCGGCGCAGCAGCTCCTGCTGTCGGCGTTCGAGGTCGGCGAGGAAACCGGTCAGCGAGCTCGACAGCAGGCGCTGCCGCGCCGCTCGGCGCGCCGGGTCATCCAGGGCCAGTGGCGGCGAACCCGCGTAAGACCGGCCCGGGGTGTCGAAGGCCATCTGGTAGGCGACTTGTCTCCAGCTGGGCGGCCCGCGGAGCGTGTCCCACGCGTCGGCCGGCGAACGGATGCTGGCCGGTAGCGCCTCCTCGCGGGCCTCCTCGCTCAGCAGGTGCCGCCACTCGGCCATCGCCTCGGCGTGTTCCATTTGCATCGATCGGCGCAGCGGGGGCCAGGCCGCGACAATCGCCTCCAGACGGCGCGCGGCCGACGCCGCTTCGTCGGCCTCGAGCCGAGCCACCGACCGCCGCAGTGGGCGCGTGGCCATGCCTTCCAGCGCCCTGGCGACGAGCAGGCTGATGTAGTTGCCGTGGCGCAGCTTCTGGCCGAAGGCGAATCCGTCCAGTGCACTGGTCGCCGCCGCCGCGTGATCTCCGGCGACCAGGTTGCCGGCGGCGTAATACGCGAGCACGCGGCCAAGCTCGCGGAATTTGGACAACTCCGGATAAAGCCGCGGGAACTCCAACTTAAGTGGCGGCTGACACTCCTGCCCAAGCCCCTCCCGCAGCTTCGCCAGCGCCGCCGCGTTGTCCGCGGCGTAGCGAATCTGCTTCGTGAGCCGCGGGTCGTCGAATAGCCGGTCGTCCCCCTCGGCCGGCCGCCAATTGGGCTTATAGGGGTCATAGCCGAGGACACCGGGGTCGACGATCAGCGCCGCCGCGGCGACAAACGTGTCGTAGGCGTTCGGCTCGGGGTAGTCGATGACCGGCGGCGTCCAGTCGGGCATCCGATCGGACTCGCGGGCGAGCTCGACCTGGTGCGCGATATAGCCGACCAGCAGGCCGATGATGACCAGTGGCGTCACTGCCCAGGCGACCCGTCGCATGGCGGCTCCCGATCGATCGTACCCCACCGCAACGACACTATTCGTCCATCGGCTCGCCGACCATGCCGATGGTCACCCGCGCGCGGCCGGTGCCGTCGAACCGCAGCTCGCTCGGCCCGGCCGGCAGCGTCGGCGTGGTTGTCGGCGTGGCCTCGCCGAGCGGCTCGCCCTGCTTGCCGTAGAGCCGCGCCGGCTCGCCGGGACGGTGCTCGAGATAGGCGCCGGCTGGGATCTCGACCGCGTAGCGGACCACCTCTCCGCCGATGGTCAGGCTCGGCTCGACCACCGCCGTCTCGGCCAGCGGCAGGGCCCGAATCGAGCTCAGATAGACCTCGACGGGCTGGTTGGCGGGCAGGTTGTTGAGCCACAGGCTGAGCCGGTCGATCGCCTCAGGCCGGACCTGTTCGCGGAAGATGGCGTAGCTCCAGCCGTAGGGCCAGCGCAGGTCGGGCCAGCGCGCCGAGTCGGGCTCGACCAGCTCGACGTATCGCCAGCCGGTGAAGTCGAGCTCGACATAGTGCTCGGCAATCGCCCCGTGGCTGAGATGATCGGGGCTCTGGAGCTGGACGTTGAGCAGCGCGCCGCTGCCGTCGCCGTGAACCCAGAGCCCGAGCGCCGGCGTGGCGGCCAGGTCGCGTGGCGGGTCGAACCGATGCTCGAGCCGCACCCAGGCGCCGACCGGCTCGGGCCGGGTCGAGCTGGCGGTCAGCCGCGCCGCGGCGCGCCGGCCGTCGAGCTCCGCGTCGCTCGGCGCCAACTCGGCGGTGATGCCCTCGTGCGGATGCCGCGTCGCGAAACTGCCGGCGGCGAAGTCGATTAGCGGCACGGCCCCGGCAGCCTCGTCGTCGCCCGGCTCGAGCAGCGCCTCGATGCGGATCCTCGGCGGCTGCGCGGCGAACGGGTTGTCAACGCGCCAACTCATCCCGCCGCGGCCGGTCTGCTTGACGTAATGAGCGGGGGCGAAGCGGCCGTCGACCAGCGTGAACGCCGCGCCGGGCTCGCGCAGCCGGGCGCGGATCGACTCGGGCACCGTACCGGCGTGACGGAGTGCCTCGTGCTCGCGGACGATGGCCGCCAGCCGCTGCTGCCCCGGCGCGGCGGGGTCGTAGGTGGTCATCGACAGCCCGCTGCCGGTGCCGATAGCCTTGGCGCAGAGGTACTCGATGTCCTCGGGAAAGGTCGGCTCGCCCGGCTGGCCGCTCCAAGTCTTGAACGCCCACCAGCCGAGGTTGCTGGGCAGGAACATCCGCTCATTGGCGGCGTTGCCGGCGACGTGCAGATCGATGAAGCGCTGATGGCCACGGGTCGGATGGTCCCAGGCGCCCATGCGCGAACGGACGCACCAGAGGTGGTGGCGAAAGGTGCTCATCTCCATCACCGCCGGCCGTTCGAGCCGCCGCCACAGCTCATAGACCCAGCGCGTGCCGTAATGCCAGGTGGCGTCGGCGCCGCCGAGGATGTCCTCGCCGTCGAGCGCGTCGAGGTAGATGGTGTCGAACCCGGCGGCGTTGAACAGCTCGGCCTGCCGTGCGGCGACCTCGGCGAACAGCGTCGTCGCCGGATCGGGCACGAACAGGCCGAAGCACTCTTTGAGGTGATAGGCCCGGGCCCCCGCCGCGTGCGGCGCCGCGGTGGTGCCCAGCGCCCCGCGCTGGCACTGCGTGAAGGCGTAGGGCGGCTCCTCGCTGCGGCCCGCATAGACGATCAGCTCGTCGTCGATCCGCAGCGTGACGCTGTTGCGGGTGAAGAAGCTGGTGATCAGCGACAGGTCGGCGGTCGATTCGAGCACCGGCAGCCGGTCGGCCGTCGCGTCGACCGGCTCGGCCAAGGTGAACACCGCATCGCTGGCCAGGCGCGGGTCGGGCACCGGGGTGACCCACTCGGCCTGCTTGCTGATGAAGAAGGCATAGGGCTGCATGCCGACCAGGATGCCGGCGGCGTGAAAGCGGTCGATCACTGCCTTCAGGTCGGCGGTGCCGTTGGGATAGACGTTCGGGTCGAGCCGGCAGTCGCCGAAGCGGAAGATGGTCCCGCCGTGCATCTGCACTTGGTTGAAGCCGAGGCTGGCCAGCCGCTCGATCCAGCCGTCGACCTGCTCGAGCCGAATGCCGTCGAAGTTGAACAGGTAGCTGCTGCGGTTGAGCGGCGAATCGAGCGCCCACGGCCCGCCGAGCGGCGAGTGGGGCAACTCGGGCGCGGCGGTGACCGCCTCCTGCAGCCCCTCGCGCAACGCCTCGGGCGGGCAGGCGACCAGCGCCACGCTCGCGCCGACCAGCCCGAACCGCGCCTCGGCATAGGCGGTCAACCGCTCCTGCGCCTGCGGCAGCATGGGCACGTTGGTCAGCGCGTTGCGGGCCAGCGCGCAGGCGGCCAGCGGCGCGCCGGGCAGCACGGGCAGGTCGAGCAGGTTCAGCCGCGTCACGCCCTCGCCCTCGACCGCCTCGACCTCAAGCACGAGATGACGCTCGTGCGGCGTGATCCGCACCTGCACGCGCACGCCGCTCTCGCCGAAGCCGAAGGCGACCGAGTCGCCCTCCCGTGCCGCCGCGGTGGCCGGCTGCGGCGCCCCGTCGCGGTCGATGACCAGCAACGGCAGCGCCGGCGTGACCGGCTCGCCGGTGGCCGCATCCAGGAGCTGCGCCGCGCCGTCGGCGCCGATGACCAAGCGGGCGACCGGCGTGTCGACGGTGATCTCCCCCGGCGCGGCGAGGGTGAGCAGGCAGAGGAGGGGCATGGTCGGGCTCCGGGAGGGGTGTTGGCGTGAAGTGGGGCGGATCCTCGTGCAGGCGGTGTTCACACAATCGTAACCACCAGGATGCTGTCCGGGGCACTGAGGATGGTGCTATCATATGCGATATCACGCTGGGGCGTGAGTGGCGCCGACGAGATGGCATCGGCTGAGGAGCTCTACGCGCGGTGGTTGGAGTCGGCTCCGACCGAAGCCGGCGTCGGTGACGTCGAGAAGGTGCTCGAGCGCTATCTGCCGGGGCGGTGGCGTCGGGGCACGAAACACCAATAGGTGGTGGAGCACCGATGGCTCAAGCTGGACCCGGCGTTCCGCGCGGGACGGCTGACCATCGCCGCCAAACAGGGGCGGACGGTGGTGAAAAAGTACCTGTCCGATCTCGCGCGAGCCATCCGGCTGGTCGAGTTCGGGCGGGCGAAGGGCTATGACGAGAATCAGGAGTTGAGCTGATGGAGGCGCGCGTGAGAGAGTGGCTCGAGCGGCCATACGCCGTCCGCCTGACGCCGTTGACGGCCGAGGATGGTGGGGGCTGCATTGCGTCGGTGCCTCAGCTCGGGCGGGGGACCGTCACCGGCTATGGCGAAACCGCCGGCGGGGCGCTGGACAGCCTGCGGGAGTCTCTGCGCGAGTACTTCGAGCAGTTGGCGTCGCGCGGCGAGCAGCCACCGCCGGTCGAGTCCGAGCCGACCTTTCCGGAGGAGCTGCCGAGCGGCCAGGTTGCGCTGCGGCTCCCGCGCGAGCTGCACGGCCGGCTGCGCGCGGCCGCGGCCGAGTCGGCGGTGAGCCTCAACACCTACCTGGTCTACCTGCTCAGTCACAACCTCGCCAGCGATCTAGCGCGCACCGGAGCGGTTGAGGATCAGTGCACCGGACAGCCGGTCGGAGCGGATCCGGACGACGGGCCGACGCCGGCAGCACCGACGAACGGGCCGTTGCTGGCGCTCGTGGCGAGCGACGACGGCGGATACGGACTGGCGGCATGAGCAACGAACCGGGCGAGGCAGAGGTCGAGGAGTACCGCCGGCTATTGCGCTCCGTCCGGCCGGGCCCGTTGCGCCTGCGCTCGGCCGTGGCGGAGCTGCGCACCGACACGCCCGGGCGTCTCGGACCGCGCCTCGCCCTGCGCGAGTCGGCCGAAGCGCGTCTTGCGTCGGCTCGGACCGTGGTGGCGCAGGTGCGGTTCGCGCTGACCGGGCGCGTGGGCCGCAAAGTCGCGCTGCGTCTGACGGCCGCGTTCGAGCTGGCCGTGAATGCCGAGGAGGACCTGTCGCCCGAGTTCTCGGCGCTCTTCGCGGCGGTCAACCTGCCCTTCAACGCTTGGCCATATTGGCGCCAGTGGGTGGTCGATACGAGCTGCCGGATGGGCCTGCCGCCCATTGTCGTACCGTTGCGTCATCCCGGACCGGCGCCGGCCTCGGCTACCTTCGCGTGGCGGCCGGAAGGTGACCCGAGTGCCTGACGCGAATCGCCCCGCGACCTCCCGCGCTGGGAGCGGAACGGACCATGACCCCCACCCGCCGCGCGCTCCTTGCCTCGGCGCTGGTCGGCTCCGCCGCCGCGGCCCTGCCGCGCCGGCCGCGTCGGCCGCGACCGCGGCGCGAGCGGCCGAACATCGTGATCATCCTCGCCGACGATATGGGTTGGTCCGACATCGGCTGCTACGGCGGCGAGATCCAGACCCCGAATCTCGATCGCCTGGCCGCCGGAGGGCTGCGTTTCACCCAGTTTTACAATTCGGCCCGCTGCTGCCCCACGCGCGCCGCGCTGCTCACCGGCCTGCACCCGCAGCAGGCCGGCATGGGCGGCATGGTCAGCGGCAAGTCGTCGGTCTCGGGCGATCCGGAAGGGCCATACCAGGGCTGGCTCAGCCGCAGCGCGGTGACCATCGCCGAAGCGCTGGCTCCGGCCGGCTACCGTCGCTTCATGGCCGGCAAGTGGCACATCGGCGAGCACCGACCCGACTGGCCCTGCGACCGCGGGTTCGAACACTACTTCGGTCTGATCAGCGGCGCCGGCAACTACTGGGACCCGCTCCACTTCAAGGGCGAGCGGCAGCGCCAGATGGCCCTCGACCATGAGCCTTTCGAACCAGACATCGGCGACTTCTACCTCACCGACGCGATCACCGACCACGCCTGCCAGTACGCCACCGAGGGCGCCGCCGGCGACGACCCGTTGTTCCTCTACCTCGCCTACACCGCGCCGCACTGGCCGCTCCATGCCTGGCCCGAGGACATCGAGCGCTACCGCGGCGTCTACCGCGACGGCTGGGAGCCGATCCGCGCCGCGCGGCACCGGCGGCAACTCGAGCTGGGCCTGGTCGATCCGTCTTGGGCCCTCAGCCCGGCCGACGCGGCCGATTGGGATGCCGTTGCCGACCAGCGCCTCCAATCCCTGCGGATGCAGGTCTACGCGGCGCAGATCGATCGCATGGACCAGGGCATCGGCCGGCTTTTGACCACCCTCGAACGCACCGGCCAGCTCGAGCGCACGCTGCTCCTCTTCCTCAGCGACAACGGCGGCTGCCACGAAGGCGGGCCGCTCGGCTTCGACCGGATGAACAACGGCGCGCCGCCGGGCGGCATCGACAGCTACCAGAGCTACGGCCAGTCGTGGGCCAACGCCTCGAACACGCCGTTCCGCAAGTTCAAACACTGGGTCCACGAGGGCGGCTGCGCCACGCCGCTGATTGCCCACTGGCCAGGTGCCGTGGCCGCCGGCGGCGTGACCGACCAGCCGGGCCACATCATCGATCTGATGGCCACCTGCCTCGAGGTCGCCGGTGCCGACTATCCGGCGCATCACGCCGGCCGCGCCGTCACGCCGCTCGAAGGCCGCAGTCTGCTGCCGGTCCTCACCGGCGGCCGGCGCGAGCCGCACCCCGAGCTGTGTTGGGAGCACATGGGCAACCGCGCGATCCGCGTCGGCGACCGCAAGCTGGTGATGGCCAAGGACGGCCCGTGGGAGCTGTACGACCTGGCCGCCGACCGGACCGAGTTGCACAATCTGGCGACCGAGCGGCCCGACGAGGCGGCGGCGCTGCTGGAAAGGTGGCGGCGCTGGGCGGCGAAGGTCGGCGCGAGAGTGGAGTAGGGGACCGACATGGGTGCCATGCGACGGCTCGACGAGACCATCCTCCGCCTCGGCGGAGTGGGCGACAACTGGCACATGACCTGGGCCTGCGACGACAAGCAGTATACCAGCCTGTGCGACGGACGAGGCTTTGCCGGCCTGCCGCAGGCCGACTACAACAGCCGCTGCTATGCGGTCACCGGCGAGCCGCCGGAGGTCGGCTTCGAGTACCTGCCGGGCTACCCCGACCTGCTCAGCCTGCCCGGCACGCGCGACATCTCGCGTTACTACAACTTCGGCATCCTCGCCCTGGAGCGGACGCTCTATCAGTGGCTCAGCACGCCGAATGTGCCGTTCTTCGAGCCGGGCCCGC
The DNA here is from genome assembly GCA_964405335.1 of uncultured Fimbriimonadaceae bacterium. GTDB lineage: Bacteria > Armatimonadota > UBA10988 > UBA10988 > UBA10988 > CAYONP01. Next base: position 29,597 of record CAYONP010000043.1, read on the forward strand.
GGTTCTTCGGCTGCAAGCTGATCTACTCGCCCGACCTGGGTGCCACCTGGCACAACCAGGACGGCAGCACGCCGGTGGTCTGGGAGCCGTGGGAGCAGCGCGACCGCGGCAACATGCTCTTCCTCGACGAGGGAGACGGCGCCTTCGCGTTGATCACCATCCTGCAGTACGGTCGAGACTACGCGCAGAACTCCGATGGCTTCGTCTATCTCTACGCGCCGAACGGCAACTCGGAGGGGACGATGAATCAGCTCGTCCTCGCCCGGGTGCGGTGCGAGCATCTGCTCGACCGCGCCGCCTACGAGTTCTACGCCGGCGGGCGCGAAGGCGCCTCGTGGTCGCCGCGGATCGATGACCGCGCACCGGTGCAGACCTTTGCCAGCGGGTGGGTCAACCGGCATGTCCACCCCTACGCGTGGCATCCCAGCGTCGTCTGGGTCCCGGCTCGCTCGTGTTACTTAATGGCCAATTGGGGCATGGGGTGCGACGCCGATGGGATGTGGTTCGGCAAGCCGAGCTACCTCGGCTTCTGGATCGCCGAGCAGCCGTGGGGCCCGTGGGAGCAGGTCCACGAAGAGGAGGCCTGGACGCCCGGCGGCGACCCAGCGGCGCGCTGCTACCAGCCGCAGATCGCGCCCAAGTGGCTCGCGCCGGACGGCCGGTCGTTCTGGCTGGTCTGGACCGACTTCCAGCTCGTCGACGGTGCCCGGCCGCACTACGCCTTCAACCTGCAGCGGGTGGAGTGGAAGTAGCCCGATGCTGGGCGCAATCACTGGCGACATCATCGGCAGCGTGTATGAGAACCTGCGCACCAAGCGCAAGGACTTCACCCTGTTCCCAAAGCTGGCCACCTACACCGACGACACGGTGCTGACCGTCGCCGTGGCCGACGCGTTGCTCAGCGGCGCCGCGTTCGGGCCGACCATCCGCGCCTATGCCCGGCGCAGGCCGCTGCGCGGTTACGGACCGCGCTTCCTGAAGTGGATGGCCAGGCCCGGCGCCGAACCGTACTACAGCCTCGGAAACGGCTCGGCGATGCGGGTCAGCCCGGTGGCCTACGCCGCCGGGTCGGAGGCCGAGGTGCTCGACCTGGCCGAACAGTCGGCGGCCTGCACGCACAACCACCCCGAGGGCATTCGCGGCGCCCAGGCCGTGGCGCTGGCCCTGTTTCTGGCCAGAGGCGGGGCGAGCAAGGGCGACATCCGGGAGGCGATCGAGTCGCGCTTCGACTACGACCTGCGCCGCAAGCTGAACGACATCCGTCCCGGCTATCGATTCGATGCGACCTGTGCCGGTTCGGTGCCGGAGGCCTTGATCGCCTTTCTGGAGTCCGACGACTTCGTCGACGCGGTCCGCAACGCGGTCTCGCTGGGCGGCGACGCCGACACGCAGGCGGCGATCGCCGGCGGAATCGCCGAAGCGCACTACGGCGGCGTGCCGCTCGATCTGGCGCGGAGGGCATGGAAGAAGCTGCCGCGGGACTACCGCGAGGTGATCGGCAGGTTCCACGCACGGTACCCGCTGCCGACGGACTTGGCGCGGGTCGAGGCATGACGCGGCGGGCGCCGTGGTGGGCGGGCGAACTCGCTGCAGGCGTCGCGCGTTGAGGCATGGTGTGAGACCACGGAGCGGGCGGAGGCCGGCAAGATGGAACGCAACTGGCGCGTGGTCCTGGAGCAGGATACGGACACCGGCGAATGGGCGGTCTGGTGCCCGGAGCTTCCCGGCTGCGTTTCGGCGGGCGAGACCGAGGCGGCCGCGCTTGATCACATCCGCGAGGCCATTGCGCTCTACCTCGAGCCGGACCCTCTCGACCTGCCCATCGGCGCCATCGTGCGGCAAGTTGCCGCCTAGACGAATAGGGTGCGGCAAGCCGCACCCGATCAGATGCCAGCCTTTGATCGCGCCGGACGGCAACTCGTTCTGGCTGGTATGGGCCGACTTCCAGCGCGTTGACGGCGCCCGGCCGCGTCACGATCTCGGCCTGCAGCGGGTGGAGTTCGAGAAGGGATCAACTGGATTCACCGAGCGACTCCAATTGGGTGAGCCACTCAGCAAAGTGCGGGCATCGTTCTCGAATCGTCTGGAGACCGATGGCCTGCGCGACGATGGAGCTCGCCGTGGGTTTCTGGCGCGTGTAGAGCGGTAGATGGTGGGCGATGCGCTTAGATGGCGCAGTCTCAACGCCGTCGTCGATCTGCTCCGGATTGCCACACGAAGCGACCTCCGCAACGAGGTCACGGATGGCCGGCTTGTGGTCAGGGTAGAATGACTCGAACCGCTCAGGGTCGGACAGGAGCAGCGCTTCGAACTCGTGCAGTTGCAGGTACGGGATGAACCGCCAGTCACCGACATCCTGTCCCCAAGCCTGCTCGAGCGCCGCCACTGCCGCCGAGGCGGAGCCCAGTCGCCGGGCCTCTTCATGACCAGGGAAGTCGTCGGGGAGTGCGTAATAGTCGATCATGCTGGTAAAGCGCACCTCACGCCCCACGTGCTCGGAGCGCAGCCGACCCAACTCGCGCTGGGTCTGATGGTAGCTGAGCACACCGCCTTTTGTCGCCAGGTCTGGTCGCCGTGATTGGCGGCTCGTAGCCACCTGGATGGCGACTGCCTGCACCCCGGCCTTGATGAGGTGCGGGCTGATCACCCGCTCCATGAAGAGCTGTTCGCTCTTGCCCTCGACCATCGCGTACAGCCTGGTCATGCCAGCGGCCGACCGCCCAGGACGCCCTTCTCCCAGAGCTCGCCGAGGGTGTACTCGTTGAGCCACTCGGCGAGGCTGGCAGCATCACGTCGGGTGAAGACGGTCTCATAGCGGCTAGTCGTGCCCTCGCGCCGACGGTCGGCGGTGATGATCTCCTGTGGCTCAAAGTGATCGAGGAGTGTGGCCGACTGGGTAGTCAGGATGACCTGCGCGTGCTCGGCAGCACCGCGGATCATGCTGGCCAGAGCGTCTAGGGCCACCGGGTGCAATCCTAGTTCGGGCTCGTCGATGACGATGACGGCCGGTAGTGTTTCTGATGGAGCGGCCAACAGGGCTGTGAGCAAGATGAACCGGAGCGTGCCGTCGGAAAGCTGGTGCGGCCCGAACACCACGTCGGAGCCGATCTCGCGCCATCGGAGGAGCAACGACTGACCGCCATAGGGTCCCGCATCCAGCTCGAAGTCGCCAAAGAAGGGCGCGACCTGCCGCACTATGTCCACCAGCCGCTGATAGTGCTCGGGCCGGCTATCGCGCATCGCCCGGAGGAACGGCGCCAGGTTGCCGCCGTCGGCCTTGAGGTAGTCTCGGTCGTCGAGCGCCCACTGCCCCATGACGCGAGCGTTACTAGACGTGTCATGGAAGTGGAAAACCTGAACACTGCTGAGTAGATGACGGATGACTCGGACGGTCCTAGTGGCGGCGTCTTGATCTCCGATTCTTGCCGTGTTGATCAGCTTCGATTCCTCGTGCCCCGAACCGAACTCAACGACCAGGGGTTTGGTATGCCCTGGTGCTTGGTACTCAATGCGCTCTTCCGCAAAGATGAGCCGGTCAGGCGAGCCGTGAAAAAGCCTAACCGACAGGCGATCACTCGCCTGATCTGCGTCAAAATCCAGGTAGACCTCGATCTGCGGTGTCAACCTTGGCCCGTAGTATAGGTTGGACGCGGCCCCGCCACGCTGTCCAACCCACATCGCGAGAGATTGGCTTGTCAGGTAGTTGAGCAGCTCAAAGAGCGCGATCAGATTGGACTTACCTGCCCCGTTCGCCCCGATGAGGACGTTGACGCCACCAAACTCGATCTGCACCCCGGCTGGACTGAATGACCGGAATCCCTTGACCTCCAGGCGCTTCAGACGGTTCACAGCCGTTCCTCTATGCCCCCGCCGCTGGGTTCGACAAGGTTCCCAACACACTGTTTCACACAAACGGTATCCGCTCGTTCCCCAGCTCCAGCGGACGCGGCAGGCTGGTTTCGCCCATCAGGTAGCGGTCCACCCCGTGCGCCGCGTGGCGGCCCTCGGCGATGGCCCAGACAATCAGGCTCTGACCCCGCGCCATGTCGCCGGCGGTGAAGACGCCCGGTTGGTTGGTCATCTTGTCGGCGTCGTGGGCGACGTTGCCGCGCGGGTCGAGCTCGACGCCGAGTTCGTCCAACATGCCGCCCCGCTCGCTGCCGACGAAGCCCATCGCCAGCAGCACCAGGTCGGCGGGATAGACCCGCTCAGACCCAGCGATCGGCACGAAGTTCATCCGGCCGTTGTCGAACTTCATCTCGACCCGGACCGTCTCGAGGGCGGTGACCCGGCCGTCCTCGCCCCGGAAGGCGGTGGTGTTGATCGAGTACTCGCGCTCGCCGCCTTCCTGGTGCGCCGAGGTGACACGGAAGACGCGGTCGTACTGCGGCCACGGATTATTGCCCGCGCGCTGGTCGGGCGGCCGCGGGACGATTTCGAACTGGTGCACGCCGGCGCAGCCCTGGCGGTGGACCGTGCCGAGGCAGTCGGCGCCGGTGTCGCCGCCACCGATGATGATCACCTGCTTGCCCTCGGCGGTGACCGAGTCGGCCGAATCGACCGGCAGGCCGTGCGCGCGCCGGTTGGCCTGCGTCAGGAAGGGCACGGCGAAGTGGATGCCGGCCAGCTCGCGGCCGGGGATGGGCAGGTCGCGCGGGGCGCTGGCACCGCCGCAGAGGACCAGCGCGTCGTGCCGCGCGCGCAGCTCGGCCGCGCCCAAGTCACGGCCGACGTGGATGCCGGTCTGGAAGGTCACCCCCTCGGCCTCCATCTGCTCGATGCGGCGGTCGATGTGGCGCTTCTCCATCTTGAACTCGGGGATGCCATAGCGCATCAGCCCGCCGATTGCGTCGGAGCGCTCGTAGACGGTGACGGCGTGCCCGGCGCGGGCGACCTGCTGAGCGCAGGCCAGGCCCGCCGGTCCGCTGCCGACGATGCCGACGGTGCGGCCGGTGCGCCGCTCGGGCGGCTCGGGGCGGACCCAGCCTTCGGCCCAGGCGCGGTCGATGATGGCGAGTTCGATCTGCTTGATGGTCACCGCGTCGCTGTTGATGCCCAGCACGCAGGCCGACTCGCACGGCGCGGGGCAGAGCCGGCCGGTGAACTCGGGGAAGTTGTTGGTCGCGTGGAGGCGGTCGATGGCGTCGCGCCAGCGGTCGCGGTAGACCAGGTCGTTGAAGTCGGGGATGACGTTGCCCAGCGGACAGCCCTGGTGGCAGAACGGGATGCCGCAGTCCATGCACCGCGCGCCCTGCTGGCGGAGCTTGTCGACCGGCAGCGAGCCGGTGACCTCACGCCAGTCGTGCAGCCGCTCGTCGACCGGCCGGTAGCGGGCGGTCTCGCGGTGGTAATCGATGAATCCGGTGGTTTTGCCCACAGCGACGATCCTCTCCAACGGGGCTAGCTCAACCGGTCAAAGTCGATGCCCTCGGCCCGCGCCTGCTCGGGAGTGAGGGCGGTGACCTTGGCCACACTCAGGATCTGCTCCGGCTCGGTCGACGCGAGCGACCGGAACGCCTCCATGACGATGCTATACCGCTCGCGGCCGTCCTCGACCTCCGCCCAGCGACCCCAGACAACCAGCAGGTGAAGGTGAGGGAGCAGGTCGCCGCTGCTGCTCTCCTCAACGATGATCACCGGCTCGGCCGCGGTGGACTCAGCCCCGGACTCCCATTCGCGACGCAACTCGGCGACCAGGTCTTTGCGGCGGGCGGCCGTCGCATCGGTCCGGTAGATCACGGGCATCGTCAACTCCTCAACTGCGACAGAGCGGCGGCCAGCTTGACGACATCCCCGTGGACTCGCTGCACGGAGAACTCGTCCACGTCGAGTGCGCTGTAGCGCAGCTCCACCGTCCAGTCGTCATGGATCCGCTGGACGCGACCAGCCATCGCCTTGGCCAGTTCACGCGTGCCCGCCTTTGGATCGCGGCGAAGGAGCACAATTAGGACTAGCATCCAGTATTTCAGGCTGTGCCCGCCGTCGGCCTCGACCACACCGAGACTATGCCCGGCCACCGCTCTCGCGCGTCCGGCTAGCTCGCGCCAGTCGGCCGTCTCCGGCAGTTTGAGCAATCGCCACAGCGCTGCCTTTAGCTGCATTTCGGCCACATAGCCGAGCAGGTACAAGGCCCCGGCAAAGCGCGCGGAGTCGCGCAGGCACTCAGCGTCGGCCAGTCGTTCGCCCGCGGCCGCGAGCCAGTCCGCCGAACCGAGGGTCCGTCCCTCGACCAGTGCCCGAACGCTCATCAATCCGCCGCCACCGCCTCCTGCTCGGCCATCTGCCGCAGCGCGCGCTTGTAGTCGCGCGGCATCACCTTGACAAACCTCGCCTTCAGGCTCTCCCATTCCGCCAGCACGCGGCGGGCCACCGGGCTGTCGGTCTCGGCCAGGTGCTCCTCGAGCAACGCGCGAACCTGGCGCTGATCGTCATCCTGGTCGAACGGGTCGAGGTCGACCATCTCGTGGTTGCAGCGCGAGGCGAAGTCGCCCGCCTCGTCGAGCACGAAGGCCATGCCGCCCGACATGCCGGCGGCGAAGTTGCGCCCGGTGCGGCCGAGAATCACCGCCACGCCGCCGGTCATGTACTCACAGCCGTGGTCGCCGGTGCCCTCGACCACCGCCCGCGCGCCCGAGTTGCGGACGCAGAACCGCTCGCCCGCTTTGCCGCGGAAGAACGCCTGGCCGCCCGTCGCGCCATACAGCGCGACATTGCCGATCAGGATCTGCTCCTCGGCGGCGAACGGCGACTGGCGCGGCGGATAGACCACGATCTTGCCGCCCGACAGCCCCTTGCCGGTGTAGTCGTTCGCGTCGCCCTCGAGCCGCAGCGTGATGCCGGCCGGTAGGAAGCAGCCGAAGCTCTGCCCGGCGCTGCCGTGGAAGCGGATCTGGATCGTGTCGGCGGGCAAGCCCGCGCCGCCGTGCCGGCGGGTCAGCTCGCTGCCCAAGATGGCACCGGTAGTGCGGTTGATGTTCCGGATCGGCAGGTCGAGGATGACCGGCTGGCGCGCCTCGAGCGCCGGCGCGCAGAGCTTCACGAGCTGCTGGTCGAGCACCGCGTCGATGCCGTGATCCTGGGCGCACGAGCGATGCATGGTGGTCCCCGCCGGCGCCGGCGGGCGGTAGAAGATGGCGCTGAAGTCGAGCCCCTGGGCCTTGTAGTGATCGATCGCCGGCCGCATGTCGAGCAGGTCGCTGCGCCCGACCATCTCCTCGACCGTACGGAATCCGAGCTGCGCCATCAGCTCGCGCAGCTCCTGCGCGATGAAGGTCATGAAGTTGACCACGTGCTCAGGCTTGCCGGCGAACTTGCGCCGCAGCTCGGGGTTCTGTGTCGCCACACCCACCGGACAGGTGTCGAGGTGGCAGACCCGCATCATGATGCAGCCCATGACCACCAGCGGCGCGGTGGCGAAGCCGAACTCCTCGGCCCCGAGCAGCGCCGCGACGGCCACGTCGCGGCCGGTCTTGAGCTGACCATCGGTCTGCACGATGATCCGGTCGCGCAGCCCGTTGGCCACCAGCGTCTGCTGCGTCTCGGCCAGGCCCAGCTCCCAGGGCAGGCCGGCGTGCTTGATCGAGGTGATCGGGCTCGCCCCGGTCCCGCCATCGTGGCCCGAGATCAGCACCACGTCGCTGTGCGCCTTGGCCACCCCCGCGGCCACCGTTCCGACGCCGATTTCGCTGACCAGCTTGACGCAGATGCGCGCCCGCGGATTGCCGTTCTTCAGGTCGAAGATGAGCTGCGCCAGGTCCTCGATCGAGTAGATATCGTGATGCGGCGGCGGGCTGATTAGCCCGACGAACGGCGTCGTGCCGCGCACCTTGGCGATCCAGGGGTAGACCTTGTGCGCCGGCAACTCGCCGCCCTCGCCCGGCTTCGCGCCCTGGGCCATCTTGATCTGCAGTTCGTCGGCGTTGACCAGGTACTCGCTGGTCACCCCGAACCGGCCCGAGGCCACCTGCTTGATCCGACTGCGCTTCGAGTCGCCGTTCTCCAGCGGGACATAGCGCGCCGGATCTTCGCCCCCCTCGCCGGTGTTGCTGTAACCGCCCAGCCGGTTCATCGCAATCGCCAGCGTCTCGTGCGCCTCCTGGCTGATCGAACCGTAGCTCATCGCCCCGGTGCAGAACCGCTTGACGATCGACTCGACCGGCTCGACTTCATCCAGCGGCACCGGCGTCGCGCGGTCGAAGCGGAACTCCATCAACCCACGCAGCGTGGCCAGCCGCGTGCTCTGATCGTTGACCCGCTGTGAGTACTCGCCGAACGCCTCGTAACTGCCCGTCCGGGTGGCGTGCTGCAGGCGGAACACCGTCTCGGGGTTGAACAGGTGGTACTCGCCCTCGCGCCGCCACTGGTACTGCCCGCCCCAGTTGAGCAGCACCGGCCCGACCGGCCGCGCAGGATAGGCCCGCTGGTGGTGCGACGTCTGCTCGGCGCAGATCTCGTCCAGCCCGATGCCGCCCACCCGCGAGGCGGTGTGGGTGAAGTACTGCTCGACAAATGGCTGGGCCAGCCCCACCGCCTCGAAAATCTGCGCCCCGCGGTAGCTCTGCAGCGTGCTGATGCCCATCCGGGCCATGACCTTGACCACGCCCTTGGTCACCGCCTTGACGTAGTTGTGATGGGCCTTCTCGCGCGGCAGCTCTACCGGCAGGTCGCCCTCGCGCAGCATGTCGTCAATCGTCTCGAACGCCAGGTAGGGGCAGACCGCCCCGGCGCCGTAGCCGTAGAGCAGGCAGAAGTGATGCACCTCGCGCACGTCGCCCGCCTCGACGATCAGACCGACGCGCGTGCGCGTCTGGTTGCGCACCAGGTGATGGTGCAACCCGGCGGTCGCCAGCAGCGCCGGAATCGGGGCGTAGGCCGCGTCGACGCCTCGATCGCTGAGGATCAGCAGGTTCGCTCCGCCGGCGATCGCCTCGTCGGCGGCGGCGAAGATCGCCTCGAGCGCGCGCTCGAGCCCGGCCGCGCCGTCGGCCACCGGGAAGAGCATCGGCAGCGTCGCGGCGCGGAAGCCACGCCAGCCGTCGAGCGCCCGCAGCCGCGCCAGCTCGGCTTCGGTCAGGACCGGATTGTCCAACGCGATCCGGTGCGCCGCCTCGGGCCCCGGCCCAAGCAGGTTGTCGTGCGCGCCGAGGGTGGTGTAGACGCTGGTCACCAGCTCCTCGCGGATGCAGTCGAGCGGCGGATTGGTAACCTGCGCAAAGAGCTGCTTGAAGTAGTTGTAGAGCACCTGCGGCCGGTCGCTGAGCACCGCCAGCGGGGTGTCGTTGCCCATTGAGCCAATCGCCCACAAACCGTCGCTGGCCATCGGCCCGACGATGTACTTCTGGTCTTCCAGCGAGTAACCGAAAGCCAACTGCCGGTGAATCAACGTCGCATGGTCGGGCGCCGGCGGCGGCTCGGCGGCGGGCAGGTCGTGGCACCAGACCCGGTGCTCGGCCAGCCAGGCGCCATAAGGCGCGGCCCCGGCGAGGTGATGTTTCAGCTCTTCGTCGGCGACAATCCGCCCCTCGTTCATATCGACGAAAAACATCCGCCCCGGCTCGAGCCGGCCCTTGGTGACCACGTTCTCGGGCGGGATGTCGAGCACGCCGACCTCGCTGGCCATGATCACCAGGTCGTCGCTGGTGACCCAGTAGCGGCTCGGCCGCAGGCCGTTGCGGTCGAGCGTCGCGCCGATGGTCTTGCCGTCGGTCACCGCCACGCTGGCCGGGCCGTCCCAGGGCTCCATCAGGCAGGCGTGGTAGGCATAGAAGTCGCGCTTCTCCGCCGACATCTGCTCGTGGTTCTCCCACGCCTCGGGGATCAGCATCATCATCGCATGGGCGACGTTGCGGCCGGCCTTGATCAGCAGCTCGAGCATGTTGTCGAGACAGGCCGTGTCGGACTGGCCCTCGCGGATGATCGGCAGCAGCTTGGCCACGTCGCCCGGCGCGAAGGTGCCGCTGTCCATGACCACCTCGCGCGCCCGCATCCAGTTGATGTTGCCGCGCAGGGTGTTGATCTCCCCGTTGTGCGCCAACATCCGGTACGGATGCGCCAGCCGCCACGAGGGAAACGTATTGGTCGAAAACCGGCTGTGGTACATGCACAGCGCGGTTTCCACCGCCGGGTCGGTCAGGTCGGGGTAGTAACTGGCCAACTGCTCGGTGACCAGCATCCCCTTGTACACCAGCGTGTAACACGACAGGCTGGGGAAGTAGAACATCCCCGCGTCGGCCAGGCCGCCGGCCAGGATCCGGCTCTCGAACACCTTGCGGATGACGTACAGCTTGCGCTCGAACGCGTCACGGTCGTCGAGCCCGGCGCCCATGCCGACGAACGCCTGAGCGATGCGCGGCTCGCCGGCGAGGGCGGCGTTGCCCAGCCCGTCGTTGCAGGTCGGCACCTCGCGCCAGCCGAGGAAGCGCTGGCCCTCTTCGGCGCAGATCGACTCGAACAGCCGCCGGCCCGCGGCCGCCTGGGCCGCGTCGCGGGGCATGAACAGGCAGCCGGCGCCGTAGGCGCCCGGCTCGGGGAGCTCGATCCGCCGGCCGACCTGCGCGACGAGGAAGTCGTGGGGAATCTGGATCAGCACCCCCGCGCCGTCGCCGGTGTTGACCTCGCAGCCGCGCGCGCCGCGGTGGTCGAGCGCGCCCAGCGCCCGCAGCGCATCGCGCAGGACCGAGTGCGAACGCTGCCCGCGCAGGTGCACCAGGAAGCCGACCCCGCAGGCGTCATGCTCGTACCGCGGGTCGTACAACCCGCCTGAGGGCGGTTGTGGATAGGGTCTTGCCGTCATCTTGCTGCTCAAGGTAGCGCCGACCGCGGGCCGCGAGGCGGTCCGGTGGAGCGGTTGGACCGATCATGGTAGCCGAAGAACCGCGAATCGTAAAGCGCCGCCGGCGGCCGATCGGCCGCAATCGGCCGGAAACACGATCAAGCCGAGGGGAGAAGTAGGAAAGGCGAGCCGGAGGCGGGCGCCGCCGGCTCGAGGGTTCGGTTGCGAACAGGGACAATTCTGGTGCGCGGCGACGCTGGCGGCAAGGGCGGGCCGGCGGGTCAGCAGTCGCAGCCCGGTTCGGGCAGCACCGTGCCGATCACGCGGAAGCGGAGCGCGCGGCGCTCGGGGCGGCGCAGTTCCACGCGCACCTCGCCACGGAGCGGCCCGGCGCCGGCGGTCGGCGGGTCGAGCGTGAGCCGGAGCCGCGTGCCGTCGTCGGTCGGCTCAGCCACCGCCGACACGCCGGCGGCGGAGCACTCGACCGGCTCGAGCGCGTCGGACGGCACGCCGCGCAGCTCGATCACGCACTCGGCCGGCTCGTCGCATGGCACGAAGCCGAAGAAGGCGGTCGGCCGGCTGACCTCGATCGCCGGCACCACCTCGGCGTGGACCGGGATCAGCGCGCGGTCGTCCGGCGCTTCGCCGACGGTGACGATGACCAGATCGTCGAGGGTGCCGAGTGGCGGCTCGGTCAGCCGCAGGTTAACAACAATGTTACCGCCGGCCTCGCGCCGGGCGTCAACGAGCAGCTCGCCGGCGCTGGTCTCCGCGCGGGGCTCGGCGTCGAGCGAGGTGGGCCGGCCCTGGAGCCGAACCGTTGCGCTGGTCCCGACCCATGGGTCGACCCGCCCCAGGTCGACCGGCCCGCCCTGCCAGCCGAAGACCAGTTCGACCTCGGCGCGGAAGCGGACGACCGCCGGCGCCACACCGGGTGTGGCGAAGTGGAGGTCGACATGATGCTCACGCAGGCCGGCGGTGCCGGTGGGGTCATAGGCGATGGCCAGCGTGGCGCTCGCGCCTGAGTCGATGGTCCTCGGCCCGAGCTCGGCGGTGAGGCAGTTGCAGCTCGCCGAGACGCTGTCGACGTGGAGTGGCTGCCCGCTGGTGTTGGTGAGCGTAACGGTGCACTCGACGTCGGCCGTGGACAGGATCGGCCCCACGTCGACCAGGTCGGTCGAGAGCCGCCATGGCACGGCGGGTCGGCTGCCGCGACCGCAGCCGAGCAGGCCACAGGCCAGCAGCACGCCGATGGTCGAGGCTGGCTGGCGCGCCACGTCACTGCGCCGGCGGCCGCGGCCGCGTGAGGTTGACCTGGCGGTGCAGCTCGAACAGCTCCTCTTCGGTGTACTGGTGCGCGCCCTGACGGAAGACCAACGGCGGCGCGAAGCGCTCGTCCGTTACCAACGTGTTGGCCGGAACCGGCCCGGGCTCCAGCTCGAGCGGGTTTACTTCACTGTTCAGCGCCGCCGCTGCCACGGTGGTGGTCACCGTCAGCACGCGGACCGGCGTGCCGTCGGGGTAGTGGCGGACCTGCGCGGACTCGTACCGGGCCGGATAGAGCAGGCCGTTGTGGCGGCGGTAGTCGGTGGTCACCAGCCAGACCAGTCTGCCGGTTCTCGTGCTGATCGTCTCTTGCCGCGGTGAGCCATACCCGTCGCGCGTGTCGATCCACGCTTTGACGATCACTTGCGGAGTGGCGGGACGGCGGACCAGCAGCGCCTGCCATCCTCGCTCGCTGCGGCTGTCGGCGAGTTCGACGACCATGTAGTTGCGCTCGACCTCGTCCATCCACTGGACCATGCGCGTCGAGGCGAGAACATCGTACGGTGCGGCCACCACCACCGGTTTGCGGATGAACAACTGCTGTCGCGGCCCACCCGGATCGTGGCGGTCTTGGTAGCGCCAGTACATATTCGGCGCGAAGACCGACCGGAAGCTGCCGCTGCCGTCGTTGTCCGAGAATCCCCAGGTGACGATCCGATTCGGCGTGCGGCGGTGGTCAAACGACAGCGTCCCGCGCACCTGGACCCATTCACGCTGGTTGCGGTTGATGGCCAGTTCCGTCGCCAGTTTCTCAGGCGACAACCGCGGGCTGAGCCGCCGCACCTGCTGGTCGGTCAGGACGTTCCGGTGGTGAATCTTCAGGTACTCAACCCGCCCTGAGTAGACCTCACGTTCGGCTGCGGCGGCCCTGGCCAGCAGGTCCATCGCCGCGGGCGAGTTGGCCTCGGCGGCGCTGGTCGTCTTCACCAGGACCAGCGCCGCCGCGAGCACGCACAGTGACGTCGTCGCACCGCGGACGATCAACGTGACAGCACTCATGCCCCTCTCCAGTGTGCCCAGATCTCGCCACCGGGCAGGCGCTGTTCATTACCGCCTAACTGAGGATCTCGGTGTGACAGCGGCCAACGAGCTCCTCGGAACTCGAATGCTCTTCCTCCCACAGGCAGGCGCCGAACGGCTCGACACACTCATAGGCCGTCCACTCCGGCTCCGGGAAATCGTGAACACAACGGTGAGTCCACGACAGCACTGCAAAGCAGTAGCAGTAGAAACGATAGATCACACAGTGATATACCTCGTTGTGGTCGCTGTCCTCATCACAGATGCCGGAGGTTGAGTTCGGCCACTGCGCACACTCAGCGCAGTCTATGTAAGGTCCGGCTGCCACAGCGACGGAGACGATTAGCACCAGCGCCAGTACGCCTAGCCTGGTGACGCACGCGAAGCGCGACTTGCGCATGACCCAGCTCCCAGACGACTACTTCCACTGTGCCCGAGCCGCGCGCCTCGCGCAAGCCCATCGACCGTACAAATGCAGAAAAAAAAACGACGGATAGTGCTCGGCCGACATGCTCTCTGCAGCCCGCTCCCTGAGCGGCTTGGCGGCATCCACAGGCCGGCCTGGACAGGGCGGTCACCGCGCCGCCGCCGGCGGACAAGGCGATGCGGCTTGCGCCGCCGCCTGGTGCTATCATGGCCGCGGGCGTGCGAGGAGCGACATGAAGCTGGTTCTCGCCGTGATTGACAACCGTGACATCCGCGCCGTGCGCGGGGCCATGATCGAGGACGACTTCCGCTTCACCGAGCTGGGCAGCACCGGCGGCTTCCTGCGCGGTGGCAGCACCACCCTGATCTGCGGCGTCGAGGACGAGCGGGTCGAGCCGTTGCTGGCCCTCCTCGCCGCCCACTGCCGCCGCCGCGAGGAGCTGGTCAACGTGGCCGGGGCCGACACCAAGGTCTACAGCGACTCGGTCGGTGCGCCGCAACTGGTCGTCTCGGGCGGTGCGCAGGTCTTCGTGCTCGACGTCGAGCGCGCGCTCAGCCTGGAGTAAGGCCGGCCCATGGCCACCCGCGACCAGCCTGGGCTGAGCCGGCTCGAGACCATCCGCGGCATGCGGCACTGGCAGCTTTCGAGCGCCTTTTCATCGGTCTACTCGGCCATCACCGCCGGCGCCTATGCCACCGGCTTCGCGCTCTATCTCGGCGCCAGCGACGCGCTGGTCGGCCTGCTCAGCGCCGCGCCGGCGTGGGGCCAGACGCTGCAACTGGCGGCGCCGCTGGTGATCGAGCGCGTGAAGAGCCGGCGCCGTCTCTGCCTGGTCGCCTACGGCATCTCGTGGAGCCTGTGGCTGCCGATGGCCTTCATTCCCTGGCTGGTGCCGCCGGCGCTGCGCGCCTGGGTGTTCGTCCTCGCCGTGCTGTGCAGCGGCCTGCTGACCGCCGCCGCGGCGCCGGCGGTGACCTCCTGGTTCAGCGACCTGGTCCCGCCCGACCACCGCGCCGGCTACGTCTCGCGCAACCAGAGCGTCGTCGCCGCTATCGGGCTGGTCGCCTCGCTGTCGGCCGGCTGGCTGCTCGACGCCTTCGCCGCCCGCGAACAGGCCGGCTTCGTGCTGCTCTTCTGCATCGCCGTGCTGGCCGCCTGGGGCAGCCTGATCAGTTGGGGTTTGGTGCCCGATCCGCCGACCGCCCCGGCAAACCCGCCGCGCCTCCGCGATACCGTTCGCCTACCGTGGCGCGCGTTGCGCCTGCGCAATTTCACTATCTTCGTCGCCATGCGGACATTCGCGGTATTCATCGCCGCGCCGTTCTTCGCTACGTATATGCTCAAAGACCTGCAGATCCCGTACAGTCGGATTGCGTTGTTCAGTATGGCCGTGACGGTGATGACCATTCTCTCCAATCCGGTCTGGGCCAGCCTCGCCGATCGGTTCAGTCACCGGCCACTGTTTCGGATCTCCTGCTTCGGGGTGACCCTCATCCCGTTCCTCTGGTTCTGGACCAGCCCGACCAACTACCTGATCGTCATCCCCCTCTGCCAGCTCTACGGGGGCGTCATCGGCGCGGGGACCGTACAAACACAGTTCAATCTGCTGCTCAAACTCACGCCGCGGCACAATCGCTCGATCTACCTGGGTTTCCACTCGGCGGTGGTCAGTGCCGCGATGGGGCTCGGTTCGCTCGTCGGCGGCTGGCTCTCGGTGACCCTGGAGGGGCTCGGGCCGTTCGCCTTCCTCGGCCGGCCGATCAGTCATTACCAGGTCCTGTTCCTGATTGCCTCGCTGTGCCGGCTGCTGAGCATGTTGGGCTTCGGGCTGGTGCGCGAGCCCGACGCGGTGTCGACTCGCACGGTGCTGCGCGAGCTGGGCCACACCCGGGCGTTGGGGGCGCTGTGGCACCTGCATCGCTTGTCGCAGGCGCGCGATCCGCGGCGCAAGGCGCGGGCGGCCGAGGCGCTCGGCCGGGCGCGCAGCCGGCTGCCGGTGCGCGAGCTGATCGCGCGGCTGGGCGACCCCGATCACGATGTCCGCCGCGAGTCGGCGCGGGCGCTCGGCGAGATCGGCGACGAGGAGGCGGTCGAGCCGCTCCTCGCGCAGGTCCGCGACGTGCGGGGCGACCTGGTCGAGGAGGCGCTCGAAGCGCTGGCCAACATCCCTGGCGAGGCCGGTCGGCGCGGGATGGTCGCGCTGCTCGGCGACCCGCGGCCGACGGTCCGTCGCGGCGCGGCGGTGGCGCTGGGCCGCTGCGGCCAGAGCGACGACGCCCCGCGGCTCGAGGCGGCGGCGCAGGAGGAGCGCGACCCGAGCGTGCTGCTGGCCCTCAATGAGGCGCTCAGTCGGCTCGGCGGGCCACGCGCGCTGCGCCGACTGCGCCGCCAGTTGGCGCTCACGCCGCCCGGCCCGGCGCGGCACCAGATCGCCAACGCGGTGAGCAACCTGCTCGGCCCGCCCGGCGCGTTCTACCCGCTGCTCGAGGCCGAATCGCTGGCCCAAGAGCTGCGCCTGCAGGACCTGCTCAAGTCGGCGCGGCGCACGCTGGCCGGGCTGGGCGACCTGAGCCGGAACGAGCGCGCCGCGCTCGCGGCGCGGATCGACGCCGCCGGCGAGGCGCTGGCGGCCGAGAACTACCGAGCATCGATGCGCACGCTGCGCCGCGTCGCCGCGCGGGCGGTGCAGGCGCTGGCCGACGGCCGGGCGGGGTATCGTCTGCTGGCCGACCATCCTGAGTTTCACCCCGAGCTGACGCCGGGCGAGAAGCGGCACCTGCTGCTCGTCGAGCAGGTTGCGCTACGCCTGCCGTTCAGCTACCTGCACAGTCTCGACCGCGCGGCGACGCACCGCGAGTTGGAGCGCGAGGAGGCGTTGCTCGGCGTGTTTGCCTTCCACCAGGTGGCCGGCGA
>CAYONP010000044.1:0-37849 GCA_964405335.1 uncultured Fimbriimonadaceae bacterium
GGCGGGCAAGCCGCCAGTGGCACCAACTCCCGATGTCAACGACTAACTAACGCCTATGGGCGGCTGACCGTTGGGCTCAGCCCTTGCGCCGCCGCCGCGCGAGCCAGACCGGCAGCGCCGCCAGGCCGGCGTAAGGCGCCAGGACAATCAGGTAGACCAGCAACTGCACCAGCGCCTTGCCGAGCAGCACGAACGTCGCCGCGGCGCCGCTCAGCGCGCGCTTCAGCCACGGGCCCGAGTCGGCCGTGGCGCGCAGCTCGGCCGGCAGGTTGAGCTCGAGGGTGATGGTCGACACGGCCACGCGGTCCTTCAGCACCCGCAGTTGGGCGGTGATCTGCTCGGCCTCGCCGCGCACCCGCGACAGCTCGCGCTCGACTTCGAGCAGTTGCGGCACCGTGCCGGCGCGCTCAAGCAGCGCCAGCATCCGCTGCTCCTCGCGGTTCAGGTTGCGCAGCCGCGCGTCGAGATCGACCCACTGCTCGGTCACATCGTCGGCCGTAACCGAGCGCATCAGCACCGTGCCGAGCCTGGCCAGCGCCTCGATGGTCCACTCGAACCGCTCGGCCGGCACGCGGTAGGTCGCCGAGGCGTGGCGGCCGCGCGAGCCGCCGACCTGGTTGAGGCCGGAGAGGTAGCCGCCGGCCTGCTCGACCGCCGCGCGGGCGCGGACCAGCGTGGCATCGAGGTCGTCGACCTCCAGGCCGACGGTGCCCTGGTAGATGATCCGCCGGCCCTGCGCGGCCGAACGTGTCTGTACGCCAGCTTCGTCCTCGGCCACCTGGGCCAGCATCACTTCGCCCGCCGCCGGCGACGACGGGCTTGCCGCCTGCTCCGGCATCGCGCACCCGGCCAGCCCCAGCACCGCCACCAGCCACAGCTTCCGCATCGTCTGCTCCCGGTCCGTCACCCTTCTTACGTGACCGGAGGCCGGCTGCGCGTTCACCGTGTGGCGTTCATGTTGCGGCTCACTCCAGGCGCCGCACGGCCAGCTCGGTCTCGCCCTCGCAGCGCACCGTCAGCCGGCCGTCCGACGTTTCACGGCTGACCGCGCCATTGCGCGTCAGCTCATACGCCGCGCCGACCGCCAGGCCGCCGATCACCAGCTCGCCCGCGCCGGTCACCCGCGCGGTCATCGCCGCCTCGCTCCACGAGCCGATCTCGACCCGCGCCGGCTGGTCGGTGTTGAGCGACCACGGCACCGCTCGCACCGCGCGGGCCGTGCCGGCGAAGTGGTGCGGCCGGCCCGGCCGGACCTCGTTGACCCCCGGCGCGAAGAGCATCGGTGCGTCGAGCGTAAACTCGCCCTCGCCGTCCGACTGCAGCTCGGGATAGCCGCTGCGATCGACCAGCCGCGCGATGCCCGTGGTGCAGCTCGCGCGGGTGACGGTCAGCTCGGGATTCATGCCGTGGCGGAAGGGCAGCGCGAAGACGAAGCGGTAACCGCCGGCCGGGTCGGCGTTGACCTGCCAGCCGTCGCCGCCGTGGCTCTGCTGGTTCTGCCACCAGCCGTCGTGCCAGAGCAGCGGCACGCTCCAGTCGCGAAAGCCGGTCACGATCACCGGCAACGCGCTGTGGCCGCCAGAGACGCGGAAGCGCGCCACCTCATCGTCGGCGGCGACGATGATGGGCAGGTCACTGACGTGCCGGCCGAGCGTGACCTCGGCCCGCGGCCCCTCCAACGCCCACCAGACGCGCTCGCGCTCGGGCTTGGTCCGCGGCTCGACCGACTCGCCGTGGGTCATCAGCATCAGGTCGCACTCGATGAAGTCGCCCGGCTGCAGCGTCAGCTCGGCGCCCGGGGCGCAGAACCAGTAGTCGCCCTGATCCTGCCGGAACTCGGCCGAGGCGAACGGCGCGGTCTGCTCCTGCCCACCAAGCCGCGCGCGGTACGACTGCACGAGCATGATGGTCCCGTGCAGCGGCGCCGGGTCGGTGCCGGGCATGCCGTGGCTGGCCACGAACGGCGCCTCGGCGCCGAGCGGCTCGCCGCGCAGCAGCGGCTGGCCCGGCTCGACGTCGCGCTGCTGGGTCGACCCGTCGGCGGCGGTCCAGAGCAGCTCGCGCGCCCGGCGGCGGTCGTTCATGTGGAACCAGCGGAAGGTCTCCCGCGCGTCGCCGTCGATGCTCACCGCGCGGTCCCAGTCATAGCGCAAGCGCAGGAAGGTGCGCATCTCGTCGTCGTGCGGCACCTCCATGACCGTCATCGAGGCCCGGCCGGCGCCGTCGGAGAGCCGGTAGTCCATGCGGAACCGCGCCAGGTTCGGGGCGATCGATTCGAAGGCGGTGCTCTGATACATCACCCGCACCCGCTCGCCGCCCGACTGGTATTGCACCAGACAAGGGAAGCTGGGCACATCGTGCTGCGGCTGACCCGGCCAGAACGGCCCGCTGTAGGGCCGGAAGTCGGGGATGATGATGTACTGGTTGTTGACGAACTGCCAGGGAATGTTGAAGCAAGTGGTCTCGCTCACGCCCGTGCTGAGGTGCCAGTAAATGAGGAAGAAGCGGATGCTGGTGACCTGTTTGAGCATGTGGTCGCCCCAGCGCTGGAACAGGTGCATGACTCGGAACTCTCGCGTCTCGCCGGCGGCCAGGTCGACGGTGAAGTAGGCGTCGCCGTAGGCCGAGTCGTCGGGCTCCTCCAGCTCGCCCCCGAAGTTCTTGCACGACTGCACCGCCACCGGGAGCATCATCCCGTTCCGGTCGGTCAGCACCGTCGCCGGCAGCGTGCCGGCGCCCGAGGCGCACTTGATCGGCAGCCGGCGCGGCACCGCGTCGCCCTGCAGGGTGACGTCGATCTCCATCCGGCGCGTCGGCGAGTCATAGGCCGGGTTGAAGGCGAAGCTCGCCCCCTGCGCCTGGCTCTGCATCTGGTAGAGGCCCGAGTCGAAGTCGAACCCGAGCCAGTGCCCGCCGCGGACGGTCACCGCGGAGTTGGGCAGCGGGCTCACGTCCGGCGCGAAGACCGCGGCCGGATCGGCGCCGGCGGGCAGCGCGCGGAGCACGATGGTCGCCCCGGGCCGCTCACCGCGCAGCGGGATGAGCAACCCGTCATCGGCGTACGACGAGCCGGCCGGCAGCAGCAGGCCGACGTCGCCGAGCCGCGCCACCGGCCGGCCGGCGACCTCGCCGGCGGCGGACGGCTCGCCGTCGATGATCAGATGCGCCTGTGCCGGCGGCATGGCGCCCGCGATCGTCTCCCAGCGCAGTTCGAGCCGCAGATGGTCGGGATGGGCGTGGAAGACCCACTCGCCGCGGACCGTCGGCGGCAGGTTCGGATCGTCGGCCAGAGCGGGGAGCACGCGGATCCACTCGATCTCGACGGTGCCGCTGGTGCCGGGCGGATCGAACCGCAGCCGGGTCAGGTTCGCCCGCAGCGGCAGCGGGACCAGATACTCGTGCCAGCGCCCGTCGCCGGTGACGGCGAAGGTGGCATGGGCCTCGCCGCTGTAGCCCGGCTGGTCGCCATCGGTCCAGTAGAAGGTGCCTGCACCGCCGACGGTGGTCCGCATCCGAATCGAGACCTGCAGCGGCCCGGGCAGGTCGACCGGCGGCCCTTGGCAGAACGGGTCGTCGCCGGTGGAGGTGATCCGCAGGGCGCCGTCGGCCGGCTCGAGCGTGCAGGCCTGGAGCGCTTCCCAGCCGGCGGCGCCGGCGCCGAAGTGCCATTCGGCCAGCGGCGGCGCGGCGGCCCGGGCACGGGTCGCGGCCACCGCCGCATCGCTGACGTAGGGGATCTCGAGCAGGTGGGCATCCCAGTAGTACGGCCCGCAGCTCCAGACGTTCATCCGCGCGCGGGACGAGGAGGCCGGGACCCACTGCCGTCGCCAGGCCTCGAACGTCGGCGTGAGGTCGCGCGGCGAGACGGTGAAGCGCTCGCCGGCGGCGGTGACGAAGGCGGTCTCGAGGCCGCCCGCGCCGAGCAGTTCGCGGCCGGCCCAGGTCAGGCCGAGGATGCGCGCCCGGTGAGTCGCCACACGGCAGGCATAGTCGGCGCCGGCCACGGTGAACTGCTCCTGTTGGTCGGTGTCGTCCCAGCGGACTGTCACCGGCGGCGGCGACTCGGGCGGCGTGGTCAGCCAGTCGGTCTGGGCGCGGGTGGGCATGATGGCGGCTCCGAGCGCGACGGCGAGCGCGACGGCGCGGGACATGAGCGTCTCCGGGCGGCTGCGCCTCGGTTCGTCACCGCACCCGCGCAGGCCTGCCACGGAATGGCGCGCCGGCCCGCGGCGTTTGGTGTTGGCACGGGATTTGCTCGCATCCTGGGTGGAGGGGGCGATGCTGCGTGCGGACCGAAACACGCCGTCGCGGCCCGAGCCGACGGTCTACGAGCTGCGACAAGCCGAGCGCCGGCGTGGCCGGCTGCTCCCGCTGCTGCTCGTCGCGCTGCTGGTGCTCTGGGCCGCCCGCGTCGCCCTGCGCACCGCGCCGCGGCTGGGTAACGCCGCCGAGTCGGGGCTGACCGGCTTCGCCAACACCGTCGATCGGCTGACCGGCGCGCGCTGACGCCTAGATCAGCGTGTTGAGCAGGTCCCGCACCGGCCGATCCAAGATCCGCCCGAAGACCGATGAACCTGCTTCCAGAGCGGATCCAGACGCCATCGGGCAGGTCTGAGACCTGCCCCTACCGCGGCGGTCAGCACGCTCACCCGCCGGCCAGCAACTCGACGAACCAATCGCACGGGAAGGCGCGCGTGCCGTCGGGGCGGAGGAGCCAGAACCCGCGGCAGTCTTCGTTGCGCTCGACCGGCTGACGCCGCGCCTCGTTGCAGTAGAGCTGCCAGTAGAGAATCCAAGGGCAGCCCCAGTCGCGGGCCGTCTCGACCACGCCGCGGATCACCCTCTCGCGCCGCTCCGGCTCAAACTCGTTCTCGGGCAGCCCGAACTCGCCGATGAACACGTCCCGCTCGAACGGCGCCGTGGTCCGAGCGTGGGCGGCGATGAAGTCGAGGCACTCGCGCAGCAGGCCCGCGTCGCCCTGGCCGTCGTAGGCCGAGTAGCTGACCAGATCGACCTCGACCTGCGGCAGCACGCGGTTGACCACGTTCGGCGCGCCCTCGCGCAGGCTGCGCACCACCAGGTTGACCTCGGCGGCGTGGTAGACCTGGACGCCCTGCTGGCCAACCTCGGCGCGGGCGCGGTCGACCCCGGCCTGACGGGCACGCAGCCAGGCGGCCATGCCCGCGATCGCCTCGTCGGTCGGGTCGCGCTGCGCGTCGGTGTGGCCGCGGATCGACCAGTCGCCCTCCCAGTGGCTGAGCACGAAGGTCTTGCCGCTGTCGCGGTACTCGGTCAGCAGGTAGCGGGTCAGCTCATACTGCTGCCGCTCTTCCTCGGCGGCGTCCTCGTCCGATAGACCGTTGCGCCACCCGCCGACACCATGGGCATACGACCAGAGGTGGACGGTGCGGAACGGCTTGGCCAGGAGCGCGCGGAAGTAGGGCGTCTGCACGTTCTCCAGCGGCGTGCCGGCCGCCGGCCAGTCGCTATGCCACGGGTACGGGCCGGGCGAGAGGTTGAGCTTGATCACCCTCATGCCCAGGGCCAGGAGCTGGTCGGCGCCCTCGTTGAGATAGTCCTGCTCGGTCAGGCAGTACTTCCCCGCCATGTGGGTGGCGCCGAGCAGGTCGACCATCGGCCGCGGCGGCGCGGCGACCAGCAGCAGGGCGAGGGCGGGACAGGGCATGGCGCGCTCCGCCGGGCGGTTCGCCACACCCACCGCCATGCCTGCCCGCCGCCGATGTCGACCGGGACGGTCGACCCACGCGGAAGGGACCACGAGTAGGCCGACTGTCCCGGTCGGCGATGGCCGTTGATGTCGACCGGGACGGTCGACCTACGCGGAACGGACCTTGCGTGGACCGGCGCTACATCCCCGTTTCGTCGGCCGACGGCCCGTAGGTCTGCGGCACGGGCACGTCGAGCAGGCGCAGATAGACGCCGAGCTGCGCGCGGTGATGGATGAGATGGTTCATGACGAAGCTGCGCAGGCAGGCCACGCGCGGCATCGCGAAGAGCGTCTCGCCGCCGCCCTTCAGGCTCCAGGTGACCATCATCGCCTCGTCGCTGCAGCCGGCCAGCGCGGCGCGGCCGCGGGCCACCGCCTCATCGAACGCCGCCAGCGCGGCCGCGGTCGAGGTGTGCTCCGTCGACTTGTACGGCTCCGCACCGACCGGCGCGATGTCGAGCTCGTCGTGCTCGACGGTGTAGTTGATCCAGCCGGGGATCTCGACCAGGTGCGAGACCAGCCAGCCCAGCGAACCGGACTTGGCGTGCGGCTTCCAGTCGTACTTGCCATCGGGCACGCGTGAGACCGTCTCGCGCGTGGTGGCCATCTCCTGGTCGTACTCGGGCAGCATCGATTCGGCTATCGACATGGGTTCCTCCTCACCTCACCACCGGACTCAGCCGGCACGAGTCGCAGTCTAGAACACATGTTCGCGCGAGGCAAGGGATGTCCGGAGATTCCGACGAATCTCATCCGATCGCGATTCGCGCCGCGGCTCAGCGCGGCCGGAAGGTCGGCGTGCCGCCACCGGCAGGCGTGGCCGGGGTCTCGGCGGCAGGCTCTTCAGCCGGCATCTCGGCTGCCGGCGCGGTGACCTGCACCCGCGGGCCGGTGAGCACCAGGTCGTCGTAATCGGCGTCGGTGCCCGGCTCGACGGCGAAGCAGGCGACGCCGAGGTGGCGGGCGGTGGGATAGTCGGTGAAGTCGGCGGCGAGCTCGATCTCCTGCCACTGACCGTTCGCCTCGGCCGAGCGCGAGAGCTGCTGCCCGAGCCACTTGTAGTCGGCGTCGAGGTAATCGATCTTGAGGCAGGCCTCGCCTGCCCGGGCGCGGACCCAGCCGGTCAGCATGTAGGCCGCGGCGCGGTCGACCGGCACCGGATCGTGGGCGTAGATGATGTAGGTCGTGTCGCCCCACAGGCGGAGGCCCTTGCCGCCGGTGCGGCCGGCGGTGTCGGCCCAGGCCCAGTGCGGCTCCTCGCGCGGGTAGTTGAACAGACTGAACGAGGCCGGCCTGGCGCCGATCCCGTGCTCGAAGTGGCCGTTCAGCAGCAGGTTGTCGCCGATCCGCTCGACCGGCCGCTCGGTGGTGTTGAGGAACAGGTCGTCGAACAGGCCGACGCCGTCGCCGATGAGAATACCGACCAGCCCGACATGCGTGGTCTGCGGCGGGATGTAGCGCCAATCGACGATGCGGAACTGCTGCCAGTCGTCGGCCGCCTCACAGAGGCCGATCATGGTCGAATCGAGCAGCTCGTCCTGGTGGTAGTAGTCGATTTTGATCGCCGCCTTGCCCGGCCCGATGACCTTTGCCCAGCCGCCGCCGACGTAGCAGCGGGCCGGCTCGACGCGGACGCGCGCGGCGACCACGCCGCCGTACTCGCCGCGCCCTTCGACGGTCCAGGCGTTCGCGCTGCCCCCGGCGCCGGGCCCGCCCAGGCGCTGGAGGTACTGCCCGCCGTCGCTGGCGAACTCGAGCCAGCCGGCCGGCATCTGGCCCTCGGGCACCTCTTCCTCGAGCGTCGGGTTACGCACCAGGTTCGCCGCCGGCGGGCCGATCAGCGGCTCGAGGCCCAGGCCCGGCGCGGCCTGCAAGGCGATGGTCAGGTAGAGAATGGCGCTCATCTCGGCTCCTCTGCGCTACTGCCGCCGCCGCCCGCCGCGGGCCGTCGCCGGGTCGCCGGAGGTCATCGTGCCCACGTCACCCTCGACGCCCCGCCACGCGGCGGCGTTCCAACCCTCGGCCGGCTGCGCCGAAGCGGTGTGATAGACCTTCACCCGCGAGACGCTGATCCCGTTGTCGATGGCATACAGTGCCACGTGGCCGCCGGCGAGCGGCTGCTCGTCGGGCAGGTCGACCAGCAGCACGTCGTCGACCCAGCCGCGCAGCCGTCCGCCGGCGCGCTCAAGCACCAGGTGGAACCAGTGACGGTGAAACTCGATCAACCCCTCGCCCTCGGCGTTGACGAACTTGAACCGCGCCTCGGCGCTGGTGTTGCGCCCCAGCTCGGCCCCGTTGCGCAGCAGCATGGTGCAGGTGTTGTCCTCGGCGGCGAAGCGCAGGTCGTAGCCACTGGCGGGATCGCTGCCGTCGCCGCACAGGACGACGCCGAGGTTGGAGGGATTGAGGTAGTAGGGCGCGACGTTGAGGTCCATCGGGATGCCCACATAGGCCTCGATGCGCACGTCGCCAGCGTACTTCTCTTTACTCCAGATCATCGGTCGCGCGTCGCGCTCGGCGCCGAAGAAGCTCCACCGCGGGTCGCACTTCCAGCGGTTGGTCGTCTCCCACACCCCGCCGGCGGTCAGCCACTCAATCGGCGCGCGCTGGAAGGTGGTGTCCAGCACGTCCTCGGCCCGCACGGCCACGTCGGCCAGCTCGAGACCATCGCGCGCCGCCAGGCCGAGGTAGATCAACGACGGGTCGAGCGCCGCCGGCAAGGGCACCGCCAAGCGCAGCCGGCGGTCGGCCGCGGCGGTGACGTAGCCGTCGCGCAGGCCGAGCACCCAGGCGTCGACCTCGGCCGGCAGCTCGCCGCCGCCGATCGGCTTGCCGGCCAGCCGCAGCTCGACCGCGACCGCCTCGTCGTCGCGGCGGGTCAGCTCGGCGATCAGTCCGGCCTCGGCCGTCTGGCCGTCGCCGGCGAGGATCAGGCGTAGCGGCCCGCCGCGCAGCAGTGACGGCTTGAGGCCGACCTCGCGGCGGCCGGTGAACCGCCCGCGGTGCCAGACCACCCCGCCGCGTTCGGCGGCCTGATCGGCGCGCCAGGAGCCGCCGGCTTGGGCCCATGAGGCCATCAGCGCCTCTTCGGCGAACTGCGGGGCGACCGGCGGCTCGAACTCGAGCGGCTCCGCTGCCGGCAGCGGCTCGACCGTAGCCGAATCGAACGCCGTCCGCGGCCCGGCGCCGAGCAGGCCGAGCCGGGTCGGCGTGAAGTCGATCGCCGGCACGGTCCAGAGCCGCCGGTCATCGGCCTGGCAGCTCAGCAGGCTGTTCGCCAAGGTCAGTCGCAGGCGGTGCCAGCTCGCCGGATCGAGCCCGGCATCGAGTTCGGCGGCAACCTGCTCGCCGCCCTCGCCGAGGCGGACGAACTGGAGCTTGCCGCGCCAGGCCGCCGGCGCGCCGCCGTCGCCCCAGCGTAGGGCGAACCCGTGGCCGTCGGCATCGAGTAGCGCCAGGCCGAGCCCGCCGCCGCCGGCCGCGCGGCCGACCGCCTCGAACCGCAGGTCTGACCAGGCCGGGTTGTGCGTGCTGACCAGGCCGGACTCACTGCGCAGCGCCAGCACGCCCGGGTCGAACCGGCCCGGCGCCGCGGAGTCGAGCCGCCACTCGCCGGCGTCGGCCTGCCAGCGGCCCGACGGGGTGTCGAAGCGATCGGCCAGCAGCCCGCTGGTGGCCACCTGCAGGTCGTCGAAATCGGCGAAGGTGACCCCGCGCGCCCACAGCCCTACCGCGCCCTGACCGCGCGGCACCTCGGCGCTGGAGAGCACCCGCCGGCCGTCGATGCTCACGTCGCACCGGTCGTCGGTGACCTCGACGGCGAGGCGGTACCATTGGTCGTTGTCCCACCCGCCGTCGGCGCTGGCCAGCACCTTGCGCCGGCCGTTCTCGACGGCGACCAGCCGCCGCTCGCCGCCGCCGCCGTGGTGATCCCACTCAAACCGCAGCAGGTTGTCGGCATCGGCGACCAGCACGGCCAGGCCCAGGCTGCCCGGCCCCTCACCGTCGGCGTGGCGCTCGCCGGGCCGCACGCTGGCGGCCAGTCGATACTCGCCCCAGAACCAGCGGCCGGCGACGGCCAGCGCCTGCTCGCGCACGTCGGCGGCGCGGTAGGCAAAGGGGT
This sequence comes from uncultured Fimbriimonadaceae bacterium, assembly GCA_964405335.1. Lineage (GTDB taxonomy): Bacteria > Armatimonadota > UBA10988 > UBA10988 > UBA10988 > CAYONP01. The sequence continues at coordinate 9,852 of CAYONP010000044.1, forward strand.
TGCTGCTGAAGTTCGGGTCGGGCCGCTTGTCCTCGTTGCGGCGCACGTTCTCGTCGCTCACGCCGCTGGTGATCCACTGGCCGGCCAGCGGACGCCAGTCGCCGTGCTCCTCGCCCGCGGCGCGCATGAAGTCGTCGGTGAACCAGATCTCCTCGACCGGCTGCACCGACGGCTCGGTGACGCGCAGTTCGCCGTCGACCGTCAGCTCGATCGGGCCGGTCTGGTAAGTGTCGTCCCAGCCGGAGTAGACCGGCTCGCCGTCGTACAGCACGCGGATCCGCCCGCCGTCGCGGTGGAGCGTCACCCGCTGCGGCGTGTGCGCCGTCGGGCCGTCGGCCAGCAGCGTCTCGGCCGCGCCGTCGAGCCGGGCCAGGCGCAGCCGGCCGAGCTCGACGGCCAGCGCGTAGCCACTGCCGTCGTCGGCGGTGCAGAAACGCGCGGTGGCGCGCGCGTCGGCGGGGAAGAGCAGCCCGCCGGCCAGGCCGAAGGTCAGCTTCCAGGCCGAGGTTCCGGGATCGTCGAGCACCACCGGCACGCCGGGGTTGACCGGCGGCAGCTCGGGCATGGCCGGCTGGTCGGGCTCGGTCGGCGCCTCGACGGCGGGTAGCTCGCCGCCGGTCGGCGCGAGGCAGGTGACGTGGCCGTCCATCGAGGCGACATAGAGCCGGCCGTCGGCTTCGACCGCCGGCCACATGATGCCGCGCAGGTGCGGGTGGCCCTCGCGCTGCTCGACGGTCCAGCGCCAGCGCAGCTCGCCGGTGGCCGCCTCGACGGCGCTGAGCGAGCCGTCCTTGCTGCCGGCAAACAGCCACGCACCGCTGACCAGTGGCGCGGCGGGGAAGGCATCGGCGCCGGCCAGGCGCCAGCGCTGCTCGCCGGTGTCGGCGGCGAGGGCGTAGAGGTGGTTGTCGAGCGAACCGAAGACGAGTAGCCCGTCGGCCAGGGCCAGGTTGCTCCAATTCGAGATCTGCGTCGGGTCGATCGGCGGTTGGTCCGAGCGCGACTCCCAGAGCACCGCTCCGCCCGCCGCGTCGAGGGCGTAGACGGTGTCGTCGGGCAGCTTGATGTAGACCCGCCCGCCGGCGAGCAGCGGCGCTGAATCGACGATGCCGCCGGCCTCGTACTCCCAACGCAGCTCGCCGGTGGCCGCGTCGAGGCAGTAGACGCCGTGGTCGAACGAGCCGGCGACCACCAGGCCGTCGCCGACGGCCAACGCCGAGCCCATGCGGTCGCCCATGGCATAGGACCAACGCTGGGCGCCGGTGGCCGCCTCGAGACAGACGATGGTGCCCGTCTCGCCGGTGCCGGCGTAGACCAAGCCCTCGTGGATCACCGGCGTGGCATAGGCCAGGCCGTCGAGTTCGTACTGCCAGCGCACCGCGCCGGTGAGCGCGTCGAAGGCGCGCAGCAGGCGGTCGGTGCCGGCGGTCACCGCCAGGCCGTCACCGACGGCCACGCCGGCGTAATGGACCTGACCGGTCTCGACCTGCCAGCGGACCGCGCCGTCGGCGGCCGAGACGGCCAAGATGGTGCCGTCGGTGCAGGTGGCATAGACCAGCTCGCCGGCGACCGTTGGCGCGGCGTAGAAGCCCTGCGGGCGGGTGACCTGCCAGACCGGCTCGAGCGGCGGCGCGACGTCGGCGCGGCCGGCGACCGCGGTCAGGGCAAACAGCGCCGCAAGGCGGCGGACGATGGCGCCAGGGCTGGACACGAGACGGCTGCTCCCCAGCGGGGCGGCGCGCTCCGGCGCAGGCCGGAACGCACTGGCTCGCGAAAACCAGGACTCTCGCGCTGCGAGAGAGGTTCCAAGCGGCGGCCGCCTCGGCCAGGCGGCGCGACCCGCCGCGGGTAGGGCCCGTTCGCCGAACGGGCCGGCCGCTCAGACGCTCAGGACGTAGAGCGCCTCGAACCAGCGCAGGTTCGAGAGCGGTCGGCGGAAGCCGTAGGCATCGAGGAAGGCGGTCACGTAGCGGGGATCGTCGAGGTTGTAGCGCAGCGTCCAGGCGCCGGTGACCAGGTCCCAGCGGCGGTCGGCATAGCCGCCGCGCGACCAGTCCACCGCGCCGATGATCCGCCCGTTGCGCACGATGCTGTTGGGCAGGCACCAGTCGCCGTGGCAGAAGACCAGCTCGTCCTGCATGGTCGGCAGCCCGGCGCGCAACTCTGCCAGGAGCTCGGCGGCGGCGGCGCCGGGGCGGAACACCGGATCGTCGATCGGCTCGGCGACGTGTCCCGCGGCGACATTGGCCTCGGCCGCCGTCACGGCGTCGCGGAGCCAGTTCGCCGGGTACTCGAGGCTCGGCCGCCAGGCATGCACCGCGCGCAGCGTGCGGCCGAACTCGGCGACCAGTTCGGCCTTGGCGCGAGTCGTTTCGGCCGCGGCGACGACCGCCGCGAGGGGCTCACCCTCGAGGCAGGAGAAGAGGAACCAGCCGGCGCCGTCGACCTGGACCCGGGCCAGCGGCGAGGCAACGAAGGGCGCGTAGATCGACAGCCGGGCGAGCAGGCGCGACTCTCGGTCGAGCTCATCGATCTGCTCGGGCCGCTCGCCAATCTTGACCACGAACCGGCCCCGCTCGCTGGTCACCAGCCAGACGATGAAGTTGTCGCCGTAGCCCGCCCGCTCGCAGGCGAGCAGGTGGCCTGTGTGACGCGCGAGCTCGGCCGGAAGCTCGAGCACCTGGCGCTCCTCCGGGCGCGCCGCCCGACCCGGATCAGTTGGCGCCGGCCGCGGCGAACCCTCTCGCCCGACAGGAACTCGCAACCCGCCGGCGGATAGCCGCCGCGGAGGCTGCAATGCTCCTCGCCGCGCTGCTCGCCCTGGCGACGCCCGAGCCGCCGACACTCAGCCGGCTCGGCGTGATCAGCGTGCATCCCGGCACCGTGCCGCCGCGCGACATCCGCCAGGCCCTGCGCCTCGGCTACGCGCTCAACTGGCTCGGCGCCGACGAACAGGCCGCCCTGGCCGGCGACGGCTGCCGCTCGATCCACTTTGCACCGCGGCCTGGCGCCGAACTGCTCCACGAGGGGCTCGGCATCACGCGCGACGACCTCGACCAGGACGCCGACGGGAACCTGGCCGCCGAAGGCTACCAGATGGCGACCTTCGACCCGCGCGTGATCGAGCGCTCCGCGACCATCCTGCGTGACCGACTGGCGCCCGGCGCCAACGCCCCGTGGGTCGCCGCCGTCTCGGTGCCGTCGCCGATCAGCCGGTACGGCGAGATGCACTATGCGGTCAGCGAGCCGGGCGGCTACCTGACCTTCAGTCGGCCCGCGCAGGAGAGCTTCCGCCGCTGGCTGCGTGATCGCTACCTCACCGTCGAGGCCCTCTCCGAAGCCTGGGGCGAGCCGGTCGAGGACTGGGCGTCGATCGTGCCGCCGCGCGGGCCGCTGCCGGGGCCGAGCGGCATCGACCCACGACCGGCCTGGTCGGACTACCTGCACTGGTATAACGATTGGCTGCTGACGGTCACCCGCACCACGCTGGCGGCGGTGCGCGAGGTGACCGACCGGCCGCTCCACGTCACCCTCGGCGGGATGAAGGTCGGCTACGCGCAGGGCGTCTTCGCCGGCAATGTCGGGCCGACGGTCAAGCTGCTCGCCGGCCTGCCGCCCTGCCTGCTCGACGACACCGACGCGCAGACGCTGTATAGCCTGCGCTACACCTCGACCGCCTGTGCGCAATACGGCGTGAGGCTGATGTGCGAGCCGGTCGGCCCGCCCCACCTGAGCGAGTACGCGCAGCTCAACACCCTGGTCAACGCGCTGGCCGCCGGCTGCGAGAGCATCATCCTGCCGCACCTCGGCGAGCTCAACCAGGCCGACCACTTCTTCACCCGCGCCTGGGCCCGGCTGGCGCCGGTGTTCGACCGCTACGAGACCATCTACCAGCCCAGCGAGGCGGCGTTCTTCCACTCCTACGTCACCTCCTGGTACCGCGCCGACCGCCAGAACCTGGACGGCGTGATGCTCTACGATGCGACCAACACGAACTGGTCGCCCGACCCGTCGCGGCCGTCGTGGGGCCGCGCGCTCGGCTCGCCCGACGTGCTCGACGAGCAGATGATCGCCGAAGGCGGACTGACCGGCCGCAGGCTGCTGATCATCCCCAACAGCGGCGTCACGGTGACCACCCGCGCGGCCGTCGACGCTATCGGCGCCTGGGTCCGAGCCGGCGGCACGCTGGTCGCCTTCGGCGAGGGCTGCCTGGCCTGGACGGTCGAGCCGGACCGGCGACTCGCCGCGACGCCGGACCTCGCCGGCCTCCTGGTCGATCCGCCGGCGAGCCCCCGGGTCGAGCAGGCGCTCGGTCGCGGAACAGTGATCTTCTACCGCACGCCGGCCGATCCAGGCAGCCACGACTGGTTCTGCCGCTCGATGGTCTATGAGCTGCCGGTGCTCGCCCGCCGGGCCGGCGTCCGTTCATGGTGCCGGATCGAGCCGCAGGGCAACGTGCTCTACTGCGGCTTGGACCAGCGCAGCGGCCGGCACCTGTTCGTCGCCGACCTGCTCACCCGCACCGAGCCGGTCACCTTCGCCGACGGCCTGCTGCAGCTCAGCTTCGACTCGCGACTGCGCGGCGAGGCCGAGCTGGTCGCGGTGACCGACCGGTTCACCCGCTGCACCGGCGGCGCGGCCGAGTACGACACCGAGGCGCGCGTGCTGACGGTGCGGTTCACGCTACCGGGCAGGCTGGCGATCGAGGCTGGAGGGTAGCGTGTGTAGACCTTCAGGCAGGGGCAGGTCTCAGACCTGACCGCCGGCGAGCTGATCCGCTCTGGAAGCGGGTTCGTCGCCACTCGGGCGGGTCGGAGACGTCCCTCCGGCACCATACGCGTGAGTCTAGCGCTGACATCAGTGGATGGTTCCGCTGGCGGCTTGCCCGCCAGTGCTGTCCAGAAGCCCGTCGGCGGCACTGGCGGACAAGCCGCCAGTGGCACCGCGATGCGGACTATGGGCCCAAAGTCAACGCCACCGCCCTACGGCAACTCCCTCGCTCGTCAGGGTAGCCGCGGTCAGCGCCCGAGCGACGCGCGCAGGCGCTCGACCAGCGCCGCCAGCCGTTCCCGGTTGGCCTGGCTCGGGACGAACTTGAACATCGGCGGCGTGTTGCCCGCTTCGGTCGAGCGCAGAACCTCCGGCCGGAGCGCCTCGGGCACCGCCTCGACGGTCAACAGCGGCACGCCCGGCGGCGGTTCCTCGCCCGGGGCGACGATGACCACCCCGAGCTCGAGCGCGCGCAGCGCCTTGTAGAGCAGCATCAGCCGCCCGGGGTCGGGCTCGCCCCGGCCGGGCAGTGGCGGGACCATGGGGTGCCGCACGGCGACCTCGATCGGCGGCGTGGTGCCGGACAGTTCGCTCAGTCGCGCCTTCGCCGCGGCGACCATGGCGCGGGTGTCGGCGATGGGCCAGCCGTCGCCGAAGCTGTAGTCGGGCACGAACTTGTCGTACCAGCCGTAGTAGACCACGCCGCGCGCGCCCGCCTCGATGCCCGCCAGCGTGGTCGCGGTCATCGCCTCGCGGCCGACGTGGATGCCGGCGGTGAAGTCCTGCAGGTCGATCAGCCACGGCTCGCCGTGCCGCCGCACCGCATCGACCGCCGCCGTGACATGGTGGAAGTCGCCGTCGGCGGAGGCCAACTGCATGCCCAGCCCGTCGTACTGTCGTGCGGCGAAGACCCGGTGCGGGTGGACGTGCGTGCCGTAGCTGTCGTCCCAGCCGAAGGGCGAGGCGAAGCTCATGGTCAGGTAGGTCACGATCGGCCGCTGGTCGACGGCACGGATTCGGTCGGCGATGCCGCCGATGAACTCGGCCACCGCGCCGCCCATGAAGTCGAACCAGTCGTCGACCCAGCGGTCGCTAAGGCGCAGCGTGTCGCGCCGGTGGTAGTCGATCGTCGCCACGCCGCCGGCGATCTCGTAGCTCGCCTGCTCGGGCTCGGGCGAGAGCCAGGTCTGGGTGATCCAGCCCTGGTCGACCGGCCGCTCAGCCGTCTCGCCCTCGGGTCCGAAGCGCGGGCCACGGAACTGCGTCCGCCCGACGGCGCAGGTCTTGAGCAGCAGCCAGGCGCGCTGCGCGCCGGCCGGGGCGGTGTCGCTGACGGCGATCGGCGCCCAGCCCGCACCGGCGGTCATGGTCGAGTTGACCACCCGCAGCGGCGCCGGCGCGTCGCCGAGCCAGGCAATCTGAACATAGGCCGCGCCACGCTGCCGATCGGTCACCCTCGCCTCGGCCTCAAGGGTGTAGCGCCGGCCGGGCTCGACCGGGATATGCTCGCCGCTGGTCATCAGGCAGCCGTCGAACCGCTCGTCGAGGGCCACCAGCTCGGCGAAGTGGTCGCGCCCGGCACCGCCCTCGAGGATCACCGGCGGGCGGCCGAGCGGCCCGTCGCCCGGCAGACCCCAGGCGCGCCGCGCGGCGCTGCGACTGCCGTAGCGGGCGATCATCGCCGCCTCGAACGCTGCGCGATCGAGTTCGCCGTGGGCGTGCAGGTCGGGGTACCACCACTCGCAGCCGTTGTTGTAGGCCAGGATGCGGTCGGACTTGGGGTGATCGCGCAAGTAGCGCGTCGACCGCGCCACGAAGTCATCGATGCGACGGTGGTAGAGCGGCGAGAAGAGGCACGGATCGGGCGCTTCGCTGCCGCCCGGCCCGGCGGTCATTTCGCCAGCGGCGCGGCATTCGGCGCGGAGCCAATTGGGCGCGTGCGCCGGGCCGACCTCGAAGACGTACATCAGCCGCACATTCTGCGCCTCGGCCCAGTCGAGCTGCTGGTCGAGCGAGCTGAAGTCCCAGCTCTCGGCGTCGGGCTGGACCGTCGCCCACGAGACGCGCACCAGCGCGAGCGTCGCGCCCGATTCGGCATACTGGGGCGATTCGAGCGCCAGGAACGGCGTGTGATCGACAAACCCGACCCACGGCCCACCCGGCACGGCCAGCGGCAGCGAGCAGATGAGGACGGCCAACACAACCCTCTCCCCACCACCGATGCACCACCCGCAGGCGGTCCCCTCCTCGGGGTCAGGTCTCACGATCATGTTATCTGTTACAGCACTGCCGCGGTGCTGTAACCGACAGCGTGGAATCGAGACCTGACCCCGGGGCTATGGGGTGGCCGCGGCGTTGCGGGCGATCTCGAGCTCGTCCAGCGCGCGGTCGTAGAGCGCGACCAGGTGCACTCGCCCGCGCCAGGGGCGGTCTTCGGTCAGTTCGTTGCCGACCGCGAGCAGCATCGACTCGTCCCAGTTGGCCAGCGTGCCGGCGATGCTGGCTTCGGTGGCCAGCTTGCCGTTGAGGTAGATCCGCGCCGTGCCGTCGATGTCGCGGGTGAAGGCGATGTGGCAGGGCCCGGCGGCCAGGCCCTGGGCGACGTTGACCTGACCGGTGGTGCCGTTCGGGCCGGTGGCCGGCGTGCGCAGGCGGGCGACCAGGGTGTCGTTCTCCTGGCCGATGGTCCAGTTCCGTTGCCCGCCGTCGCGGCTGAGGGTGAACATCCGCGCCGGGCCGGCCTGGTTGAAGCTCCGCGGGCGGCACCAGAGCTCGACCGACAGCTCGCCGGTGACCCAGCAGGCGTCGATCAGCTTGCTCGCCGGCGCGGCCGAGACGAGGCGGGTCGAGCTGTTGAGGCGAATCATGCCGGCCTGGCGGGTGACCCGCTCGGGGTCGGCGATGAGCAGGTCGAGCGCCGGCTCGACCCCGCTGCGGTCGAGCACACGGTCGCCCTCGTCGGCGGCGAAGGTGTAGAGCGCGAGCGGCGGTACGGGCAGGTCGGGCACGTCGTCGGTGCCGAGCACGGCGCGGCCGGCGGCGCGGTGGGCGGCAACCTGCTCGGGCGTCAGCGCTTGCTCATAAACGGCGGCCAGGTGCAAATCGCCGAGCCAGGTGCGGTCATCCTCGACCTCGTTGCCGAGGGCCAGGCGGTAGCCCGGATCCCAGCCGCGGAAGTCGCCGGGCAGCTCGCGCTCGTCGCGCAGCACGCCGTCGACGTAGAAGCGAGCGACACCGTCGCGGTCGCGGGTGAAGACGATGTGGCTCAGCGCCGGCTCGGCGGTGATTGGTGCCCACAGCTCGGGGTTGGTGCCGTTCTCGTCGCTGGCGGTGGTGCGCAGGCGGAGCGACCAGCGGTCGCGCTCCTGGCCGAGGGTCAGGTTGCGGTGGTACGGGTCGCTCGACATGGTGACCACCCGCGCCGGGCCGGTCTGGTTCAGGTCGTCCGGGGTGATCCAGGCTTCGAGGGTGAGCGCGTTGGTCAGTTGCAGCGCCTGTGCGACGCGCCGTGGCGCGCTGTCGCTGAGCACGATGGTCGGCTGCAGCAGGTGCAGCGCGCCGGCCTCCCAGCGGGTGGCGGCCAGGTCGCCGACGAACAGGTCGACCGGGGCGAGGTCGCCCGATAGGTCCTCGATCAGGTCGCCGTCGGCCTCGTCGAAGCGGTAGAGCAGGAGCAGTCCGTCGGTCACCCGGTCCTGAGCGGCGAGGGGCAGGGCGGCGAGGCAGCAGAGCACCAACCCGTAGCGGATCATGGTCTCGTCCTTCGTCGGGGTAGGACGGTGGCCAGGCGGCGGCGGTTCCGTGAGGCCGGCGACGGGAACCGCCCGCTGCGGCGGTCCGTTGGATCGGCTAGACTGGAGCGTGGAGCGAGGGACCTGGTCGCCATGAACTACCTGCATTATCCACTCGATCTCGAGGAGGGGGAGGCCGTTGAAGTATCGCTCGACAAGGCCGCCAACGTGCGTCTACTCGACGAGCTGAACTTCGGCCGGTACGAGCGGGGCGAGCGGCACGACTATCGCGGCGGCTACGCCAAGGTGTCACCGATCGTGCTGGAGCCTCCCCAGCCGGGCAAGTGGCACGTGGTGATTGACCTGGGTGGCTACGCCGGCAGGGTTACCGCGGCAGTGCGGACGATCGTGACCCGGACGTGAGCGACGAACCCGGTGTACCGAGGGTTGCTCTCGAGACGGCGATTCGCCGGGCGACGATTCGATCCCTTTCCATCTACGAGGTATCCGAATCGGAACTCCAGACGCTCGAGCGCGGCTCTGCCGACTCCACGCTGCTCACTCTCGGCATTGCGCTGCTGTCGGTGGCCCTGTCGTTCACAGCCACGCTCACCACCGTTGCCATTGAGTCCATCCGAACCTACGCGGTGTTCGTGGTCATCACCGTCGTGGGCTACGTCTCTGGGGTGGTCCTGCTGGTGCTCTGGGCACCGCATCGCCGAGCGGTCTCGGAGTGCGTGCGACGCATCCGTGACCGCATGCCGCCAGAAGGCAACCTGACGGAGGGCCTCGGCCCACCGCCGACCGCCATGTGACGCCGGCTAACCTGCGCCCGACCACGCCTCCCACCGCGCCCACAGCTCATCCAACCCGCCCTCGATCAGCCAGATCCGGCCCTTCACCCGCACCTGCTCGCCGGGCGGGCAGTTCGGCCAGGTCGGGTCGGCGTGGAAGCAGGGGATGTGCCAGTTGCTCAACAGGCTCGGCGGCCGCTCCCAGTGAATGCCCATGACGTGCCGGCCGTCGGTCGAGACCACCGCCGGCAGGCCGACGTCGGCCACCGTCCGCGCGCGGCCCCAGCCGTCCGGACCCTCCTGGATCCAGTCCAGGTTCGGCCCGCCGGCGATGGGATAGTGGCTCAGCTCGAGCTTGCCGCGCCCGCGGTCGGTCTCGGCCATGGCCACCCACTGCCCGCCCGAGCGGATGTACTGCCGCCGGCCGTCGCCGTCGCGCAGCTCGGGGCTGTGCAGCATCAGGCAGAACTGCGTGTGAACGTGAGTCGGCTCGTCGCTGCCGTTGAAGAACCAGAACTCCAGGTCGACATAGTCCTCGCGCGGCGTGGCGATGCCGCCGGCGCGGCAGCCCTGGGCCAAGGTCCAGTCGAACCACCACGAGCCGCCCGGACCCGGCTGCCAGCCCTCCAGCGTGCGGCCGTCGACCAGCGGAATCATGTCGTCGCGGTGGTGATCGATCTGGTGCAGCCCCATGCGCGAGTTGATCGTCTCGGGAAAGCGCAGCAGCAGCGGGCCGGTCATCCACTCGGCCTGGATCGCGAGCAGGTTGCGCGGGTACTGCTCGGGCCGATCCTGCTGCCGCCAGACCCTCACCCCCGGCACGGCGGGCAAGGCCAGCCGGTAGCTCTGCTCGGCGCCGCCGGTGACCAGGAAGACCGCCCCGAAGCTGCCGTCTTCAGCCACGAAGGTCTGCACCCCGTCGTTGCCGACGGTCGATTGCGGCACCTCGCGCCAGGCCTCGCCAATGCGCTGTTCGAGCCGCGGCGGGCGCCGGTCGGTCAGGCCCTCGATGATCACCGGCACGGCGTTCTGCCCGCCGGCCAGGCTGAACTCGGCCCGGCCGCCCTCGGCCCGCAGCCGGGTAGGAAAGTCGCCGCGCTTGGTGCCGGCGGTGACGGCCGTCAGCCGCGGCGCGTCGGGGCCGTAACGCACGCTGTCGTTGCGCGGGGTGGCGTCGGTCGCGTCGTCGTCGCCGTAGGGCATCAGGTAGAAGTCGACCTCGACAAAGTCGCCGGGCACCAGCTCGGCCGCGCCCCCGGCGACGGTCAGGGCCAGGTTTGTGTCGCCCGATTCGTGCGTTTCGACGGCCACCGCCGGCCCGCGCGCCTGGCCGCCGAGCCGGGCTTCGAAGCGCCGCACGCAGAAGGCGTTGGCGCCCATCTGGTGGCCCTGCCCGGCCTGGTACCGAGTGCCGTAGATTGCCGCCCAGGGGGCCTCACCCTCGAGCGGCACGCCGGCCAGGGCGTAGCCGTCTTCGACCGCCAGTTCGCGCACCGCGGCGGTCGCCCCGGCGCTGCCGTAGGCCGCCTGGGTGAAGCGCAGCCGCTGGATCCGGCTGGTGGCGTCCATCAGCCGGAACATGGTGCCCAGGTCGTCGATCTGCACGGGCGCCAGCACGTCGATGCGCAGGCGCTGGAAGTTGCGCAGCTCGTCGGTCTGGGGCAGCTCAAAGCTGTCCAGCCGGGTGCGTAGCGCGCCGTCGTCGCTGAGGTAGTCGAGGGTGATGTCCATCCAGTTCGGGCCGGTGCTGCGATAGGTCGTGCCGAGGTACTCGGAGTAGTGCCATTGCCCGCCCGAGCGGTACAACACATGCCGGTGCCCGGCGACGTTGTCGTGCTGCGGCTGGCTCGCCCACAGGCGCTGGCTCATCGCGCGGAAGTCGGCAATCGAGACGCCGGGCAGCCCGCCGAACTTGAACGGCACGAAGCAGGTCGTCTCGGTCACCCCGGTGCTCGAATGGAAGTAGTCCATCCAGGCGCCCAGGCTGCTGAACTGCTTGAGCGGGTGGTTGCCCCAGTTCTGGTAGAGGTGCAGGCTGGTCAGCTCGCGCGTCTCGCCGGCCGCCAGATAGAGCGGCACGAAGGTCTCGCTGAACGGAATGTCGGTCGGGTTGTAGAACGGCTCTTCCTTCTCGCCGGCGAAGTTCTTCGAGATCTGCACCGTCAGCGGCAGCGGGTCGCCCCGCTCGTCGAGGATCACGCCGCACTCGACCGAGCCGGGGTGCTGCCGCGTGGCGTGGCAGAGATAGACCTTCGCCGGCTCCGCGCCGTTGCTCAGCCGCACCGTCGCTGTCTCGTAGTGGTTCGGGTTGGTGTAGTAGTGGTAGCTGAACCCGCCGGGGTTGTCGGTCCAGACCAGGTAGCTGCCGCGCACCGGGTCATAGGCCGCCTCGAGACCGTGGTCCAGCTCGATCGTCGCCGGTGCGTCGAGGCTGACCGGATGCGACGTCTCGACCACCGGCGCGAAAGCCAGCGTGGTGCTCGCCTGGTCGCCCTCGGCCAGCGCCTCCCAGGCCGACGGCTCGCCAGCACGCACCGTCAGGCCCGCCGTCTCGCTCAGGGTCAGGCTCAGCCGGCCGGCGGCCAGCGCACCCGTCGCATGGGCGATCACCTGCGCGTGGACCTTCTCGGGGTAGCAGTGGAGGATCACCTCGCCACGGACGGGCAGCGCCTCGCCGGCGGCGTTGACCAACGGCACGTCGAACCAGCGGACGTCGCAGTAGTAGGGTCCGCGGCGGTAGAGGTTGATCCGCGATGGCTCGCCCGCGTCGGCGGTGTAGGTGACCCCGCCGACCTCGGCGGCGAGTCGCAGCTCGGCCAGCGCCGTGCCGTCGGGCCGGGAGACCGTCGCCCGCCGCGGCGGGTCGGTGCGCAGGGGCAGGGCAATCTGGTAGGTCTCGGCCTCGATCAGCGCGACGGCGCGGGTGGCGTCGGCGTAGCGGACCTCGAGCCGCGGCCGCGCGGCGAGCGGCTGGTGGGTGAAGTCGGCCGACCACGGCGGCTCGCCGGCGGCCAGGCAGGTGGTGAGGAAGAGGGCGGCGGTCATGTCGGGCTCCGCGCCGGTGGTTTGGCCCGCGGGCGTGGGAACCCTCCGTCGGCGGGCGGTGTGGGGTAGAATGAGGTCAGAGCAAGCCATGGCGCAAACAACCGAGCCGAGTGTCCACACGGCCGACGATTGGACCGCCGCCTTCACCGCCGCGCTGGCGGGCGAGCGGGTGGTGGTCGAGCGGGATGGTCAGCGGGTGGCGATGATCTCGATGGAGGACCTGGAGTTCCTGCTGCACGAGGAGCAGGCTGAGCTGGCCGCACTGGCCCAGGTCGCGCGCGAGGCGTGGGCTGAGCACGAGGCATCCGGGGAGGCGTTGGTGCCGTGGGATGAAGTGAAGACGAGGGCCGGTCTCGACTGAGTTGGCGAATCGACTGGCAGCCGTAGGGCGCGCACCGCGCGCTGCTTGAGTGCCGCGTAGGCCGACCGTCTCGGTCGGCACGCCATCGACATCAACTGCGTCGACCGAGACGGTCGACCTACGCGGGACCCTGCCGTCCAAGTGACACCCAACGCACGAAGGCCCGGCCCGGCGGTCGCCTCGGGGTCTCTGCCCCGCTGGCTCCGCCGCGCCGGACCTCCGCAGAGGGCCATCGTGGGATGGCTCGGTACGGAGGCGGATGGGTTCCTCCGTACCTCTGGATGCACGCCGCCGCAGACCTCGCCCAACGCAGCGACCCTGGACGTCGGGCCGGCCCGGTCGGCTTGGATCGAACGACCAGGAACGGACCTCGCCGACCCGGGACGGCGTGGCACTCCTGACGGAGTGGTTACCACACCAACCCACGCCAAACCTGAACTAGGGTCATGATTTCCCCGACGCACCCCCAGAACGACGCTTGGGGAGCAGATCCGCACTTGGCCCACCAGCCGGCCGACGCAATCGCGCAACGGCCGACGGATGTTACGCCCGAGTGAACGCGGTGCCGATCTCCGCCGCCTGGGGCATACTCCTCTCGCGGCACACGCCGCATGGAGGGAGACGCATGTCCGATCCGAAGCTGATCGCCGTCGCCGGCGCCACCGGCAGCCAGGGCGGCGGCCTCGTCCGTGCCATCCTGGCCGACCCCGGCGGCGGATTCACCGTCCGCGCGCTGACCCGTAACCCCGACTCGGACCAGGCCCGTGCCCTGGCCGACCTCGGCGCCGAAGTCGTCGCCGCCGACGTCGATGACCCGGCCAGCCTCGAACGCGCCTTCACCGGCGCCTACGGCGCCTACTGCGTGACCTTCTTCTGGGACCACTTCTCGCCCCAGCGCGAGCTCGACCAGGCCCGCAACCTGGCCACCGCCGCGAAGGCCGCCGGCGTGCAGCACGCGGTCTGGTCGACCCTCGAGGACACCCGCCGCTGGGTGCAGCTCGACGACCACCGCCTGCCCACCCTCATGGACCACTACAAGGTGCCCCACTTCGACGCCAAGGGCGAGGCTGACGGCCTCTTCCGCGACCTCGGCGTGCCGACCACCTTCCTGCTCACCTCGTTCTACTGGGACAACCTGATCCACTTCGGCATGGCGCCCACCCCGGGGCCCGACGGCGTGCTCAACTTCACCCTGCCGATGGATGACGCCAAGCTGCCCGGCATCGCCGCCGACGATATCGGCCGCTGCGCCTATGGCATCTTCCTGCGACCCGAGCTAATCGGCCGGACCGTCGGCATCGCCGGCGAGCACCTGACCGGCGCCGAAATGGCCGCCGCGCTCGGCCGCGCCCTCGGCCGCGAAGTGCGCCACTACTCACCCTCGCCCGACGAGTACCGTGGCTACGACTTCCCCGGCGCCGAGGACCTCGGTAACATGTTCCAGTTCAAGCGCGACTTCAGTACCGATTTCTGCGCCGCGCGCGACGTCGCCTTCGCCCGCACGCTCAACCCGTCACTGCGCGATTTCGCCGGCTGGCTCGACGAACACGCCGGCGAGCTGCCGATCGGCTAGCTGCCGTGTCGAGCCCCGGTGTCGCCCGGCCCCTGCGGTCGTTTGCGGGGGCTGGGCGGCGCCGGGCTATCCGCGGGGGTGCCGGCAGGCGCGCCGCGCCGGGCGGTGAACCCCACCACGGGAGCCGCCCATGCACTTCGCCCTGGCCTTCGCCCTGGTCACCGCGCCGCCCGCCCTGCGCTGCGAGGGCAACCGCCTGCTCACCCGCGACGGCCAACCCGTCCGCCTTCGCGGCGTCAGCATCGCCAGCCTCGAGTGGTCGAACGAGGGTGAGCACGTGGCCGAGTCGATCCCCGTCGCGATGGAGCAGTGGGGCGCCAACTGCATCCGCCTGCCGCTGGCCCAGGACCGCTGGTTCGGCCATGCACCGGGCCAGGCCGACGGTGGCGAACGCTACCGCGCCATTGTCGGCGAGGCGATCGAGGCGGTCAGCCAGCGCAACGGCTGGATCGTGCTCGATCTCCACTGGTCCAACGCCGGCGCCTGGGGCCGCAACATCGGCCAGCACAAGATGCCCGACCAGCTCAGCGCCGTCTTCTGGCGCGCCGTGGCCGCCGAGTATGCCAACCACCCGGCGGTGCTGTTCGACCTCTACAACGAGCCCCACGGCGTGAGCTGGGAGGTCTGGCGCGACGGCGGGCTGGTCGGCGAGGAGAAGGACGGCTGGACCATCAGCTACGCCTCGCCCGGCATGCAGGGCCTGCTCGACACCGTGCGCGCGGTCGGCGCGCGCAACCCGGTGGTCATCGGCGGGCTCGACTGGGGCTACTCGCTCAAGGGTGTGGCCGAGGGCTTCGCGCTGAGCGACCCGCTCGGCGACGGCATCCTCTACGGCTCGCACATCTACCCCTGGAAAGGCGCCCAGCCGGCCAACTGGGAGCCGCACGTGACCGTCGTCGCCGAACAATACCCGATCTTCGTCGGCGAGGTCGGCTGCGAACACGACGAGAAGCACGAGGATCCGACTATCTGGGGCCCGCGCATCCTGGCCTGGATGGAGGAGCAGGGCATCCACTGGACAGCCTGGTGCTTCCACCCCGGCGCCAGCCCGCGGATGCTCCAGAACTGGGACTACGAGCCGACCGACTACTGGGGCCGCTTCGTCCGCGACGCGCTGCAAGCCGCTCGCTAGCAAACGATCACCGGATCGTTGCGAAGCTGTGTCCGAATCGTCACTTGGTCAGGGCACTTTTCGCACTCCTGCAACGTCCAGATCGCGAAAGCGCAACCACGGCGTGGCACGCCTGGGCGGTAGGGCCGCCGGCGAGGCCCGACCGGCGGGGAGGGGTGCGATGATCGAAATCAGGAACCTGACCGGCGAGATCATGGCCACGGTCGACGGCGACCGCCTCGACCACCAGGACTTCAGCGGCGCAACGCTGCGCGAGGCCAACTTCCAGCGCGCCGACCTGCGCGAGGTCGTGTTCCGCTACTGCAATCTCGAATCGGCTCATTTCGACCAGGCTCAGCTCGTCGGCGCCGACATGCGCAACGCCAACCTGCGCTACGCCTGTCTCAACGGCGCCAACCTGTCCGAGGCCGACCTGACCGACGCGCAGCTCAACCCATCCGAGCTGCTCGGCGCCAACCTGTGCGGCGCGAACCTGACCCGCGTCGACCTCCACGGCGCGGTCATGCGCGGCGCGCGGTATGACAAGAAGACCATCTGGCCCGAGGGCACCGACCCACGCTCCTACGGCGCCGAACCGGTCGAGCACGACGCCGCCGAGGAGATCGTCCGGCAGGCCCAGATCCTGCTCCGCCAGCGTGACCTCGAGGGCGCCATCGAAATGCTCGCCACCGCCCTGTGGGACCATCCCCGCAGCCGTGAGCTGCACCAGGTGCTCGGCTGCGCCTATGCCATGAAGCGCGAGCCCGACCTGGCCTACCGCCACTTCCGCACGGCCCAGCAGATCGAGCCGCACGCCGCCTCGGTGCACTATGACCTGGCGGTGCTCTTCCACGGCGTCGGTCTGCCCAGCCTGGCGGTCGAAGAACTCGAGCGCACGCTGCATCTCGATGCCCGGCACGAGAAGGCGCGCCGGCTGCTCGAGCGCCTCAGCGCCCAGGTCGCCGAGCACGCCCCGGTCGGCGAGCCAGTCACCGTCTGAGCCGCGTTACGGTAGGCGATAGGCACGCAGCGTTGTGATGTGCCCGTCGTGCTGGATCAAATGACCGCCGGCGACCTGTAGCCAGCGGGCGAAGAAGAACTGGTCGCGGAAGAACATCGCCTCGGCGCCATCGCGCGAGACCCGCGCGCCGCCCCAGGCAAAGCTCCGCGCGTAGACCGCGCCGCCGTGCGCGAAGATCGTGTTGTCGTCGATGAACCCGCCGCCCTCGGGCTGATCCCACTTCCACAGTCGATCGCCCGTGGCGCCGCTGTGGCCGGCCAGCCAGCTCATGCCGACCACCACCAGCACGTCGCCGTCGGGCACGATCGCCCGCGGCGCGTCGGGCAGTGGCGGCGTGCTCCAGCGCGTGGCACCGGTGGCCGCATCGACCCGCACCACGTGGCGTTCACCCTCTGGGCAGTAGTACAGGCTCTCCGCGTCGCAGTTCGAGCCGTGGGATTCGGTCCGTTCGGTCCAGACCACCTTGCCATCGGCGGGAGCAATCAGAAACGCCCGGCGAACCAGTCGGGCGAGCAGGTTGCCGCCGGTCTTGGCCAGGTAGAGGTCGCCCGAGGTCCCGATGTTGACCGACCACTGGATCCGCCCATCGGCCGGCGCCAGCGCGTAGAGCCGCTCGCCGCTGGCGTAGTAGATCTGATCATCGAGGACCGCCAGTCGGTCGGCGCCGGTCAGCGGCGTGCTCCAGACCAGGCGGCCGTCGGCCTGGTCGAGCGCGCTCAGCCCCGTGCCGTCGGCGACCAGCAGCAGGCCGGCGTGGGGGAGCAATGGGCGCTTCAGGCCGCGCTCCCAGGTGGCCGACCAGACCACCTCGCCGCTGGCCGCGTCGACGCGGTAGATGTCGCGGTCGACCCGCAGGAAGAGCCGGTCGCCGTCGAGTTGCAGCCCGCCGCCGATGGACGCGCCCGAGAACCGGCCGCGGCCCATCCAGGCCGTCGGCGGCCAGTCGGGCGTGCCGTCGCCGCCGCGGTCGATCCCGCCGCGCAGGGGCTGGGCCCAGAGCACCCGGCCGTCGACCACGTCCAGCGCGCCGACCATGTCGTCGGTGCCGATGATCAACCGCCCGTCGCCACAGGCCATGCTGACAATCCGGTTGTCGAGCGGGACCGTCCAGAGCGGTTGGCCGGTGCCCAGGTCGAGCATGACCAGCGTGTCGACGCGCTCGGCCGGGTTCTCCTCGCGCGGCAGGTGGGCGGTGACCGGCAGCAGGTCCTCGGCGACCAGCGGCCCCAGGTCCCAGACCTGCTGCGCCGGATGCTCCCAGTGCACCGTCGCCGGCGGGATGTCGTCGATCTTGAGCTGCCCCAGGCCGACGGCGCCGAGGCACAGCAGGTACGCGCAAAGCAGGCTCATCACTCCCCTCCGCCGGGCCGCAGGCAGACCTTGATCGCCTCCTGGCGGCGCAGCCGTTCGACCCCTTGGGAGTATGCCTCGAATCCCAGCTCGACGGTCACCAGCGGCCGCAGATCGAGCCGACCCGCGACGATCTGCGCCAGGGCATACTCGGCCGCCGCGCGGTAATGCCCTTCGTAGCCGATCACATGCAGGCCGGCATGGCCGGTGGCATAGGCATACTCGTCGCGCTGCACGGCGAACAGCGCCACCGCCCGCCCGCAGCGGTCCATCAAGTGCCGCAGCGCGCCCGGCAGGCCACAGCAATCGACCGCCACCGCCAATTCGGCCTGCCGGCCGCGGCGCGTGGGCAAGCCGTCGTCGGACGGATCGACCGCCTGGTCGACGATGCCGGCAATGACCGCATGGTCGCGCCGGGCGGGGTTCGGCTCGAGGCCGATCACCCGCGCGGCACCCTCGGCGCGAAGCAACTGCGCGGCGATCAGTCCCGCCGGGCCGAGCCCACCAACGCCGGCCGTCTCACCTTCAAACGACTCAATCCGGCGCAGCGCCAGCACCGCCGCCGCGACGCACATGGCCAGTTCGAGCGAGGCGACCTGCGTGTCCGACAGCTCGTCGGGCACCGGCAGCAGGTGCTCGGCGTCGTGGCAGACATACTCGGCATAACAGCCGGGCCGCCCGTGGCCGGCGTCGCGCCAGGCGGCGACGCGCATGCCCGGCCGCAGGTCGTGCACCAAGGCGCCGACGGCGTCGACCACCCCGGTCATTTCGTGCCCCGGCTGGCCAACCGGATAGGGGTAGACCAACTCGCCGCCGGGGAACATCGGCTCGCCCGACATGAGGTGCAGGTCCCAGTGCGGACAGGTCGTCACCGCGGTCACGCGCGTGCGCACCTCGTGCGGCAGCGGCTCGGGCAGCGGCACCTCGACCACCTCGGCGCGGCCCGGCGCCAGGTACTGAACAGCTCGCATCAAGCCACCTCCCGCCAATCGAGCAGCACGCCGAGCGTAGTCTCGCGCTCGTGTTCGATCCGCTCCCACGCCTCGGCCACCCGCTCGGCCGGCAGGCGATGGGTGATCAGCGGCAGCGTCTGCAGCCAGCCGTCGCGGATGCCCGCCAGCGTGGCGTCGAGCCGCGGGCCGGTCCAGCCGCTGGGGCTGTGCAACGTCGCCTCGCGCCGGCGCAGCAACTGGATGTCGATCGCCCCCGCGGCGCCGCAGAAGCCGGCCGAGACCAGGTGACCGTCGTGCCGCAGGTGGGGGAACAGCGCTTCGAGCGTCGGCACCGAGCCGACCGTGTCGATCACCGCCTGCACGCCGTCGGGCGCCCACTCGCCGACGGCCGCCAGGTCGGTCGCCACGTCGCCCTCGAACCGCGCCAGTCGCGCCGCGTGTCGGCCGAGCATGATCACCCGCGCCCCGCGGCGCCGCGCGGTCTGGGCCGACCAGTGGCCGACCAGCCCATCGCCGATGACGACCACCGCGTCGCCCGCGTCCAGGTCCGGCCGCGTGCCGCAGTTGTAGCCGACCTGGGTGAGCACCAGCCCGGCGTAGGCCTCGGGCGCCGGGGTGTCGGGCAGGCGGCGGACCTGATCGCGGTGCACCGGCCCACGGTGGACATGCCCGCCGGCGCCGACGGCCATGCCCTCGACGCGGGTCATGGTGGCGAAGACGGTCTCGCCGGGCGCGAAACCGGCCGCGGCGCCGGCCTCGATGACGGTGCCGACGCGCTGGTAGCCGGGCACGATGGGGAACGGCGCGGGCCGCTCGGGCGAGGCGGGCGTCTCGCCGTCGGCCCGCTCGCCGCGCAGGAACGAGCCCTCGGTGCCGTTGGAGATCCAGGAGAAGGTGGATTCGACGACGACCTCGTCGCGGCGCGGCGCGGGTACTTCGAGGCGGCGGAAGGCGACCTGCCGCGGGGCGGTGAAGACGACGGCCCAGGTGTCCAACGGCGGCTCCGGTGGGCGCGGATTGGCCGGGCGGCGGCGCGGGCCTTCTGGGTGGCGGTGGTTGCGCCGGGCGGCGGAACGCGCGATGCTTGGGGAATGAACCGGCTCATTCCCGCGTCCTGGGGGGAGGGCGCGGTAAAGGGTGCGCCCGACTGCGCCGATTTGCCGTTGATCGGCGACACGGCTGTCACGGCGGTCGGTCGAATGGGGTAGGAATCGCCATGCCGGCGGAGGGTCTCATGACGGATGCATGTCGCGCGCGTCGCGGACGGTACGTCTCGTTGCTGCTGGTGCTGCTGGCCGCGGGTGCCGCGGTCGCGCAGCGGCCCGGCGACGAGGTGCTCAACGAAACGGGCCAGCTCAACCGCAACAGCCAGACCCTCAACTCGGGCGAGTATGCCCAGCCGTATACCTTCCGGGTCCAGGCCGGCGAGGTCTATGCGGTGCGCATGTACTCGACCGAGTTCCGGCCGTACATCTTTGTTGAGCTCGATGACGACCTGCAGCTCGACCACTCCGGCACCGGCGGCTCGTCGCAGGCCGTGTTCGTCGCGCCGCGCTCGCGTGAGGTGCGCTGCATCGCCACCACCGTCGCGCCGGGCGAATCGGGCGGCTACCGCCTGACCGTCACCCGCGGGCAGTTCACCGGCCGGCTGGGTGAGGGCGACGAGAAGCTCGACAGCGGTGAGTTCTTCGACCTGGTCAGCGTCTACCTGCCGGGCGACAGCCAGCTCGACGTGGCCCTCGGCTCCAACGAGTTCGCGCCGTACCTGATCACCATGATCGGCGAGGAGAAGAACGAATCGGATGCCCAGCGCGGCCAGGCCACCACGCAGCGGGTCCGCTCGGGCCAGGCCGGCGAGCACCAGTTCCTGCTCACCACCGTGCAGCCGGGCGAGCAAGGCGTCTATCAGTTGACCGTGACCAAACCCGGCGGCGCGGCGCCGGTGCGGCAGGACGACGACCCGCCGGCCGGCGGCGGGGGCGGGCTCGGCTCAATCCTCGGCGGCGGGGGCGGCGGCCGGACGGTGCTCAACGAGTCGGGCTCGCTGCAGCAGGGCGATGAGACGCTGCGCAGCGGTGAGTTCCGCGACGAGTACTACATCGACGTCCAGGCCGGCCAAAACGTCACCGTGACCTGCACCTCGAGCGAGTTCGACACCTACCTCATCGGGATTGTCGACGGCATGGAGGAGCAGGTCGAGAACGATGATCCCTCGCGCGGCAACACCAACGCGCGGATCAGCTTCACCCCGACGCAGAATGGCCGGGCGCGGATTCTGGTTACCTCGTCGCGGCCCGAAGAGACCGGCGCCTACCGCGTCACGGCCACCGTCCGCGCCGGCGGCGGACTGGCCGCCGGCGTCTCCGGCGCGCGGCCGGCGCAGCCGACGGGCGGCGCGGCGCCGATCCGCGGTGAGCTGCGGCAGGGCGACCAGACGCTCGAATCGGGCGAGTTTTACGACGTCCACGAGTTCCCCGCGCGGCGCGGCGAGCGGTACCGCATCACGCTCACCTCGGGGGCTTTCGATGCCTACCTGATTGTCATCCCGCCCGGCGGTGAGAAGGCCGAGAACGACGACGGCGAGGGCATCGACACCAACTCACAGCTCACCATCGAGATTGCCGAGGACGGCAACTGCGTGGTTGCCGCGACGACCTACGAGCCGGGCGAATCGGGCGCCTACGAGCTGCGCATCGAGCCCGCCGGCGCCGGTGGCGGTGGCGGTCCCGCGCCGGGCCCGGGTGGCCGGCCCGAACTGCAGCCGGGCCAGCAGCTCGGCGTGGGCAACTTCTTCGAGGGCAGCCTGGCCAACGGCGACAACCGCCTGCAGTCGGGCGAGTTCTTTGACGTCCACGAGTTTCAGGCCGAGGCCGGGCAGACCTACGCGGTCGACATGGTCTCCGACCAGTTCAACGCCTACCTGATTGTCGTCCCGCCCGAGGGCGAGCAGCTCGACAACGATGACGACGGCGGCTCGACCAACAGCCGGGTCGAGCTCCGCGCCCGGCAGGCCGGCAGCTACCGCATCATGGCCACCTCGTCGCGGCCGGGCGAGAGCGGCCGCTACACCATCAGCGTCCGGGCCGCCGGCGGGGGCGCCGGTGGCGGCCGGCCGGCAGTCGCGCCACCGCCCGCGGGTGGCGGCACGCAGGTGGCGGCCGGCGGCAACGTCGAGCGCCTGACCGGCGAGCTCAAGGACGGCGACAACCGCCTGAACAGCGGCGAGTTCAGCGACAGCTACAACGTGCAGGTCGGCGCCGGACAGACCCTCGATGTGCAGCTCTCGTCGCAGCAGTTCGACCCCTACCTGATCGTCGCCCTCCCCAACGGCGAGCAGGAAGACAACGACGACATGGTCGAGGGCCAGAGCACCGCCGGGCTGCGCATCACCGCACAGCAAGCCGGCACTTACCGAGTCATCTGCACCAGCTACCGGCCGGGCGAGACGGGCGCCTACCAGCTCGCCATCCAGGTCGGCGGCACCGGCGGCACCCGGCCGGGCGGCAACGTGCCGGGCGGCTCGCTGCAGCCCCCGGTCGGCGGCGGCGGTGACGGCCGAACCACCTATGGCGTCTTCGTCGGCATCGACAAGTACCCCGATGCGCCGCTGCAGTTCTGCGCCGGCGACGCACAGAACATGGCCGCGGCGTTCGAGCAGGCGGGGATCGTCCCGTCCAACCGCCGGCACGTCGTGACCGACGCACAGGCGACGCGCGACAACGTGCTCAACGCCCTGCGCCAGGTCGGCCAGGCGGCCGGGCCGAACGACATGATCATGTTCTTCTTCAGCGGCCACGGCGGCCAGTCGCCCGAGGACCAGCGCAGCCAGGAGGCCGACCTCAAAGAAGAGTTCATCATGTGCGTCGACCGGCCCATCTTCGATGATGAGCTGGCCCAGCTCATCGACGGCTTCCGCGCCGGCCTGACTCTGGTCTACCTCGACTCCTGCTTCAGCGGCGGGTTCGCCAAGGACATCATCACCAAGCCGGGCCGCATGGGCATCTTCTCGAGCGACGAGGACCTGACCAGCAACGTCGCCGGCAAGTTCCAGGCCGGCGGCTACCTGAGCTACTTCATGCTCAAGGGCATCGCCGGCCGGGCCGACCAGAACGCCGACAAGGTGATCACCGCCGCCGAGCTGAGCTACTACCTCGAGGACTCTTTCAACCAGGAGGCCAGCGGCCTGGCCGCCGTCACCGCCGACGAGCAGCGCGGCTATCAGCGGCTGCGCATCGACCGCGGCGGTGTCAAGCTCGATACGCCGCTGTTCTTCCTGCCGTAAGGCCGGGATCGAATCTCGTCGCCGGCGCTCGGCCCGCCGCGGGCCGGGCGCCGGCGACCTTCATCGGGTTGCCCGCCCGCTGGCGGTCGCGTCCGCCATCGCCTCCGCCGCCCGCAACATCCCGCGGCCGACGAACCACCACAGCCCGCCGAGTAGCGCCAGCACCAACAGCGCCAGCCACCACCGACGCCCGGCGCGCCGCTCGCCCGACCGCTCAGCCAATCGCCACCACCTCGTGAATCTCGCCGGTCCGCACGGTCACCATCCGCCCGTCGACCGACACCTCACTCGCTTCGCCTACCGCCGTCGCCTCGCCTGCTCCGTCACGCAGCCAGATCCTCGCCGTGTAGGTATGAGCCTCCTCCATCAGGGCCGGCAGCACGCGGGTGCCCGTCGGAAACGCCTCCGTCGCGCTTGTCGGTGGTGACCACCAGGCCAGCAGGTGGATAATCCAGCGGCCGTCGGCGTGGCGGGTGACCACCGATTCGACGTTCAGCGGCGCGTCGATCCGCACCGGCGGATCAGGATCGAGCCAGCGCAGTAGATTGCCCAGCAGCATCCGCTGTGCCGGGCTGCGATACTCGCCCGCATAGGCGGCGCACAGGCTGACCGGCACGGTCACGACCAGCCCGTCGCCGAGACGGTTGACCAGCACGCCCGGCCCGAGCAGTTCACCCGGCGACATGTGGCCGACCCAGTGGTTGTTGCTCGTCCGCCGCGCCGCCCACGTCTCGGCGTGGGTTTCGGCCGAGGTCGCCGTCAGCGCCGCCGCCGGCCCGCCGCAGAGCAGCGGCCAGTCCGGCGCGATGCCGTCGGCCAGCCAGTCGGCCGTGCCGGTCGGGAAGCGCAGGTAGTTGTCGCTGCGATCGAGCACCAGCTTGTCGAGCCGCCAACCGCCCAGCCGGCCGATGCCGGCACCGTCACCCGGCTCGCCGCGCGCATCGAGCATACCCGTCACACCGGTCAGCAGCAGCCTGCCGCCGCCTCTGGCATAGGCCTCGAGCAGCTCCAGGTCGGCCTCGCGCAGCACGCCGGCGCCGGGCACCATCAGCACAGGCAGTTCGCGCAGGCGCTCGAGGTCGGTGTTCTCGTCCGTGACAAAGGCCATCGGCTGGTGCAACTGGACCAGCAGCTTGTGCGCGCCCCACAGGCTCTTCTGGTAGCGCGGCGGGTTCTCGCGGCCGAACCAGTCGCGCGAGCGCTGACTGTGCCAGACCCCAATCCGCGGCACCGGCTCATGACCGAACCACTCGCGTCGCGCCCGCGCCAGGCCGAACGGCGTGGCTAGCCGCTGGTAGGCCGTCCGGTCGACCTGGCCCTCGTAGTAAGCCTTGTCGACCATGGTGCACTGCAGCCCGTGGCTGAGGTAGGTCAGCGTTTCCCAGGTCAGGTCGGCCGCCGGGCGCACGGTGAAGTCGTGATAGCCGTGGATGCTGCGCGAGCTGGCCACCTGCAGGTTGCGGTCACCCCGCGCCCCGGCCAGAAACAGGCTGAGGAAGCTCGGGTTGTAGCCGCCGAAGATGAACGGCAGCCCCTCGGCGGTGACGAAATCGCCATGCCGAGCGTGCCGCACCGCCTGCTGCCCCGCCTCGAACGAGAAGGGCGGGTAGCCGTGGTAGTTGAAGTCGACGCTCAGCTCAGGCCGCAGCGCTTTGATGGACGCCTCGACCTCGTGGCAGAAGGCGCTGTTCGAATCGCAGCGGAACTCGAGCATCGCCGCCCACGCTGCGTCCCACGTCGGCCCGGCCGGCATGGCGAAACCGTGCTGCGCCACGAACTCCCGCCGGCAGACCTCGCACCAGCAGCCGTAGGGTGGGGCGAAACCGAAGTCGAGCATATCGATGTGAAAGCCGACGATCTCGTAAGCGCACATCTCGGCACAGAACGACTTGACCGCCTCGAGGTACCCGGAGCGGAAGCACAGCCGACCGCCGAGGTCGCTGCCGTCGGCGCCCTTCATGCGCCATTCCGGGTGCGCCCGCCACGACGAGTCGTCGTACTGCACCTGGCAGTAGGCGACCACCGGCAGGCCGTGCGGCCGCGCTGCGTCGAGCACTTCTCGGAGCAGATCGCGCCCCTGCAGACCGGGGCAGGCGGCGGCGGCGCGCGAGTGGTAGTAGGCGAACTCCATATCCTTGCAGAACAGGACGAGATACTCGGCCTCCGCCTCCAGAACGGCGTTCACGATTTCAACACCGCTCGCTGAGCTCATGTAGACCGGGTCCGGATTGCAGCCGGTCGGCCCATACTCGATGCCGACCAGCAGCCGGCGGAACCAGGGAGCAGGCGCAGCCACGGTGTTCGTCTCCCGAACGGCGTTCGGCACGGCGCGGGCGAGGGCAGGGGTGAGGGCGGCGAGCACGAACCGGCGACGGTCAAGCATCTGGCGGAGGCCAGAACTGCTGGATCAGGGCGCGGCCTTCGTGGTTCTCGATCAGCTTGACCGCAGCGGTCTCGGCCAGTGTGACCATGCACGCATGATGCACGCTGAGAACGGCGTCCTGTAGCCGATCGTCGTCCTCGAGCGCATCCACCACAAGACCGACACGGCGAGCCGCCTCGAGCGGGATATGCCGATTGTGCGATCGAGTCGCGTCGTGGTCGCTCAGCGCTTGGGCGATCGACTTCGCCGCCGCTTTGGCATCTGGTCGACCGGCCAGCATCCTGCCCGCCAGCCACTCTTCGACCATTTCGCTGGCCCAGTCCAGCCCGCGCCTGCACTCGACGATGAGGGTCGGGCGATACTGCTCCAGGATGGGGCGCCATGCCTCGGTGGCCAACGGATCGGCGAGGATCTCCCTCTTTGCCTGTTCGAACTCCTCAAGGTACGCGTGGGCGGATCGCCCGCCGATCTGGGGATCGATGGGCCCCAGACACGACTGCTTGCCCATGACGATACGGTCACAGCCGCAGGCGATCACGGTGCCGCCGGACATGGCCATCTGCGGGATGATCGCGCGCAGGTCCGTTGGGAACATGGCGTGCAGGTAATGCACGATGGACTCGGTGGCGGCCATGTCACCGCCCGGGGTGTGGAGCACCAGATCCAGACCCAGTGAGCGGTCCATGCCCTGAACCGCCGCCATGAAGCCGTTCTTGTCGTTGTCCGTGATGCCGAGGTCGACGTACCGATCCACCTTGGGTCGTTGCAGCCATCCGGAGTAATACACGATAAGATTACGCTGCGTCAACTGGTGAAGGGACATCAGGCAGCGCCGCCGTACCGTGTCGTATGCCTGTGCCCCCGCTTGGCGGCCCGCCGCAATCTCGTTGAGGATGTCGTGCAGACCCGGCACGTCAGTCCTCGAGCGGCAGCGAGTGATTCGAAACCCCCCAGCGACATCGGGCGAGTTCAGCCGCCGTCGGCTCGTCTCGCCGTGGCGACCTGCGGACCAGCCGACTGGGTATCGGAGCGGTGGACGGGCCAATCAGGCGGCGAACGGGATCCGCCTCAGGCTTGCCGTGCTCCCGCTCTTGCCGTCGCTCGCCCATGCCAGACTCCAACCTGTCGACGCCAGAAACGATCACTCCGTCCCAGAAGTTCCGGCCGCACGGTGATTGGCTCACACCTCCTCCACCCCCGGCACCGCCCAACCCTCCGGGCTGTCGTCGCGGCCGAGCAGCGCGTTCGCCTCGGCGTCGCCGGGGAAGACCTTCCTCACCGGATCGAAGACCAGCGAGCGGCGCACCCGGTAGCTGATGTTCGCCAGGCAGCACAACTGCGCCGAGAGCACCCCCTCGGCCACATCGCAGTTCAGCTCCTCGACCTTGCGGCTGCGCACGCAGTCGATGAAGTTCTGGAAGATGTCGTTGCCCTTGCCGCCCACCTCGGGCAGTGTCAGGCCGTCGGCCGCCATCTCCTCGTCGCCCGCGCCGTGGGCCTTGTAGCCGTCGCCCTCGGTCATCCAGCCGTCGCTGCCGTAGACCAGGTTGCCGATCATCGCCCCCTGCTCGCTGTTGGTCGGCAGCCCGCGGACCTCGAACTGCAGCTCGCGGCCGTCGGGGTAGCGGAAGGTCGAAAACTGCGTGTTCGGCGTCTCGCCCTGGTCTTCGTAGCCGTACCGCCCGCCGGCCGAGTGGACGAAGACCGGCAGGCCGACGTTGAGGAACCAGCGCGCGACGTCCATCTGGTGCACGCCCTGGTTGCCGATGTCGCCGTTGCCATAGGCCCACATCCAGTGCCAGTTGTAAGGATGGATGTTCGGGTTGAACTCGCGCCGCGCCGCCGGACCCTGCCAGATGTCCCAGTGCAGCGTCGCCGGCGGGGCCTGGTTGTCCTTCATGCCGATCGAGCCGCGCGGCTTGAAGCACAGGCCGCGGCTCAGGTAGACATCGCCGATCTGGCCGGCCCAGACCCGCGCCACCGCGTTGCGCTTGCGGCCGTCGCCACGCGACTGGTGCCCGACCTGCACGATCCGACCGTGCCGGCGCGCCGCGGCGACCATCGACTCGCCCTCGGAGAAGCCCCAGCAGGCCGGCTTCTCGATGTAGACGTCCTTGCCGGCCTGGCAGGCCCAGACGGTGACCAACGCGTGCCAATGGTTCGGCGTCGCGCTGAACACCACGTCGACCTCGTCGTCGTCGAGCAGCGCGCGGATGTCGGCGTAGGTCTTCGGCGGCGCGCCCTGCTGGTCGGCCACGCGCTTGACGCCCTTCGGCCAGACCGTCTCGTCCACGTCGCACAGCGCCACCACGCGCACGCCCTCGATGCCCAGCGCGGCGTCGATGTGACTCATGCCCCGGCCGTTGAAGCCGACCACCGCCGCGCCGAGAGTCTCGTTCTGGCTGAACCCTTTGCGCGTGTCCATGAGGATCGTCAAGCCGGCGGCGGTCGCCGCCGAACGAGTGACGAACTGCCGTCGGTTCATCGTCTCCATTGCCTGCTCCAGACCGTCCGTTCTGTCCAGTCGCGCTACCACGGCGCGCGGGGCGCGCCCTACCTTGGCGCGCTCGGCCAGCGCGCGCTACCACGGCGCGCGGGGCGCGCCCTACCTTGGCGCGCTCGGC
>CAYONP010000044.1:37949-45546 GCA_964405335.1 uncultured Fimbriimonadaceae bacterium
GGCCAGCGCGCGCTACCACGGCGCGCGGGGCGCGCCCTACCTTGGCGCGCTCGGCGAGCGCGCGCTACCACGGCGCGCGGGGCGCGCCCTACCTTGGCGCGCTCGGCGAGCGCGCCCTACCAGGTGAACCCAGGGGCCGTCTCGTGCCGGGCCAGCAGCGCGTTGGCCTCGTCGTCGCCGACGAACCGGCCGGCCGCCGGGTCGAACTCGAGGGCGCGCAGCAGGCGGTAGCTGATGTTGGCCAGGCAGCACAACTGGGCCGACCGCACGCCCTGCTCCAGCTCGCAGTTGAGGTCCTCACGCCGCCGGCTGCGCACCGCGCCGAGCCAGTTGGCCAGCGCCTCACCCCCCGCGCCGCCGACCGGGCCGAGGGCGAGTTGCTCCGGCGGCTGGCCGTCGCCCCGATACCCAATATGCGGCTGATACCCATCGTCGGCGGCCATGTAGCCCTGGTTGCCGTAGACCAGGTTGCCCGTCTTCACGCCCGCCTCGGCGTTCGACGGCCGGCCGCGGACCTCCATCACGATGGGCAGGCCGTCGGCGAAGGTGAAGGTGGTGTGCTGCACGTTCGGCGTCTCGCCCATGTCGTCGCCGGCGAGGTAGCGCCCGCCGGAGCTGAACAGGCTGACGGGCAGCGTCTGGTCAAGGAACCAGCGCGCGGTGTCGACCTGGTGCACCGCCTGGCGGCCCATCTCGCCGCCGCCGAACGACCAGAAGGCGTGCCAACCACCGTCGAGATAGGCCGGGCAGTACGGCACCCGCGGCGCCGGGCCGCACCAGAGGTTCCAGTCGAGCCCGGGCGGCGGCGCGCCGGTCGGCTGGGTGGCAATCGCGTCGCGCAGCTCGTAACAGATGCCGCGGGCCATGTAGAGCGGCCCGACCTGCCCGGCCCGCGCCCGGGCCACGGCGTCGCGCAGATCGGCCTCGCCGCGGAGCTCGTGGCCGACCTGGATGATCCGCTCGCCCCGCGCGGCGAGCATCGCCTCGCCCTCGGCATGTGACCAGCAGGCGGGCGTCTCGAGGTAGACGTCGCGGCCCGCCTGGCAGGCCCAGATGCAGGCCGTCGCGTGCCAGTGGTTGGGCAGCGCGATGACCACCGCCTCGACCGCATCGAGCTCGAGCAGGCGGCGCAGGTCACCCTCGACCACCGGCGCCACGCCGAGTTCCGCCTCGACCGCCTGGGCGGCGGCGGCGCGCTTCGCCTGGTCGACATCGCAGACGGCCACCACGCTGGCGCCCGGCGTGCCGAGCAGCCGCCCGAGCAGCGCCATGCCCTGCCGCCCGCAGCCGAGCAGCGCCAGCCGGACGGCATCGCCCTGCGCCCGCGCCCGCCGGCCGGCGGCCAGCCAGGCCAGTCCTGCCGCCGCTCCGCTGACAAACGACCGTCGGTCCATGGTGCCCATCGCCCGCTCCCACGGCGGGCATTCGCGCTGCTCGCGCGAGTCCCTGCCGGGCGGCCGAACCGATGTCCGCCGGGCCGGGCTATTCCTCGCTGTTCTCGATCGCGTCGGGCAGCAGTTCGCCGGTACTGCAGTCGAGCAGTCCGATCTGCGCCCATTTGCCGCCGATCGCCGCGCGGGCCCGAGCATTGCGGATCTTGTTCATCCGGTTCTGGTAGACAAAGGGCCGGCCGGCGGCATCGACCACCGGCGACTTGTCCTTCTTCCAGACCAACTGATACTGGGTATTCTTCCGCCGTCGTGTGGTGCTCTTGGGCCGGGCGACTTCGGCCAGCAGAGCGGGCGCCAGGCCGGCCGCCTTGAGCTCGAGAGCCAGTTCGCGAGCGATCTGCCGGCGATCCGATTCGAGGTCGGCAATCGCCGCTTCCGCTTCATGGCGTACCTGCCCAATCTTCCCGTCGATCTCGCGCAGGCGCGCCACGATGTCGTCGATACCGGGCATGTTGCGATCCTCCTTGTTCGTGGTCATATCCTCTGCTGGCTCAATCAGAATAGCACGGAATGGAGTCACTGCGATCCTTGACCTGATCGGCCCGACCCCCGACCGCCCGGAGGTGCCGGCGGCGCCGTCGGCGAAGGCGGGCGCGGAGGTCTCTTCATGCTCGCCGCGCTGTTGGCCGTGCTCGTCGCCGCCGGGCCCGATGTGACCATCGAACTCCCGGCGGTGGCACCGCCGGCAGTGGGCTATGCCGCCGGCGAACTGACCGAGGCCTGGCGCGCGCTGGGGCTGAGGGTGGCGCACGGAGTCGGCGCACCGCTCGAGCTCGCTCTCTCGGCTGAACCCGACGGCCTCGCTGCCGAGGGCTTCGACCTCCGCCTCGAGCCAGGCCGGATCGTCGTCGCCGCCGGCGACGCGGCCGGTGCCACCTACGGATTGCTCGAGCTGGCCGACTGGCTCCCGGCCGCCGTCGCCGCGCACGACGCGGCCGGACTACAACGACGAACCACCGCCCTGCGGCTCCTCGCCGACGGTCCGCCGACCGGCCGCCGCGCGCCGCGCACCGCCGTCCGCGCCGTCGGCTTGAGCCTCACGCTGCCGCCGCCCGGCCACCGCTGGTGGTTCCATGACGAGGACTGGTGGACCGGCTATCTCGACCTGCTCGCCCATGCCCGGCTCAATCGGCTGGTCCTGCGCGGCATGGTGCGCCTTGAGCCGCCGGCTATGATGAGCCTGTTCCCCTTCCTGGTCACCACGCCGGGCCAGCCGCAGGTCGGCCTGCCGGCGGCCGAGCGCGAGCGCAACCTGGCCCGGCTGCGCTGGATCGTCGACGAGGCCGAGCGGCGCGGCATCGCCGTCGCGCTGGCCAGCCACGGCGCGCACTGGAACGTGCCCGGCGGCGTGCCCTCCGACGCCGCCGACAGCCTGGGCAACCTGGCCGCCTACGCGCGCGAGGCGACGGCGCAACTGATCCGCGAGCTGCCCGCGCTCGACCTGATCGGCCTGCCCCTGCGCGAGCCGACCGACGGCAGCTTGGCCGCCGGCTACCTGCGCGGCGTCGACGACGGCGGGCGGCCAATCGGCCTGCTGGTCGACTCCCGCGGCGAGGCGAAGGCCGAGCTGGTGCGCATCGGCGACGATCACCCCGGCCGCCTGACCGTGGTCGCCGCCGGTGGTGCCGGCGGCGACGCGCTGCCATACCGAATCGCCGGCCGCGGGGCAGGGTGGGGCGACGAGACGACTTGGCCGCGGCCGTATGAGCTGGTCCATCGCCTGCCGACCGGTGGCACGCACCGGCTGCTGCCCTGGGCCGACGGCGAGTGGGCGCGACTGGCCGTCCGCGCCACGTCGATCGGCGGCGGCGCCGGGTTCGAACTGGAAGCCCCCGAGGACGCCGGCCCGCGCTACGACCGCTACCACGCGCCGCAGGCGGCCTATCCCTACCCCGACCGGCGATACCAGAACCACCGCCTGGCCTACCTCGCCTGGGGCCGGCTGGGCTATGATCCCGACGACGCCCTGTTTGCCCTGCTGGCCGAAGCCGACACGACCGGCCGCGACGCCGCCGCACGGCAGACGGTCACCGCGGGCGTCGAGGCCGGCGGGCGGATCGTCGACCTGGTCGGCGCCGCGGTCGGTGCCGCGGGCTTCGCGCCCGAGTTCGACCCGGGCCCGGGTGTGGTCGCCCTGGCCGCGGTGCCGCCGGTCGATCCGTTCGTGTTCCAGACCGTGGCCGAGTTCGTCGGCCAGTTTCTGACCGAGGCGCCCGACCCGCGGCTCAGTCCGTTCGACCTCTCCGATGAGCTGGAGCAGCTCGCCGAGCGGGCTCGTGACGCGGCGGCCGAGGCGCGCGAGGCCGATGGCGAGGCGCTCGCGGTCGACCTGGCCATCGCCGCGCACCTGGCCGACTTCTGGCGTGAGAAGCTCGCCGCCGCGGTCTATCTCGGCATCTATGAGCAGACTGGGCTCGGCTCGTTCGGCCGCGGCGCGGTCGATCGCCTGACCGCCGCGACGACCGCCTGGCGCCGCCTGGCCCAGCACACCGCCGAGCACTATGCCGCCGTGCCGCCCGGCTGCCGCCATTGGCGCGAGTCGCTGCCGGCGGTCGAGGCCGACCTGCGCGCGCTGCGGGCGCGGGTCGCCGCGCGTGAGGCGGCGCTGTCGAGCGGCGGGCCGGCGTTGCGCCACCACCCGCTGCGCTCGAGCTTCGTCGACGGCCCGCTGATGATCCAGGCCGACCTGCACGGCCTGCCGCGCGGCGAGGCGGTCGAGATCGATGCCCTGGTCGAGCAACGCGACGCGAGCTGGGAACCACACCGGCTCGGCCGCGACGACCGCCTCGGCTGGGTCGCCCTGATCGACACCACCCGGCTGTCGCCCACCCAGATCCGGTACGTACTCCGCGCGCGCGCCGGCGACCGGCTGATCTGGCTGCCGACCGCGCGGCAGCAGGAGCCGTTCGAGGTCCGCGTGTTTCGCGACGCAAAGCCCGTGGTGGTCGATACGCGCGAGGTCGAGCTCGGGCGCAAGCCCGACCGCATGACCCTCCGGGCGCGCACCTACTGGCACGACGACGACGGCCTGGCGGCCGCCTGGCTGTGGCTGCGGCCGATGCCTGGCGACGCCGACTGGAGCCGCCTGCCCGCCGACCTGACGCCGCCGGCGAACGCCGGCGAGGCGTGGACGGTGACGGCCGACGTGCGCAGCACGCCGGAGGGCGCGCTGTGGGCGATCGAGGTGATCGACCAGGCCGGCTGGTCCGAGCGCTGGCCGATGTTCCGCCTCGACGAGCCGGAGATCCCCTACCGCTGGATCGACCCGTGGGACGGCCCGGTGACGGAGGAGGGGCGGGTCTGGTTGGACGAGGCGTACGCTGGGTGAGCGAGGAGGGGATTTCGTGCGGCCTCGGCCACCAGACACGCAGCACGGCCAACGGCGACCGAGGCGCGCCGTGCCGCGCTTCGGCTCCGAGGCGCTGCCGCTGGGCAGGTCGATTGCAGTCGGCGCCCTGGTGGGTACCGTGGCATTCATGGCCATCGCCCTGGCGGCCAGCTTGCCGCCTGCGCTACTGGGGCCGTTGGCGGTGGTGGTGGTGGCCGCCGGCGGCGGGCTGTGGCGTTGGCTCGATGGCCCGCCGCATGGCCTCACCCTCGGACGACAGCGGTTCACCTGGCGGCGGCGTGGCGAGCCCACGCGTCGCGTAGCCTATCACGAGGTGACCGGGTTCCAGCTCCACGACGAGCGGATCGTCCTCCACACCCTGCAGGGCGACATCTGTGTGCCCAGGGAGTGGCCCGACGCGCTGCCGGTCTGCCGCGCCGTCGCGGCTCGCGCGGGACTGCCGGCCGACGAAGCCGCCGTCGAGCCGCTCGCTCACGACGAGGTGGCGGAGTGGCTCGGCCTCGCTGCAGGGGAATCGCTCGTCTGTGGCGCAGACTGGCGCGGCCTGCTCGGCGCCTCGGGGCTCGGCCTGCTCGGCGCGGTTGGCGCCGGTCTCTCGGCCTATCTTCTGTCGCACCTCCCGCCGTTCAGCGAGATCGCGGGTATCCAGCTGTTGGTCGTGCTGCTCGCGGTGGTGGCCGGCTTGCTCGGGGCGGTTAGCTCCGCCGGGCTCGGGCTCGGCCTGCTGATCCTCATGCTGGAGAAGTCGCACCGCGGCCTGATCAGCGCCGAGGCCGATGCCTACGGCGTGCGTGTCGGACCGCGGCGCGTCGACTGGTCAGACCTGCTCGCCGTCGAACACGACATCGGCCCGCGCTGGCGGATCGTCGGCGGCGATGGCGAGATCAACCTCAACGCCAACTGGCGCCATGCAGGGCGCGTGCTCGACGTCTGCCGGCGGCTGATCGCCGAACAGGAGCAGGGCCACCGCCTGCCCCGCCTCGGCGACGTCCCTCCCGGCGCGATCTCACGCGTGGCCGCGCCCGAAGTCAGCGCCGGCGCGATCAGTCGCGCCGAGCCCGACCACCATTGAAGACCAAAATCTCCGCCAGCGACTTGCGCTCGATCTCCGGCACCGTGCACTCGTCGGACGGGTAGCCGAGGGGAATCAGCGCGTAGGGCCGCTCGTGCGCCGGGCGGCCGAGAATCGTGCCCAGGAAGCGCATCGGGCTGGGGGTGTGGACCAGCGTCGAGAGCCCCGCGAAGTGCGCCGCGGCGAGCAGCAGCCCGACCGCGATGCCGACCGACTCGGCGGGGTAGTAGACCTGCCCGCCATCGTCGCCACGGGTGAGCTGAAAGACGACCACCAGCCACGGCGCGACCTCGAGGTAGGCCTTGTCGGCATCGGTGCCGAGCGGGGCGAGGTCGGCCAGCCAGCGGCGCGAGGCGCGCTGGGCATAGAACTCGCGCTCCTCGGCCTCGGCGCCGAGGCGGATCTCGCGCTTGAGCGCCGGGTCATCGACGGCGACGAACCGCCACGGTTGCTTGTGCGCTCCCGACGGCGCCGTACCGGCGGCGCGGACCAGCCACTCGACCACCTCGCGGGCCACCGGTCGGTCGCAGAACGCGCGCACGCTGCGGCGCCGGCGGACCACCTCATGGAACTCGCGCGCCGCCACCGCGGGCGGCAAGGCGGGTTGGTACGGCTCGTACTTGACGCGGGGCAGGGGTGGCGGCAGGTCGTCCACAGCGGGCTCCGCCGGCGGATTGGCCGTGACCGCGGGTGTCCCTTGACGGCAAGCGGCCACCGGTTGCCCGGTGGCCGCGGGGAGTTTCGATGCGAGACGACTAGTGCCGGCGGCGCCGGCGGACAAGGGCGATCAGCCCACCGCCGAGCAGGCACAGCGTGCCGGGCTCGGGGACCGCCTCGACCAGGATGCTGACGTTGTCGACGCCCTGGTTGAGGAACAACTGGTTGTCGGTTTCGGCGAAGCGGATCTGGTACGTGCCGCCCGGCGTCACCAGGCCCGTGATGTCGAACAGGTACGGCGTGTACGGGTTCGGGTTGAGCGCCTGCGGGTCAACGCCGGTGTAGAGGTTGCTGATCACCCCGGCACCGGTGTCAAACGCCCCGGCAGCGGCGGTCAGCAGATCAACTCGCGCGTGCTGGTTCGGCGGCCCCGTGTGGTCCAGCCCGATCGGGTCGACGATCGGCCCGCCGTCGGAGTCGTTGACGAACATGTCGAACGAGAGCAGCACCGAGCTCGCGCCGAGCGGCACCACGAAGCTCTGGACGAGCGCATGAGTGCCCGGCCCGGTCTGGTCGCTGACGGCGGCGAACGCACCGGCAGCCGGGCCGACGGTGGGCAGGCCGCTGAACGGCGTGAACCCGTCGGCGTCGTCGACAAAGAACGAGCCGCTGCCGCCGGCGAGATCGGTCACGGTCCAGCCGGTGAAGTCCCCCGTCTCAAACCCCCCGTTGGTGATCAACTCGACCGGCGCCGCGGCAAGCGGACCGGCGAGCAGACAGAGCAGCGCCGTGGCCGGCACTGCGGTGCGCAGTAGATGCATTCCATCCTCCAGTCCGAGGAATGCCGCGCTCGATAAAGCCGGCAGCCACCCAGCCTCCGGCGGATTCCCCATTCGGTGTCATTCTCGTGCGCCGCGTGAGCGCTGTCAACCGCGACCTGGCGCAAGGCCACAGCGCGGTGGACCGAGCGGAGCCGGCCGCGCGCCGCCGCGCCGATGCGGGCCGTGGTGCGCAGTGTGCCTTGGACCGAACAACAATGTCGGCATCGCACGTCGGCGCGCGCAGCGC
>CAYONP010000045.1:0-44542 GCA_964405335.1 uncultured Fimbriimonadaceae bacterium
TAGGGCCGCCTCGCCGAGGCGGCCGGCCCGTTCGGCGAACGGGCCCTACCACGCGGCAGCGGTAGGTCGCGCCGTGCGCGACGCGCCGGCAAGCGGCCGGCCCGTTCGGCGAACGGGCCCTACCACGCGGCAGCGGTATCCGGCGCGACGCGGCGGCAGCGGCGGGCACAGCCCGCCCTACATTTCGCCGGCGCCGTCGCCGGCGACCGTGGCGTATACCTCGGCGACCAGACCGCAGCGCTTGGGATACTCCTCGGCGATACGCTCCTGGAGCGGCTCGACGGCACCGGCCTCGGACAGGGCGATGACACACCCGCCGAACCCCGCGCCGACCATCCGCGCGCCATAGACCCCCGGCGTTGCCCAGGCCAGCTCGGCGATGGCGTCCAACTCGGCGCACGAGACTTCATAGTCGTCGCGCAGGCTGAGGTGCGATTCGTTGATCCGCCGGCCGAGCGCCGCCAGGTCGCCGGCGCGGAGGATGTCGACGCAGTCGAGCACCCGTGCGTTCTCGCTGATCACATGCCGGCAGCGGCGGTAGACCACCTCGGGCATCGCCTCGCGGTGTGCCTCCAGTCGGTCCAGGTCGGCGTCGCGCAGCGCCGGCACGCCCATGGCGCGGGCGCCCTCTTCGCATTCGGCCCGGCGTTGGTTGTAGGGCGAGTCGGCCAGCTTTCGCGGCTTGTTGGTGTCGGCCACGACGATGCTCACCTCGGGCATCGACACGTACTCCGAGGCGAGGCTGCGGCAGTCGATCAGCACCGCCTGCCCGGCCCGGGCGCGGCGGCTGGTGAACTGGTCCATGATGCCGCCGCGCAGACCGGTGGCGGCGTTCTCGGCCAACTGCGTATGGCGGATGAGGGTCAGCTCGTCCAGCTCGATTCCGCTCAGCCGCTCGAGCGTCGTCGCCGCGGCGACGACCAGGGCAGACGATGACGACACACCGCCGCCGATGGGCAGGTCGCCGGCCAGCACACCCTCGAACCCGACACAGCGGTGGCCAAGCTGCTCGAACGCCTGGGCCATGGCCTTGATGTAGTTCGACCAGTGACCGCCGGGCGTCCACTCGAGCCGATCGAGGCTGAACGTCTCGGACTCGCCGAAGTCGAGCGCGGTGAGCGAGATGAGCCGGTCGTCGCGCGGCGCGACGCAGAACCAGATGGCGCGGTCCATTGCCACGGGCAGCACGTAGCCGTCGTTGTAGTCAGTGTGCTCGCCGATCAGGTTGACCCGCCCCGGCGCGCGGAAGAGCCGCGGCGTGCCGGCGTGACGGGCGGCGAACTCCTGTCGGAGCCAGCTCGGGTCGAGGGCCATGGTCACTCCCGCCCGCGGCTATTCGGGGCCCGCCGGCGGCCGACCTCTCAGAACGCCATGCGCTGCCAGACGTAGCTCGCGCCCGGCTCGACCGGCGGCAGGCCGAGCATGTCGCGGACGGTATGGACGTAGAACCGGTAGTGCGCCAGCGGCGTGCCCGGCGGGATGCGGTGGTCGAGCCCGAAGACGACGCCGGGCGTGTCGCGCAGCGGCGGCACCTTGGCCTCGAGTTCGCGCACGATGTCGTCGCGCGTGCGGCGCAGGGCGTGCTTGTCCAGGCCGCCCATGAACGCCAGGCGGGTGCCGAACTGGCGCCGCACCTCGGCGATGTCCATGCCGGCGGCCGGCTCCATCGGCAGGCTCGAGTTGATCCCACCGGCGACGAAGCTCTCCAGCACGCCGTTCAGGTTGCCGTCGGAGTCTTGCTGAAAGATGCGCGTGCCCCGCTCGTGCAGCAGGTCCCAGATGCGCCGGTAGTAAGGCATGACGAAGGTCTCGATCTGGCTCGGCCCGAACAGCGCGCCGCTGCGGCCGGCGCAGTCCTCGTGGACGCTGAGTTGGTCAATCACCACCTGGGCACTGACCCGCTCGAGCACGCGAAAGGCGGTCTCGCCGGCGGTGGCCAGGATGTCGCGGATCAGCTCAGGATCGGTGTAGCAGGCAAGGCAGGCGGCCTCGGCGCCGAGTAGCTGGCGCGGCAGGTCAAAGCCGCCTGGGATCGAGGCGCAGAGCAGGCGCTCATCGGCCCGGGCGCGCTGGGCGCGGGGCAGCCAGTCGGCGGCGAAGCGGGCCTCGTCGAACTCGAACCAGCGCTTGATGCGGCGCCAGTCATCCATGTCGGCGACCGGGTAGTCGAGCGGCAGC
The DNA here is from genome assembly GCA_964405335.1 of uncultured Fimbriimonadaceae bacterium. Classification (GTDB taxonomy): domain Bacteria; phylum Armatimonadota; class UBA10988; order UBA10988; family UBA10988; genus CAYONP01. The sequence continues at coordinate 2,179 of CAYONP010000045.1, forward strand.
GGGATGCTGGCGACCTGCTTGTACATCTTGGTCCGCCGGCCGAGGCGATCGGAGGTGATCACATACTCGGGCGTCTCCTCGACGACCATCTCCTCGAGCCCGCCGAGCTGCCCGACATTGACCGCCACGCCGGCGCGCTCGACGTAATCGAAGTCCCAGGCGGTGAGGTCGAGCTCGGCGGGCGTCGCGCCCTGCGCGCGCCACTCGGCCTCGAGACCGACCAGCGGGCCGAACAGCTCGACCAGGATGGGCCGCTCGAAGCCCTGGTAGGTCATGTGGTCGAGGTAGACGTCGCGGTCGATCTTCGCCACGCGGAATGCTCCCAAGCCGCGGCGCCGGCGGAACCGGCTTGCCGATCCAACGATTCTGCCGCCGCGGGGCGAACTGATTTTCTCAGAACATCGGTTTGCGCGAACAGGTTTTTGTGCTAGAGTGTCGAACCAGTCAGGGCGCCGCGCGGCGCCGAGGAGCGGCCCATGGGCGAAGAGCTGACGGTTCGGCAGCGGCAGATTCTCCAGTTCATCGGCGAGTTCCAGCGCAACATGAAGCGCCCGCCGGCGGTGCGCGAGATTGGCGACGGCGTGGGGCTCTCCTCGCCGTGTACCGTCTACCGGCACCTCGAGACGCTCGAAAAGCGGGGCTACATCCGGCGTGAGCGGGGCAAGGCGCGGTCGATCGAGATCCTCGACGACGAGTACGCGCCGCCCGAGTTCGTCGAGGTGCCGATGGTCGGCAGCATCGCCGCCGGCGAGCCGATCCTGGCCGAGGACAACATCACCGGCTTCGTGCCCATCGCGACCGACTGGCTCGGTCACGGCGAGCACTTCGCGCTGCGCGTGCGCGGCGACTCGATGATCGACGACGGCATCTTCGATGGCGACACGGTCATCTGCCAGGCGCAGCAGACGGCCGACGAGAACGACATCGTCGTCGCCCTCACCCCGCACGACCAGGGTGGCACGGCGACCTTGAAACGGTTCCACCGCGAGAGCGGCCGCATCCGCCTCCAGCCGGCCAACGCGCGGCTCGACCCGATCTACGTCACCGCGCGAGACGAGCTGGAGATTCGGGGCAAGGCGGTGCTGACCATCCGGAAGCTGTAACCCACAGCCCGGGCAGCCGCCGGCCGCACGTCGGGCAGGCGCCCGCCGGCCGCAGGTGGTTGGCCACCAGCGCGTACTGCGCGCGGGTCAGCAACCGGTTGCCGCAGCCGGGGCAGTGGGTGTCCCAGCCGCGACCGGCCGGTTCGACATCGGTGTAGACGTAGCGCAGGCCGGTGGCTAGGGCCGCCTCGCGCGCGGCGTGGAGCGTCGCCGCGGGGGTGGGCGGCAGGTCACGTAGCTCCCAGTCGGGGTGGAACCGGTTCAGGTGCCACGGCGTGTCGGCGCCGAGCTCGTCGCGAATCCAGGCGCCCAGGGCGGCCAGCTCATCAGGCCCGTCGTTGACCGTCGGGATGACCAGCGTCGTGACCTCGACCCACAGGCCGGCTGCGCGGTAGCGTCGCACGGCCTCGAGCACCGGCGCCAGCGGCGCGCCGGTCAGCCGCCGGTGGACGGCCGGATCGAAGCTCTTCAGGTCGACGTTGACGGCATCGAGCAGCGCGCAGGCCTCGGCCTGCGGGCCGGGCTCGATGAACCCGTTGGTCTTCCAGACGTTGAGCAGTCCGGCGTCGCGGGCCGCCGCGGCGACGGCCAGAGCCTGCTCGAGAAAGACCGTCGGCTCGGTGTAGGTCGCGGCCACCACCTGACAGCCGACGGCCAACGCCTGGTCGACCAGGTCGACCGCCGGCCCTGCCGCCGGCGCGCCGTTGGTCGGCGTCTGGCTGACCATCCAGTTCTGGCAGTAGCGGCAGCGCAGGTTGCAGCCGGCAACGGCAGAGCTGAGGCAGCGCGCGCCCGGGGCCACGTGGTAGAGGAACTTGCGCTCGATGCTGTCGATCCGCACGACGGCCGGCGGCTCGGCGGCCAAGGAGCGCAGTACGCCGCCCGCGGCCCAGCGCGTGCCGCAGGCGCCCGGCTCGCCGTCGCTCAGGCGGCAGCGGTGCGGGCAGAGCTCACAGACGACCAGCTCTCCGTCGCGCCGCCACCAGCGCGCGGCGGTCATCCCGCCGCGGCCTGTCCGACCAGCTCCCGTGGCGGTTTGAAGATGATCCGTTCCTCGGCCGTCTGCAGGGTCTCGATCGGCACGGTGCGGTGCGAGAGTAGCGCCGAGAGCACCGCATCGACCAGCACTTCGGGCGTCGAGGCGCCCGAGGTGACGCCGATCACGCGGTGTTGCGCCAGCCAGTCGGGCCGCAGGTCCTCGACCACGGTGACCAGGCGCGCCACGGTGCCGCTGGCCTCGGCCACCTCGCGCAGCCGGTTGGTGTTCGAGCTGGTGGTCGAGCCGACGACGAGGATCAGGTCGCACCGCTTGGCCAGCTCCTTGACCGCATCCTGGCGGTTGGTGGTGGCGTAGCAGATGTCCTCTTTGCGCGGCGTGCGGAGCTCAGGCAGCCGGCGCTCGAGCACCTCGACGATGAGGTTCACCTCGTCGACGCTCAGCGTGGTCTGGGTCAGGACCACGCAGCGGCTCGGATCGGGCACCACCACCCGTTCGGCGTCCTCGGGCGACTCGACCAGGATCATCCGCGCCGGCGCTTCGCCCATCGTGCCGACGGCCTCGACATGGCCCTGGTGGCCGATGTAGAGGATGGTGTAGCCGCCGGCGGCCCACTCGCGCGCCTCGCGATGAACCTTGTCGACCAGCGGGCAGGTGGCGTCGATGACCTTCAGCGCCCGCGCCCGGGCATCCTCGCGCACCGCCGGGCTGACGCCGTGGGCGCTGAACACCACCGGCTGGCCGGCCGGCACGTCGCTCAGCTCCTCGACAAAAACGACGCCCCGCTCCTCGAAGCTGCGCACCACCCACTCGTTGTGGACGATGGCATGGCGCACGTAGAGCGGCGTGCCGAACGCCTCGAGGGCGCGGTCAACGATGTCGATGGCATATGCAACGCCGGCGCAGAAGCCGCGCGGCGCGGCCAGGATGATGCGCTCCATTCAGACCGGCTCCCCGACCGGCGCGCGCAGCGGTCGCAACGCGCCGTCGTCATAGCAGTAACTCGCGATCTTCCGTGGGATGCACCGCGTCAGCGCATCGTCGTCGAACCCGAACAGGCTGGCGAGCACCTCGCCCACCTTCGCGCCGCGGCCCTGGTGCGGGATGAGCAGCATCTCGAGCGTGACGCCGCGCGCGTCGTTCGCGGCGACGAACAACTCGGCCACGTTCGGGCGGATGTCGACCGGCCGCGTGACATGCCCGCCGCGCTGCTTGCCGCGGCGCTGGACCAGCATCTCGGGTCGCGACAGGTAGTGCGCTATCCGTGGCTCGAGTTCGTCGCCGGCCAGCTCACTCGGCACGTGGACCCGGTACCGGTGCGCGTCGAGCAGCGCCATCAGCGCCTTGGCGTGCGGCTCGACCAGCCACGCCTCGCCGACGGCGAAGCCCTCGGGCAGCGTCTCGTTCAGCCGCAACGCGCAGGCGGCCGGATCGACCGCCTCGGTCACCTGCACGTCGAGGTAGTCGGCCACCGTCTCCATGCCGACCGGCAGCGCGGCCGAGAAGCTGACCGCCGCGTGCGGATGGTAGCCCTCGCTATAGCGCATCGGCACCCGCGCACGGCGCAGGGCGCGGATGAACACGTTGAGCACCTCTTTGTGGCTGAGCAGCCGGGCGACGCCGACGCGGCTCCACCGCAGGCGCAGCCGGGCGACGGGCGCGGGCTCCTCCCAGCTCGGCGGCGGTTCGAGCTCGAGCCCCGCCTCGGCCCGCGCGCCTTGCCGGCTCAGCTTCAGCATCGTCGTGCAGTCGCGCGGCACCTGCTCAATCACGCCGCACTGGTGGCAGGTCTTCTGCCGGCAGTCCTTGGCCCAGTCGAGGTTCAGCGCGCGCTGCCAATCGGCCAGCAGCCAGCCCTTGGGGATCATCACGTCGATGTGGTCCCAGGGCAGCGGCTCGGCCACCTCGCGCTCGCGCAGCTGCTCGGCGTGGCGCAGCCCGTGCTCGGCTTCCCACCGGGCGAAGGCGCGTTGCCAGGCCGGCTCGTTGGCCGCATCGCGCTCATCCCAGCCGTCGAACCGTGCGCCCTCTTGCCAGGCATAGTAGAGCAGCCAGCCGGCGCGGCGGTCGGCTCGGGTCAAGACACCTTCGAGATAGGTGTGGAACGGGTTGTGCCGCCCGAACTTGATCCCGCGGCCGCCCAGCTTGGCGCGCAGTAACTGCTGCCGGCGGCGCGTCTCGTCGGCGTCGATCTGCTCGGCCCACTGGAACGGCGTCTGCGGCTTGGGCACGAACGTGCTAACACCCAAGTTGACCCGCGCCCGGCGGGTGATCTGCCGCCCCACCTCATAGACCGCCGTGGCCAGCTCGCCGATCGCCTCGACATCCTCGTCGCATTCGGTCGGCAAGCCGATCATGAAGTAGAGCTTGAGCTGGTCCCAGCCGTGGCGGTAGGTCTGCTCGGCCATGCCGAGCAGGTCCTCGGTGGTGATGAACTTGTTGATCACCGCCCGCATTCGGTCGGTCGCCGCCTCGGGCGCGAAAGTCAGGCCGGTCTTGCGGATACTCGAGATCTGGTGCGCCAGGTCGACGCTGAAGCTGTCGAGCCGCAGGCTCGGCAGGCTGACGCTGATGTGCTCGGGCCGGGCCAGGTCGACGCTCTGCTTGACCAGGCCCTTGACCTTGCTGTAGTCGCAGGTCGACAGACTGACCAGGCTGATCTCCTCGTACCCGGTCTTGCGCATCGTCTCCTGCTGCAGCTCCGCCAGGCTCGCCAGCGACCGCTCGCGCACCGGCCGGGTGACCATGCCCGCCTGACAGAACCGGCAGCCCTGGGTGCAGCCGCGCAGCACCTCGAGGCCGACCCGGTCGTGGACCTGCTCGGCATAGGGCACCAGGTAGTCGGTCGGGAACGGCTGGCTCTCGAGGTCGACCAGCCGCTTGGTGATCCGCGGCGCGTCGGGCGGCGGCACCAGCACGCCGCGGTCGCACTCGACCATCGGATAGAGACTCGGCACGTAGCAGCCCGGCGTCGCGGCCAGGCGCTCGAGGATGCGCCGGCGACCGCCGCCGGCGCGGACGGCGTCGACCAGCTCGCCGACCACCTCCTCGCCGTCGCCGATCACAAAGCAGTCGATGAACAGCGCCAGTGGCTCGGGGTTGAACACGCACGGCCCGCCGGCGATGACGATCGGCTCGCCGTCGCGGCGCTGCTCGGCCAGGATGCTCACCCCGCCGAGGTCGAGCATGTTCAGGATGTTGGTGTAGTTCAGCTCCCACTGAAGCGTGAAGCCGAGCAGGTCGAACTCGGCCAGCGGGGTGCGGCTCTCGAGGGAGAAGAGCGGCAGCCGGCGCTGGCGCAGTTCGGCCTCGAGGTCGTCGTGCGGGGCACAGACGCGCTCGCACCAGACGTCTTCGCGCTGGTTGAGGATGTGATAGAGGATCTGCAGCCCGAGGTTGCCCAGCCCGAGGTCGTAGCTGTCTGGGAAAGCGAGGCAGGCGCGCACGGCAACGTGCTCGGGATCCTTGTGGACGCTGTTCAGCTCGGTCCCGAGGTATCGCGACGGCTTGCGCACGCGCGGCAAGATCTGCTCGCTGACCAGGTCAGCGATGCTCATCAAACCCTCCACGCCGGCTGGCCGGCCCGGCCATGATACCACACCCCCGCCGTGGACCCTGACCGCCGGCGCGTAATGCAACAACCTGTCCGTGGGTACCCTGCGTTCAATGCGCCGCTTCGCAGCAACCTGGCGACGACCCGTCACCGGCCTGGTGGCCGGGGTCTGGTTCACGCTCGCCCTGCTCGGGCCGGCGTGGCATGCGCTCTACCACCCGCTGCGCATCGTCTGCGGCTGCGGCGCGCCGCACGTTGAAGCGCACGACTGCGCCGAGCACGAGACCTGCCCGATCTGCCGCTTCGCCACCGCCGCGGCGCTGCTGCCCGCGCCGCCGCAGCCCCCGCCGACGGCCGTTGAGCCAACCCGGATTGCGTCGCTCGCCGACCCCGCACGCCCGGCTCCATCGGCCGCCAGCGCCCGCGGCCCGCCCCGCGCCTGAGCCAGCCGTTCCGCCGGCGCGCGCGTACCGATGCCCCTGGTAGGGGCAGGTCTCAGACCTGCCCGTCGGCGAGAAGACCCGCTCTAGAAGCGGGCTCGTCGGCACTCGGGCGGGTCTGAGACCCGCCCCTACCCGACCTATCGAGCACGCCGACACGCCGGCGTTCCCCCTGCTGGGCCGTCAGGCCGAGGAGTGTCCAGTGTCCCGCTCTCATTGCCGCGCATCGCGGCGTGCGTTCACCTTGATAGAACTGCTGGTCGTGATCGCCATCATCGCGATCCTGGCCGCCATCCTGTTCCCGGTCTTCGCCAAGGCACGCGAGAAGGCGCGGTCGATCTCGTGCCTCTCGAACTGCAAGCAGATCGGCGTCGCCTGGCTGATGTACACCACCGACTACGACGATCGCTCGGTGCACGTCGACCACGCCTCCGGCTATCTCTGGTACCAGCCACTCCAGCCCTACGTCAAGAACGATCAGCTCTTCCGCTGCCCGTCGATGATCAACAGCACCGCCGCCGAGAGCGACTACCTGATCAGCGGGCTCTTCTCGCATGGGCTGAGCATGGCGCGGTTCCAGCGCGTGGCCGAGCAGATCATGGTTGCTGAGCGGCAACCGCTGATCGACGAGACGGACTTCCACCCCTACCCCGCCGGCCTGCCCAACCCGGCGCCCGGCGACTGGGACAACGAGGCGCTCTACGACGAGTTCGAGGAGCAGATCGACGGCGCTCGCCACCTCGACGGCGCCAACCACACCTTCGCCGACGGCCACGCCAAATGGCAGCGGCCCGAGGCGGCCTTCACTACCGGCGGGTATCCGGGTTACTTCAACCCCGACCGGATCCCCGATCCGGAAGCCTGAGTGACCGCGGGGCGGCCGGCACGCCGGCCGTCCCCGGCCTCACATCACCGCCGGTCGCGTCGGGTAGCGGTCGAGCAGCCCGAGCGTCTCGTCGAGCGGCCCGACGCCGTTGCTGCAGGTCGCGTCGCGCAGGCTGGCCGCCGCGGTGGCGACGGCGAGGCGCAGCATCCGCGGCAGCTCCCAGCCCTCGTGCAAGCCGTAGAGCACGCCGGCGGTGAAGGCATCGCCGGCGCCGGCCGTGCCGGCGACGAAGTCGGCCGGCAGGTCGAGCGACGGCTGGAACGCCTCGTCGCCGGCGGCCGTGCGGACATAACCACCGTCGGGCATGTGAACCACGACCATCCGCGACACACCCAGCTCGATCAGCCGCGCCGCCGCAGCGCGCAGGCCGGCTGGATCGAGCGGCTGGGGCGTCTCGTCGCCGACGCTGCGGCCGGTCGAAACGCCGCTGATGATGCCCGCCTCGAGCTCGTTGCAGACGAACACATCGCTCTGCTTCAGGCACGGCCGAACCACGTCGCGGGCCCGCTGGGTGTCCTCGGTGATCGGCTCGCAGACGGTCATGATGCCGGTCTCGCGCAGCCGCGCCAGCACCCGCGCGGCGACGCTGCCATAGTCGGCATCGGGCTGGTCGAGCGTGCCGAGCACCAGCGGATAGCCGAGGTAGACCAGCCGTTGGGTCAGCCGGTCGTAGGGAAAGTCGTCGGGCGCCAGCTCGTTGTTCGCACCCATGTTGTGGAAGAAGGTGCGGCGGCCGGTCTCGGCGACGCTCATCACGTCGGTGTAGGCGGTCGGCGCGGTGTCCGAGGTGAGGATCCAGTCGTGGGCGATGCCGCGCCGGTCGAGGTCGGCGCGGAGCCAGGCGCCGTCGGCATCGTCGCCGATGCGGCCGATACCGGCGAGCGGCAGGCCGACGCCGAGGTTGCTCAAGTCGCACAGGGTGTTGCAGGCCCCGCCGCCGCCGCCGCGCGACTCGGCGGAGATGAAAGCGAGCGCCTCCTGCGCCGGCCAGTGGTCGATGATCTTGACCCGGTCGACGATCCAACACCCGGCGGTGACGATGCCCATCCGCTCCACAACGCGTCTCCGGCTGGGGTGGAGTGTAGCGATGGGTGCGGTGGGGGTCAATGGCGGCGGCTTCGCGAGCGTCGGCGACCGCGTCAGAGGAGAGGTCGCGTTCGGCAGCGAACCTCCCAGGGGCGAACTAGATGGAACGTGCTGGCCGGGTTTCCTACTCGTGGGGTCATCCTCTCCTCAGGCTCTATCACGGCACAAACGGAGAGGCTGCAGACGCGGTTAAACAGGGCATCGACCTGGATAGATGCCGCGGGCGGACAGATTTCGGGCGGGGATTCTACACCACGACTTCGGTCGTGCAGGCCTGGGCATGGGCCAGGCGGAGCGCGGGGCTTCGCGAGCCGGGTTTCGCGAGAGGGCCTGCGGTCGTCTGGTTTGATGTGCCTCGCGAGCTGCTCGGCAACTTGGCGTCGATGGCGTTCGTTCGATCGACCAAGAACGCCGATGACTACTGGTCGTTGGTCCGACACTGTCGCGACGGCGGTGACCATCGGCGACCCGACGGGCAACCGTGGTACGATTGGGTCTGTGGGCCCGTGGCGAAGATGCCACTGGACGGCCTTGCTGTGTGGCGTGGCTTCGACCAGTTCAGTTTCCACACGGAGCTGGCCGCTGCGAGACTCGACCACTGCAATGAGGATCACTGCCGTGCGCAATGAAGACCGTGCCGACCTGTACTGGGTGATAGTCCGTCGATGCCTGACGGATCTACTGGCCATTTCAACAGGCGCAGCCGAGGAGCGCATCACATCGCTCAGAGCCATGGTGGATCGGGGCATTCGACGACGACTGCCCCTGTTCTACCACGCCGAACCGTTCTACGTCGCCTACGACCTACTGAAGCCCGAGGAGATCGAGGCGCTGTCCGACACTGACACGCAGCCGACGGCCGACGATATCCTCAGCCGGTGCGCCGACGAGTATGCGCGAATCCGCGACCACGAACCGCCCGCGGTGTCCACCGCCGCCACCAACGGCCAGCCGTCGGCGGTACGGTCGTCACGCCAACGGCGGCCGGCGTCGAGCTGAGTCGGCCTCCTATCCCTCCACCAACCGCAACTGCTCCCACCCCACCCTCCGCCGGCGGGTCTCCAGGCCGCAACGCTCGGCGACCGCGCCGAACCGTGCGTTGAGCGCCGCCCGCTCGGCCTCCGGGACGTCCAGGCCGTCGCGGTAGAGCCGCCGGTAGCGCGGCACCAGGTGGGGGAACTGCTCGGCCAGCCAGGCCATGAAGATCTCCCGCGCGCTGGACGAGACCCACAGCACCTGGGTGAAGCAGACCCGGCCGCCCGCCTCGGCCACCGCCGATAGCACCGACTCAATGGCCGCCTCGCTGCTGTTGATCTCGGGCATCATCGGCGCGTAGGAGCTGCCGCACCGCAGGCCGGCGCCGGCCAGCTCGCGCAGCGCGGCGAGCCGCTTCTCGGGCGTCGGCGCGCGGGGCTCCAACTTGCGCTGCAGGCTCCGGTCGAGGGTCACCAGGGTCAAGCAGACGGTCAGCTCGTGCCGCTCATCGAGCTTGCGCAGCAGGTCGAGATCGCGCGTGACCAGGTCTGACTTGGTCAGCAGCGAGATTCTCGCCCCGCGCGTGCCGGCCAGAGTCTCGAGGATGCCGCGGGTGATGCAGAGCTGCCGTTCGAGCGGCTGGTACGGATCGGTCGCCGTACCGATGGCGATGCTCCGGCCGCGCAGGTCGCGCCGCGCCAGCTCGCCGGCCAGCACCGCCGGCGCATCGAGCTTGGCGTAGAGGTGCTTCTCGAACGACTCCGGGTCGGGATGATCGAGCCACTGGTGCGTGTACCGCGCGTAGCAGTAACGGCAGCCAAACTCACAGCCGCGATACGGGTTGATGGTCAGGTCCATCGCCACCCGCCTCGCCGCCGACTGGTTCAGCACGCTCTTGACCGGCAACGCCTCGAACGTCACCCCAGGCCGCTCGGGCGCCAGCACCGCCTCGTCGTCCATGCCGCAATGGTGGTGCAAACACTTGTTTGTGTCAACAAGATGACCGGGAGCGCAGGTACGGGGGCACAATGGTGTTGCAACGAATGTCGGCGCCGGCCGGGCCGGGCCGGGTGAGAAGCATGGACGATGATCGCACGATCGGCGTGATCCACAGTCGACGCACGGCGCTGGTGGCCGCCGCGACGGCCGGGCTGTCGCTGTTCGGCGCCCGGGCCGCGGGTCGGCGCGCGCCGCGGGTCGACCTGGTAGCCACGCCCGAGCTGACCGAGGGGCCGTTCTTTGTCGACACGCGGCTCAACCGCTCCGACCTGACCGACGGGACCGACCGCCGGTGGGTCACCGAGGGCCTGCCGCTGCGCCTGCGCCTGGCCGTCTACGAGCTCGACGGCGAGGTCGGCACGCCGTTGCCCGGCGCCATGGTCGACCTCTGGCACGCCGACGCGGCGGGGGTCTATTCGGGCGAGCCGTCGAGCCAGATCCAGCACGAGGACACCCGCGGCCAGAGCTGGCTGCGCGGCTTCCAGATGAGCGACGGCGACGGCCGGGTCGAGTTCCGCACCATCTACCCCGGCTGGTACGTCGGCCGCACCATCCACATCCACTTCAAGGTGCGCATGTTGGACGAGCAGCAGCGGGCGACCTATGACTTCACCTCGCAGCTCTTCTTCGGCGAGGAGCAAAACGACGCGGTGCTGGCCAAGCCGCCCTATGACGCCCGCGGCACGCGTCGAGTGCGCAACGAGCGGGACGGCATCTACATGGCCCGCCAGGCCGACGGCACCGTCGCCGGCCGGCACCTGACCGCGGCGTTGCGCGACGACGACGAGGGCAAGTTGGCCGAGTTCGCCATTGCCTTCGACCTGCAGGCGGTGCGGCGGAGGCGTCCGCAATAGTCACTATCGATCTGCCGAGACCATCGCTATTTGGCGGCGGCTCGATCTTGTGAATGGCTTAGCCAAGCGGTTCAACTTTCAAACAGGCCGGTCGGAGCGAACGCCGAAGGCGCGCTATTGGGCTCCACCGGCTGCGCTCCGCACTTGCGCAACGACTGCGGCATACTCGGCTGCCAGACCGAATGACCGCACGCGTTCGGTGCCGCTTGCCGGCACCACGAAGCCTGCGTCGGCCCACTCGCGCAGCCACTCACGTGCCGTCGATGCCGCCACGCCGAACCACTCCGCGACATCGCTCGGGGTGAACGTTAGCCGTCCCCAGCGATCATGCGGATGACCGACGAGGCGGGTCAGCACCTGTTGCTGCCGCCGCGACAGATCCTCCCAGCCAGTGCGGATGCGCAGCGGCTCGCTGAAGGCCACGGCCAGCTCCTCCACCCGCTTCGCCGCCTGGGCCAGGATCCCGACGAAGAAGTCCAACCAGGGCGTGAGGTCGCAGTCGTGGCGGCCATCGTAGAAGTTCCACGGCTGACCAAGCTGGAGCGCCGCGTAGTAGGCCGCCAGGTCGGCATCATAGTACTCCTCGACCGACAAGAACCCGCGCATGGCGTGCCCTGCTCGCCACAACTCAAACGTGGCCAGCACTCGCGCAGTGCGGCCGTTGCCATCATCGAACGGGTGGATCGAGACGAAGCGGTGCGCTAGAATCGCCGCCCGTACCGGCGCGGGCAGGCGGCCGGCCTCCGGCGCGCGGCGCCAGGCGAACAGCTCCGCCATCAGCGGCGGCACGTCCCGCGGCTCTGGTGGGCCGTACTCCACCCGACCCGAGCCGGAGTCTCTGACCGCGATCTCGCCGGTCCGGTAGTTGCTCCGCTCTCCTCGCCGGCCGCGGCCGCGAACGATGATGATCCGGTGCAGGCGGCGCACGAACTCCTCATCGATCGCCGTGCCCCGCTCCGCCTGCTCCTCAATCCACTCGAGCGCCCGCCAGTAGCTGCGCACCTCCTGCTCGGCCGCCGAACCAGCCGGGTCGCGCCCCGCGACGGCCGCCGCGACGGACTCCAGGGCCAGCGGGTTGCCCTCGATGCGCGTCGAGTAGTGCGTCGACCGCCGCCGTGCCTCGTACCGAATCCGGAAGGTGGCGTCGGGCGGCAGGGCGAGTTGGTCGACCACCCGGCAGGCCCCTTCGCACGCCATCAGATCGCAGACCAGGCGATCGGTGTAGCCGAAGCGCGGACGGTACATGCCCCCTCCTGTCACCACCTCTCCGCCTCACCGCCGCGGCGTGGCGCAGACCGGCGCGATGCCCTGCTTGACGTAGTACTGCTGGTGGTACTCTTCGGCGCGCCAGAACGGACCGGCGTCGCAGATCTGGGTGGCGATTGGCGAGCGGTGCCGGCCCGAAGCGTTCTCGGCCGCCTTCGACTCCTCCGCCGCACGGCGCTGCGCGGCATCGTGGACGAAGACCACCGAGCGGTACTGCGCACCATAGTCGGGGCCCTGGCGGTTGACCTGCGTCGGGTCGTGGATCTGCCAGAAGTGCGCCAGCAGCGCATCGTAGCCGATCTGCTCAGGGTCGTACTCGACCTGCACCACCTCGGCGTGACCCGTTCGATCGGTGCAGACCTGCTCGTACGTCGGGTGCTCGGCCAGGCCGCCCATGTAGCCGCACGCCGCATCGAGCACGCCGGCCAGCTTGCGGAACTGGTATTCGACTCCCCAGAAGCACCCTGCGCCGAACGTCGCCAGCGCCATCTACTCGTCTCCTGCTTCAAGCACCGCACCCACCAGCGCGGCCACCTGTTCGCCCTGCGAGCGGCGGCCGGCGTCGGTGAAGTGGACGCCGTCGGCGGCATGATACTCCGAGTGGTCGGCCACCGCGCCGTAGAGGTCGTCGATCGCCACGCCCGCGGCGTGCGCCAACTCGGCGGCGATGGCGTTGCGCTCGGTCACCCGGCGATTGCCCTCGGCCAGCCGCGTCAGCTCGCCCGGGTCGCGGATCGGCGTGCTGCTGGCCCAGATAACCCGGCTCTCGGGCGCCCGCTCGGCCAGCAGCGCGAACAGTCTACTCAGCGCGTCGCGGTACTGCTCCTCGCTGAAGCCGAAGCCGTGCAGGCCGTTGTTGACGTGAATCACGTCCCAGTTGTACTCGCCGAGCAGCAGGTCGAGCTCGCGGAAGAAGACCGGGTCGGCCACGCAGCGAGAGGTGGTCAGCCGGGCCAGCGAGGCGCGGCCGGCCAGCCGGTGCTCGACTTCGCCATAGTAGCCGCGGGCGATCGAGTCGCCGATGAGCAGCACGCGCCGCACGTCCTCCCGCTCGGCGTCGGCGATCCAGATGTCGCACCACTCGATCCGCTCACGCGGCAGGTCGGCCTGGGCCACCGCCGCGCCGAAGGCCGCCGCCAGCCACCACATGCTCGCCTCCTTACCCGCGAATGGTCAGCTCGATGCCGTTGCCGACCGGCACGTGGCAACTGCGGCAGCCGCGCTGCGCGCGGAGGTGCTCGACGAACGGCCGCAGCTCATCGGCGTGCGTGCCGGTGTTGTCGGTGACAATCACCACCCGTTCGGCCAGCTTCGGCCACAGCGCTTCGAGGTAACCGAAGCTCTCGGACTTGGTCGCGTCGATGAAGGCGAAGTCATAGGCCTCGGGCGGGGTGAAGCCGGCGACCGTCTCGCGCGCATCGCCGAGGTGGAGCGTCGCGTGCTGGTCCAGCCCCGCTTCGGCCAAGTGCCGGCCGGCGGCCTCGATCTTCTTCGGGCTGATGTCGAAGCCGTTGAGCCGGCCGCCCGCCGACCGCGTCGCGGCGGCCAGGTGAAGCGTCGAGAAGCCGTAGCTGACGCCGATCTCGCACAGGCTGCGACAGCAGCCGAGGCGCACGATCTGGGCCAGCAGCAGCGCCTCGTCGCGCGGGATCTGCCAGGCGTCGTTGACCTCGTGGCGAAGCTGATCGACGCGGTCGATCACGCGCTGAACCGTAGCCTCGAACATGCGCTGTTTTCCTCCGTGTTAACTACGCCAGGTCGGTCGGCCATGTCGGCATGGCGGGTCGGTTCATAGTAGGACCATGAACACTACCTCGCAACGACGGGCTTCTGTTCTGGTCGCCGGGTTCGTCGCGATGGCCCTTGCTGCGCCGTCGCCGGGCGAGGTGCTGCTCCGGCCCAGCGCCGGTGGAGCGCTGTGGCTCGACCTGGCCGACGGGACCGAGCTCTACTGGTTCCAGTACATCGGTGGCGCGGGCTTCGCCCAGACCACCTCGGCCGACGCCTTCCTGATCGACCGCGGCATGCCGGCCTTCGACGGCGAGCCACGGCGGCTGCACATCCCCGCCCGCAGCGCCGACGGCGGGATGATCGAGGTGACCGAGTCGCTCCGCCTCGACGACGCCGAACCAGAGCTGCTGCACTTCGAGTACGAGTTCGCCAGCGACCATCCAACGGTGCTCAACACCGCCGGCGCCAGCCTCGGCCTGCCGGTGGCCGAATTCGCCGCCGCCACCGTCGGCGGGCCGGCCGGCCGAACCGCGGTGCTGCCCGTCGACCGGCCCGAGGTGTCGACACTGCTCCGCGCCGGCGGCACGCAACTCGAGTGTGCGCTCGGCGCGCCGCGCGGCTGGGGGCTGATTCTCAACCAGCCGTCGACCCTCGACGTGATGGACCTCCGCAGCTGGGGCGTCGAGTTCTACCGGGCCAGTGTCGTCGCCCTCGGGCCGGGCAGAGACCTGCCGCTCAACCCCGACGAACCGGCGGCGATCAGTGGTCGGCTCCGGCTGGCCGAACCGATCCGGGTGACCGACCTCGAGCTGCCGGTACCCGCTCCGCCGCCGGCGGGCGAGTGGGCCATGCGCGCCGCCGCGACCTACCTGGCATTCGAGAACGCCGGTCAAGCGCTGGTCCGCGTGTCGAACGTCGTTCGGACCAACGACTCGCGGATCGTTCCGGTGCCGGCGCGCGAGGCACCCAATGACGAGACGGTGGTCGGCGAAGTGACCGTGGCGAACAACCTGCGGCTGGAGAGCTGGAACATCGCCACGCCGGTGTTCGGCGCAACCCAGCTCGACGTCGAAACAACCATCCTCAACACCGCTGGTGGGCTGCGCGGTTATGGTGTGGCGATCGACCTGTCGCCCGAGCTCGGCGCGGCGATGGCCGTCTTCCTGCGCGAACCCGAACCGAAGGTGCTGCTGCCGGCCGAGGCCGAGCCGGGCCACATCGCCCGCGCTCACTGTGCCGGCGTCGAGCTCCGCGACGTCGACGGCAGCGTGGTCTTCTCGGCCACCGGCGATGACGACGGTTACTGGTCACTCCACCGCACCGCCGACGGCCTGCGGCTGATCCTCTGGATTACCGGCGGCGACACGGCCGCTGACCAACTGCAGACCCCGCCGGCCGGCACGACGCTCAGCGCCACCGTCGAACTGGTGGTCGATGACGCGGGGTAGTCGTCATGGCGCCAAGCGGTCGAGTTCGTCGAGCTTGAACCGCACGCTGACGATGTAGGGCGCCTCGCCCTCCGTCCAGTGGCCGTAGGTGGTGGCCACAATCGTCCCATCGGGCAGCAGCTCGACACCGGGATAGGCGCAGTCGGCGCCGCGGTGGTTGTCCATCAGCCGCACGCGGTACTGCCCTTCGCGGCCCGCGACGATGTCGTCGTAGGTGCCGACCCAGGCGACGAAGTCGCCCTTGGTCGGGCTCTCGTGGGTGGTGTCGCGGAAGCAGATGACCAGCCGGCCGTCGGGCGCGTAGACGGCCTGGTGGCGGTCGCCCGTCAGCGCGCCCGGCAGCTCGCGCGGCTCGCTCCAGGTCGCGCCCTCGTCGTCGCTGACGATGACGAAGCCGTTGTGCCGCCGGCTGTTCTCGCGGAACAGGATGGCCACTTGCCGCCCGTCGGGCGAGCGGACGAAGCCGCCCTCGCACAGATGCGCATCGGGATGCTGGGCAATCGCTCGCGGCTCGCCCCAGGTCAGCCCGCCGTCGCGTGATTCGGTCAGGTAGACGGTGAACACGCCGGTCAACTCGCCGCCGGCGCGGAAGAAGCGGCCGTCGTCGTGGAAGCAGGCCAGGTAGCGGCCGTCGGCGGTGCGCAGCAGGTCGCTCATGGCGACAATGCCGCCGAACTCGCCGATCGGCTCGAGCGGCGTCCAGCTCACGCCGTCGTCGTCCGAGACGGTCATCCGGATCGGATAGAGGCCGGAGAAGATGATCAACCGCTTGACGCCGGCGGGGTCGACCACGCGGTAGAGCGTCGGCACTTCGAGCGAGGTCGCCCAGTTGTCTGGCACCGGCAGTCGGTCCGACCAGGTCAGCGCGCCGTCGTCGCTGCGCTTGAGCACCAGCGCGCCGCGGCCGTGACCCTTCGGGTAGACACAGTAGATCGTCCGCCCGTCTTCGAGCAGGACGGTGGTGGGATGCCCGAGGTACTGCCCCGGCTCGCGGTCGACGATGACCTGTCGCGCGGTGTCGCCGGCCAGGTCGATCAGCGGGATGGAGTAGCCGCGCGGCGGCTCGGCGGCCAGCGTCGCGGCGATGACGATCGGGATCACGGGCAGTCTCACGCGCTCGCGTACTGCTCGACCAGCTCTCGGGCCATGGTGTTCCAGGCGGTGACCCGCTCGGTCTCGCCGGCGCAGGTCGAAATGTCCTTGAGGATGATCTCGACGTGGCAGCCGCGGGTCAGCTCGAGGACCGTCTCCAGCTCGCGCCGCATCGCTTCGAGCCGGAACCGTTTCTCGGCCAGAAAGGCCGGGTTCGGTTTGTAGCTGAAGACGAACTCCCCTCCCACCGTCTCGGCCGCGCGCTCGGCGTTGATGCGGTAGTTCATCGAGATCTTGCGTAGCCGCGGGATGCGCCGCAGAATCTCGACCTTGTGGTGCAACTGCTCGCAGCAGCCGTAGTAGTTGAGCCCCCAGCGCTCGGCCCAGGGCAGGTCGTGGCGAACGGCGAACTCCCAGTGCATCTCAGGCGAAACCTCGCTGAAGATCTGCGCGTTCGAGCAGCCCCACATTTCGGGCGCCGTCGCCGGCCGGGGCGCCGGCGGGTCCGGCAGGTCGCTGACGTACCCGTAGCCGCCCGAGCCGACGCGGCTGTTGTCGGCCGCGTGGGTGAGCAGCTTCTGCTCCTCGAGCTGGTCGAGGTAGGCCAGCATGGCGATGACGATCCGCTCGACCGCGTCGTGGACCATCTCGGGGCGATCGACCAGGTCGAACATCGCCTGCTCGACGCCCCACCACTGGATCAGATGGTCCCACGGCGTGTACCAGATGTGGCGCACGCCGGTGCGGCGGATCTCGAGCAGGTCGCCGAACGCCTCGTTGAGCCGCTCCTCGTGCCGCGCGGTGGCCGCCTCGTCATAGCTCACCTCGGGCGCATGGATGCGCTCGAGGTCGGCCGGCTCGCGGATCTGCGCGTGATAACGCCGGCTGATGATGTCGCTCGCCGGGTCGGTACGGACCAGGTCGAACTCGGGCGCGTAACCGAGCCCCGTGTCGCGGATGGCCATGCCGCAGGGGAACCAGGGCTCGATGACCCGGTCGGCCTCGAAGTGGCGGAACTCATACAGCGTTCGCCGCAGATGCGCCTCGACGCCGCGCGCCCAGCCGTCCTCGCAGTGCAGCGTCAGCTCGCCGTCGGCCGGCAGCTCGTGCCACGGCACCTCGGTGATCCAGAGCATCGGCCGGACCGAGTCGAGGTCGTTCAGCCGGCGCCACAGCTCGCGCCGCTCGTGGCAGACCGGCAGCTCGGCCGCCGCCCGCCACTCGCCGGCCAGTTGTCGCAGAACGTCGCGGTCGTGGTCATTGCTCATGGCCAACCCCAGCCCGGCCGGTGCAACGTTCCGTCCCACCGAGCCGGCTCCTGCGGCGGAGGGCGGCCGCCCCGGGCGGCGAAGCACGGCGGCGAAGGAGCGCGGCATGGACAGCTTACGCATCGGGGTGATCGGCATCGGCGGGATGGGCTCGCACCACTGCCGCTACCTGGCCGAGGGTCAGGTGCCGCGGACGGAGCTGACCGCCGTCTGCGACGTGGCGCAGAGCCGCCTCGACTGGGCCGCCGGCGCGCTGCCCGAGCGTGTGGCGCGCTTCGGCGACGCCGAGAAGCTGCTCGACTCGGGCCTGGTCGACGCAGTGGTCATCGCCACGCCGCACTACTTTCACCCGACCTACGGCATCGCCGCGGCCGAGCGCGGCATCCATGTCATGAGCGAGAAGCCGGCCGGGGTCTACACGCGCCAGGTGCGCGAGATGAACGAGACGGTCGAGCGCACCGGCATCGCCTATGGCCTGATGTTCAACCAGCGCGTGCGGCCGGTGCACCGCAAGCTGCAGGAGCTGGTCGCCGCCGGCGAGGTGGGCGAGCTGCAGCGGACCAACTGGATCATCACCAACTGGTTCCGCACCCAGGCCTACTACGATTCGGGCGGCTGGCGCGCCACCTGGGCCGGCGAGGGCGGCGGCGTACTGATCAACCAGTGCCCGCACAACCTCGACCTGTGGCAGTGGATCTGCGGCCTGCCGAGCCGCGTGCATGCCTTCATCGGCTTCGGCAAGTACCACGACATCGAGGTCGACGACGAGGTCACCGCCTACGTCGAGTATCCCAACGGCGCCACCGGCGTGTTCATCACCACCACCGGCGAGGCGCCGGGCAGCAATCGGCTCGAGGTCTGCGGCGACCGGGGCAAGCTGGTGCTCGAGGACGGTAAGCTCAGTTTCCAGCGCACGCGCGAGTCGGCGCGCGAGTTCCTGCGCACCAGCCCGCACGGCTTCGCCCGGCCAGAGACCTGGAACATCGACGTGCCGGTCCGCTCGGGCGGCGAGGAACACAAAGACGTCACCCGTGCCTGGGTCGACCACATCCTCGACGGCAAGCCGATGATCGCTCCGGGGCAGGAGGGCATCCGCAGCCTCGAGCTGTCGAACGCCATGCTGCTCTCGGCCTGGTGCGGTGAGACCATCGACATCCCCGTCGACGAGGCGCGCTTCCTGGCCGAGCTCGAGCAGCGACAGGCTACCTCGTCGTATCGGCCCGACCAGGACGAGGCGAAGACGATGGATGTGCAGGGCACCTTCTGAGGAGGACCCCATGCGTGCCCTGCTCTGCCTGACCGCCCTCATGCTGCCGGCCGCCGCGGCCGACCTGATCAACGTCCGCGACCACGGCGCCGCCGGCGACGGCGTGGCCGACGACACCGGCGCGTTCCAGGCGGCCATCGCCGCGGGGCATGAGCAGCAGCGGCATGTCTACGTGCCGCGCGGAACGTACCGGCTCAGCGCGCCGCTGGTGCTCGAGAACATCGCCCTCACCGGCCCCGACGCCGGCGCCTGGCCGGCCGACATCAACGCCCTGCCGCAACTGGTGCCAATGCACCGCGACGGGCCGGCGGTGCATCTGCTGGCCGGCGGCGCGCTGAGCGGGGTCGACCTCAACTACGCCTGGGAGGCCGAACCCGAGACCGGGCCGCCGGCGGTGCTGATCAGCGGTATCGGTTGCTACGTGCGCAACTGTCGCATCCGCTACTGCTGGGACGGCATCGTCACCGACGGCGAGCACAACGTCGGGCGGCTGAACATCGAGAATGTGTTCATCGTCGCGCCGCGCAACGTCGGCGTGCGGGTGACCGGCACCTGGGACGTGCCGGCGCTGCGCAACATCGAGGTCTGGAACGCCGGGCCGGTGCCGCGTGGGCTCGAACGAGGCGTCGGCTTCCTGCTGGGCAAGAACGACCTGATCCGCCTGACCGACTGCTTCGCCTTCGCCATGCGGCACGGGTTTCTGCTCGAAGACAGAATCGAGGGCTGCACCATCGAGGGCGGCACCTGGGGCGTGATGACCGGCTGCGCGACCGACTTCTGCGGCAGCGGGATCACCATCCGTGGCGAGCACACGCTCTCCGTCTCGGGCGGCACCTACTGGAACCACGCCACCAGCCTCGAGGTCGACGGTCCGTCGCGTGTGCGGGTCACCGGCGCCGAGCTGAAGTCGAACGGCGCGCCGGCGGTGGTGCTGCGCGAGGCCGATCATGTCGTCATCCAGGGCTGCAGCCTGCTCCGGCCGATGGAGGAGTTCGACGCGCCGGCGGTGCTGGCCGAGGGCGGGCGGCTGGTCCTGACCGGCAATCACCTCGAGTCGCGCGGCGTCGGCATCCGGCTCGGCGCGGGCCTGCGCGCGGCGGTGATCGCCGACAACCTGATCGACCCACACGGCCACGCGCCGATCGAGGGCGCGCCGGAAGGCAACGAGTCGGTGCAGGTGCGCGGCAACGTCGTCTCGCCGCCGGCCGATCCCTGACGCATCCGCGGTCGTGCTCGATGCTGAACCGAGGACCGAGCCGATGGCGGTGACCACCGAGCTGACCGAGACCAGCCTGACCATGCGCCAAGTGGTGCCGGCGCGGATTGAGCGGGTCTACGCCGCCTGGACCGAGCCGGATCGTCTGGCCCAATGGTGGTGCCGCCCGCCCGGCTGGGCAAAGCCCGAGCTGCACTGCGACGTCCGTCCGGACGGCGAGTTCTGTGCCGTCATGCGCCACGAAGAAGATGCCGAGCCGTACGAAGTGCGCGGTCGGTACCTCGAGCTGGTGCCGTACGAGAAGGTCGTGTTCACCTGGCGTTGGCAGCGCGAGGACATGGACTGCGGCGAGACGACGGTCACCGTCAAGCTGATCGACCTCGGCGACGACACCGAAGTGGTGGTCACTCACGCCGGCTTCCCCGCCGCCGCCGCGCGCGACCAGCATGTCTGGGGCTGGACCCACGGCCTGGAGAACCTCCGCGCGCTATTCGACTGAGCCGGCCGCAGTTGCCCATCGCCACAGCCTTGCACCACAATGGCCCTGCACCGCGCGCCGGAGTAAGTCCCCATGACGTGCCGTGGCGTTGCCGATCTGATTCGTTCACAACGCGCCGCCCTGGCCCTGGTCGGGCTGTTCGTGGCGACCTGGGCCGGTGGCTGCGGCGGATCCGACCAATCGGCCGGCGGCGGCTCGGCCACACGGACGATCCACGGCACGGTGGCCGGCCCCGCCGGCGTGGCGATGGTGCGGAGCAGCCTGGGCGAGGCACCGGTCGCCGGCGGGCGGTTTGCCATTGTCGGGTTCGAAGGCCGGCAACTGGTCGCCGCCGAGTCGGCCGACGGCGTGCCGATGCTGCTCGGCTGGCTCGGCGACGGCGCGACCGAACTGAGCCCGCGGTCGCTGGCCGAGGTGCTGGTCTGGTTGGCCACCCTCGCGCCGATGGCGCCACCCGAGCTGCAGGCCGAGCTGCAGGCGCTGCTCGCCGACGCAGCCGAACTCGACCCGCTGGCCGACGCTATCGCCGCGGCGCTGGCCGGCAATCCCGATGCCTTCGCCACCGACCAGCCCACCGTGGCGCAGGCGCTGGCCGATGTGCTGGCAGCCCTCGCCGCGGCCGGTACCGCCGAGCGGGGCAGCCGGGCCGCCCAGATCTATGTCGACCGGCTGGGCCGCGCGTTGCTGATCAACCCGACCGACGCGAAGAGCGGCCTGCGGCTCGACACCACCGGTGGGCTCGATACGGTGACGGTGTTCAACGCCTACCGGCGGCTGACTCACGTCAGCATCGACCGAGTCTCGACGTTTGATGCCGACGGCAACGAGACGGCCTCCACCTCGCACCTGACCGACTTCGAGCTGCCGGCGGTGCAGGGCGTGAGCACCACCATCGGTTCGTTCGTCGACCTGATCTGGGGCCGCACGGCCTATGGCGAGGTCTCGTCGCAGGCGGTCAAGCTGCCCAACGTCGACGGCGCTGCCAAAACGCGCTACGAGTTGCTGGTCGTCGGCCCTGGCCACCTGCCCGGCGATGGCGACCGAATGGACGCCCAGGAGCGGGCCAAGCAGCGCGAGGTGACGCAGATTTTCATCGCCCGCGATGTGTTCCTGACCCTGGTCCTCAACTGGCTCATCCCGGCCAGCGGGGTGCAGAGCGTGCTCGGCTCCGAGGCGGCCAAGGACGCGACGCAGGATGTCGTCAATCTGATTGGCAACTCGGTTCCCGGGGCCTGGGACAAGGCCGCCGGCGGCGACGTCAGCGGGGCGTTGTTCGACGTCTATCAAGCGCTGGCCACCAGCAACTCGTTCCGCAACGCTCTGCTCCAGATCACGCTGCGGCTGATCGCCGCCCGGTTCGGAAAGCCGGCGATCGAGAAGCTCGGCGACCGGGTGGCGACACTGATGAAGAGCATGGCCGTGGTCGACGCCGCCCTGGCGGGGTTCGACGTGTCGCAGATCGGCAACGCCATCGCGAACGCGGCCATCGCCGAGGCGTGGCAGGTCGACGTCGTTCGCTCCGCCGTACGGCTCGATCCCGAGCAGGCGTCGATCGAGCCGCGCGACATCGTCGAGCTGACCGTCGCCGTCACCGACGCGCCGGCCGGCACGCCGTTCGAGTACCGGTACAGCACGCCCGGCAGCGCCGGCCAGATCCGCAACGCAACGCAGACCGGCACGCAGATCACCAGCAGCCAGCCGACGATCATCTATGAGGCGGGCAGCGACGAGGGCAACGACACCGTGACCGTCGAGGTCTTCGCCCTGGCCGGGCCAGGCGGGGCCGACCGCGAGAAGGTCGGCGAGGCGACCTCGATGATTGAGGTCAAGCACAGCGCCGTGCAGGTCGAGCCGGGCTTCAGGGAGGTCGAGGGCGGCCAGTCGGTGAGCTTGAAGGCGACCGTGGACCCGGCGCCGGCCGGCCCGCTGCGCTTCCGCTGGACCACCGCCGCGGCCCACGGCGTGCTCGACGGGCCGCTCGACGGCTTCCCGCAGAGCTTTGAGAATGTGGTCGACAACGGCAACACGAATGCGGTCGTCTACCACTCCGACCCACGCGCCGACCGGGTGGGCACCGAGGAGATCCGCTGCGAGGTGATTGACCAGGAGGGCAACACGCTCGGCGCCGACTCGGCCTTCATCGAGGTCAAGAACGAACCGGATTCCCAGATCATGGTCGAGGAGGTCGAGACCTTCGACCAGCCCTCCGGAGCCAGCTTCCGCACCATCTCCGGGCTACGGCACTACGTCTTCACGGCGGTGCGGGGCGACGTCGGCTACCGCCAAATCTATCGCTACGCCGATCCGAACGAGGATATCCCGAGCACGCCCAAGGACGGCGCGTCGTTCACCATCCGGCACGGCACGAGCTACCGCACACCGGCGGAGTTCCGCGCCGAGTTCCCCCACTCCACCCTGCAGCTGGCCGACGACGAGCGGGTGATCACCTTCGGCATCGGCAGTCGGCGGTTCCACATGAACGACTGGGACCAGATTCCCGAGTTCAGGGCCGACCTCGAGGCCTCCGCGCGGTTCTGGTTCGACAAGATCGACTTCGAGGTGCAGACCATCGACTGAGCCGCCAGCGGGCCGCCGATGACGTTCGTCGCGGCGCATCGCAATGCGCCCTTACGTTACCCGTCGTGAGGGCGAGGTCCAGCCTTGACCGGGTAGGTCAGCTCGGCCTGGTCCTGCTCAGCCAGCCAGACGGCGACCAGGCGTAGCTCGTCGATCTCGTCGCCGGTCAACAGCCGGCCGCCGGCCGGGGGGTCCGCGACGAGGCCGGCCAGCGTCTGCTCAAATTCCTCGTCGCGCCGGTCGAGCGTGCCGCCGAACCGCCCGCTGAGAATGACCACCACCTGGTCACCGCGGCGCACCAGCACGTCGTGTCGGTCGATGGCGCAGCTCACGCGCTCGCGCCGAGCGAGGATGCGCGCCAGCTCGTCGATGCGCTGCTGCAGCTCGGCGGCGGCCTCATAGCGCAGCGCGTCGGACAGCTCGTCGCGGCGTTGCGCCAGCAGACCGAGCAGGCCGTCGGGCCGGCCGTGCAGCAGCGCCTCGGCCTGCTCCACCGCTCTCTGGTACTCGTCGCTGCCGCAGCTCTGGTCGCACGGCTTGAGGCACAGGCCCAGCTCGCCATACCAGC
This sequence comes from uncultured Fimbriimonadaceae bacterium, assembly GCA_964405335.1. Classification (GTDB taxonomy): domain Bacteria; phylum Armatimonadota; class UBA10988; order UBA10988; family UBA10988; genus CAYONP01. The sequence goes on from CAYONP010000045.1 coordinate 26,004, forward strand.
AGCCGGGGTGGTCGGCGCGGGGGTGCAGCCGACCGTCGCAGACGCGCAGGCGGGTGGCCCAGTGCACCGCGTCGGCCGCCAGGTCGGCGGTGCGGCGGCCGCGGAATGGGCCGTAATAGTCGGCGCCGTCGGCCGACGGGCGGTGAGTTACGGTCAGGCGCGCGAAGGGCTCGCGCCGATCGAGGCGCACGAACCAGAAGCCGCGATGCGACTTGAGGAAGACGTTGTATCGCGGCCGGCGCTGCTTGATCAGACGCGATTCAAGCAGCCGCGCCGCGAGGTCGCAGGAGACGGTCAGGTACCCGATCTCGCGCACCGCGCGGACCATCGCCCGCCGCCGGCGCGAGTGCTTGGCCGCCGGCGCGAAGTAAGACCGCACCCGCGCCCGCAGCGTGGCCGACTGGCCGATGTAGAGCAGCTCGCCGCGCCGGTCGTAGAACAGATAGACGCCCGGCCCGGCGGGCAGCCGGGCCAGCTCGTCGCGCGGCAGCCGGGCTTCGTCCACGTTAGCCGCCGAGCGGCTCCAGGCGGACGTTGCGGAACTCGATCGGCGCACCTTCGGACTGCAGGCAGATCCAGCCGCTGGTCAGCTCGCAGTCGGTGGCGATGTTCATCACCCGGCCGTTGACGGTCAGCACCACGGTGTCGCCCGAGCAGACGATGTCGTAGCTGTTCCACTCGCCGGCGGGGTTCTCGTTGTGCGGGCCCAGCTTGGGCACGCGCCGGTCCTGCCCGCGCTCGCGGTGCTCGCGGAAGGTGGTGTCGATGATCCAGATGTCGCCGGCGCTGTGGTTTTGCAGTTGCGCCTCGATCATTTGCGGCCAGACCCGGTCCTCGCCATTGACGTGCAGTAGCACGCCACAGTTACCCGGATTGCCCGACCAGCGCCACTCGACATGCAGGCGGTAGTCGCGGTACTGGGTGGTCGTCCGCATGTAGCCGACCGGCTGCCCGGCGCAGACAATCTTGCCGTCGGCGACCGACCAGGTGTTGGCCGGATCGGCGTTGGCGTCGGGCAGGAACAGCTTCCAGCCGTCCAGGTTCTCGCCGTTGAACAGCTCAATGGTCTCGGTCGGTGTCACCGGCGCGGCGTCGTCGGCCAGGCCGGCGCCGAGCGCGAGCAGCCCGGCGACCACGAGCAGCGCCCACTTGATCCGCATCATGCCCTCCTCAGAAGTCGTCCGCGTCGGCGTAGGCCTGGATCAGGCCCTCTTCGCCCTCTTTGCCGCCGCGCGAGATGCCGTGCTCCATGCCGACGATGCCCTGGTACTCCCGGCTGTGCAGGTGGCGGAAGACGTTGCGGTAGTTGATCTCGCCGGTGCCCGGCTCGTTGCGGCCGGGGTTGTCGCCGACCTGGAAGTAGCCGATCTGCTCCCACGCCCGGTTCATGTTCGGGATCAGGTTGCCCTCGCTGATCTGCTGGTGGTAGATGTCGAACAGGATCTTGCACGAGGGGCTGTCGACCGCCTCACAGATCAGGTAGGCCTGCGGGATCTTGGTCAGGAACAGGCCGGGGTGGTTGGCCCACCAGTTGAGCGGCTCGAGCACCATGACCAGCCCGCTCGGCTCGCAGATCGCGGCGCAGCGCTTGAGCAGCTCAATCACGTTGGCCGTCTGGTAGTCCCACTCGAGGTTGTTGGCATAGGCGCCCGGCACGACGGTGACCCACTTGGCATTGACCTTCTTGGCCAGCTCGACGGCGGCAGTGAGGTCGGCGAGCACCTGCTCGCGCTGTTCATCGTTCGGGTTGGCGAAGTCGGTCGCGCCGAAGTTGCCGTGGGCGACAAAAACGCCCATGGTCATGCCCAGCCGGGTCATCTCGGCGGCGATGGCATCCTGCACCTCCGGCGCGCGGTTGCGCATGCCGTTGTCTTCCCAGGCGGTGAAGCCCACCTCGGCGGCGAAGCGGAGCTGGTCGAGCGGGTCGTCGCCGGCGTGGTGCCGGAACATGCCGAAGTGCGGTGCATACTTGAGTTTGAACGCGTGCGTGGCCATTCGGCCCTCCCTGCGATCGGCGCGGACCGCGCCGGCAGCCGCCGCCGCGGCGACGCTCCCAGTGATGAAGGTGCGTCGTTGCATCGGGTATCCAGCCCCGCCGGCGGGCGGTGTCCGCCCGCCGGCGGTTGGCTTCAGGTCAGTCGCGTCTGGCCCGGCACGGCGACCGGCGGCACCGGCAGCGGCCCGAAGTCGGGGTTGGCCGGGAAGGTGTCCTCGGTCGAGTTCAGAGCCTGGTCCCAGGTCACTTCCTGGCCGGTGTAGGCCGACATGCGGCCCATGATGGCGGTCAGCGTGCTGGTCGCCACGGCATAGGTCTCGTTCAGCGGCTCGCCCGCCCGGATGCTGGCCACCAGGTCGGTGTGCTCCTTGTCATACGGGTTGGGCTTCTCGCGGTTGCGGTAGTTCCACTCGGTCTCGCCGTTGATCCAGCCGCCCGGCCCGCTGGCGCCCTTGGTGCCGCGGACGAACTCGGCCACCCGCCCGGCGGTGCCGTCGATCTGCCGGCACATCGACATCACGCGCGCGCCGCTGGCGTACTCGTACTCGATGGCGAAGTGGTCGAAGATGTGGCCGAACACCGCGTCGGTGCGCACCTGCCGCCCGCCCATGCCGTAGGCCTTGACCGGATGATCGCCGATCACCCAGTTGGCCACGTCGAGGTTGTGCACGTGCTGTTCGACGATGTGGTCGCCGCTGAGCCAGGTGAAGTAGAGCCAGTTGCGGATCTGCCACTCCATGTCGGTCCAGCCGTCGCGCGGCTGGTGTGACCAGAGCCCGCCCTGGTTCCAGTAGACCGAGGCCGAGGTGACCTCGCCGATCGCGCCGTCGTGCAGGCGCTGGATGGTCTCGATATAGCCGAGATCATGACGGCGCTGCGTGCCGGCGACCACGCCGAGCTTGTTCTGCGTGGCCAGCTCACCGGCGGCCAGCACCTTGCGGATGCCCGGGCCGTCGACCGCGACCGGCTTCTCCATGAAGACATGCTTGCCGGCGGCGATGGCCGCCTCGAAGTGCTGCGGCCGGAACCCCGGCGGGGTGGCCAGGATGACCAGGTCGACACCGCTGGCAAGCACCCGCTCGAAGTTGTCGAAGCCGGTGAAGACCCGCTCGGGTGGCAGGTCGCACTGGTTCGCCCGCTCGTTGCGCAGCTTGTTGGCCAGGCCGTCGGCGCGGTCGGCGAAGAGGTCGCCGACGGCGGTGATGGTCATCCCCGGCGAACCGTTAAGGCAGTTCTCCGCCGCGCCCGAGCCGCGGCCGCCGCAGCCGATCACGCCGACCTTCAGGCTGTCGCCACCGGCCGCGTAGGCCCGCGAGGCGACCGCCGCCAGCGACGCCACCGCCACCGCGCCGCCGACAAACCCGCGGCGCGTCAGGTCATGCTCTAGGTTCATCGCTACCTCCGTTCATGGCCGACGCGCCCGCGACGGTCAGCCTCGCTCGCGCACCAAGCGAAACCCGACGAACTTGCCGTCGGACAGCCACCACCGACTCTTCGGGTTCTGCGGATCGGTCTCGTTCCATTTCGGCGTCTGGTAAGCCCGAGCACCGGGATGCACATCCTTCGGCTCATCCCAGAAACTGCCGCCGCAGAGCACCGGCCGGTCGTCCAACCCGTCTGCCCACTCACCCACATTGCCCAGCATGTCGAACAGCCCGAAGCCATTGGCCGCCTTGCTGCCGCAGGCATGTGCCTGGTCGTTGCTGTTGTCCCAGTGCCAGGCCACCGCCTCGAGCGCCTCGGCCGTCATCGCACCGCCGTCGCCGCCTCCCCGCGCCAGATACTCCCACTCCGCCTCGGTCGGCAGGCGATAGGCCCGGCCGGTCAGCTTGCTCAGCCAGGCGCAGAACTGCGTCGCGGCGTGGTGGCTGACGTGGAGCACGGGAAAGCCCTGGTGGCCCCAGCCGTGGTCGGGCGTGCCATACGGCGGACTGGGCCGCGAGGCCGCGTCGACGCCGGCGGCAATCTGCTGCTCGGTGAGGTCGAGCCGGAACATGAATACATCGTACACATCCCAGGTGACCTCGAACTTGCCGGCCCACAGGTCGGGCACCGTGACGGTCACCGTCTGGCCGGCATGGGCCGGATCGGCGACCTCGACGGTGCCGCCGCGGACCGGGACCATCTCGAACTCGGTCAACCCGTCGGCCAGCTCCTCGCGATAGGCGGTGAACTCGTCCGCGGCGCCCTGGCCGGAACCGGCGACGGCGAGACTCGTCAGCAGGATCAGCAGGCCGAGGGTCCGAACGCCTCGGGCCGGGCCGGGGTCGACGTTGCGGCGGTGGTTCAAGCTACTGGTCATCCTTCTCGTCGCGCGCGGCGCGCCGGGCGATGAGCCGGGCCGCCACGCCTTCACTCAGGTGCATCTCGGCGTACCCGTTCGCCTGGTGGTCTATGATACCTCCGCCGAAGCCGCCAAGACAGCCTGCCGCGCCGCCTATGCCACCGTCGCCCGGCTCGAGGACGTGTTCAGCGACTGGCGCCCGGCCAGCGAACTGAGCCGCCTCTGCGAGCAGGCCGGCGGGCCGGCGCAGCCGGTCGGGCCCGAGCTGTTCGGCGTCCTGCAACGTGCTGTCCAACTCGCACAAGCGACCGACGGGCGGTTCGATCCCACCGTCGGCCCACTGGTCCGCCTGTGGCGCCAGGCCCGCGAGAGCGGGCGGCTGCCCGACCCAGACGAACTGGCCGTCGCCCGACGGCTGGTCGATTACCGTTTGCTCCAGCTCGATCCGGCCGCCGGTACGGTGCGCCTGGCGCGCGCCGGCATGCGGCTCGACCTCGGCGCGATTGCCAAGGGCTACATCGTCGACCAGGCCCTGGCGACGCTCCGCGAACAGGGCATCGCCAGCGCGCTGATCGAGGCCGGCGGCGACATGCTCGTCGGCGACCCGCCGCCCGGCCGCGAGGGCTGGAGCGTGTCGATCCCCGACGTCGCACCGGGCGAGCCGCCGCGGACCGTGGTGCTGGCGAACCAAGCCATCTCGACGTCGGGTGACACGCAGCGGTTCGTCGAGATTGACGGCGTGCGCTACAGCCACATCGTCGATCCGCGCACCGGCTATGGCCTGACCACCCGCGTGGCGGCGACCGTGATCGCCGCCGATGCGCTGACCAGCGACGGACTGGCCACCGCCGCCTGCCTGCTCGACGAGGCGGCGGCGCAGCGACTGATTGCCGGCGTCGCGGGCGCCAGCCTCTACCGGCGGGTGGTCGGCGATTGACGGTCGGTCGGTCGCGCGGCTAGAATCGCGGCCCGGAGCAACTGGTGGGCGAGATCACGATCCGCCTCCGTGGCAATGTCGAGAGCGGCGAGCGGCAGGTCGTCGTCGAGTACGAGAGCGACCCCGATCGCACCACTCTCGAGCATGAGCAGCGGCACCGTGAGATTGTCGAGCTGCTCATCCACGACGGCGTGATCAGCCGCGACGAGGTCGACCAGGTGGTCTTCGAGGAGCGCCGCCGCGAGCACCTCGACGAGCAGCGCGCCCGCGAGGGCCAGGCCTGATGCCGACCGGCTGGCGCGAGGACGGGCCGGCCGGACCCAGCCCGATCACCGCCGTCGACATCCTGGCCTATGCGCGCGCCCGGCCGCGCGGTACCGCGCGCGAGCTGCTGGCCGCCCTCTGTTGCGTCGATGCGGCGCGCTGGACCGCCTACCCCGAGACGCTGGCCGGCGCCGACGCGCTGGAAGCCGAGCTGCTGGCCACCGGACTGGCGCCGAGCGACGACGGCCCGGGCCAACTGCTGGCCCACACGCTGGCCGCCCGGCGGGCGATCCGCGCGGCCGACCGACAGGCCGGGTATGACGCCGCGGCCGAGGTGCTTGGCTCGCTGCCCAGCGGCTATCCGTTCAAATCGCGCTGGCTGCACTGGCGCGACCTGTTCGTCGCCACGGGGCGGTGCGAGGCCTGGCAGTCGGTCCGCCGCCGGCTGGCCGCCGAGCTGCAGGCCGGCGGCGTACCGCCCTCCGAGACTCTGCCGGCCCTGCTTGGACGCCTCGACCTGCGCCGCTGGCGGACCGAAACGCGGCTCTCGGCGCGCATGGAGGAGCAACTGCTGGCCGCGGTCGAGGCCGCCCTGCCGCTGCTGCCGGGCGACGCGGCGCGGCGCAGCTACCGCGCCGCGGCGGGTCGCGAGCTGGTCCGTCTCGGCGACGAGGCGCGCGGGGCCGAGTTGCTGCACTCGTCGGTCGAGGACCTGCGGACGCACTGGTCGCGGCCGGGCCGGCTCTACTCGCGCCCGGCGCCCGAGGCCGCGCTGTGGGCCCGCAGCGCCATCGAACGCGCCTCGGCCAGCCGGCTCGCCGGACGCGAGGGCCTGGTCCACCACGCCGTCCTGACCCTCTGCCACCTGGCCCGCCGGCACCGAGCCGAACACCTGCTGCGCGAGGCGCTCGACCCGGTGCCGCACCGCTTTGCCCGCCACGACGTGGCCGCCCACGTGCTGCTCGAGGGCGCGCTGGCCTGGCTCTGCTGCGGCAACCGCTGGCGCGGCCACGAGTGGTTCCTCACCGGCCTGCGGCAGCTCGGCCGGCAACCGAGCGGGCCGATGGCCGGCGAGGCGGGCCTGCGCGCGGTCGAGTGGGCCGCGCTCTCGGGCGAGGAGTCGGCGCTCGCCTCGGCCGGCGAGACGGCCCGGCGACTGAGCGGCCCGGCCAGCCTCGAGGTGCTCGCCGAGGTCGCCCGCGTGCGCAGCCTGTTCGGCGATGACGACGGCGCCTGGGAGCAACTCGGCGGCGTCTTTCGCCTGGCCCTCTCGCCCCGCGGCGAGAGCCCGGCACGGGCGCTGCTCGCCTGCGGCTCGACCCTGCTCGCCTGGGGACTGACCGGCAGCGGCCTGAGCCTGATCCGCGAGGCGCTGGCCGCCGGCCAGCCGCTGGCCCTCCGCCTACCCGCCGGACCCGGCGGCGACACGGTCGACCCCGACGAGGCGGCCCGGCTGCTGCGCGAGCTGCTCGGCGCCGGCATGGTTCGCCACGAGCCGGCGGCGACGGCCATGCGGATGCTCTGCGCCCGCGGCCAGCAGAGCCTCGCGGTGGCCGCGTGGGAGGCGGCCAATGCGGCGATCGAGCGGCTCGACGCCGGCGGCTCGCGGCTGCGCGCCAGCATCCTGGTCGCCCGCAACCTGGCCGCCGGGATCTCGGTCGACCTGCGCGCCGACGTTGACCAGGCCCTGGCCGACGAGGCGGCGGCGATCCTCGAACGCCTGCGCATCGATGACCCGCCGGGCTGATCAGGCCGGCACGGCCAGCTCGTAGACCTCGGCAAAGGCCGGTGAGGACCAGACCGACTCGGTGCCGCCGCTGGCGCGGCACACGCCGCGGTCGAGCAGCACCGCGCGGTCGGCCACCTCGCGCACCAGGCTCATGTTGTGCTCAATCAGCAGCACCGTGCGGCCGGCGGCGACAATCCGGCCGAGCAGCGCGGCCAGCTCGGCCACCCGCCGCGGGTTGATGCCGCTGGCCGGCTCGTCGAGCAGGAGCAGCTCGAAGCCGCCGATCAGCAGCCGCGCCAAGGCGACCAGCTTCTGTTGGCCATAGCTCAGACTGCCGGCCAGCGACTCGGCGCGGTCGGCCAGGCCGACGAACTCGAGCCAGCGGATCACCTCATCGTCGACCCGCGCTGCGTCGCGCCGGGAGCGCCGTGGCGCGAAGGCCGCCGTCACGCCGTCGGCCTGGTCGGCCGCCACGGCGACGTTCTCGCGCACGGTCAGCGAGCCGAAGACGCGGACCTCCTGGAACAGGCGCCCCACCCCGGCGCGGGCGACGCGGTGAGCCCCGCGCGGCAACGGCCGGCCACGCAGCCGCAGCTCGCCGCCGTCGGGCGGCAGCCGACCGGCGATCAGATTGACCACCGTCGTCTTGCCCGCGCCGTTGGGGCCGATCAGCGCGGTCACCTGTCCCGGCGGCAGAGCGCAGCTCAAGCCGTCGACGGCGACCAGGCCGTCGAACGACTTGCGCACCTCGATCAGCTCGAGCAGCGGCTCACTCAAAGCGATAGACCCCCGCCACGCCCTGCGGCCGGAAGCGCAGCAACACGATCAGCAGCAGGCCGAAGACGACCTGCCGCACCTCGCCGACCAGCGCGGCCGAGCCGCCGCCGACGAAGTTGAGCGGCTCGGGCAGCAGCACCACCAGCGCCGCGCCGACCAGCGGCCCGGCCAGGTTGCCGCTGCCGCCGACAATCAGCGCGGTGAGCACGGTCACGCTCTGCGCGATGGTGAACTCCCCGGGGTCGAGGGTATCCATCAAGCCGCAGAGCAACGCCCCCGCCACGGCCGCCACGGCGCTGCCGATCAGAAACGCCTTGACCTTGCACGCGGCAACCGAGCGGCCCAGCGCGGCGACGGCCTGCTCGTCGTCGCGGACCGCCCGCAGCAGGCGGCCGAATGGGCTCTGCTGCAGGCGACGGAAGAGCATCACCAGGACCACCGTCACGCCGGTGCAGAGCAGCGCGAAGCCGAGCGACTCGCCCGGTAGCGGCGCGCCGAGGAACTCGATCCGCGGCACGCCCGAGAGCCCGCGCGCTCCGCCTGTGACGTTGTCCCAGTTGTAGAGCAGGCGGTAGACGATGTTCTGGAAGGCCAGCGTGGCAACGATGAAGTAGTCGTCGTGCAGCCGCAGCGAGGGCAGCGCCACCAGCGCGCCGAGCAGCATGGTGGCCAGCACCGCCAGCGGCAGCGCGAGGGCGAAGGGCAGGCCGGCGCGGAGCATGAGCAGTCCGGTGCCGTACGCACCGACGCCGTAGAAGGCGGCGTGGCAGAGCGAGACCAGGCCGGCGTAACCGACCAGCAGGTTGAGCGAGAGGGCGAGCAGGAGATAGAGCTCGAGCCGTACCAGCAGGCTCAGGGCGTAGTCCATGCGCGGAGCGCTCCGTCTCGCCGGCGATGGTATCATGACGCCATGCGCCTGGACCAGGAGCCCCGGACCGGCTGGGAGCGCGGGGGCATCGCCGCGCTGGTTGTCCTCGGCGTGGTCGGCGGGCTGCTCCTGGGCCTCCACCAGCCGGGCGCCGCCGGCCGCGTGGTCTGGCTGGTCGCCTGCGGCGATGCGGTGCGCGTCGCGCCGGTCTTCGCCGCCGGCCGGCTGTTCGCCGCGGCCGAAGACGGACACCTCTACGCCTTCGCCGCCGACAGCGGCAGCCTGCTCTGGGATACCGCCGTCGGCGAGCCCGCCGCGGCCGAGCCGGCGGTCGGCGACGGGTACATCCACCTGGCGCTGAACGACCATCGGCTGGTCGCCCTGCTCGCCGAGACCGGCGAGCCGGCCTGGGAGGCGCGGCTCGACTCGGTCGCCACCGCCAGCCCGGCGCAGGTCGGCGAACTGCTGCTCGTGGCCACCGCCGGCCGCCGGCTCTACGCCTTCGACCGCCGGACCGGCGTGCGGCGCTGGGCCAAGCTGCTGCCGACCCCCGTCACTGGCGGGCCCGCCGCCGCAGCGGACGGATTCGCGATCGCCTTGGCCGATGGTACGGTCGAGCAACGCGGTGCCACCGGCGCGGTGGTCTGGCGGGAGGCCGTCGCCACGGTGCCGCTGCGTTGGCTACAGGCTGGGCCGAGCCGGCTGACCGTCGCCGCCGATGATGGCAGCCTGATCGAGCTGGAGCCGCTGACCGGCCGGCGCCTGCAGTCGATCCGCCTCGGCCACGCGCACCTCGCCCCGCCGGCAGTGCTCGATGGCTGGATCTACGCCCTCGACGCAGCCCCGCGCCTGGTCGCCGTCGCGCCGGTCGGTGGCGCCGGCTGGACCACGCGGCTGCCGGCGCCGGCCACCGCGCGGCCGGCGGTCGCCGGTGACCGAATCCTCGTTGCCTTGGCCGACCGGACGCTGCGGGCCTACGACCGATCGACCGCTGCCGAGGTCTGGCGACTGGTCACCGGCGCCGACCTCACCGCGCCCCTGGCCAGCGACGGCGAGCGGGTGGCGTTCGGCACCTCCAAAGGTCACGTCGGGGTGGTCCTCGTGCGCTGATCAGCCGCCGTTGACGACGCTGAACTCGACCCGCCCCGGGCGCACGCCCCAGCCTTCGACGAGCAGCGCGGCACGCGCCTCGCGGCGGCCGCGGCGGTGCGAGCGAACGGTCAGCGTGACGCGGCGCGATTCGCCCGGCATGAGCACCAGGCCGTTGCGCGAGAAGGTCGCCGAAACGGCCTCGGGGAGGCCGGTCATGCGCAGTTGCAGGGCGAGGATGGGCGTGCCGCCGTCGTTGCGCAGCGTGATGTCGCGCGAGCCGGGCGAGTCGACGTCACAGGCCAGCGGCGAAGTGTCGAGATCGATTCGCACCGGCGCTTCGGGCAGGGTCATCAGCGGCGACAGGTCGCGGCCCGGCGCGGGCTCGGTCAGCTCCTGCGCCGCGTGGTGTGGCAGTTTGGCCACATAGGCCAGCAGCGCGGCCTGCAGCCGCGAGCGACCGGGCCAGTGGCGCAGCAGGCGAGCATAGGCGCGCGGTGGCTGCCAGAGCAGAATGCGCCCGCGGCCGAGCGCCGACTCGACCAGCAACGGCCGCTCGGCGCCGAACTGGCTGATCACCTGCGCGCCGCCGGCGATGGTGTACAGCGCCTCGGGCCGGCCCACCGGTAGCCCGGCCAACGCGGCGGCGACCGGATGCCCGGCGGCGACTGTCGCCGGCGCCACCGCCGGGCCGAGCGCACCCTCGGGGCTCAGCGTGGGCGTCGCCGGCAGCAACGCCTCGAGCACGGTGCCGGCCAGCCAGCGCGGCGGCCCGTCGATGACCAGGCCGGCGCCGGCCTGCAGGTGCGCGGCGATCAGCGCCGCTTCGCGCTCGGTCGGCGCCGCGAACCCGTCGCCCAGCCAGATCGCCTCGAACGTGCCGAGCGGATCTTCGAGCCGCTCGCGCGGCAGCCGCTCCACCGCCGGCCCTGTTGCCGGCGCGGCGGCCAACCAGACGACCCGCACCGGCGCCAATGCCGGCGCCGAGGTGACGGTGAGCGGCACCAGATCGCTCGGCACCTCGCTGCCGGGCAGATCGGTGACCAGCAGATAGGCGCCCGGCGCGGTCGTCGGCTCGATCTCCCACAGAAACTCGCCCAGTTCGCCGTCGGGCGGATCGTCAGCCAAAGGGTAGAGGCGCTCACTGTAGGTGCGGCCGTCGAGCCCCAGCACGCGGCAGCGCACCTCTCGCCAGGCGGCGGGACGCGCCTCCCACCAGCGCACACCGTCGCGCAGGTGGGCGTGCACACGGAAGCGCAGCAAGTCACCGGGCCGGCCGCTGTGCTGCTCGCCGACGGCGAACAGCGCCGGCCGGCCGAGCAGCCGCTGCGCCGCGCCATAGGCCGGGCGTGGCGTGCCGGCGTGGTCGACTAGAGCACCGCCGATCCGCGGCCAGCTCTCGTTCAGCCCGGCCAGCACCACCGTGCGGCCGGCGGCAATCGCCTGGCCCAGCCGGCGGCGCGCCTCGTCGGCCTGGCGGTACGACAAGCCGGCCAGCATGGCGGATTCGCCGGCCAGCGGACCGAGCCAGCCCTCGGCGGCTTCCAGGTCGGCCTCGCCGCCGCCGCGGAACCGCCACCAACCGGTCAGCGGCCAGGGCGCCTGGGCTTCGTTCTCGCCCAGCGCCGCACGGTCGAGGAAGCTCAGCTCCGCCGGCGGCGCGCCGGGCAGGACGATTCGCTCAACCAGAATGGTCCGCACCTGCTGCTCGACCTCGCCGGCGACGACGAACCGCCACTCGGCCGCGCCGTCGGCGCTGGGCACCGGATCGAACAGCGGCCGCGCCGGATCAAGCTCGGCGACGACGGCCAGCGCGGCGGCCAGGCGCTGCTCCGAGGCCGGATCGAGCGCCACCTCCTCGCCGGCGATGTAGCCGAGCAGGCACGGGTGCGCCCGCGCGCCGAGCACGATGCCCCGCGCCGCAGCCGCAACCTCTTCGAGCCGCGCCCGGCCGATGTTGCCGACCAGCGGCAAGTCCTGCAGCACCAGCAGCCCGAGCCGGTCGCACAGCGCGTAGAACTCGTCGCCCGGCCACCCGCCGGCGGCGTGGACGCGGATGGTGTTGATCCCGGCCTCGCGGGCCATGACCAGAATCTGCTCGGCCCGGGCGGCGTCCCAGCGCAGCAACCGGTCGGTCGGCAGCCACTCGGCGATGCGGAGCGGCACCGCATAGCCGTTGGCCCGCACGACACCCAGGCCGCCGTCGGCCAGGAGCTCGAGCCGCCGCGCCGCGACGACGGCGACGCGGCTGTCCGACGGGGCGCCGTCGACGGTGAGCGACAACTCGACCTGATAGAGCGCCTGCGCGCCCAGCTCCGCCGGCCACCAAAGCTGCATCGCTGCGGCGTCGCCGGCCAGCTCCACGTGCCGCGTCTCACCCGGCTGGAGCACCGCCTCGCCGCTCAGGCGGGCGGTCTCCAGGTTGCGGTCAAAAGGGCGGACCAGGCCCTCCAGCCGCGCGGTGACCGGCATCGCGCCGCGGTTGGTGACCGCGGCCGAAACGGTGATCCGCGCCGGCGTCTCGGTGCTGCTGTTCGGCGCCGCCAGCCCGCCGGTCGGCACGGCCGCGGCGCCGGGCTGGCCAAGCGTCACCGGCCCGGTGGCGCGAACCTCGGCCCCGCCGAGGATGCCCAGGGGGATCGCCCGTGGTCCCCCGTCGCTGCCGTAGCCGAGCCCGTAGCCGAGTACCTCTTCGCGGTCCGGCACGCGGAAGCCCTGCACGCCGGTCCACGCCGCCGGGCCGGCCAGGATGCGCACGGCGAGCAGGTTCTCGGCGCCGCACCTCGCCGCCGCCGTGGCGTCCAGCTCGCCCTCCTCGAACGGCCCGCGCACCGCGCCGATGAACTCGCCATTAAGCCACGCCTCGCCGATCTGGCAGACGCCTGCCAGCCGCAGCCGAAGGTGGCGATCGGCCCATGAGGCGGGCAGGTCGAACCGGCGATAGAGCCACCATTCGCGCCCCGCCAGCGCATCGACACGGGCGAGATGGTCGTTCTGGTAGAGCGCCGGCAGCCGGCCGGCAGCTTCCTCGGCCGCTGGGATGCTGCCGGGGATGCGCACCGGCCGCGCGGCGACGAGGCCCGGCCCGTCGAGCTGCGCGCCGACGGCGACGCCCTGACCGACGTCGTACTCCTCGGCGAACCAGTCGCCGTCGAGCCGAAGCAGCTCGGCGCGGCCGGCGGCGTGCCGGCGGGGCAGTGCCTCGGGCTGGCGACTGAGCCGCGCCAGGCCCCAGCTCGAGTTGCCGTAGAGCCACTTGCGGCCATCCAGCGCCCGCGCCATCAGGCGCAGTTGCCGAACCCCCGTGATGTCAAGCACCAGGTGGCGCGGCAGGCTGTTCCAGCGCATCTCACCCGTGTCGGCGAGCAGCTTGTCGTCGCCATAGACCTGAAAGGCCACGCGCTCGGCCTCTTCGCGCGCGGTGCTGACGCTGCGGGCGCCTTCGAGGTCGACTCCGCACCAGGTCTCGAAGGTGCGGAACTCGGCGTTCAGGTCATAGGTCAGCTCGGCCTGCGGGTGAACCCCCAGCCCGCGCTCGAAGGTCATGTTGCCCAGCCGGATGGGATACCCGCCGAAGCTGTGATCGAAGGCCAGGACGCCCTTCTCCATGACCACGCCGGCCGGCGTCAGGTCGCTCAGGTGGACCTCCTCGCCGGCGGGAATCGGCGCCAGCGGGTCGGGTGGCCGGCGCGGCTTGACCTTCGCCCGCTCGGCCTCGCTGCCCTCGATGAGGTAGGCCTCGTCGAGCCGCCAGTCCTGGTCGAAGTAGCCGACGCGCAGGAACGTCTCGGGCGACTGGGTATGTGAGTCGAAGACGGCGAAGTCGAACCAGTTGCGGTCGTCGAAAACACCCCAGTCAAACCAGTTGCCGAACCGGCCGTTGATGTCGTAGGTCCCCTCCCAGGTCACCCCGGCGAAGATGCAGACGTAGCGAGTCGGGTTGAGCGGGTTCGGGTAGCAGACCTTCAGCCCGACGTCGCGGCCCTCGAACCGCTCGTCGCCGAAGACGACGGCGCCCGGCTCCAGGCGCACCGGCAGGTGGCGGTTGACCCGCGCGACCAGGCGGTTGGAGTCGGGCCCGCCATAGCAGATCAGGTTGCTGTCGGCGATATCCTGCTCGGTCACCTCCCAGTCCATCTTCACCCGCGCGCGCTGCTCGCGGCCCCAGCGGCGCCACTTCTCGGCCGCCTGCTCGCACATCCGCCGGTTGACCTCATTCGTTCGCCGGTCGCCCGAGGTGCCGCAGACCAACAAGAACCGGCTCATGAAGGCGTGTTCGATCGGCCCGCCGATCCGCGCGTTCTTCTCCAGCCCAGCCGGCGGGTCGACCGGCCGCCAGTGGATCCCCCGCACGCCCAGCCGCAGAATGCCCGTCGCGGGCACCAGACCCTCATAGGCCGGCAGACCGTCGACCGTCACCGTCACCGGCTCGCCCAGGTCGAGCAGACGGTCGTTCAGCTCGAGCCGGAAGCGGGCCAGGTTCGACGTCTGCACCCGGATCTGCTGGCCATTCACCGTCACGTCGATCTGGGCATCCTCGGCCAGCCGGCGGCGGCGCTCGAGGTAGACCCAGTAGGCCCCCTCGTTGCGCGGCCACGATGACTTGTAGGTCACCTGCCGCGGGTACGGGTCGCGCACGCGCTGCATGAAGTAACGCTTCTGCCGGTCGCCCGTGCCGGCGCTGAAGCCCGAGTGGCCGACGCCGGCCTGCTCCTCGTAGACCAGCTCGTAGCCGAGCTTGCGCAGCCGCTCGCTCATCGTCCGGCCGTGGCCGACGGGGACGATGTCGTCCTGGTCGCCGTGCACGATGTAAGCCGGCACGTGGCGGAAGTTCTCGGCATACTGATAGGCGCTGGTGGTGCTCTCGAGCCAGTTGCGGAACGGGGTGAGGAACGTCGGCTCGCGCTGCCCCCAGCCCCAGACCTCCTCCCACACGTGGTGGTTGGCGTTGCCGCAGGTCGGCGCGATCGCGGCGAAGCGATCGGGGTAGAGGCTGGCCATGTGGTACGAGCCGGTTCCGCCCATCGAGCCGCCGGTGATGTAGACCCGGTTCGGGTCGACGCGGTAGTCCTCCAGCATCGCGTCGATGACGGTCAGGATGTCGTCCTCGCACCAGAGCTTGTAGTCGCCGTTCCCGCGTCCGAAACAGGCCACGCCGACGGCATCGCCGTGCCCCGGTGCGGGATGGCCCAGGAAGCGCCCGAAACCGTAGCCGTGGATGCTCACGATCAACGGCCAGGTGCCGTCGGGCGACCAGCGGTCGGGCAGGTTGACGCTGTAGTGCTGGACCGTGTCGTCGAGCTCGCTGACGTAACCGCGCAGGTAAGCCCCCTTGCGCCCACCGTACGGGTCGCGCCCGGCCTGGGCCTCGGCGTAGAGCCGCTCGAACTCGTTCAGGTCGGCCACCAGCCGGCCGACGTCGTCGCGGATGAGGTAGTTGAGCCAGGCGCTGTGGCTCTGCTCCTTGTCCTCCATGTTGATCAGGATGCTGCCGTAGTAGCGCCGCATCCGCGTGGTGCTGCCCGGCGCGACAGCCGCCTGGTAGATCCGCTCGCGCAGCCCGCGGAGCCGCTCGAGGTGCAGCCGGAAAGCCGCGCCGATGCTCTCCAGCCGGGCAAAGCTGCGCGGCGCCGCCTCGGTCAACTCGTCGAGCACGCCGACCAGCAGCACCGGCTGGTCAAACTCGGCCGGCGTGCGCCAGCTCCAGGCCACGCCGGCCACCGCGCCCTCGCTGAAGCTCACGCCGCGACTGAGATGACCGACCAGGCCGTCGCGGGTCAGCGCATAGAGCTCCAACCGCGCCGCCGCTTCGGGACCCATGCCGGCCAGCGCGATGACCCGCACCTCCTCGTTCTCGGTGTAGAAGTTGCGCTCGACGCCGAGCGGCATGAACGTCGGGAGATAGCCCGCCAGCTCGGTCGCGGTCAGGCTCTCGACCAGTTCGAGTGTGCCGAACGACGCCGGCCGCCAGCGTTCGACAGCCGGCGGCTGCCAGCCGCCCGGCCCCGGCGCTGCCGGGGTCTCAAGGAACGGCGTCGGCCAGTTCAGCCGCGACTTCTCGTCGCCGCCATCCCAGTCGACCACCGCCACCTGCACCCGCCGCTGGTCGCCGGCCGTCGCCAAGCCGCCCGGCAGGCTTGACCAGGGCAGGCGGAGCTCGACCCGATAGCCCTGCTCGATGCCGTGCCAGGTGAGCACCGCGCCGGGCACCGGCTCGCGGCGATCGGCATCGAACACCTCGGCCGGCTCGAGCAAGGTCCCCTCGCGACGGCCGGGCAGCAGGATCAGCCCGCGTGTCTCGGCCTCCGTACCGAGGAAGAGTTGGATCTGGTCGCCGCGGAAGCGGTCGCCGCGATCGGCCGTGACCAGGCGATCATCGCGCACCTCGGCGGCGAACAGCAGCGCGTCGGCGCCGGCGTTGAAGCGGAAGGTGGCCGAGAGATCGTTCGGTCCCGACCACTCGCGGTCGTAGCCGGTCTGGCGGGCCAGGCCGAGCGGCAACGCCGGCTGACCGGCCCACTCGTCCAGCTCGCCGTCGAAGGCGACGCCGGCCTCTTCGATCACCAGGCAGGGCAGGCGGGCCGGCTGGTTCTCCGCCTCGTGCCACCAGGCGCGCGCCGGTGGCTCGGCCGAGAGGCGGGCGAGCGTGCCGCAGAGCGCGATGAGAGCCAGCATCGACCGGCGCAGTAACACGGCGCGGAACGTAGCACCATTGCCCCACCCCGTCAATCACCCCGGGGTCAGGCACCCGAATCATGCACTTCGTTACGACTGACGCCCGACTCCGTTACATACCGCGTGAGAACGAGACCTGACCCCGTGGAGGAGTGGTGCCTGGGGCGGGCAATGCTGCGCGCCGGAGCAGGTGGCGATGGCAGCGCGCAAGACGTTTCTCGCGTTCGACCTGGGGGCCGAGAGCGGCCGCGGGATTCTGGGGCACTTCGACGGCGAGCGGCTCGAGCTCGAAGTGGTCCACCGCTTCGCCAACCCGTCGGTGCGCATCCTGGGCACGCTCTACTGGGACACGCCGCGCCAGTTCGCCGAGCTGCTCGACGCGCTGCGGCTGTGCGGTGCGCGCGGCGACCGGCTGGCCGGGCTCGGGGTCGATACCTGGGGCGTCGACTTCGGGCTCTTCGGCCGCGACGGTGCGCTGCTCGGCCTGCCCGTCCACTACCGTGACGGTCGGACCGAGGGCATGCTCGAGCAGGCCTTCGCCCGCCTGCCGCGCGAGCGGATCTTCGAGCGCACCGGCATCCAGTTCATGCAGCTCAACACGCTCTACCAGCTCCTGGCCATGAAGCTGGCCGATTCGCCGCTGCTCGACGTGGCCGAGACGCTGCTGCTGATGCCCGACATCATGAACTACTGGTTCTCCGGCCGGCGGGTCAGCGAGCTGTCGATCGCCTCGACCACGCAGTTCTGGGATCCGCGGGCGAACGACTGGTGCCGCGACCTGCTGGCCGACCTCGACCTGCCGACCGGCATCTGCCCCGAGGTGGTGCCGCCCGGCACGGTGCTTGGGCCGCTGGTCGACTCGATTGCCGCCGAGTGCGGCGTCGGCGCGGTGCCGGTCATCGCGCCGGCCTGCCACGACACCGGCAGCGCCGTGGCGGCGGTGCCGGCCAGCGGCGACTCGCACGCCTACCTCTCCTCGGGCACCTGGAGCCTGATGGGGATCGAGAGCGCGACGCCGCTGATCGACGACCGGACGGTGGCGCTGAACTTCACCAACGAGGGCGGTGTGTTCGGCACCATTCGCTTCCTGAAGAACATCATGGGCCTCTGGCTGGTGCAGGAGATCCGCCGCTGCCTGGCCCGCGACGGCAGCGAGCAGAGCTATGCCGAGCTGACCGCGCAGGCCGCCGCCGCGCCGGCCTTCGGCCCAGTGGTCAACCCCGATGATCCGAGCTTCCTGGCGCCCGACAACATGCCGGAGGCGATTCGCGCCGCCTGCCGAGCCGCGGGTCAGACGCCGCCTGAGTCGACCGGCGCGCTGGTCCGCTGCGCGCTCGAGAGCCTGGCGCTGAAGTACCGCTGGGTGCTCGAGCGGCTGGAGAAGGTGGCCGGCCGGCGGCTCGAGACCATCCACATCGTCGGCGGCGGGACGCAGAACCAGTTGCTCAGCCAACTGACCGCCGACGCCTGCGGCCGCCGCGTGGTGGCAGGGCCGAGCGAGGCGACGGCGACGGGCAACCTGCTCATGCAGGCGGTCGCCGTCGGCGAGCTGGCCGGGCTCGACGACCTCCGCGCCGTGGTCCGCGCCTCGTTCGAGCTGGAGGAGTACCTGCCCAACCCGGCCACCGCCGGCGCGTGGGACGAGGCGTACGGACGGTTTGGCCGGTTGCTGTAGCCGGCCGAGCCGGACCGTTCGACGAAAGGGCCCTACCGGGTAGCGCCGCCTCGCCGAGGCGGCCGATGACGGCCCGTTCGGCGAACGGGCGCGATGAGGTAGGGCCGCCTCGCCGAGGCGGCCGACGACGGCCCGTTCGGCGAACGGGCCCTACCTGGCGGCCGACGACGGCCCGTTGGGCGAACGGGCCCTACCTGGCGGCCGATGACGGCCCGTTCGGCGAACGGGCCCTACCTGGCGGCCGA
>CAYONP010000046.1:0-18441 GCA_964405335.1 uncultured Fimbriimonadaceae bacterium
CGCCGGTTGACAACCGGCGCCACGAAACCAACTCGCCCGCGACGCGCTCGCACACCGAGACCGTAGCGCCGGTTGGCAACCGGTTCCCGCGCGTGCGCTGCCCAGCCGGCCTGCGACCGCGCCGGCAGAGTGCCGCGCGGCGCGGCACCGCCGGTTGACAACCGGCGCCACGTCACTGGGCCGGCCGACCTCCTGCGACGATTTGTTGCCAAGCTATGACTCCGCCCCGCCAGATCGGCTTGCGAACGCGCGCGCGAATCGATAGACTGGGATTCTGGGGGTGGATGACTGGGGAGACTCCAATGCAGTCCCTGCGGGCTACTGCTTGGGTGGTCGTGCTGGTGCTGATTGGATGGGCACCGGCACAAGGTGGGACCATCCGCCATGACGTGGCCGACGCGAACTACACCGCGCTGGCCGCCAACTATCCTGCGGTCGGCACGGTGACTCAGGGCGGTGCGCTCTGTTCGGGGACCTTGATCGATCCCTGCTGGGTGCTCACCGCGGCGCACTGTACGTTCGCCGCCAATCCTGGAGCGCTGTTCAGCGTCGGCCTCAACCAGAGCGCGATCTCGGCTTACCTGCCGTTCGCCCCGTGGGTGGGCAACCTCTCCACGGGCACCGATATCGCGCTCCTGCGACTGACCACACCCATCCTGGGTGTGCCCCTGCCTGGGCTCTACAACCAGGCCAACGAGGTCGGTCAGACGACGACCATGGTCGGCTTCGGTGCCACCGGCACCGGACTGACCGGCGCGGTGCTGGCCGCCGGGACCAAGCGCGCGGGCAACAACGTGCTCGACGCGCTGGGCGGTGTGGCGCCGCTGGGCTGGTCGAACAACCTGGTGCTGGCCGACTTCGACAATCCGGCGGGCGCGCCCGGCGGGTTCCTGACCCTCGGCGGCGGTGCGCTGGCGCTCGAGTACAGCATCGCCCCGGGCGACAGCGGCGGCGGCTGGTTCCTGGGCAACCAACTGGCCGGAGTGACCTCCGGCCTGCTGGCCTGGAACCCGCCCTTCGGCGACGGCCAGCCGAACGCCACCTACAACGACTGGATGTTCGCCACGCGCGTGTCGCAATACACCGCCTGGATCGACCAGACCATTCGCGCCAACGGTGGCTACTGGCAGCAGGCGGTCCCCGAACCGGGCAGCCTTGCGCTGCTCGCCGCAGGCCTGCTCGTCCTGCGCCGCCGGCGCCGAATCTGACCTCTCGTGACGTTTGCACGGTCGCTCGCGGGCACGGCGAAAGCTGTGCCCGCGAGCGCTTTTGCCAGTTGATTGAAATCCACACCTGACAAGCCGCCGGCCGGGTGTTAGCATGTCGGGTGGCGCACCAGGGGAGCGCCGATCGGGTGGCTGGGAGTGACGCTCCTTCGGGAGTGGGGGAGTATTATGCGAATCTGGCGTGCCATCCTCGTGGTGGCGCTCGTGGCGGGTGTTGGTCACCCGTCGCGGGCACTCGTGATCAATCTCAATCCGGCCGCCGGCATGTCGGCACAGGCGATTGCCGGCTTCCAGGCCGCGGCGAACTTGTGGCAGGCCATCCTGCTCGACCCGGTGACGGTCAACATCGACATCGACTTCACCGCCCTCGGCGCCGGCATCCTCGGCTCGACCAACGTGACCGACGCGCTGTATGGCTACGGCGCGGTGAACGGGGCCCTGGTCGGCGACGCCACCTCGGCCGACGACGGCATCGCCACCGCGAACCTGCCCGGCGGCGCGGCGGTCAACGCGGTGATGAACGAGACCTCGGACAATCCGAACGGGTTCGGCAGCCCCACGCCCTATGTCGATGACGACGGCGGCGCGAACAACGCCAACCTGCGCATCTCGAATGCCAACGCCAAGGCGCTGGGTCTCCTGCCCGGCGGGCAGGGCGGCGCCGACGCTGCGATTGCGTTCAGCACCGCCTTCACCTTCGACTTCGACCCGTCCGACGGGATCGGCGCCGGCGCGTTCGACTTCGTCGGCGTGGCGGCCCACGAGATCGGCCATGCGCTGGGCTTCATCAGCGGCGTCGACGCCCTCGACTTCAACGCCGGCCAGGGAGGCAACTTCCTGGACAACCAGTTCACGTTCTACACCGTGATGGACCTGTACCGGTTCAGTGACCTGAGCATCAGCGCGAACAACCTGCTGAAGAAGACCGGTGGCGTCTGGGGCGCCGGCGGCAACGTCCAGGACTGGGCGGCCGACAACCGCAACAAGTGGTTCTCGATCGACGGCGGCGTGACCAAGATCGCCGGCCTCGATCCCGCCTTCGCCAACGGCGTCTTCCTCGGTGACGGCCGGCAGGCCAGTCACTGGAAGGACAACCTGGGCATCGGCATCATGGATCCCACCGCGGCGCTGGGCGAGCTGCTCGCCATCAGCGCGCGCGACATCCAGATGTTCGATGTCATCGGCTGGGACCTGTTCCAGCAGGGCCCGGGCGGGCCGACGCCCGTTCCCGAGCCCGGCACGCTGGCGCTCCTCGCCGGCGGGCTGGTCCTGCTGCGACGGCGCAGGCGCGCCTGAGCATCGTCTCTCTCCTGAGCACCGAAGGCACGGCCCGCGCCGTGCCTTCGGCGCGTTGGGGTATCCTCTCCGGCCATGAGCCTACCGATCGCAGCCTGGCTGGCCGACAGCTCGCTCGAACCGAAGCTGCAGCGACATCTGCTGGCCGCACTGCGCGATGACCCGCTGACCGGAGTCCCGCTGCTCCCGGCCGAGCTCGGTCCGCCGCCGGACGACGAGCCGGCCGCCTGCGGCTACCTGATGCTGCGATTGGCAGAAGCCCACGGCTCGGTGACGCCACCGCCCTGCGACGACGCAGCCTGGATAGAGCTATGGGCCGACCGGCTGGCGCCGCTACCTCCGACGATGCCGCGCCTCGGCGCCGTGCACGCCGCGGCTCGGCTGCTTGAGGCCGCCGGCCGGTTCGAGGCGGCGACCTCGCTGGATGACCTGGCCGCTGACTGGCTCCCCTGTGTGGCCGGCGAGCCGGCCGACGCGCTGCTGCCGCTACTGCTGATCGACGAGTTGCCGGCCGGGCTCGACTCGGCGGCGCTTCGGCTCGGACCACCGGCCGACCTGCGTGGGGCCTACTGGTCGGCCGCGCGGCTCCAGATCCGGGCGATCGACCGGCTGATCCGCTTCGACCCGCCGGCGGCGTTCCGCCTGCCGCTGCTGCCGCTGGCCGACCGGCGCGGCGAGCGCGTGCCCTGGCTCGAGGCCTGGCCCGACGACGATGGCGTCGGCTGGTCGGTCGACGCCGAGGACTTGCTCGCCGGGTGGGAGATCGTGCCGCGGCTGCCGGGCGAGTGAGCTACTCGGGGAACGGATCGTCGGCCGTGCGTTCGAGGTTGTGCTCAATCAAGACCCGCCCCCGCGCCCGGTTGTCGATCCGCGCCGCGCCGTAGAACTCATTGCCGGCGATGAGGGCGCTGATGACGTCCGGCTCGAGCACAATCGGCACCGGGTTGCTGTTCACCTGCGCCGTGCCCTCGTGGTTGATGAACACGCAGTTCTGGATGCTCACCCGCCCGGCATCGACCTGGATCATCGTCTCGGCGTTGCGGCTGCCCGGGTGGATGCAGTAGAAGTGGCAGTTGTCGAACGAGACGCGCCCGTTGCCGGCCAGCCTGGCCAGCGCCGTGCCGCGGGCACCGTCGATGCTGCCGAACAACCCGCAGCCGGTGAAGCGGACCATGCCCTGGTTGCTCGGCGCGACCACCACGTCGCCGAAGATCTGGCAGTTGGTGAAGCTGACGCCCGAATGGCCTTGAGTCTCTTCGACCAGCACGGCATACTGGCACATGTCCGGCCCGCCCTGGCTGATCAAGTAGTTGCCCCCGCCACCCAGCCCGCCCTCGGCCCGGCTGGCGACGAAGCGGAAGCCGACGTGATAGCCGATGGCGAAGCAGCCGGTCATCAGCTCCCAGTCGGAGCGGCCGAGGATGAACGCCTCGCCCTGCTCGAGCGTGAAGGCGGCCACCGGGCTGTCGGGATCGGCCGCCGTCCAGAACGGCCAGAAGTGGACGTTCTCAATCCGACCGATGTCATAACAACGATCGATGAACAGCCCCCGCCGGATCGCCTGAGCAAAGAGGTTGCGCACCGTGTGCCGCCCGGCGACGATGGTCCCGAAGTCGACCGCCTGGTACGGGTTGACCATCAGCACATCGACCACGGCGGGGTTGTCGGCACCGCTCGACTGCACCGTCCAGGGATAGGGCACGGGCGGGTTGGTCTTGGTTTGGTTGGGATAGAAGATGGTCACCCCGCGCAGGGTGCTGTTGAAGCCGAGCCGGCAGAACGGCGTGCCGTTCTCGTCGCCGGCGCCGGCGGTGACCAGCAGCACGCTGCCGCGCAGCAGCGGCGGCGATTCGACCGCGTCGCTGGTGTGGTAGCGGTCGACCGTCGCCGGCGCGCGCCAGGTGCCCTCCAGCGTGACCGACGCGGGTACGGTGATGGTGCCGTCGAACCAGTACTGCCCCGGCGGCACATGGACGATGCCGCCGCGCTCGGCGAGCGAATCGAGGGCGGTCTGGAAGGCGGCGGTGCAGTCGGTCGCGCCATCGCCGATGGCGCCGAAGTCGCGGACGTCGACGGCGCCGGGCGGAGCGGCGAGGAGGGTGGCGAGCACTACAGACAGCATCACGAAGGGCTCCTGGTCGGCCGTTGGCCATCGGCGATGGCACTACCTCCGCGGGCGGCAACGCGGGGTTCGGTATTGGCGGACATCCGTGACTCGCGCAGATCGATTGCCCGACGGAGGGGCGACCAGCTCCTTGGCGAAGCGTAGTACAGCGTTGTGACGCTGGAGGAGCTGGCCGCGCGGCAAGCAGCCTGGAGAGCGGCGATGCCCGGAGCGCCCGAACTGGTCTGGATCGCCATACTGCTGAGCCCCGTGCTTCTGGTCATCTTGGTCATGACAGCGTTGCGTCGCCACTCAGGAGGGACCACCATGAAGAACAAGAGCACCGCGGCATGGCTCAGCTTCCTGCTCGGTGGGATTGGCGCGCACCATTTCTATCTTGGGAATCCGGCGTTGGGAGTTCTCTACCTGGTGTTCTGCTGGACCTACGTACCAGGAATCATCGCGTTCATTGAATGCATCGTGTTCATCACGATGTCACACGAGCAGTTCGATGCAAACTACAACCGTGGTGCTGCAGGAGTTGCCGAGCCCGTTTCACGCCCTCAAGTTGTGGTGAATGTCAACACTGGCCCAGGCCAGGTGAGCGTCGGTGCGCCCCAACCACAGCCTCTTGAAGTGCCAGAATACCGACGGCGCAGGCCAGCAACCCTGGATGAACAAGAGCGGTTCGTCCTTCTGATCGCCCGTGACCTAGATGCTGTCCTCACACCGGCCGACGTGGTAACTGAGACACATATGTCATTCTCCGAAGCCAAGGCCACGTTGGAGTTGCTCCACAAACGCGGTGCCTGCGAGATTGATGTCACGTACGACGGTGAACTATGGTTCCGGTTCCCATCCTTGCAGCGCCGGCTCAAGGCTGCAGCAGCAGCGCCCAATCAACCTCGACTCACCTCACCGGCCGACGATTCGCTCAGCATCGATTCATAGCAGGCCGAGCGCATTCGGCGGCGCGGCGAGGAGGGTGGCGAGGGCGATCCAGTGCATGACGATCCTCCGCGCCGGCACGCGACCCGCGGCGGACCCCGAGTGGCACAGGCGCGGCGGTCATTCTACCATCAGCCCATGCCGACCGGGCTGCCGCCGCCGGTCAATCGCCGCGTAGCGCCGGTAGGCAACCGGCGTTACAGCCACGACGACGCCGAGGCGGGGCCGGGGGCTGAGGGCCGGCGGTCCGGCAGGGCCTGCGGCAGATCGGGTGGAGCCACGGGTTGAAACCCGTGGCTAGTAGGGCCAAACCCGCCCTCCGGGCGGGTTTGGCTTCGACAGACCCGTATTTCAATGCGGGTCCACGACGCGGCCACTGGCCCTGAAGCGCACCCTTCCGGCGTCGCCGTTGACAGCCACCGTTCCCCTGCTAGGATGGCGGCGCCTTGGAGCGCTTGCTGAGCATCCTCCGCGACATTCTATCCGGTCGGCTCTCGCCCGAGCTGAACCGCAAGAGCTACCTGCCGCGCGTCTGGTCGAACGGCCAACTGCGGCGGGTCGGAGCGTTGTTCGACGGGCTGGTGGTCAACGTCAGCGCCGGCCGCGACGAGGACAAGCAGGGCGGGCATTACCGCGACTACTTCCCCAACGCCGCCGGCTACCGCATCACCAACTATGGCGAAGAGGGCTGGGGCGGCCTGCGCGGCGACGAGGACGAGCTCTTCCTCGACCTCATCGCGCCGCTGCCCGACGAGCTGCGCGGCGCGTTCGACGTGGTCTTTAACCACACCACGCTCGAGCACATCTACGAGGTCCACGCCGCCTTTGCCAACCTCTGCGCGATGAGCCGCGACGTGGTCATCCTGGTCGTGCCGTTCCTGCAGGAGATGCACTGCCCGCCCGAGGGCGGCGACTACTGGCGATTCACCCCGCAGACGCTCCGCCGACTGTTTGCCGAGCACGGCTTCACGCTGCTCCAGTGCACCTTCAACAGCCATCCCGGTGCGGCCGTCTACCTGTTCGCGGTGGCCAGTCGTCAGCCCGGGCGCTGGCCGCAACTGGTCTGGCCGTTCGACTGCCACGATCCGCGACCGACCGGCGACTCCGGCTTCGGCCTGGTCGGCTGCCACGCCATCCAGAACCCGTTCGCCGGCCTGCGCCGCCTGGCCCGCCGGCTCCGCGGCCGGGCCGACCGCGAGCCCGTCGGATGAGCGGGCGACGCCTGCTCTACCTGATCCACAGCCTCGACTACGGTGGCGCCGAGCGGCGCTGCATCCTGCTCGCCAACGAGGCGGTCCGACGCGGCCACGCCGTGCGGGTGGTCACCCTCTTCGCAGCCGGCGCGCAGGCCGAGCGGCTCGATCCGGCGGTCGAGCAGGTCCACCTCGGCGCGCGGCGGCGCGACTGGCTCGGCCTCGAGCGCGCGGTGCGACGGCAGGTCGGCGAGTTCGGCGCCGAGGTCGTGCAGGCGTTTCTCGCCACGCCGAACCGCGTCGGTCTGCTCGCCGCCCGGCGCGGCGGCGCGCGGCTGGTGATCAGCACGCTGGGCAACACGTTCGAACACCTCGGCGGGCGTGACCGGTGGCTCGACCGCGTCTGCTTCCGCTACGCCGATGTGGCGCTGGCCAACTCGCAGGGCGTGCTCGAGTTCTACCGCGACCAGTGGGGCTATCCGGCGCACAAGCTGGCGCTGACGCCGAGCTTTGTGCCGCTGGCCGACTTCGCCTACCGCGACTCTGCCACGCGGGCCGAGGCGCGCGCCGAACTCGGCTGTGGCGATGCGCTGCTCTTTGGCACGGTCGCCAGCCTGACCCGCCAGAAGGGGCATCGCCACCTGCTCGAGGCTGTGCGCCTCGTCGCGCCGGCGCTGCCCGGCGCAGGTTGGCTGATCATC
This sequence comes from uncultured Fimbriimonadaceae bacterium, assembly GCA_964405335.1. Classification (GTDB taxonomy): domain Bacteria; phylum Armatimonadota; class UBA10988; order UBA10988; family UBA10988; genus CAYONP01. Next base: position 7,469 of record CAYONP010000046.1, read on the forward strand.
GGCGACGGCCCATTGCGCTGCGAGCTCGAAGCCGCCGCGGCCGATCTGCCGGTGCGCTTCCTCGGTGCCCGCGCCGATGTCTTGCGGCTGCTGCAGGCACTGGATCTGTTCGTCCTGCCGTCGCTGTGGGAGGGGATGCCGAACGCGGCGCTCGAGGCGATGGCCACCGGCCTGCCGCTGATTGCCACCGACGTCGCCGGCAGTCGCGAACTGGCCCTGCCCGGCCGCACCGGCTGGCTGGTGCCGCCGGCCGATGCGCCGGCCCTGGCCGAGGCGATGCGCGAGGCGGCCGAGCCGGCGCGACGGGCCGACTACGGCCGAGCGGCGCGGGCGCTGGTCGAGGCCAACCACGACCAGGCCGTGCAGTTACCGAGGTTCTTCGCGCTGTATGAGCAGTGGCTGGCGGCTATTGCTTGACCAACGGCGCCGCGGCGGCCTCGAGCTCGAGCTCGAACAGCAGCTCCGGCCGGCACAGCTCGGCGCCGACCAGGGGCACCTCGGGCGTCTCGGGCAACAGCTCGGCCAGCAGCTCCGCGACGGCCGGCGCATCCTCGGCCCGGCGGACGAAGCCGACCAGGTGGGTCACGTCGCGCCAGTCCATCCGCCGCGAGCGGAGCAGCGCGTTGATCACCTCGACGGTGTGGCGCACCTGCTCAGCCACCGTGGCGCCGACACTTCGGCCGTCGGCGTCGATGCTCGAGGTGCTCGAGACCAGCAGCCGCCGCAGGCTGCCCGAGCGGACCTCGACGGCGCGGCTGAAGGCGCTGCCGTAAACCCGCGGCTCGGCCTGCATCGGCGACGAGACGGCCACCGGCCGGACCCGCTCGCCACAGATCACCCAGGCGCTGAGGGCCAGCGCCGCGCCGCCGGCATGGCGCAGCCCGATGCCGGTGCTTGCCGGCAGCCGGCGGCTGAACAGCCCGGCGCGCTGGAAACTGGCGTTCCGCGCGGCGTTCAGCTCGTCGTACCATTGGTCGATATCGGCCGCGTGCAGCCAGGTGCGCACCACGTCGTGCAGCCGCGCTCCGGCGACGGCGAGGCTCGCCTCGAGCGCGGCGAAGCACTCCTCGGCCTGCCTCCGCGGCGGCGCCGTGACGTCGGGTGCGGTGACACCGACGATGTGGACATGCCGCTCGCCGCCCGCCTCCCACATCGCTCCGATCCGGCGGCCGGCGGCAACCAGCGGCTCGACCGGCGTGCCAGCCACCGCGACCACGCGCACGCAGTGGACCTGACCCGGCTCGGCCAGGCGGTCGATCACGGTCATGCGCGGTTCGAGCGGCAGAGTCTCGGCGCCCTCGCCACCGCCGACCACACACCGCACCGGCACCGCGGCGGTTTGATCCAGCGCCGTCTGCACGCGCCCGGCCAATCGGTCGGATGGCTCGCCCGGCTGCGCGGTGGCTAGCAGATAGACCTCACGCCAACCGTCGCGTTCGAGTTCGGTCACCCACATGCCCGCCGTCCGGGCACGCCGAATCGGCGCTGTCACCAGACCGCCACCGCCCGCGACAGGCATCACCCGCTCCGCTCTGCGAGTATGCCACGGGCGAGCCGCGCCGCGCAATCACGACCCGGACCAGAATGGGGACGGACCCAATTACCGTGCCGAAATTGGGTCCGTCCCTAGTATCAACTCCACCGCGGCGGTGCCGGCGCAGCGTGCCTCAACCACCCTCCGCCGGCGACCACATCGGCACCGGCGTCGGATCGAGCGTGGTGAGGCGCTGCAAGCCGCTCCCATCCAGGCCGCAGACGTAGAGCACCTCCCCCTCGCGGCCCTCCTCGTCGCGCTGGAACTGCGAGACGACCATCCGCTCGCCGTCCGGCAGCATCGTCACGTGCTGAACTCCCCGCAGCCCGGCGCTGGCCAGCAGCGCGTGACCGCGCGGGAGGAGCCTGGTCGGTTCCCACTCCGCGAACGTGCCGGCCGCCGGGTCGATCAGCTCCCAGCGCCGCTGGCCCTCACCCAGCAGACGCCCGTCGGGCAGCCGCTGCAGCCGTTCGGCGTGGCTCAGCCCTTCGGAGACGACCTGCGGCTCGCCGCCCGGCGCGAGGGGCTTCAGCCGCAGCACGCTTTGGTTGCGGCTCCGGCCGAGCTGCGGGCTCTCGTAGACGTAGTAGATCCCGCCCTCGCCGTCGGGCGCCAGGCCCATCCAACGGTGCATCGAGCCACGCCGCAGACCCAGCTCGACCGGCTCCGCGTCGAGCCGCGCCGGGTCGAGCAGCAGCAGTCGGTGCCGCTGGTGGATCCACTCGGTGACCAGCACCAGCCGACCCTCGGCCGGCCAACAGAGCGAGGCGATCATCCAGTCGCGTTCGGGCGCGGCCCAGGTCGACCGCGCGCCGGTAGCCATGTCGAGCAGCACCAGCTCGCCGCCACGCAGATAGGCCAGGGTCGCGCCGTCGGGCGACCAGGCCGCGGCGAGCGGCCGATGCGGCCCGGCGCGCAGATCGGGTTCGAGGCAGGCCAGCCCACCGCCGTCAAGGCCGACGACGAACAGCCCATACGGCGGCTTGTCCGTCTCGGGTTGGCCTTCGACCGCGCGGGCCGCGAAGAAGACCAGCCGCGTGCCGTCCGGGCCGGCCGGGCCGGGGATGTCGGCGAGGGTAGGAAGGCCCATGATGATCAGGGCCGAGCAGACTCGGAGGGGCGTCAGTCGAAGCATCATTCCACCACCACGCCCACGTCATCGCCGGCCACGAGCGCCGGCCGGCCAGTCGCCGGGAAGAGGAAGGGCGGCATGACCACATCCTCGACGGGAGTGATCCGCCGCAGCTCGCTGCCATCCAGCCGGCAGAGGTAGAGGTAGCCGCCGCGCGGGTCGGCCTGCCGACCGGACCAGCGCTGCGCGGCGAAGGCCATCTGCTCACCGTCCGGGCTGAGAGCCGGCGCGGTGACCTCCAGCGGCAAGCCGTCGGGCAGCGTCGGATCGCGCAGCACGGGGAGCTGCAAGGTCTGGCGACTGCCGGCAACCAGGTCGACAACATCGATTCCCTGGGCATGCCAAACCAGCGCGCGACGGCCGTCGGCCGAGACCGTCAGCCGCAGGACGGGCGGCAGCCCGCTGACGACAGGCACGGACGGCGCGGCCTCGAGAACGTCCTCGGCAATCTCGGCACGGTGGATCTCCCACCTCGCCTCGTCGTCGGGTGGGCGGTGCGCGAAGAAGAGCTGCCGGCCGTCGCCGGAGAAGGCCGGGTGCCGATCCTCGCCCGCCAGGGCGATCAGGCGTGGCTGCAGCCCCGGTCTGCCGCGGCGCAGGTCGGCCACGAAGATATCGCCGTCGCCGCCGCGCCGGTCGGCGGCCAGGGCCAGGTAGCGGCCGTCGGGCGAGACCGCCAGATCTTCCGCGGGCCGCTCTTCCGAGGCGACGCGGCGGCGCTCGCCCGACCGCAGATCGATCAGCACGGCCTCGCCAAGACTGTACGAGCGGGCAACCAAGTAGTCGCCGCCCACCGCCGGCGCGATGAAATCTTCCTCCGCATCGCTGGCGATGACCTCGAGGTTCGTACCATCGGCGTCGACCAGGAACAGCGCACACTCAGTGCCGGCCCAGCGTGGCTCGCCGGGGCAACTGCGGCGGCTGGCGAAGAGTAACTGCAGGCGGCCGTCGGCGGTGGTCCGCCAGGCAGGCCAGGCATCCGTCGCCCACTCCGGGCCGGTCGGCGGCGGGTACGGCCCGCCGGCACGCAACGACTCGAAGACGTGAGTCGGCATCGTGTACCGTGCCCCGCCATCCGGCTGGCCTGTCAGGGCATCCACCAGAACCCCGCAGACCGGTACCACCTCCTCAGCATCGCCGCCCGCTTCTGACAGCGGCGGCAGCCGAAAGTTGAACGAATAGAGATGGCGCTGCGGCATCCCGGCCACGGCGGGCATGATCCGCTGTTCGGCCTGCCACAGCTCGAGCACGACCGGTTCAAGTCGGGCCAGATGCTCGCGGGCGACGGCCTCCGCCTCATCGCGCCCCACGGCCGCCTCCAGCGGTACCACGATCGGCTCGGCTCGCAGGCCGTATGAGCGAACTCGTCCGTCGGCGCGCCTGACCCCGACAGTGGCCTGAATGGGCAGTCTGGACTCGCGGTGGAAGCACTCGACGTCGAAGGACTCGACCTCGCTGTCAAGGCCGCGCGCCGGCCACCACGTTGAGCGCAGATCATAGTCCTTGACCAGGCTCACGGGCATCCAGCGCCGCGCGAAGGCCTCGGCGACCGCTTGCAGTTGGCCAACCGGCAACCGGCGGGCGGAGAGGTAGCGTGGTGTCGGCGCGCGCAATCGAACCAGCACCTGCCCATCGGCCGCGAGGCAGAGCACCCCGCTGTACCGCTCGTCGGGCTGATGGAGCTCCGTGGTCCACGTCCCCTCGCCGCCAAAGGTCGCTTCGAGGTCGCCGAACGACCAGCCGTTACCGGCGACGATGCCCGCCGGCAGCAACTCATCGGCAAGGACGCGCGACGCGGTCTGCGGCACGGCCGGTGGCGCGGCGATGCCGCGGCCGGCGGCCAAGGCAAGCCAGGCGCCCGCCCACGCGCAATAACGGACCACAGTCCTTGGCCTGAACATGCTCCTCACCGTTGACCGGGCGCAGTCCGCGGCCCAGCGGTTCACCACTCCGGACTAGGAAATCCGAAGACACACGTAAATCCGGGGACACACGACCTATTTCTCTCCTGGCCGCCCGGCCGTTCGCGTCCGGAACCGACTGGCCACCGATGCGCTCCCACTAGATGCACCTGGTTGGGCGTCAGGCAGTAGGCCCAACTGCGCACCCCGGGGTGCGTGCCACACTCGGCCATCAGGTCGAGATACAGCCGGTGGCCTCCGTCGCTGAAGAACGTCGGCCAACGCCGAATGCCCGGCTGCGTGACATGGTGCGTAACCCCGGGCAACACGACCCTCGCTATCGGTGCCATGCCGCGAAGCGTTGGACGAGCCGGGACGCCTCGTCAAGAAATAGGTCGTGTGTCCCCACATTCCCTCCGACCATGTCCGCATCCCATGCCCCTGCACAGGCCCAGATGACATTGGCGTCGTGATCCTCGAATGAGCTCCACGGATCCCGCACCGCTTGGGCTTCGTCGTGGAGTACGCCGGTCCTCCCGAAGAATGGGGACGGACCCAATTTCGCCGCGGAAATTGGGTCCGTCCCTATTGTTGGCAGGACCGGTCGCGCCGTGGGCGAAGCTGGTGCCGGAGATTGCCGTGCCCCGCCTTGCCCTCGGCCTGCTCTGGTTGCCTATCTCGCTCCACGCCGCCGAGGTTGGGGTGCTGGTCGAATCGGGCATGGTCCGTTACTCGGTCCAGCCCACGCTGCGGCCCGAGCGGTTGCCCGAACTGCTGGCCGCGCATGGGATCGACGCCGAGGCGGTCAGTGTCGGCGAGCTGCTTGATCCGGCTCGGCTGGCCCGGCTGCGGGTCGTTGTGCTGCCCTATGGCAACGCCTTCCCACTGCCGCTCTATGAGCCGCTCCGCGCCTGGCACAATGCCGGCGGCGGGCTGGTCGTGTGCGGCATTCCGTTCTGCCACCCCTGCCTGCCCGAGTTGCCCGCCGGCTGGCACCTCGACGGCGACCGTGAGGCGAACCCGGTGACCTGGCTCGACCAGGGGCATGGTGCCGCCCGCGCCGTGCGGCTCGACAAGCGCCGCGGCGGCTGGTTCGGGGTGACCAGCGAGCCGCTGCCGGCGCGGGCGGGCGAGCGGTTCGTGATCACCGGCTGGGTGCGCAGCGGCGCGGTCGAGGCGGGGCGCGATCAGCTCTTCGTCCGCTTCTTCGCCGGCGGTCGCTACCTCGCCCAGGATGGTCCGGCGGTGCCGGGCGAGGCGCGCGAGTGGACGCGGATCAGCCGCGAAGTGACCGCGCCGGCCGAGTGCGACCGGATCGACGTCTCGCTGCAGATCTGGTCGGCCGAGGCGCGGATCGAGCTGAGCGATGTGCACCTGGCGCGGGCCGACCAGCCGGCGGCCAACCTGCTCGCCAACGGCGGTCTGACGCTGCCCGGCGACGAGTGGCGCGACCTCGGCCACGATGGCCGCTACTTCGCGCCCGAGGCGATGGCGACCGGCTCGTTCGGCGGCGGCAGCGGCACGGTGCGCCTGGTCGAGGGCAACCCGCTCGGTCTGCGCGCCGACATGCTGGCCCCCTACCCCGCGCAGCTTCAGTGGCTCGAGGCCGGGAGCCTGCTGCCCGGCGCGCGGGTGTCGCCGCTGGTGGTGCTCGACACGGGCGACGCCGAGCGTCCGCTCAGCGCGTTGATTGAGCAGCCGTTCGGCGCCCGCGACGTCTGGATGGGGCAGGTGGCCGCCGACATGGCCGCGCCCGACCGCTACTTCCTCGACCAACTGCTCGTCCGCGGCGTCGCCTGGAGTCTCGGCCGGGCCGATGCTGTCCGCACCACCCTCGACGCGCTGCCGCGGCCCGAGCCGCTGCCCGACCAGATCGAGATCGTCGACGAGCCGCGACCGTTCGCCGACTCGTTCTTCCCCAAGTCGCCGCCGCCGGCGCGGCAGCTTGTCGCCGTCGACTGCCGCGGCATGGACCGCGCCGAGCGGCTGGCCTACATCAGCCTGCAGGGGCTGACCAGCCGCACGCAGCCGCGGTTGTGGCTCTACTTCAACGACTGGGATCCGCTCTGGCTCGAACAGCACCGCGAGCGCGGGCACGTCGACGGCTACACCGTCGCCGCCGACCCGCGCGTGCTGTTCACCCGGTTCTCCGAGGCCTATCGCGGGGCGGTGATTGCCGACCCGGCGCTCTATCAAGGCGATCTGCTGGCGGCCACGCTGGCCGGGCTCGGAGACCTGATTGTGGCCACGCCCGAGCTGGCGGCGCGGCTCGGGCTGGAGGTGAAGCTCGACCTGCGGGGCCGTTTCGCGTCCTATGCCGAGGGCCTGGCCTGGCTGTGGCAGACCTATCGCGACCGGCTCTGCCACCATGCGCTGAGCTACTCGCACCCGGACGTGCTGGCCACCGGTTCGTGCGACTATGAGATTGCCCACCGGGCGCTGCTGTTCTGGATTTCGGGCGAGAAGGACGGCGACCGGCCCGGCGCCGACCCGGTGGCCGAGGCCGACGTCATGGCGCGCATCCTCGCCGCGCTGCCGCCGAACATCGGCATGAGGGGCTTCCCCTGGCACGGCGACGGGGTCGGCATGGGCGAAGGCGGCGGGGTCGAGTTCTGCGGCAGCTACGGCAAGGGCCTGGTCTGCTGCAACCTGAGCGCCAACATGTCGGTCACCAGCGGCGTGCGCGTCGAGCGCCTGCGCCCGCCCCTGCCGGCGGTGCCGCTGCGCTTCGAGCCGGACAAGGTCTACATCGCGCTGACCATGTCCGACGGCGACAACCTGAACACCTGGCTGCACTACTTCCGCGCCTACTTCGAGCATCCGCGGCACGGCAGCATCCCCATCGGCTGGGGCATGGGGCCGGCCATCCTCGACCTGATGCCCGGCGTCGCGCAGTGGTACTACGACCATGCCACCGAGGCCGACGAGTTCCTGGCCGATGTTTCGGGCGTCTTCTATGTCTTCCCCGAGACCTATGCCCGGCGCTACCGCGAGCGCGAGGCGGTGTTCGATGCCTATGCCCGCTGGACCGCCGAGTACATGGCGCGGACGCACATGAACACCGTCCGCCCGCACGGCGGCTCGCGCGAGACGATCGCCCGGCTAGCCGCCGGCATCCCGCTGGCCGACAGCATCTTCGCCGACTACGCCCGCCGGCTGCCCTACTCCGAAGCGGTCTGGCGGCTGCCCGACGGCCGGCCGGTGTTCCACGCGGTGACCCACTGGCAGCACGGCCGCAACGGCCTGCTGCAGGATATCCGCGAGCAGGTGGGCGACGTGCGGCCGGCGTTCGTCAACGCCTTCCTGCACAACTGGACATTCGACATGGACGCCCTCGCCGCGGCGGTCGACGGCAAGGACGAGGACATGATCTTCGTCACCCCGTCGCAGTTGGTCGACCTCTACCGCCAGGCCGTCGAGGCGGGCGCCGTACAATAGGGACGGACCCGATTAGCTGCGCGGCAGCTAATCGGGTCCGTCCCTATTCCGGTCAGGGCAGGTCGATCAGCACCAGCTCGGACTCTTCCGCGGCGACGACGGCCAGGTCGGTGACCTCGCTCAGCCGTAGCTGGTCGCCGTGGCTCAGTTCGTGGCCGTTGGCCGAGCCGCTGCCGGTGGCCCAGAAGAGGTACAGCCGCCGGCCGGGCTCGGTGCCGTGGACCAGCGACTCGCCCGGCTTCAGATTGCTCACGTAGACGGTCGCGTCCTGGTCAATGCTCAGCGCGCCGTTGGCCTCGCGGCCCGAGGCGACCGGCAGCCAGCGGCCGCGGCGGTCGGCCGGGTCGAAGGCCCGCTCGGCCCAGCGCGGCGGGTTGCCGGCGCGCCGCGGGAGGAGCCAGATCTGCGTCAGCCGGGTGGTCTCGTCGGCGAGCGGGTTGGACTCACTGTGGACGATGCCCGTGCCGGCCGACATGACCTGGACTTGGCCCGGCCGGATGACGCCGCTGCCGCCACTCGAGTCGCGGTGCTCCAGCGCGCCTTCGAGCACGTAGCTGACAATCTCCATGTCGCGGTGCGGATGGTCGGGAAACCCACCGCCGGGGGCAATCAGGTCGTCGTTGAACACGCGCAGCGGGCCGAACTGCGAGTTCGCGGGGTCGTGGTAGTCGGCGAAGCTGAAATGCCAGCGGGCGGTCAACCAGCCGAGAGACTTGGTGAACCGCTGGTCGGCGCGAATGAGCTGCTCCATGGGATTCTCCGGAACGCCAATAGTTGTTGCAACGAATATCTGTCGCGAGAAGTTCCCGGGGTGCGTGCCCACGCCCGCGATGGTCGGCGGTGCGGACCCTACACCCCACTGACCGTTGTCACCCGCACGATGGTCCGCGGTGTGGACCCTACTCCCCACTGACCGTCGTCGCCCGCGATGGTCCGCGGTGCGGACCCTACTCCCCACTGACCGTCGTCGCCCGCGATGGTCCGCGGTGCGGACCCTACTCCCCACTGACCGTCGTCGCCCGCGATGGTCCGCGGTGCGGACCCTACTCCCCACTGACCGTCGTCGCCCGCGATGGTCGGCGGTGCGGACGCTACACCCCACTCCGCACTCCCCACTCGCCACTCCCCACTCCCCACTCCCCACTCCCCACTCCCACCCGCCCCGGCACTTGAAACGCTCATGACTAGAGGTTAGAGTCCGGCCAGCCCGTCGGATTCGGAGGGGAGGCGGGCCGAGAGCAGCGGCTCGCGACAGCGAGCGAGGTGGATTCGGTGAGAAAGGACGCATCCGATGAGCGAAGTCGGAGCCGGGCCGCCGCGTGAGGGCACGGGCGGTGTCAACGAGAAGTGGCTCTTCTGGGCCTGCTTCGTCTCCCTGATCGCCACGTCATCGGCGTTCGTCACCCGTTTCGCGGTGCTCCCCGAGTGGGGCCGTGAGTTCAACCTGACCGCGACTCAGATGGGCGAAATCGGCGGCGCCGGCGTCTGGCCCTTTGCGCTGAGCATCATCCTGTTCAGCCTTGTGATCGACCGCATCGGCTATGGCACGGCGATGATCTTCGCCTTCGCCTGCCACATCGGTTACGGCATCCTCGCCGTGCTGGCACCGTCGTTCGGGCCGAGCAACGCCTACAACGTGCTGTTCCTCGCCAGCGTCATCCTGGCGCTGGGCAACGGCACCGTCGAGGCGGTGATCAACCCCGTCGTGGCGACCATGTTCAGCCGTGAGAAGACCAAGTGGCTGAACATCCTCCACGCCGGCTGGCCCGCCGGGCTGGTCGGCGCGGGCCTGGTGACCATGGCGCTGGGCGGCGTGGACTGGCGCATTCGCGTCGGGATCATCTTCATCCCGGCGGCGATCTACGGTTTCATGCTGCTCGGCCAGAAGTGGCCGATCCAGGAGCGCGTCGCCGCGGGTGTCTCGGACCTCGGCATGTTGCAGGAGTTCGGCGTCCTCGCCGCGCTGCTGGTCGTGCCGATCATCATGCGCCAACTGGCGACGGTGTTTCATCTGCCACTGATCGCCGAACTGGCGATCGACCTGGCCCTGATCGCCGGGTTCGGCGCGATGGTGCGGTCGCCAGGCAGCCTCATGCTGTTCGCGCTGATGCTGATCATGATGCCGCTGGCGACGACCGAGATCGGCACCGACGGCTGGATCACCGCCCTGATGGAAAAGGCGATGGGCGAGATCGGCCTGCCGGCGGTGACCGTGCTGGTCTACACCTCGTTCATCATGATGGTCCTGCGCTTCTGCGCCGGGTCGATTGTCCACCGGATCAGCCCGCTCGGGCTGCTGGCGGTCAGCGCGGCCATCGCGGCCGTGGGGCTGTTCCTGCTCTCGACCGCCGCGGGGGTGATGATCCTGGTCGTGGCGACCATCTACGGCCTGGGCAAGACCTTCTTCTGGCCGACCATGCTCGGCGTCGTCTCGGAACAGTGCCCGCGCGGCGGGGCGCTGACCCTCAACGCCGTCGGCGGCATGGGCATGTTGGCCGTCGGCGTGATCGGCATGCCGTTCATCGGCTGGCTGCAGGACACCACCGCCGCCGAGCGGCTCGAGCGCGACCACCCGGCCATCTACAGCCAGGTCACGGTCGAGAAGGAGGGCGTGATCGGCAGCTACACCGCGGTCGATCCCGAACGGATCCCGAACCTCGGCCCGGCCGACCAGATCCAGGTCAACGACACGATCGAGGAGGCGAAGCACGGGGCGCTTAAGTACATGGCGATCTTCCCCGTGATCATGCTCGTCGCCTACATCCTGATGATGCTCTACTTCCAGGGCAAAGGCGGGTACAAGCCGGTCGAGCTATCGGCCGAAGCGCCACACCAGGCGATGGCCATCGGCGACCCGATCGACGACGAGGCCTGAGACAGCGTGCCGGGGCCCGCCGGGGCCGGGCCCCCCCCCCCCCAACCCGCCGCCGACGACGGGGGGCCCCCCCCCCCGGCCCCCCCCCCCCCC
>CAYONP010000046.1:18451-28978 GCA_964405335.1 uncultured Fimbriimonadaceae bacterium
CCTATCGACGAGGCGGCTTGATACCGGGTGCGGGGCCGGGCTGAGCCGGGCCCGGCACCGCATCACTCGTCCGTCGACTCGGAGTCGCAGCAGCCGTCGCCGCAACAGCCGTCGTCGCAGCAGCCGCCGAGGACGATCACCACGGCCTTGCATCCGCACGCCTCGACCTGCTCACGCACCGGCTCGCAACAGCTCTTCGTCGCATCGCTCATGGCCCTCTCCTTCGTTGGGGCAGCAGGCGTCCAGGCAGTCGGCCAGTTCGCGCAGCATGGTGGCCAGCTCGCCGCAGCGCAGGCGGTAGCAGACCACCTTGCCCTGCCGCTCGGCCGAGACGATGCCCGCCTCTTTGAGCTGCGCCAGCCCGCGCGAAACCACCGACAGACTGACCGGCACCTGCTCGGAGACCTGACCCACCGTGCCCGACCCACCGCAGCAGGCGAGCCGCAGCACCAGGTCGGTCCGCGTCGGATGGCACAAGGCCTTGAACAGCCGCGCGTCGAGCACGCGACCGAGCCGCTCGGGACCACAACCGCTTTGGCTCATCCCGTTCTCCGCTCACTTGCGCAATTGCGCAAGTATGGGAAGAACGTCGGCGGGGGCGGGTCGGGTTCCCGCCAGCCGGATGCGGCCAACGCAGCGCTCTACGCCGGCGCGGAGCGCCTGCGCCGGTGTGCCGCCAGCAGCACCAGACTCAGCGCTACCAGCGCCACCGGCAATCGCGCGACGGCGGCATAGGCGGCGCCGGCGCCCTCGGCCACGGCGTGCTCGATCCGCGCCTGGTCGAGCGGGTCGGTCACCGCCAGCGCTTGCTCGGGGCTGTACCGGCCGTCGACGAACAGCTCCTCGGCCAGGTCGGCCGGCAGCGCGGCTTCGATTCCGCGGTCATAGGCGTGGCCCATCATCGGTCCGGCCCAGCCAGTGGCCAGCGCGCCGACCGCGCCGAGCAGCGCCAACCCGAGCGCGCCGGTGCGCGGGTAGCGGTGCGAGGCGATGCCCAGCAACGTCGGCCACAGGTTGGCCACGCCGAGACCGAAGCAGGTGGCCGAGCCGAACGCCGCCCAGGGCGTCCGCGAGCGGCTCAAGCCATACAACCCCGCCGCGGCGAAGGCGGCGCCGAAGACCAGCAGCCCGGCGGCGGTCAGGCGCCGCTCGAGCCGCCCGGCGGCCAGGCGTAGGACGAACATCAGGCTGCCCGTATAGACCAGGGTCAGAATGCCGACGCCGCGCTCGCCGAGCAGATCACTGACGGCCAGGCCGACCCACTGGTCCGGCCCGCCCTCGGTCATCGAGCCGAGCACCATGCAGAGCACCAGCATGGCGAAGCCGGGGCTCAGCACGGCCCGGCCCATGGCGCGGTTCGAGACCCCGCTGGCGGTCCGCTCGGTCGGCGGGAAGTCGAGGCCGCGGAGCAGCCAGACATAGGCCACCAGGCCGACGGCGACGAGCAGGTACTTGACCCGCCAACTGAGCGCCAGCATGGCCAAGTCGACCGGCTCGCGCCGCAGGCCGAAGGCGAGCGTGAGCGCGAAACACGACAACCCACAGACAACCATACCTGCCGGCCATGCGGCGTGGAGGAGATTGATCTTCTCGGTCTTGCGGTCGGGGTAGATAGTCGCCACCAGCGGGTTGATCACCGCCTCGACGGCGCCGTTGGCGAAGCCGAGGGTGAACCCGCCGGCGAGCAGCGCGGGATAGCCGCCGAGCCGCGCGGCGCCGAGGACGAGGACGAGGCCGAGCGCGTGCAGCGCGGCGCCGAGATACATCAGCCGCTTCATACCGAGGCTGTCGCAGAGCGGACCGAAGAGCAGGATGGCGGTCGGGAAGCCCCACACGCCGACGGCGTTGAGATAGCCGATTTGCACGTGGCTGAGGTCGAACTCGACCGCCAGCGCGCCGAGCACATCGCCGCGGACCACGAAGGTCGTGGAGGTGGCGGCGAGGGCGACGAAACTGGCGCGGAACAGGCGCGGCGCGGCGGCGTGGGTCAACTCGGGTTCCGGCTGGCGGTCAGCGGGCGGATGATAGCACGGTGCGTCGATGTACCGCCTGTCGAACGCGCGGCGGCCTACCGCGCCTGCCAGCGCACCGTGCCGTCGGCGCCGACGCTCAGCCGGCCGGCCAACACGCGCCGCGCACCGGCGTCGGCGTCGGGGATCAGCCGCTCCTCGGGGCCGAGGTTGGCCGGCTGCCAGAGACCGAGATAGACGTCGTAGCTCTGCCCCGCCGCGTCGTCCGGCAGCCCGATGGCGAAGCGGTGTTCAACCGGCTCGGCGCCGGTCAGGTCGAGGTCGCCGCCGGCGGTGGCGAGGATCTCCTCGTGCTGGCAGAGGTGGAGAAACGGTCGCACGCCGGGCGGCAGTGGCGCGTGGGGGCGGTAGACGACGGCCAGCGTCAGGCCGCCCTCGATCTGGAGCTCGCCCAGCTCGACCGCGTAGTCGCCGACCACACTGATTCTGCCCAGCCGGTACCGCCGCGCGCCATCGTCGCCGTCGAGTGGCAGGGCGATGCGCGGCGAGCCGAGTTCGTCGCCGACGGAAACGAACAGGTCGAACGTGCCGCTCGGGCACTGGAACGGCAGGCCGAACTCGGCCTCGCTGCGCGTCTCGGGCGCCGCGCCGGGTTCGGCGACCGGCAGACTGCGCACGTCGAAGGACGAGTCGACCAAGACCGCGACGATCCCGCCGTCGGCGTCCTTGAGCGTCCACGCCACCCGCCCGCCGGGCAGGCACGGCGCCACGCCGGCGTTGCGCCAGGTGCCGGCCAGGCGCACCCGGCCGCCGACACGCACCTGTGCCGGCCAGGCGGCTTCGGTGCACTGCAGGCGATAGCCCAGCCGCCGGTTGATGCGCTCGATCAGCGGCCGCTCGCGCTCGAGAAACTCACGCGGCCACCAGTGGATGCTGGCGTAACTGGCGTGGTACTCCTCGACCGCCCGCAGGTAGAGGCTGCCGTCTTGCCAGTGCCCGCGGTCGACTGAGCCGCCGTAATGCTCACTCTCGAGAATGACCGGCACCCGAGGCCAGAATGCCTGGGCATAGTTGGCGTGGAAGTAGGCGTTCGCTCCGCCCTGGACCAGGATGCTGTCGTCGCGCAGCGTCAGTCCGTGCTCGGCGGCGTGGCGAATGGTCTCCTCGCCCTGGAAGCCGAAGTCGTCGTTGGCCGCCAAGAGCGTGTGCCGGAAGTGCTTGCGGTGCAGGTCGATGTGCCGGATCACCGTCTCCGCCGGCCACCGGCGCTGCGTGCTGGCCCAGGTGTGGCCCTCGCCCCAGACGCCGAACGAGCCGACGTCGATGAACGCCACCTCGGGCCGGCCGTCGTACCGGGCCGCCAGCGCGGCCAGGAAGGCGTCGAGCTTGGCCAGGAAGACCGGATCGTCATACTCGGGCTCCCAGTATGGCCCGTCTGGATCCTCGCGCCCCGGTGTAAAGTCATAACCCTTCGCCCCCGCCTCGGCCACCCACTGCGGCGTGGCCCAGCGCAACCAGCTCTCGGTGCAACTGATCCGCAGGCCGATCTGCAGCCCCTTGGCCAGCCAGCGCTGCGCCGGCGTGTCGAGCACGCTCCAATCGAACCGACCCTCCTCCGGCTCGAGGTAGCTCCACGGGATGCGCAGGTAGAGGCAGGTCAAGCCGGGAAAGTCGTCGACCGTGTCCGACGGCGCCAGCCGCGAGCCGTAGTGTGCCGGCACGTTGTCGTAGTAATGCAGCACCCAGCCCATGCCGGGATTGCGCAACCCGACCCCGGTATCGGCCGGTCGGACGGTGACCAGCTCAGCTTCGGCGGCGAGCAGAATCAGGCCGGCGACGGCAGGCCACATGAGCCACTCCCGCCGCCCGCTTCGGCCGGCCGGTCCGGTTCCCTTTCGTGAAGGACTCCCCGCCACGCCGGCGAACGCCGCTGCCGGGAATGGCAACGGAATCGCCGCCGTATCGTCATCAGCGCCGGTGGGTCGTCGGGCCGGCGCAGGGAGGTGGTCATGCGCGTGCTGCCGGCGCTCAGCGCCGCTCTTTTCACCCTGTTGCCGGCGCTCGCCGCGCCGACCGTCGTCCGCACCGAACCGGCCGCCGGCGCCGTTGTGCCCGCCGGCGAGCTGGTCGTCACCGTCGTCTTCAGCGAAGGGCTGAAGATGAACTCGCACTCGCTGGTCGCCGTCGACGGCGTTGACACGCCCGAGGTGCTCGGCGAACCCTGGTTCGACAACCCGACCACATTCCACCTGAAGGTCCGACTGCTGCCCGGCCGGGCCTACGGCATCGGGTTCAACAGCGCCACGCGGCAGGGCTTTCTCTCGGCCGACGGCGAGCGACCGCTCGAGCCGTTCGCGCTTCGATTCTCCACCGCCGGCGGCGCGGGCGACGGCGTCGCCTTCCGTGGCGGCTGGCGCGAGGGCGAGACGGTCGAGCGGATCCTCAGCCTCGAGCGCACGATCACCATCGACAACGAACCGCTGACGGTCACCGAACGCGTTGCCCGGACCGTCACCGCCCAGCCCAGCCAGGTCGAGCAGGGCGAGTACCACGCCATGCGGCTCAAGGTCAGCGAGGAGAAGGTCGAGCGGACCAACCTCGAGAGCGGGGTGGTCGAGCCGTGGCCGATGCTCACCCCGACCTGCGTGTTCATCGCCGAAGAGCGCGACGGCAACTGGCGCGTGCGCTGCGACGGGCCGGAACCCGACGGCTGGATCCTCGACGTGATCGGCGCCGCCGCGGCCGTCGACAACCCGTTCGCCCCGCCCCACCCCGTGGCCGAGGGCGACACCTGGACGGCGACCGAGCTGCAGCTCCGCGCCGCCGCCGAGCTGCTCGGCGCCAGCGGCCCGGTCACCGGGCAGATCGACTGCCGGTTTGCCGAGCGGCGCGAGGTCCAGGGCCATCCCGCCGCCGTGGTCACCCACACCTGGGCGGTGCGCTTCCCGTATGACGAGTTCCGACTCGAAGCCGCGGGCACCGGCGAGAGCGTCTTCCTGCTCGACGCCGGCAAGTTCATCTCGCACCGGCTCGAACTCGACCTGACCTTCCCGCCGCAAGAGGTCGAGGGCGCCGGCACGCTGAGCGGGAAGGGCAAGCAGACGGTCACCCTGCGGCTGCGCTACCTGGCCCCCGGCAGCGTGCCCGCACTGCAGCCGGGCGGTGCCCAGCCAAACGCCGTCGGCCTGCCCGCGGCCGACAAAACGGGACTGCCGTTCGGCCAGAACGGCGGGCCCGACGAGCCGGCCGAGCGCGCGCCCGGCGGGCCCGGCAACGTCGCCTTCGAGCAGGCGGTCGAGCCGCGCGAGAAGGCGTTCACCTTTGTCATTCCGACCGGCTGGCTGGTCGACGGCGGGATCATCCGCTTCCCGCCCGACGCCGCCGGCGCGCACAACGCGGTCGACGCGAAGATCGACCTGACCCTCAAATCAGATCCCGCCGGCTCGGTGATGATGCGCTGGCTGCCCGACATCTACTTCGCCGACCCGAACGCCGGCCTGGCCGGGCCGATGTTCCCGCCGGGCAGCCAGTACAACGGCATGATCGCCATGCCGAAGATGACCTGGCAGACCTACCTGGCCAAGCTGGTCTTCCCGCAAATCCACCCGCAGGCACAAGGCGCACGCATCGTCCACGAACAGCCGCTGCCCGAGCTGGCCGGCGAGTACCAGAAGGCGGCCAAGGTGATCGCGCCGATGATCGACTTTCGTTACGCCTGCGGTATTCTCACCGTTCAGTATACCGAAGGTGGCAATGAGTTCATCGAGCGCATGTACGTCTGCCTCGAAGACTGGGGCCAGGCCGGCGCGGGGATGTGGCGCAGCAAGGATACGTTCGTCTACCGCACGCCGCTGGCCCAGCTCGATGCCTGGCTGCCGGTGGTCCAGCGCGTCCACGGCTCGGTCCAGCTCGACCCCGAGTGGCTTCGCAACGAGGTCCGCGAGGCCGCCCGCCGGCAGGGGCAGGTGATCGAAACGACCGAACAGGTCAACCAGATCGCCGACGCCATCGCGGCCAACCGGCGGGCCACCCAGGAAGAGATCCAGCAGCAGATGCACCGGACGTTGGTGGGGGAGTAGCCGACGCGGGGTCAGGTCTCGTTTCCACGCGCTCGGTAACAGGCCAGGCATGGCTCCGTAACAGTCCGGGCGATTCGGGGCCCTGACCGCGGGCCGTGCTTGACTTCGACCCGGCCCGGCGGCACCCTCTGCGGCGGAGTCGCGCCATGTGGTGTTGCGTCCCGCTGCTGCTCGCCCCTCCGGCCATCCCTGACTCGTGCCCGCGGTTTATCGTCCCCGGCCACGAGGCCAGTATGGAGACATTGCGTGAGCTGTGGTATCTGCACTACCCCGGCAGCGGGCCCAAAGCTACGTTATGGGATGAGTGGCTGTCGGTCTGCGCGCTGTGGCCGGCCGATACGACCGACGGCAGAATGGACCTGCTGCGGCAGCAGTGGAGCACCGTGCTGTCGACCCGCGGGATCGACGACGAAGGTTACGTGTGGACACACCAGCACGGCAGCATCGCGCACCAGCATGGGTGGCCGTTCCCCTTCTGGGGCCAGGGCGGCGACGCAGGGGTGTGGGGCTGGCACTTCTCGCTGCAGGGCGTGCCGCCCGGCTGGGGCCCGGCGCAGGCCAACGGCACCGATGGCTGGACGGTGACCGGCGCCGGCGACCGCGGCGTCGATGAGCGGGCCTGGAACCTCGAGCTGGTCGACCCCGGCGCGGTCGTGACGACGCCGCCGTTGCGCATCACACCGTTACAGAGCCCGTTCATTCAGTTGCGCTGGGTGGCCACGGGCCTCGCCGGCGCGGCGCCCTACCTGGAATGGACCACCGCCGAGGCGCCCGACTGGTCACCCGCGCGGCGGATGCACTTTGGCGCGACTCCCGACGGCGAGCTGGTCTACGAGATGATCCCCGTCCACCGCCACCCCGAGTGGCGCGGCGAGATCACCGGCCTGCGGCTCGGCTTCGGCAACAAGGGGCCGGCGACCGTCGGCATCCAGGCGCTGTTCACGCAATACGACACACGGCATCCGATCAACAACGGCAACTTCATCCGTGGCTGCGCGATCTACTTCACCTGGACGCGCGACCTCGACTTCCTGCGCGCCAACCTCGGCCGCATGCGCAAGGCGATGCGGTATGCCATGCACACGCTCGGCGGGCTCGAACACCGCTGCATCGTGGTGCCCTACGTCGGGCATGACGGGCGTAGTGGTGTGGTCTATGAGGACGGCGAGAAGCGCATCCTCACCGGGCACGGGATCGGCAACCACTACTGGGATATCGTGCCGTGCGGCTACGAGGACGGCATCGCCACGCTCTACTACGCCGACGCGCTCGAGACGTTGGCCGAGCTGGAAGCCGCGGTCGCCGCGCACCCCGAATGGAACCTCCCCGGCGGTGCCGACGCGCTCGACCCGCGCTTCCTGCGCGACCATGCCGCCGACGTGCGCGCGCACGCCTCGCAGCGGTTCTGGAACGAGGAGACCGGCCGCTTCGGCCTCGGTCGCGACGACCGCGGCATCCTCTACGACTACGGCTACACGTTCATGAACTGCGAGTCTATCTATTACGGCGTTGCGAGTGAGGAGCAAGCGCGAAGCATCATGGCCTGGCTCGACGGGCAGCGAATCGTCGACGGCGATACGTCGCAGGGTGACGATATCTACCACTGGCGCTTCGCAGCGCGGGCGACGACGCGGCGGAACATCGACTGGTACGGCTGGTACTGGACCTCGCCCGAGAGCATCCCGTTCGGCGGGCAGGTGCAGGACGGCGGCGCGGTGCTCGGCTGGAGCTACCACGACCTGATGGCCCGGCTGCGCCACCTCGGGCCCGACAACGCCTGGGCGCGGCTGAGCGAGATCCTCGACTGGTTCGCCGAGGTGCAGGCGGGCGGCGGGTACCGCGCCTGGTACGCCGCCGACCCGGCGCGCGGCTCGTTGCAGGGCGGCGGCACCGCCGGCGGGCTCGGGCTCGACATGGAGTTCTTCGAGAGCGCCCTCGTACCGCAGGTCATGCTGTACGGCTTCCTCGGCTTCACCGCACACCCTGACGGCATCGGCGTCGAGCCGCGCCTGCCCTCCGACTGGCCCAGCCTGCGCATCACGCGGATCCGCTTCCAGAGCGTGGTGCTGAGCATCGACGCGACCGCCGATCAGGTGGTCATCGAGTGCGAAGGCGAGCCGCACCCCAGCTTTCGGCTCTACCTGCCCGCGGGCACCTGGATCGTCGAGGACGCCGACGGCACACGTCGGGCGGAGGGTGTGGTGGCAGTGCGGATGGTCGATGGTGGGCGGGTGCGGTTGGCGCGGGAGGGGTGAGGTGGCGCCGTTAGCCTGCTGCGCCCGCCGGAAACGGCACTCCCTGCGGGTCTTGGCCGCGCTGGGAGGCATGCAACTATTCGCCCGCGGCGCGCGTTGTGTCATGCGGACACTTCCGCGAACCCGGATCCAAGCAGTGGGAGACTCTGCAATCATCGAGCCGACGACGATGCACTTCGATCTTGCGAGGCGCTACCGGTTGCTGCTAACGCGGTCGGCCGACGAGGACGGCTTCGTGGCCGAAGTACCGGACTTGCCCTACCTCGTCGGCGTTGGCGACACGCCCGCCGAGGCGGCCCGCGACGCGGTGAAGGGCATCGCTGCCGCCCTGGCCTTCCTCGACGAGGTTCGCTGCCGCGACGACAACACCCGTGAGACGATGTGAACGAGCGGCGCTACTACCGGCAGCCGGCAGCGGGGCTCGGGCCGCGCCGGGCGATCGGCTGTGCGCTGTGGGTAGTGCCGTTCCTGTGCTTCGTGGCGGCCGTGGGTGTCGACCCGGAGGACGCGCCGGGTGATCCCGCGATGCTCCCGGTGGCGCTCCTCGCCTTCCTGTCGATGTGCGTTCTTATGCCGCTCATCATCGACGGTCCTGGCCGGAGAGCCGTCTCCGTTGATGACCACGGCCTCGCGGAGCACTTCTGGTACCGGCCGGCGCGGCGGACCTCGTGGGCCCAGATCGTCGCCGTCACCGTTACCAGCCAAGGCGCACAGGTCCAGTGCGCGAACCGAACACTATACCTGTCACCGCCGCTGGAAGACTGGCAGCAACTCGCGGAACTCGCGGCCAACCGCATGCCTGGCTGCGGCGAGCTCTGAGCCGGCGCGCACGGCGCGCCCTACCGCGGTAGCGATTGCCTGACCGCCGCGAGGTCCAACTCCAGCGGCACCAGCCGGATGGAGTCGTACATATAGTCATACGGCTCACCGCCACGCTGAGTCGCATAGCATAGCCAGAGCTGCCCGTCGTCGACGATCACCTCGGGCACGTGGATGGCCGGTACGCCCTCCGGCGGCTCGAGGTGGCCGAGGACCAGCCAGTCGATTCCGTCCCGCGAGGCAGCCACGGTGATCTTGCGGTCGACCCAGCCATGACCGGTGCGCCCGACCGGCGGATCGCCGAAGGCCAGCAGGAGCTCGCCGGCACGAACCACGTCAGGGTTGGGGAACTGTGGCAGCACGGGCGACTCGCCGGCGTGAAGCACCGTCCAGTCATCGGGATTGAGGAACTCGCCGTGGCACTCGGCATAGCCAACCGAAACGCCCTTGCCGGCTCCGGCCCAGTAATCGAACCAAAGACGCCACATACCATCTTCATACAACAATGAAGGTCGGTGGTACGAGCCATAAAGGTGCGCATCGCCCTCGGGTGTCGAGGCCGCGCCGAGGTCCGGTTCGTGGATCAAGATCGGTTCGGGCGACTTGGTCCAGGTGATCCCATCCGCCGAGGTCGCGCCCCTGACGCAGAGGATACTGCCATCGGTGTCGCCGGGCCGGCCATAGGCGATGCCGTCCAGGTTGTCGCCCGTGGCGCTGTAGGCCATATGGTAGACACCGCCGACGCGCACGACGGTCGGGTCGCCGTTGTGCCATTGGTCCCACGGCTGGTCGCCGGCGGTGAGCACCGGCACCCACGTCTCGGGCCGGTCGGCGTTCCAGCCCGCGTCGCCGGCATAGACCCGCCACGGCCCGGCGAGTTCGTCAGCGCGGGCGAGATAGATGGCGTCGCAGCCATCGTACCCAGGGTTGCACGGCGTCACCGCCCAGCCGAACAGGAACCCCGTGAAAGATCCATCCTCTTCACGCAGGATGTGTAAGTTATAGAGGTTACGGAAGCCTGAGAGGAGTATGGTGCCGCGCGAGTGGTCCACCGCAAGGGCCACGGGCCGGCCAAACCCCTCGGCCGGTGCGAGCTCGGCGGTGAGCAGGGCGAGGAGGAGGGTGGTGAGCATGACGCGGGCTTCGCCGCGCCCGAGGCAAGGCCTCCTGAGGCTGGCGCCGCCGCGTGGCGCCGGTTGGCAACAGGCGGTGCCGCGCAGCGTACGCGCGGGAGCCGGTTATCAACCGGCGCTACGGCTTGGGTGCGCCAACGGATGGCCGGCGAGGCCGTTCGTGGCGCCGGTTGGCAACCGGCGGAGCCGCGCCGCGCGGCACATGGCCGGCGCGCGCGCAGGACGGCTGCGCAGCGTACGCGCGGGAGCCGGTTATCAACCGGCGCTACGG